>RECQ01000049.1 GCA_007693965.1 Phycisphaeraceae bacterium | reverse complement strand
GGGTGAGTGTTTATAGGGTCTTTCTTTGTTGGCGGGGTGGGGCGGCGGGGGGGGCGGGGCGGCGTGGGTTGTGGGAAGATGAAGCAAAACGGGCGAGAAAAGCTTGTAACCCGGCCGTTGGGTGTGATAATGGGGTTTGGGCCATCGTTGAATCCGCATCCGCCTCGTGCCGATTTCTCCTCCATCTGTCGGCCATGCGGGTGCGTCCGGGGGCGCTGCGTTGCTTCGCGCGATGGATTGACCGCGTCACGGGCCGTGCCCGTGTCGCCGCGCTTCCGGGCATGGAATCCGGGCCCGAGGGAGTTTGATGAGCCAGGCTTCGTATCCGCTTGAAACAGCCAGGGACTACGCACCGCCCAGCGTGACGCAGTTCAGCGTGTTCCTCGACAACCGCGTCGGCAAACTGCTCGACCTGGTGGAGACGCTGGACAACCACACCACTTCGCGCATCTGCGCGATCAGTGTGCACGAGGCGTCGGACCACGCTGTGGTGCGCCTCATCACCAACGGTTGCGACGAGACCAAACGCGCCCTTCGCGGCCGGGGGCTGGCCTTCGGCGAGATGGATGTGCTGGTCGTCGAGCTGGTGAACGGGCACACGCTGGAGAGTCTGTGCCTGTGTCTGCTCGCCGCCGAGCTGAATATTCACTTCGCCTATCCGCTCATGCTCCGCCCCAACGGCACGCCCACCATCGCCATCGCCGTCGACGACATCGTCTTCGCCGGCCAGATTTTGCGGAAGAAAAACTTCCGCCTGCTGGGCGAGGCGGATCTGCCGAGGTAGGGGAAGGCAATGGGCAATGGGGAATGGGCAATGGGGATGCGCAGCATGCAAGTGCTCAAGTACACGCACGACGCCTGGCAGCGTCTGGTGAAGGTCGAGTTCGGGCTCGATGTGCGGGCGGAGTATGAGTACAACGGGCTGAACTGGCGTGTGGTGAAGCGGGCCGACATGCAGGAGTCGCCGGACGGGACGCTGACGCAGGAGCGCGTCATGCTCTACGACAAGAACTGGCGGATCGTCGAGGAGTGGATCGACGACGATCTGGATGAGAACCCGGGGATCGACCGCATCGCCCAGCAGGTGTGGGGGCCGCGGTATGTGGACGACGCCATCCTCCGCCGCCAGAGCACGAACCTGGGCAACGACGACCCCAACACCACCTGGGAGGCGCAGCACTACTACCTGACGGATGCGCTGTTCAGCCCTGTGGCGCTGGTGACGCACACCGGCGCCCTGGCCGAGCGCGTCAGCTACACGCCCTACGGCGTGGCCCGCCACCACTGGGCCCACGATGTGAATGGCGACGGCGCTGTGACGACGAACTCCGGCGACCCCACTTCGGACGTCTCACTCGCGAACGACGCCCTGAACGAGACGATCGCGGACGCGGGCTACAACGTTGACGCGGATGTGAACCGCGACGGCGTGGTGAACTCGACGGACGTCAACGCCATCACCGCGGCCGCCGCGGCGGCGCTGCCGGACGGGCTGGTGAGCGACGCGGACGCCGGCGGCGGCGGGGCGGACTCGCCGCTGACGCTGGCGGGGTATGTGTTCAATGCGGAGACGAAGAAGAGCCTTGTGAGGCATCGGACACTGTCGCATGAGCTCGGAAGATGGATGCAGTATGACCCATTGCTGAGAGGGCAAAATTCGGCAATCCAAAGTTTTCTTCAAACCGCCACTCAACTCAACCAAGCTGACACGTTGAACGCCATGCAATATGCTCGATCTTCGCCAACCACACGGATAGATCCTTCCGGACTACTGTGTTGCATCGGTGTACGATGCAAGTGGGTGGCCTTCGGGCTCGGGACTCATTGTGGATTAACATTTTGTGATGACACCGGTTGCTTTTTATACGATGGCAGCGGAGGGAGCACTCACCTGCCAAAAATACGAGAATACGATCCGGACAATCCTCACGAGGGTAGTTTTTACACCGAACAAAACTGCGAATTCTCTGACAGCACATGCGATTGTTTACGCACCGAGCACGACCGTTGGAATGGTATGAATATCCCAAGAGACACATTGTGCGCCAACAGCAACTGGCACCTCAGATGTGTGACTGATAAGTGTGGCATTGGAATTCCTTGGTCGACCGGAATATTCTCAAAACCGATTGGTTGGGATTGTCCCGGATACTTGAGCGGGTATTCATGCGCTCCCTCCCCGTTCACGTATGGAACCCCCATCAGATCACCATGCCCATAGCGCTCAATTCACCACTGGCCCATTAGACGGATATTATGATGAGTCAAAGATGTTGTAGCAGCAGAACTAGAGTTCTCGTGGTTTTATGCATTATATTTGTTGGATTCTTATCTGCTCCGGCGATCTACTTGGCGGCAACCCATCATTTATCTATTGGGCATGTTAGAAATCTTGGAGGATGGTACCTACCTGCCCCCGGCTGGCCGCTTGGATCTTCGGAAGTATCTTTGGGAACAAAATATATAGGCGAAATCGAGGAGGTGATACTGGTAGACGCCATACGGAGTCAGCGATTCAACATATCGCTTCATCACCTCGGTCTGTCTGGTCACCACATCACAGCATCGGTAGCGTCGGCAGTTATCGAAACCAAGACAAGGGAAATTGCGATCAACAACTGCGTTGTTGACAGATGTGCGATGTATGTCCTGCTTCAGTCGCCGCGCCTGCGGATGATATACTGTGACGACGAAGTCGGCGACGCATTCGAAAGAATTATGTCGAAGTCAAATGCTAATGATATTAAAATATTTTCGCCTTCTCGGCGCAAGCAATCAAATGCTCTTGTCCCGACCGCGCCCACAACTTGCCGGGCCTGAACGGCTACGACCGCTTCGGCCGCATCGCGCGGCAGAGCTGGGTGGACGGGGCCCTGACCACGCACTCAACGGACACCACCGTCCCCAACATCCCGCCCATCGTGGCCCTGGCCTACGGCTATGACAAGATGGGCAATCGCACGCACATGTACGACGCGAGGCCCGGCGCGAGCCGCGAGAACCGCGACTGGGAGTACGCGTATGATGGGTTGAACCGCCTGATCGAGGCCCGCCGCGGCGTGCGGGACGGGTCGTGGGCGGATGGGCCGGGCGGCGAGAGGTGGAGCCTGGACATGCTCGGGAACTGGGGCGAATTCGAGAAGGACCTGGACGGCGACGGCGCCTTCGGCGGCGTCAACGACTCGCTCCAGGAGCGCGAGCACAACTTCGCCAACGAGATCACGAAGATCACCGACTACGCCGACCCGACGAACCCGGCGACGGGGGATGATCTGGAGTTCGGCTACACCGACACAGGCGCGATGGCCGAGCAGGAGCAGCTCGACGTTTTCCGGCAGATAAAGGTGTTGGCGTACACGCACGACGCCTGGCAGCGGCTGGTCCGTGTCGAGTTCGGCGTCGAGCTGCGCGCCGAGTACGAATACAACGGGCTGAACTGGCGTGTGGTGAAGCGCGCCGACATGCAGGAGTCGCCGGACGGCACGCTGACGCAGGAGCGCGTCATGCTCTACGACTCGCGCTGGCGGATCGTCGAGGAGTGGATCGACGACGATCTCGACGAGAACCCGGGAATCGACCGCATCGCCCAGCAAATCTGGGGGCCGCGGTATGTGGACGACGCGATCCTCCGCCGCCAGAGCACGAACCTGGGCAACGACGACCCCAACACGACCTGGGAGACGCTGCACTACTACCTGACCGACGCCCTCTTCAGCCCGGTGGCGCTGGTGACGCACACCGGCGCTCTGGCCGAGCGTGTCAGCTACACCCCCTATGGCGTGGCCCGCCACCACTGGGCCCATGATGTGAATGGCGACGGCGCTGTGACGACGGACTCCGGCGACCCCACTTCGGACGTCTCACTCGCGAACGACGCCCTGAACGAGACGATCGCGGATGCTGGCTACAACGTGGACGCGGATGTGAACCGCGACGGGGTGGTGGACTCAACCGACATCAACGCCATCACCGCGGCCGCCGCCGCGGCGCTGCCGGATGGGATGGTGAGCGATGCGGACGCCGGCGGCGGAGGGGCGGACTCAGCAGTTGGCCACGCAAGCACGCTTGCGGACCAAATTATAGGAAATAGCTATGCTTCTCAACTGTACCTCTCGACCGCACTTGGTCGATCTATTCAGTCCGTCGACGCATTATTCATAGTTTCCTATTACACACACAAATATGAAATACGCACAAACCGCAATGGATTACAGATTGGGAGGAATGTAGGAGGCAGTTGTGTCAAGGACACGCATCCAACTGCCGCAGGATCTTGGTGCAACCAGACCTGTAACGAGTCCCGAGACGATCTCGGCGGAAATCACTGCGAAACGCAATGGGGACCACGGTGCTGTGTATGCACTGGAAACATTCAATGGCGATTCCCACTGTCCAGTCAAAACGAAAGAGCAAAGACAATCCGATGTGTAGAGGCTCACGAGCTGGACCATCTTTCAAGGTGTGGATTGGAGCCACCAATGTCATCGGCATGCGATGAATGCCTATCATATAGAAAGGAGATTGATTGCATTTATGATGACGAGGGCCCTCCTGGCACGCCTCCTAATTGGTTCAGAATAGCGTGCAACGCATTTCCTAGGCGAGAGGATTCTGGTTGGTCGGAATACGTTGATGAAACATGGCAGAATTGTCTACGCTATTGCAATACGTGTTTCATCGCAAACCCTTTGATCGGCGTCGGTGGCTGCTCGCAATAATTGTGGATTTACCGATAAGGAGCAGGCAGGCCCCGCAGGCGGCGGGTGCGAGACGATTAAAATCATTTGGTGGCGAGAGCTATGAATCGCAACAGTTGCAATCGCATTATGAAATTGAACTACCCGAGTCGATCGGAGGGAGTTTGTGAATTCCATAGAAACAATATCTCTCCACTGGCACATTGTTGAAAGCATTGCATAGTATGCGAAAGTTGTCAACATTTGGTCATTGTAACCGAGTGTGTGTTGCGATCGCTTTAGCGTTGGGGCTAAGCGCGGCTCTACAGGTAGTCATAGTATTTACAAGCGTTGTCGACGAGAGGCGGCACTTGGCATTCAAGTACTACCGCAACTCGAGTATTGATTGCATATGGTCGATGTCGCATTTGAAACTTTCGGAACAATGTAATATTCACCCAAGTGACACAGATGCGTTTGGGAGAAAGCTCAGTCCCATCATAGACACAACTTCAGAGCCGCCCGGTTGGGCGATGTGGCACGTTGATTCTATGCGAAGGCAGTTCGTGCCTGGTGAGATTGTGACGATTGAGAGGGCGTACGGGTTTCCATTTCGTTGGATGAGCTGGCATGAGTGGGGGGATTTTCGAAGTGACAAAACAGTGTTGATAGGGGGATGGAGAGCAGGCGATCGTAACGCAAGGACAATTCCACTTCGCTTTCATGCAATCCCATTTATTATTAACTCTGCGGTCACGGCTGTATTTCTCTGCTCCCTTTCTTTTTGCGTGATTGCGACGCATAGGGGAATTATTCGTAGCATCAGAAAGTGTCGAGTGAGATGTGTGAAGTGTGCGTATAATCTCTCTGGAACACCGCGCGGACATCCGTGTTCCGAGTGTGGTTATCAGGAAGCCGATCAAGATTGATGCTCTCAGTGTCACAAGCGTACTTAATGATCTTGAATGCTAGCTCGCTGGGGTGAGTGTTAGACGTTGGACATGCTCGGGAACTGGGGCGAGTTCGAGAAGGATGTGAACGGCGACGGCGCCTTCGGCGGCGCCAACGACTCCCTCCAGGAGCGCGAGCACAACTTCGCCAATGAGATCACCAAGATCACCGACTACGCGGACCCGACGGATTCCGGGTCGGGGTCGGATCTCGATTTCGACCACACCGACACCGGCGCCATGCAGCTCCAGGAGCAGCTCGACATCCTGCGCAGCGTGCAGGCGCTCGCAAACGATCCTGTCGCCTGCTGCCCACAGCCCACTGCATCCTCTGCCCCTCCCGCTTGACGCCGTCGCCCGACCCCATCAGCCTTGCTCCTCATGCAGATCGTGCGCGATGCGTCCGGGCTGGCGGATTTCTCCGGCGGCGTCCTCGTCCCGACCATGGGGGCGCTGCACGCAGGGCACATGGCGCTGATCGAGCGGGCGGCGGCGCTGGCCGGTGAAGGCGGCGGCGACATTGTCGTGAGCCTCTTTGTCAATCCCACCCAGTTCAACGATCCATCCGACTTCGAGCGCTACCCGCGCTCGCTGGAGGACGACGCCCGCAAGTGCGAAGCCGCGGGCGTGGCGTGCCTGTTCGCGCCGGATGTCGGCGCGGTGTATCCCCGCGGCGTCGAATCGGCGCCGGAGTCCGCCCTGCCGCGCGTCGCCACCGCGCCGGGGCTGGAGGACCGCTTCCGTCCGGGCCACTTCGCCGGCGTGTGCGCGGTAGTGTCGCGACTGTTCGAGCTGACCAGGCCGCGGGCCGCGGTCTTCGGCGAGAAGGACTGGCAGCAGCTCTGCGTGATCCGCGCGATGGTGGAGCGCGCCGGCGGGAAGATTGAGATCGAGCCCTGCCCGACGGTGCGCGAGGCGGACGGCATGGCGCTGAGCAGCCGCAACGCGCTGCTGTCGGCCGATGCGCGTCGTCGGGGGCTGTCGATCTGGCGCGGCCTGGAGGCGGCGCAGGTCGAGACCGACCCGCCCGCCGCCGAGCGGGCGATGCGCCGCATGATGGAGGTCGGCGGGGTGGAGGTGGAATACGCCGCGGTTCGCGACGCCGCCACGCTGGAGGCGGTGCGCCCCGGTCGGCCGGCGCGGGCGCTGGCGGCGGGCGTCGTGGGCGGGGTGCGCCTGATCGACAACATGCCGTGGGGTGTTTGAGGCCGTTGGATCGGCCGGCGGGGCCCGGGCGGGCTGCTCGGGCGGGGGGCCCTTGGCGCGGGTATGTTGGGGGTTCGCTCTCGACGCGGCCCCGCCGCGGAAACAGATGGATTGAGGAGGCTCCCCTTGCTGCGCACGCCGTTTCATCAGTTCCACGTCCGCCACAGCGCCAAGATGGTGGACTTCGCGGGCTGGGAGATGCCCATCCTCTACACCGGCATCGTTGAGGAACACCGGCAGGTGCGCTCATCCGGCGGCCTGTTCGACGTCTCGCACATGGGGCGGGTGCGATTTCGCGGGCGCCATGCGCGGCGGCTGCTGGAGAAGCTCTGCACGCGCCGCCTCAGCGACATGCAGCAGGGCCAGTGCCGCTATTCGCTGGTGTGCAACGAAACCGGCGGCGTGCGCGACGATGTGCTGGTCTACCGCATGGACGACGACGAATTTCTCATGGTCGTCAACGCCAGCAACCGCGAGAAGCTGCTCGGGCACTTCGAGGATGTGCGGGCGGCGAGCGAGTTCAAGGTCACAATCGACGACCAGACCATGAAGACCGGCATGGTGGCCATCCAGGGCCCCGCGGTGATGGAGCGCATCGGCAACTTCAGCACCGAGATCCCGACGCTCAAGCGGTATCGCTTCACGGTGAAGAACCTGCTGATCATGAAGCTGATCGTCAGCCGCACGGGTTACACGGGCGAGGACGGCGTCGAGGTGATGATGCCGGCGGACAAGGTCGAGATGGTGATGAAGCTGATCAAGAAGGGAATCGACCTGGATGATCCGCAGGGCGCCATCCGCCCCATCGGCCTCGGCGCCCGCGACACGCTGCGCATGGAGGCGGGCATGCCGCTGTATGGCCACGAGCTGGGCGAGGACATCAACGCCCTCGCCTGCGGCGTGGACTTCGCCATCACCATGGACAAGGACCAGGACGAACGGGGCGAGGCCTTCATCGGGCTTGACGCACTGCGCGAAGCGCAGAAGAACGGCCTGCCGCGCAAGCTGACAGGCCTGCTCATCGAGGGCCGGCGCACCGCCCGGGCCGACATGCCGGTGATGCAGGGCGAGAAGCAGGTGGGCGTGGTGACCAGCGCTTGTTTGAGCCCGACGCTGGAGCGCCCGATCGCAATGGCGATGGTGGACTCGGCCCTGTGCGAGCCGGGGACGGCGCTGGAGGTGGATGCGGGCCGGGCGCGGCTGGAGGCGATGGCGACGGCGCTGCCGTTCTACAAGGCGCCGAAGAAGCAGCCGGCGGCATAGAGGAACGCGCCTGATCGGTCGACAGGACGCCGGGGCGGCTTCGCCCGGCAGTTCAGGGAAGATCCGGCCTCTCATGCGGCTTCATCTCCGGCGGGATGGCCATGACGCCTCGTCGCCACTCAGGTCCGAGGCTCAGGCCCGAAGCGTTCGAAGCATCTGTCTGAGAGAGGCTTGCGTTCTCAATATTCATCCGAAAGCGTCTCGGTCAACGTGGCGGCGTCGCCGGGTGGCCCGGGGGCTGCCACTCAGGGTCGGGGCGACAGGATCGGGAAAACGGACTCGGGGATCGCGAGATTTTCACCGGAGGGTCACGGTTTTTCAATATGACCAGCGACCCTCGAAAAGTATCATTCTGTGTCCTGAGCGTGTGACGAAGATTGCCACTTCGGCGCCGGACAGAGAAGTGAGAGAGGATCCAGACATGTCAAGCATCGCGCGTTCATTGGCGACGGGCTGCGCCCTGTCGGGGCTTCTTGCGTGCTCCACCACGTATGCGCAGGTGGCGAACCTGCGCATCACTGAGGTGAGTCCGTCGGGCAACATGGTCGAGATTTTGAACACGGGTCCCGCTTTCACGACCGGCTCGAATCACCCGTTCTGTCATCGGTTCAACTACCAGTCAGTCATCCCGTCGGGAACATCCTTCGACGCAGGCGAGCGCAGGGTCTTCGCGGTCACGAGCCTGAACAACACCGATTCCGACCTGTGGCTGTATTCCCAGACTCCGTTCAACCAGGCGGCGAACATCGTGCATGGGCTCAAGTACGGGCCGCAGGCCAATGTGGGGCGCACCGGGCTGGCTTCGACGGCGGGTCTCTGGCCGAGCGGTGCGGCGTTCACTGCCTCGCCGCCTGCGGGAATGACGCTGGTGTGGGAGGAGTTCGGATTCACACCCGTGGACTGGTTCACCAACGAGCTTCCCTCGCTCGGGGCGCCCTTCATGACGAATGCGGGCTCGATCCCGTCCTCTCTCGAGTATCCCGGCGGCCTGCAGGATTTCGAGTCTGTGCCGCTCGGACAGGAGGTCGAGGCGATTGATGGCTGGTTCATCGTGAATTCGAGCGACCCCGGTCGCTTCTCAGTGCGCGTTGTGAATGACGCTCAGGGCGTCGTGGGCCCGAGGCCGGGCTCGACGTCGACGCGCTGGCTCCGGATCCGCGACCGCGATCCGGGCGATGTGCAGAATCGCTTCTACAGCCTGCCCATCGTCGCGCCGGCGGAGGAGGATTACACCTGGACTTTCTACGTGAATCTTGAGACGACGCCTCCCGGCGGGTCGGCGGTGAAGCCGCGGCTGACGATCCAGCACGTCGGCGACTCCGGGTTCACGAACGCCTGGGGAGTCGAGTTTGACGACGCCGGGGCGAATCTGGTGGTCACCGGGATCGGCGGTCCGGACGCTTCGACCTCGCTGTACCCGCTCTCCGGCGCCACGGCGATCGGGCAATGGGTGCGCATCGAGCTGGCCCTGAGCTTCGGCGCGATGGAGGTCTCGGCCTCCGTGAATGGGGATTCGCCCGTGTCGCTGCCGATTGACCCTGATCCGGACTTCGGTCCGACATTGCTCCGTTTCTGCTACCGAGGCGAGGGGATGGGCAACGAGATGGTGATGTTGCTCGACGATGTTTCGATCGAGTTCAACGGTGCCGGCGCGCCGTGTCCCTGCGACCTCACCGGCTCCGGAAGCGTGGGCGGCGGCGATCTGGCGACGCTGCTGGGATGTTGGGGCTCGACATCCTCCGCGTGCGAATCTGCGTTTGATTGCGGCGGCACGACCATGATCGGCGCATCGAACCTGGCGACGCTTCTCGGCAACTGGGGGCCCTGCCCCTGAGCCTGGCGGCGCAACGACTATCCCGCCGCGCGGACGAAGGGTGAATCGGGCGGCTCGCGCCGGCGCTTCGAGGCGCCGGCGTCGCTGTCCGCTTCTTCCCCTTCGGTCTTCTTGAAGAAGCGGCTGGGCTTGTCGTCGCTGAGGCGTTTGTTGAGCTTGCGCAGGGCTTCGAGCTCGATCTGGCGCACACGTTCGCGTGTGACGCCGATTTCCTCGCCGATCTGCTTGAGCGTCTTGGGCTCTTCGCCGTCGAGGCCGAAGCGCATCTGCAGGACGGCGCCCTCGCGGTCGTCGATGGTTTCGAGCAGGCGCTGGATGGTGTCCAGTTCATCCTGCAGCAGCACTTCCTCTTCCGGCGTGGAGCCGCGGGGATCGGCGAGGCTTCCGGAGAGGTTCATCACCTCGCCGTCCTCGCCGATGGGCGCCTGCGTGGGCGAGTGGAAGGCCTTCACCGCCTTGCGGATGATGCGAACCTTCTTGAGCGGGATGTTCATCACTTCCGCCAGCTCCTGGCTGGAGGGCTGGCGTCCGTTCTGACGCTCCAGGTCGCGGCTGGCCTGTTTCCAGCGCGCGATGAGTTCGACCATGTAGGCGGGGATGTGGATCGGTTGCACGGCGTTGATCAGGGCCCGCTTGATGGATTGTTTGATCCACCACGAGCCGTAGGTGCTGAAGCGGGCGCCCTGGGCGGGGTCGAAGCCCTCGACGGCGCGGATGAGGCCGATGTTGCCTTCTTCGATCAGGTCGGAGAGAGAGAGGCCGCGGTTGGTGTAGCGCTTGGCGATGGAGATGACGAGGCGGAGGTTGGCGCGGACCATGCGCTCGCGGGCCTCGGGGCAGTTGTCGTTGATGACGCGCCAGCCGAGCTCCTTCTCCTCCTCGGGAGTGAGCATGTCGACGCGGTTGATCTCGCGCATGTAGGCGTCGAGATCGGATTTGGCGTATGACCTGCGCATGAACCCGTGACTCCCTCCGTCCTCCGGCCGCGGAGTTCGGCAGCGGGCGCCCAGGTCGCGCCGGTGGGATTCACCGTCGCCATGCGCGAGCGTCTCGACCGGACATGGGTCGATCCCAGACAATGCTGGATTTTGGGACGTTCGCCTGTACGCCTGCTCATCGAACTGTTCGTCCAAGATCGGCGGGCGGTTCCCTCCGCTTGAGGCTGGGGCGTGATCGGCCGATGCGAAGGGGTCCGGACAGGTTCCCGGGCTGGATATCGGCGGCGGGCCCCGCCGGGGCAGGTCTGGGAACCCGGCTATAGTCCTGACATGGAGCGAAAGACGCGAGGAGGCTGTCACGGACCGATGTCGCACGATCTGACCAGTCTGCTGCGGGAATGGCCCTATGAACCGGGCCAGCTCTCGGTGCGCATCATCGAGGGCGAGGACGGCCGCTCCAAGATTCAGCTCCGCCTCGACCTCGGAATCCTGCAGATGGAGGTCGAGGGCCGCCCCGACGGCCAGCGGCCCGAGGGGTTCGAGAGCCTGCTGGAGCTGTACGAGGCCCACCTGGACGAGCACATGGGCGAGGGGGGCGAGCCCGATGCATTCGCCCTGGACCCGGAGGCGTGCCGCTCCATCCGCGAGGAGGCGGCCCAGTACTACCACCGCTACGTCGCCCTCTTCATCCTTGAGGACTACGAGGGCGTGATCCGTGACACCTCGCGGAACCTGCGGGCTCTGGATCTTTGCGCCCAGCACGGCCAGACCGAGGAGGACCGCACCGCCTTGGAGCAGTTCCGGCCCTACATCACCATGATGCGGGCGCGGGCCCTGGCCAGCCAGGCAATCAAGGACAAGGAGCCCAAGGCCGCCATGCTGGCGATCGACGAGGCCCTGGAGCGAATCCGAGGCCACTTCGAGGAGGCAGGTTCCCCGGACCAGTTTGACCAGTCGGCCGAAGTGCAGCTCCTGCAGGGCATGCGCGACGCCCTGGCCCCCAAACTGCCCGTCAGCCCCCGCAGCGAGCTCCGGGACCGCCTCAAGAAGGCCCTGGAGCAGGAGAACTACGAGCTGGCGTCGATCCTGCGGGACGAACTGCGAATGATGCCCGATCAGGGCGTATAGTCGGGGAGATGCGGAATGCTGGATTCGGCGAGTTGAGCATGTCTCCACACCGACACCCGGCGCCCAAACCCGACACTCGGAACTCGGAACTCGGAACTCGGCACTCGGAACTCACTCAGCACCCAGCACTCAGCACTCAGAACTTCCCAGGAGTAGTTTTACGAATGGCCATCACACTCTCAGAGACCGCAGCCCGCGAGATCAAGACCATCATTGACCAGCAGGAGCTGGACTCCGACAAGGTGCGCCTGCGCGTCGGCGTCAAGGGCGGCGGGTGCTCCGGTTTCAGCTACATTCTCGATCTCACTGAGAGCGAGAAGGAGCACGACGAGCTCTTCGATCAGCACGGCGTCAAGGTGATCTGCGATCCCAAGAGCTACCTCTATCTCAATGGAGTCACCATCGACTTCAAGGACGAGGTGATGGGCCGCGGCTTCGTCTTCAACAACCCCAACGCCACCGCGTCCTGCGGCTGCGGGTCCAGCTTCCAGGCGTGATCCATTGACACCACGCGAGCCGGGGCGTTCAGGCGTGATCTGTTGACACCTCGCGAGCCGGGGCGTCCCCGCCCCGACGAACATCCGCGAGGCGACATCGCGGGGAGCGATCAGATGCAGACGTTCGGAAGAACAGATCCGGTTCACGCCTGACGACTTCTGTCTGGCGCCGGGGCGTTGATGCAATTGCAGAATCGGGGCGGGACGCCCCGGCTCGCTGAATCGTATTTGCAGAATCGGGGCGTGGACGCCCCGGTTCGCTGAACTGAATCATCACATCGCTGCTTACGACCCGATGCGCAGCGGCTGCATGCTCACGCTCGGGTCGCCGATGGTGCCGCGGACGCGGTAGCGGACGAGTTGATCGGTGATGCGTCCGAGGATGCCGCCGACCTGTCCCAGCAGGCCCTGAATGCGCTCGAGGGGTCCGGCGTTGACGATAAGATCAAGCCTTCCGTCGTAAAAGATATTCCCCGAACCGCGGGCGGCGACGACCTGCGAGACGACCTCGAAGGAGCGCACGTCAATGGACTCGGGCGTGAGGTGGAATTCGGCGGTGGCGGTGTCGCGCAGCGAAACGGCGCCCTGCACGCGATCGAGCAGGTTCATCGCCGCGGCGATCTCGTTGATGATGGGCAGCAGCACCAGTCGACCATTGGCCACGGTGAGCTTGCCCTGGCCCGTGAGCTGCTCGAACGGGTCGGCCAGGAGAAGCGACGCCTGGCCATCGCAGGCGAGCACGCCCGCGATCCGCGGCGGCTGTCCCTCGGGCGCCTGCGTGCGCAGCGCATCTTGCATCTGGAAGTCGCGAATCCTCCAGTTCGCCTGTGTTGGCATGCCGGGCTTGTTCAGTTCGACTTCGACGCCGGCCTCCAGCATGCCGTTGAGCATGCGCATCTCGATCGGCCCGATGTTGGCGAGCCCCTCAGCCACCTCGACGAGCATTTCTCCCCTCTGGATGGGCAGACGTCCCTCACCGAACGCCGCGTTGATGTTCGAGAGTTTGATGTCCATGCTGAGCGAGGCGTTGGTCGGGTCCGTCAGGGGAATGCGGCCGCGCCCGCTGGCGGACAGATCGCCCTGGATGTCATGCTGGCGCAGGATGCTCTGGATCTGCGGCGGCAGCGCGACGTATCCCTCTTCATGGAGATCAACCTTGAAGTTCAGGCTCGCGATCTCCGCGACAAAGGTGTCGAGGTTGATGCGTCCGTCCACATCCATGTTCCAGATCGGGCGCCGCTCCGCGCTGGTGCTGACCCCGTACCAGCCCGCTTCTTCACCATCGGTGATGGGCTCGATGTCGAGATCGAGCGTCAGTCCTGGTATGGACATGGGCGGATGGCCGGCGCCGGCGTCGTAGGTCAGGGCGCCATCCCTGATCACGATCTTGCGCATCTGGAGAACGTTGCTCAGGCGCACATCCTCGGTGAGTTCATCCTGCTGGCGCACACGATCGGTGCGCACGGCGGGCACGAGCCCCGCGAATTCGATGGCGCCATCCTCCCGCCGCGACTGGATGAGGTGAAGGTTCCCGCGGTCGACCTCGATGCTCTCGATCACGATGGGCTGGCCTCGGCGCGGAATCTCGGCGAGCTGCACGCGCAGGGCGGGCATTTCGATGACGCGCTCGCCCGCGGGCGCGGTGAGCACGACATTGTTCAATGTCAGGCGACCCGGATGGTCATAGGCGAAACTCTCGAACGTGATCTGCGGCACCAGGTAGGTGTTGGCGATGTTCACCACCTGCTGGGCGACCCAATTCCCGATGCCCGGCTGACCCTTGAAGAACATGTACACGAAGGCGCCGGCGCCGAGCGCAGCGAGCAGCACGAGAATTGCGAGGGTGAGAAGCAGTTTCTTGATCATGGAGGTGAAGCCCTGTGCGGTGTGGCGCCGCCCGGCGCCGGGTGACTCTTGGCGACCTGTAACTGTATGGCTCCCGAAGCCGCGATTGCGCGTGGATCGACGACGGAGCGTGTCCCGGGGGATAGACTCACTCCCGGCCGCCGGCGTCGGGGCGCCTGCCCCAACCATAGAGGCGCGAGCGAGGGAGCCATGCGGAAGTCACGTGCATATCGGTATTTCGCGGCGATTGTGGGATTGCCAGCCTTGTGCTGCCCATGCTTTGCGCTGGCGCAGGATGGTGAGGACGACGAACGCCTCGGCTGGTGGGGGCGGATGATCGAGCGGGCCGAAGACGTGCTGGATGCGCGCACCGGCATTCGCCTGCTGGCGCGCGTCGATGATGAGGACGACACGGCGCTGTCATGGTTTCCCCTGACAACCGACGACCCCGACGCCCCGGCGCCGGGCCGCCTCGTGGTGCTGATCCACGGCCTCGATGAGCCCGGCAGCGTCTGGGACGAGTTGGCCATCGACCTGCGCCGGGCCGGATGGCGCGTGGCGCGGTTCGACTACCCGAATGACCAGCCGATCGCGGATTCGGCGCTGCTGCTCGGCGAGTCGTTGCGCCGGGCGCGCGAGGCGGGCGTGCAGAGTGTCGAACTGGTGGGTCACTCGATGGGCGGCCTGGTGGCGCGGGACGCGCTGAGCAACGAGGCGATCTACAACGGCGCCGCCCGCGGCCACGAGGATCTGCCGGATGTGCATCGGCTGGTGAAGGTGGGGACGCCGAACAAGGGATCTTCGATGGCGACGCTGCGGATCTTCGGTGAGTGGCGCGAGCACACCGAGCGCTGGCTGACCTGGGACGATCGTGACGAGAAGAGCTTGCTGGCGCCCCTTGTCGACGGTCGCGGCGAGGCGGGGCGGGATATCAGACCGGGCTCTGCGTACCTCGAAGAGCTGAACGCCCGGGAGCGGCCCGAGGGGGTGGAGATCGTGCTGATCGTCGCCGCGGTGGCGCCGCTCGATGACTCGGGGCGCCAGTTCCTGGGCCGCATCGGCGGCGAGCGGCTGGCGGAGACGGTCGAGGGGCTTCTCAAGCAGGTCGGGGATGGGGCGGTGCCGGTGGAGTCAGCCCTGTGGGAGGAGGCGGACGAGGTGGTGCGGGTCCGCGGCGCCCACCGGACCATGCTGAAGCGATTCGGGCCGGAGCAGTGGGTGCGGGGGCTGCTGGGGCAGGATCCCGCCCGAGGGGCGGCGGTGGGGGTGGTGCTGGAGGTCCTGGGCGACCCGCCCGAGTGAGCCGGGAGAGGGGGATCGGGCGCCCTGGCGGTGGGACGCCCCGGCTTTGGCGCCGTTGTGGGGTCGGGGCAGGATCGCTATTCTGTGCGGCCCGGCCGGGGAGGCCGGGATTGCCGTCAATCGAATCCGCTCCGCTTCTGCTCCGACTCACCCGAGGTGCATTTTCCATGGCCACGCAAGGCGTCGTCTCCCAGGTCATCGGCTCCACGTTCGATGCTCAGTTTCCTGAGGATCAGCTTCCAGAGATCTACAACGCGCTGCACGTCGACGGCGACACCAAGGCGGGCAAGATCCACCTGGTCGGCGAGGTGCAGCAGCATCTCGGCGGCGGGCGCGTCCGCGCGGTGGCGCTGGGCTCGACCGACGGCGTCGTCCGCGGCATGACGTGCCTCGACACCGGCGGCCCGGTGACGGTCCCCGTGGGCGAGCAGGTGCTGGGGCGCGTCTTCAACCTGCTTGGCGAGCCGATCGACAAGCGCGGCGACGTAAATGTGGATAAGCGCATGCCCATCCACCGCGCGCCCTGCGAGTTTGCGGATCTCAACCCCAAGACCGAGATTCTGCCCACCGGCATCAAGGTCGTCGACATGCTGTGCCCCTTCGTCCGAGGCGGCAAGATCGGCCTGTTCGGCGGCGCCGGCGTCGGCAAGACCGTCATCATCCAGGAGATGATCGCGCGCGTCGCCCGTGAGTTCGGCGGCTACAGCGTCTTCGCCGGCGTGGGCGAGCGCACGCGTGAGGGCAACGACCTCTGGCTGGAAATGCAGGAAGCCGAATACACCGACGAAAAAGGCCAGACCGCCCACGTGCTCGACAAGGTGGCGATGGTCTTCGGCCAGATGAACGAGCCGCCCGGCGCTCGCCTTCGCGTCGCCCTCTCGGCCCTCACCATGGCCGAGGATTTCCGCGACTCTTCGGGCAAGGAGACGCTGATCTTCGTGGACAACGTCTTCCGCTTCACGCAGGCCGGCTCGGAAGTGTCGGCGCTTCTCGGGCGCATGCCCAGCGCCGTGGGCTACCAGCCCACGCTCTCGACCGAGATGGGCGAGATGCAGGAGCGCATCACCTCGACGAACAAGGGCGCCATCACCAGTGTGCAGGCCGTTTACGTCCCCGCCGACGACCTGACCGACCCCGCCCCCGCAACGACGTTCGCTCACCTTGACGCCTTCGTGGTTCTGTCACGAAGCATCGCCGAGAAGGGCATCTATCCCGCGGTCGATCCGCTGGCCTCGACCAGCCGCATTCTTGACCCCGGCACACTGGGCGAGCGTCACTACGGCGTGTCGCGCCGCGTGCAGGAGATTCTGCAGCGTTACAAGAACCTGCAGGACATCATCGCCATTCTCGGCGTTGATGAGCTTTCCGAGGAGGACAAGCTCATCGTGTCCCGCGCCCGCAAGATCGAGCGATTCCTCAGCCAGCCCTTCTTCGTGGCCGAGCAGTTCACCGGCTTCGCCGGCATCTACACGCCGCTGGAGGAGACGATCGACTCGTTCGAGCGCCTCTGCAACGGCGAGGGCGACGATCTTCCGGAAGGCGCCTTCATGTACGTCGGCACGCTGGACGACGCCCGCGCCAAGGCTGAGAAGATGGGCTGAGCCGATTCCGGCCCCGATCTCTGATTCAACATCTCCACGCCGCGGCGACGAACCCCGTCGCCGCGGCGTGTTTGTGCGCGCCGGGCGTGAAGGCCCCGGGGGCCGGGCCCCGCGGCGGGCATAGAGTCCCGGCGTCCGTCTGACAGGCCGCGCGGTCGCGATCGATCGTTCCCTCGCCGCAGCGCGCCGCTCACGCAGGAGTCGATGCATGCGTACAGCCAAAAGAGAACGAGTCTTCGCGATTGTGTCGGCGGTGATTGTCGGCGCGCTGGCGTTGTCCGTGTTCGTGGCGACATCTGGCGCCCAGCAGCGTCGAGCGGCGGCGCCGGTGTGGGAATATGGTCAGCTCCGGCTGGTCGGCCACGATGCGGTGCTGTGGACGAACGGCGGCGCCTACTTCATCGAGGGCCCCGACCGCCGCGATGCTGAGCGCGTCGAGGGCTCGACACGTCTGCGCCTGGTGAAGCCGCTTCTCATCCACCACCTCAACGCCGTCGGCCCGGCGGGGTGGGAAGTCGTTCCCGTGCCTTCAGGAACCGAAGAGACGACGATGCTGCTGCGCCGGCCGATCTGAGCCGACATCGGCGCGGCGTGGATCAGTCGTCCGAGCTGATGCGGCGCATGCGCACGTTCTCGATGGTGATCAGTCCGCCGCGCATCATCCCATCGATGTGGGTGAGGAGCGAATCGATCCGCTCGCGCGTGTCGACGATCTCCACCACGATGGGCAGATCCTCGGAGAGGCGCAGAATCTTGGCCGTGTGCAGTCGTGAATCGGCGCCGAAGCCCATCGGCCCGCGCAGCACGGTGGCGCCGGCGAGTTGCAGCTCGCGCGCCTTGAGGACGATCTGCTCATACACGGGCTTGCCGTCGTGGCGATCGCTCTCGCCGAGGAAGATGCGGAGCAGGCAGCCTTCTTCGAATCGGTCCATGGGTTCATGCTCCGTAGATGCGCTGCGCGATGCGGTAGCCGAGCCACACGCCGACCAGGCAGGCGCTGTTGCTGATCAGCACGTTCGTCGCCGCCATGGCCCACTGGCCGTCCTCGATGAAGGAGAGCGTCTCCTTGGCGAAGGTCGAGAAGGTGGTGAAGCCGCCCAGCAGACCGACGAGCAGGGCGAGGCGGTATTCCTCACGGATGGTGTGCGGCGACGCGAAGAGGGCCACCAGAAAGCCCGCGGCGAAACAGCCGACGACGTTCACAATGAGCGTGCCGGTGGGGAAGCCCTCCGCCCTGCCCATACGCTGCACGCCCCCGGCGATCATGTAGCGGAGCACGGCCCCGAGGGCGCCGCCGAGCGCGATGAGGGTGAGCTTGAGCATTGCGGGAAAGAATACAACGTTGGGATGGTTCGGCGCCGGTCCGATTTGCTGGAGCCCTTGGAGAGGTCAGGGTAGGATATTGAGCCAGATTCGCGGGGACCTGCACCCGGATCAACAGGAGCACCACTGGGTGTCGGGCGCTGAGATGGCGAAGAATCGACCAAGACCTGAGCCGGATGACTGGCGACGACAGGGCCAGGAGCAATTCCTGAAAGGCGCATCCCTCACTGCGCGTCCGTATCGTCCATCCCGCCCGGGATGGGATCATGATCACTGTGAATTTTGCGGAGCGAAATTCTCTTGCGCCGCGGATGATCTCAGGCATGGATACGCCACCGCAGATGGCTACCGGTGGATATGCGCCGAGTGCTTTGATGATTTTGACGAGGAATTCGACTGGCGATTGGTGGATGATTCGACTTACCCGTGATTACGGAGTCAGCGTCATGGCTGCAATGCCTTTCTCAGTCGTGAAGCGCGGCGGTGTTCATGGGTTTCTCCCGCTCGTGTCCAGCCTTGGAAAGGGCTGCGGAAGATGATGATGTTCACGAAATCAAGAACCAGCATCATCTGGATCGGCATCGGGTTGCTCTCGATCGCAGTGGTATCGGGCGCCGCATTTCTTCTTTTGCCCTACGTGAGCGAACGCGCCGCCAGGCAGGCGATGCTGAACAAGATGGGGCCGATCGAACTGATTGCTCAGGGCGATCCTGAGCTGGCTGAAGTCGGCTTGGCTCGCCTGAGCATCACTTTTCGCGAAGTTTCGAGTGATCAGGCTTGGATCGTGTTGAACTATCTCTTCTCGCATCCGGAAGGGTTGAATTTCATCGCAACTGCGCGCGGCGTTGTGATGAGGAACGCCGCGGCGTTCGAGGGCCCGATGGTCGAAGTTCTGTGCGGTGGCGCTGAGCCCGGGCGGACGATCAGGGCGTCGATGGACAACGAGCGCGTGCAGATCCTGCAGGAATGGCTTGGACAGATGCGAGTCGAATACGCTGCGGCGTTGCAAAGCGGTGGCATCGACTGCGATGCGTTGTGGGATGTATATCAGTCGATTGCTCCGCTGCAGAAGCAGTGAAGCATCCCTGCCTGGCGGACTGGCAGACGCGTAGCGGATGACCGATCCCAAAAGACAGCTTGGGCGTCCACCGTGGATCGCACCGGGCGCTGGCGCTTCCGGCTCAGTCCCGGCTGGGCCCGGCGAAGTGGGCGAAGGCGCGGTTGGCTTCGGCCATGCGGATGGTCTGCTCGCGGGTGCTCATCGCCTTGCCCTCGCCGCGGGCGGCGTTGTAGAGCTCGTCGGCGAGGCGACGCGCGAAGGGCCGGCCCTTCTCGCCGCGGACGGAGTTGAGGATCCATCGCATCGAGAGCGACTGCTGGCGCTTGCGGTTGACCTGCATCGGCACCTGGTAGTTGGCGCCGCCGATGCGCTTGGAGCGGACCTCGACGGGGGGCTTGACGTTGTCAATGGCCATGGTGAACACCTCGAACGCCTCCTTGGGGGCGTCGGGGTTGTTCTCCTTGTCGAGGCGCTTCTGGATGATGTCGATGGCGTCGTAGACGGCGCGGGTGGCGCTGGTCTTGCGGCCTTCGAGCATGACGCAGTTGATGAACTTGGACAGAACCTTGCTGTTGAAGCGCGGGTCCGGGCGAAGCTGTTCGTCTGATTTGGTGATGCGACCGGCCATGATGAAAATCTCCTTCGGCTCATCTGCCCTGCAATGAGGGATCTTTGTTCACCCCGTCGCCGGCCGGGCGATCGGGATTACTTGCCGTGGGTGTTGGGGAAAGGCAATGGGGAATGGGCAATAGGCAATGGGCGTCCGAACTCGAATCTCAGTACTCAGTACTCAGTACTCGGTACTCGGTACTCGGTACTCGGTACTCGGTACTCGGTACTTCTCTTACTTCCCTCGCTTGGCGCCGTACTTCGATCGTCCCTGCTTGCGGCCGTCGACGCCGAGGCAGTCGAGCGAGCCGCGGACGATGTGGTAGCGCACACCGGGAAGGTCGCGCACGCGTCCGCCGCGGACGAGCACGATCGAGTGCTCCTGCAGGTTGTGGCCCTCGCCGCCGATGTAGGCGGTGACTTCACGACCATTGGAGAGGCGCACGCGAGCGACCTTGCGAAGCGCCGAGTTGGGCTTCTTGGGCGTGACGGTGCGCACCTGGAGGCACACGCCGCGGCGCTGCGGACACTTCTCAATGTCGCGGACCTTCGACTTGGCCACCTGCGGGCGGCGGGGATTGCGGATGAGCTGATTAATCGTGGGCATGGGCGTTCTGTGAGAATTGGATCGGGTTCGCGGGCCGGGCCCCCCGGCCTCGGCCTGTTTTCAGGCGAGCCGGGCAGTGTAGCCGCACCGGAGGGGGATGCAAGCGGGGGCGGGGGGTCGATCGGAAGCGGGGTCCGGCCGGAGGCTCGGCCGCCGATTGCCGGTGAGGGGCGTTCAGCGGGTTCTGCGAGCTCGGATCTGGCGCCTCGAAGGCCAATATACTAGCTATCTACTAATGCAGTTTGAATTAGTAGTTGATTGGGAGTAAGCTCTGGGCGAACTACTAATCCAGACAGGTTTAGTAGTATTCTGGGAGTTGGTCCAAGTGCGTATTCCGAAAAAGCCGCCTGACATCTGGGACATCGGTGTGGAAGGACTCCTCGCCAAGGCGGCTGGGCCTGAGTATCAGGCCCTGGCGCGGCTGTGCGAGGAGCGATATCTGCATTGGGACAAACTCGTCTTCATCGCTCGCGGGCAAGGGCTCGAGCCCGAGCCGGCGTGGGCGATGGTCAAGATGGGGAGGATGGTCCGATATCGCGAGCTTCCACTGCGCGGGGCCGATCGTCCGCTCAGGTTTCTCTCCACGGACGGGATGCAGCGATCGCTGATGCTCATCGATCGCGAACTCGCGGGGCAGATCGGTGTGGGGGACGAGCAGCCGTTTTCGCGGAGTGACCGTGAGCGGTTCATCGTGCGGGCGCTGCGGGAGGAGGCAATCGCCTCCAGCATGCTGGAAGGCGCCGCGACGACGCGGGTCGAGGCGCGTCGGATGCTGAAAAAAGGCCGCAAGCCGCGGACCCGCGGCGAGCGCATGGTGCTGAACAACTACCGCGCGATCCAGTTCATCCGCGAGCATGGCAGCACGAACCTCTCCGACGAGTTCCTGCTCGAACTTCAGGGCATGCTGACTGTGGACACGCTCGACGACCCGGAGCAGGTGGGGCGGTTTCGCACCTCCGATGACGAAGTCGCGGTGGTGGATCAACGCGATGGAGAAGTCGTCCACACGCCGCCGGACGCTGCTGAGCTTCGCGAACGCCTCGATGCGTTGTACACATTCGCCAATGAGGATGACAACGACGCAACGGAATTCATCCATCCGGTCATCAAGGCGTGCATCCTGCATTTTCAGATCGGTTTCGATCATCCATTCTGCGACGGCAATGGGCGCACGGCCAGGGCGCTCTTCTACTGGTTCATGCTGCGCAGTGGATACTGGCTCTTCGAATACCTGCCGATTTCACGCCTCATCTACGATGCGCCGGGCAAGTACGTCCGCGCGTACCTGTATTCTGAAACGGATGATTACGACATCACTTATTTTCTTCGGTATCACATCGCGGTCATCAGCAGGGCGCGGAAGCAACTTTCCGCCTATATTGCCAGGAAGCATGCGGAGATGCGCACGGCCCGCACAGTTTTTTCGAGTGATGCGGCGCTGAACCATCGTCAACGCGAAACACTTCTGGAAATAAGCAGGAACCCGGATCGCTTCTTCACAATCGACGAACATCGAGACAAGCACGGAGTGATCTACGAAACAGCGCGCACCGATTTGTTGAAGCTGGCGGAGCGCGGCTATCTGGTCAAATCGCGAGAAGGCAGGAAGTTCGTCTTCGCCGCCGGCCCGAAGCTCGCGGATGCGATGTCCTGAGAAAGTGCGCGCGTTGCGCCGCTTTGCGGAGTCACAGCAGCCACAAACACGCCACAAACCACACCCCCGCCGCCACCAGGGCCACCGCGGTGTACCCCACGATGTCCCGCGCCTTCACCCCCGTGATGCCCAGCAGCGGCAGGGCCCAGAAGGGCTGGAGCATGTTGGTCCACTGGTCGCCGTAGGCCACGGCCATGACGATGCGGCTGGGATCCGCCCCCGCGTCGTGGGCCGCCTGCAGCGCCACCGGCGCCTGGATGGCCCACTGACCGCCCCCGGAGGGCACGAAGAGGTTCACAAGCCCTGCGGAGAGGAAGGTCATGACCGCCAGTCCGCCGTGGCTGCCTCCCGAGGCCTCGACGAAGGCCCGCGAGACCCCCGCCGCCATGCCGCTGTCGCGCATCATCCCCATGATCCCGGCGTAGAGGGGGAACTGGATGATGATTCCGGCGCAGCACCCCGCGGCCTCCGTCGCCGCCTCCATGTACCGCACCGGCGATCCGTGCAGGACCATGCCGAGGGCAAAGAAGGTGAGGTTCGCGGTGTTGAGCGTCAGCCCGTCCAGGCCGCGGTCGGCGAAGTGGAGCGAAAGCCAGACCAGCGCCGGACCCGCGAGCAGCCACGCGACGATGGGGGAGCGGTCGAGCCGCTCGGGAAACGTCGGGGAGCGGAGTTCTGAGTGCTGAGTGCTGAGTTCTGGGGGTGGAGTTCCGAGTTCCGAGTTCCGAGCTTTGGCGCTTTGGCCATTTGGCTCTTTGGCGCTTTTCCCATTGCCCATTCCCCATTGCCCATTGCCTTCAACTCTCTTCGGGCACATCAGCGCGAGCAACAGCGGGATCCCCACCAGCAGGCCTCCGGTGGTGATGGCGTTGTGGAGGGTGAAGATGGTGGTGGAGGCTGGCAGGTCGCCGACCGCCGCGGCGAGTTCGGCGCCGACGAGTCGGGCGACCTCGTCCGAGCTCGCGGCCTGCAGTGGCGCCGAGCCGGAGAGACCGCCGTGCCAGCAGAGCATGGCGGTGTAGCCCGCCGCGGCGAGCAGGGGATAGGGCACGGCGACGCCGCGTGCCTTCATCGCCCGCCCGACATCACGGGCGAGGATCGCGCCGACGATCAGCCCGAGCCCCCAGTTCACCAGGCCGAAGCAGATGGCGACGGCGGAGGTCAAGGCGACCGCCTGGCGTCCGGAGCGCGGAATGGATGACAGGCGGCGCAGCAGCCGCGCGATGATAGGCGTCGACGCCAGTGTGTGACCCGTCACCAGGATCAGGCTCATCTGCATCGCGAAGGCGAGCAGATCCCAGAAGCCGCCCTGCCAGTAGTCGAGCATCTCGCCCGGTCGATCAACGATCCGCGGCGAGTCGGCGCCGAAGAAGACGCCGAGGATGAAGGTGAGCGCCGTCAGCAGAATCGCGATGACGAACGGATCCGGCGCGGTGGCGCGGAAGAGCGCGGCGAGGCGTTCACCGAGACGGGCGAGCATGTGGGGAAGGATATCGAATGTGGAATGTGAAATGTGGGGAGGTGGAATGGGCGCTGCACGTTGTTTTCGCACCGCTCTTCAAAGTAAAAATCGACCCGGGACATTTTGAGAAAGCCCGGGGCGCTGCGTGAGTCGTGTTGTGTCCGTCCATCGTTGCGGCGTTGATCAGGCTCGGCGTCGGCGCGGCTGTCGCCGTCGCCGCCGCTGCGACATGATTTACCCAACCTGCCATTTCCGCGACGATTCCCGGCTTCCACTACGATGGAGCCATGTTCGGCTCCCATCTCTCCATCGCCGGTGATCTGTCCAACGCCCTGCGCGAAGCCGAGTCGCTCGGTCTCGACACCGTGCAGATCTTCACCAAGAACCAGCGGCAGTGGGCGGTGAAGCCGCTCGACAAAGGCGCGGCCGACGCGTGGGTCGCCGAGCAGGCGCGCCTGGGGTGGCTGGGGCGCACCGTCGCCCACGACAGCTACCTCATCAACCTCGCCAGCCCGGACAACGACCTGTGGGAGAAATCCATCGCCCTCATGCGCGAAGAGATCGAGCGCTGCGAACGCCTCCGCATCGGGCGCCTCGTCAGCCACCCCGGCGCCCACACGGGCTCGGGCGTCGAGGCCGGCCTTCTCCGCATCGCACGGGCCTACAAGCGTCTGCTGCGCGAGACCCGCGGCTGCAGCGTCATGATCTGCCTCGAAGACACCGCCGGGGGCGGCTCGACGCTGGGGCGCACCTTCGAGGAGCTGGCCACGCTGCGCGAGCTGATCTTCCAAGAGGCGGGGTCGGATGCAGAGGATCGCATCGGCTTCTGCCTCGACACCTGCCACGCCTTCGCCGCGGGATACGACATCGCCACCGAAGCGGGCGCCCGGGCCATGCTTGATGAATTCGACCGGGTCTGCGGCCTGGAGCGGCTGGCGGTCGTGCACCTGAACGACTCGAAGGGCGCCCTCGGCAGCCGCATCGACCGCCACGAGCACATCGGCGAGGGAGGCGTGGGGCTCGACGGCTTTCGAGGAGTGGTGAACCACCCGGCCGTGGCGGCAGTACCGAAAATCATGGAAACGCCAAAGGGCAAAACGCCGAAAGGGACTCCGCTCGATACGCTGAATCTTCGGCGTCTGAGGCGGTTGATGCGAGATGGTGGCCCCGCGTCGGGGTCCGCTCGTCGCCGGACAGGCGCCAGCCGGGGCGCCGCCACTCGATGAAGACACCGATCACACCAGCGAAACGCCGAGGCGGGGTTGGTTCCGGGGGCGGTTCCGGGGGTGGTTCCGGGGGCGTGGCCCGAACGTGGCTCGTGCTCGCGCTGGCGGCGGCGGCCGCAACCACCGCCCCGATGGCCGGCTGCCGCATCTTCGGCCCCTCGCAGAGCCAGCAGGTGCGGGCTCAGTCACAGGACCTTCTCGCCAACGCGCAGGAATTGCGCGGCCAAGGGCGTGACGAGGAGGCCCTCGCCTATCTCATCCAGGCGATCGCCATCAATCCCACGCTCACCTCGGCCTACATGACCAGCGGCGAGATCCACCGCGAGCGTGGCGACTACGGCGCCGCCGAGCAGAGCTTCCGTCGGGCCGCCGAGCTGGAGCCCTCGAACTTCGACGCCCAGTTCTCCCACGGGCTGGCGCTGCAACTGCTCGAGCGTCTGACCGAGGCGGTGCGTGCGTATCTGCGGGCACTGTCGCTGCGGCCGCAGGACTTCGATGCGAACCTGAACCTCGCGACCGCCTACCTCCAGCTCAATGAGCCGCGGCAGGCGCTGTCGTATGCAAGGCGGGCGGTGTCGATCAATTCGCGCGATGGCGCCGCCCGGGTGAACCTCGGCTCGGTCTACGCCGCCCTCGGGCGCCACAACGAAGCGGTGCTGGAATACCAGGCGGCGGCGGAGTTGATGGAGCCCGCTTCGCCGCTGCTGCTCAACCTCGCCGACAGCCTGGGCCAGGCGGGGCGTCACCAGGAGATGCTCAACACGCTCGAGCAGGCGCTGCGGATCGAGCCGACGGCTCAGGCCTACGAGCGGATGGGCTTCGCCCATTTCCGGCTGCGCGACTATGGAATGGCGCTCGAGTCGTTCCAGAATGCCCTGCGACTTGACCGCAACCATTACCCGGCGCTGAACGGCGTGGGCGTCTGCCTGCTGAACCAGTATCTGACCGGCGGGCGCGTCGACCACGACGCCCGCGACGCCGCCATCGAGGCCCTCCGCCGCAGCGTGCGCATCAACCGCGACCAGCCGCGGATCATCGAGCTGATCAGCCGGTACGGGTGAGGGAAGTTCTGAGTTCTGAGTTCTGGGTTCTGAGTTGGATGGGATCGCGCCCGGCACTCAGCACTCAGAACTCAGAACTCAGAACTCCTCTGCTATGCTGCCGTCATGCCAGATGTGAGCATGCTTGAGACCTTCAAGAACCCCTCCGACGCGCCGTACGTGATCGAGCACGTGGCGGAGGAGTTCACCTCGCTGTGTCCGGTGACGGGGCATCCGGATTTCGGCGATGTGGTGGTGCGGTTCTGTCCGGCGCCGGGGCGGGATGGGGGGGTGTGCGTCGAGCTCAAGTCGCTCAAGCTCTACCTGCAGTCGTTCCGCAACGAGGGGATTTTCTACGAGGCGGTGACGAACCGGATTCGGGACGATCTGGCGGGGCTGATGAAGCCGGTGTGGCTGGAGATCGAGACGCGGTGGCGGGGCCGGGGGGGCATCCGATCCACGATCCGGGCTCGGCATGGGGAGGTCCCCGCCTCGGAAGGCTGAGGGGCCGGGGAGAGTCGGGGGGAACTCACAGGGATGCGGGACGAATAGACTTCCAGGTCCCGGGCCGCGTCAGGCCGACGGCCGCACGCCGCGGCTGCGCAGGCGATGAAACGAATGAACGCAGGAGTCTTCACGCGTGAAATTGAATCTGTCCATGAACGTGTGCATCTGGGGGGCGATCGGCCTGCTGCTGGTGACGGGCCATACTGCTCTTGCGTCCACCCAGTCGGAAACCGCGGGGCCTGAAGCGGCGATCGACATCGGGCCCGACTTCGACGCCGCGGAGTCGTCGGAGTTCGAGCATGTCATGCGTATCGAGCAGATGCAGCGAGCTGAGTTCGCCGGCGAGCACACACTCACGGCCGACATGACGCGGCGCATCGCGGTGCGGACGCTGGAGACGCTCGACGATGGCGGCGCCCGGGTGGAGCTGCGGCTGACGGCCATCGCGCTGCGCGTCCTCCCGCCGCTGGATGAAATCTGGGAATACGACAGCGAGCGCGAAATGGGCAACCCCGTCGGATCGCGGTCGCGGTTTCTCGAAGGATTGCTCGATCTGCCGCTGGTGATGGTGATGGACAGCGCCGGGCAAGTCGTCAACTCGGAGGGGTTCGACGCCGTCGAGCGGCTGATGCAGCGCGAGCGGGCGGCCCGCGACCTCTTCCCCATCCTCAATCGTGAATGGTTCGAGGGGACGGCCCAGGAAATTTTCGGAATCTGCGGCGGGCAGCGTCTGCGCGAGCCGGGCGAGGGATGGAAAAAGCGCAGCGCCACGCGAGCCGGCGGGCTGGGAGACGGCGACACCATCGTGCTGCACCGGATTGAATCGGTGGAGAATGACCGGGTGGTCATCACCGGGACCGGGGAGATCGAGGTCGATCCCGACGCCCCGCCGCTGATCGCCGGCTCGGAGACCGAGATCTCACGCCAGGATATGGAGTTCAAAGTGGTGTGGGACCGGCGCCTCGGGCGGCTGGAGCGGTATGAGACGGTGCAGGAGGTGGTTCTTTCGCACGGCGGCGAGTGGATGGAGGCGGTGGCCCGCCTGAAGACGGAAGTCACGATGACGCGGCTCGACCCCGCTCCCTGAGGGTTTCCCGCGGGGAACTGATGGAGTCGCTCGGGCGTCGATACGATCAGAGAGACCGGGCGTCGGAGGCCCGGGTCCGGATATGCTCCGGATGTTGTTTTGAATGATTCTAAAGGAGGTCTGTCCGTGCTTGTTCGCCTGATTGTCGCTTTCATGATCGCCGTGGTCGGTGTCGCCGGTGTGGGTCCGGGCGTTGTCGGCGCCCAGGGGCAGAAGGACGGCGGGGAGATTCCCTGCGAGTTCCCGATGCCGGATCGCGTGGTTGTGGTCGGGATGATCGCCGGCCATCACGACCTGTTCGTGGACATCCTGCAGCGCACGGATGTGATCGACGAGCACGAGAACTGGATCGGCGGCGAGACGCACCTGGTGCAGATGGGCGACCTGTTCGG
This sequence comes from Phycisphaeraceae bacterium, assembly GCA_007693965.1. GTDB lineage: Bacteria > Planctomycetota > Phycisphaerae > Phycisphaerales > UBA1924 > RECQ01. The sequence continues at coordinate 18,479 of RECQ01000049.1, read as the reverse complement.
CACGGGTCCGTATCTCACGGACAGCGCCGAATTGCTGATGAAGCTGGAGGAACAGGCCGCGGCGGCGGGGGGCAAGGTGCATGTTCTGCACGCGCGGTTGGACCACATGATCCTGCGCAACGACCTGTCGCGCGTGAACATCGGCCCCCAGCACACCCATTACACGCACATGGCCGGTCCCGACACCGAGGAGAAGCGTGCACAACTGCTGGAAGAGGGGCTCGACGTCCTGCGCGAGCAGTTCGCGGATGACCCCCGCCTGGAGGGGATCCTCAGCGGGTATCGCAACCACTTCGAGATGAATGTCTATCCCGGCGGTCCCGAGTTTCTCGAGACGCTGGCCCCCGGCTCACCGATGGGCGACTGGATGCGTTCGCACAACGTCGCCATCCGCCTCGGCGACGTCATCTTCGTCTCGACGGGCATCAGCGAAGACTGGGCCCACCTGCCGCTGCCGGAGATTAACGACCGCATCCGGCGCCTGGTTGACGAGGTTCCCGTCATCACCTCGCTGCTGGTGGACCAGACCAATCCGGTGTGGTGGACGGAGCTGTCTCGCTCGCAGGATCAAAACCTCGAGGATCGGATCCGGGAGATCCTGAAGTCGCTGAATGCGCGGGCGATGGTCGTGGGTCACTCGCCGGAGCGCGGCAGCGTCCGCCGCGGCAACATCTACCACGTCGAGAGCAAGATCCCGGAGATGACGGGAGAGGCGCCCGCGGCCCTGGTGATCGAGAACGGCGAGCGATTCCGCATCTTCGAAGGGGTGAGCGCCTACGACCTCGGCGCTCCCGAGCCGATGGACTGATCGCGACGGGACTTTGCATGAACCGGATGCCGGGGGCTGGCCGGGTCGATCGAATCGACTCAGGCCATGCTCAACGCGCCGTTTGAATGGCGGATGCGCTGCATGTGCGCCTGCAGGGTGCGCCCGGGGCAGGCGGTGGGCCCGAGCTCGCGGTGCGTCAGCACGCGGGAGACGCCGACGTTGAAGCGGCGCATCTGCGCGATGACGAAGCGGTCCAGCGTCGAGAGCGCCTGGCCGGTGGGGGTCTGCTGCTCGAAGTTGCCGAGCACCAGCACGCCGAGGTTGCCCTCGTTCTCGGCTCGCACGTGCGCGCCCTGGAACTCGAGGGGCCGGCCCTGCCAGACGCGCCCGAAGGGATCGACGACGAAGTGGTAGCCGATGTCGCCCCATCCCTGGCCCTGGTGGGCGCTGCGTATACGGTCGATGCGGGACGCGACGTCGGACTGCGACTGCAGCGAGACCGGCGGCATGCCGTCGTGGTGCACGGTGATGCGCCATACGGGACGCATCCGGTCCATGCGGCGCGGGATGGGAGGGGCGCTTGCCCAGCTGTTGCGCGGGATGATCGTTCCGGCTTCCCGGGGGAGCGGCTGGGTCTCGGGCTGCATCGGCTCCGGCCTTGGCGCGGGCTCGTCCCATTCGCGCGGGCGGCGCGTGTATTCAGGCGTTGAGGGCCAGCGCGGTTCCGGAAGGCGGGACGCGGTTCGCTGCGGCCGGGATCCGGAGGTGCAGCCGGTCAGGAGGAGGCCGGCGCCGGCGATGATCCCGCCATGGATCAATGCGCGGCGGCTCAGCGCTGGATCGCGTCGGTCCGGGCTGTGCTCGTGCTCTGGCATGTGGTTCTTCACGGCCTCTCCATCGGCAGGCGATGCTCGGAATCTATACCGGAAGCGACATCTGGACCACGGACGCGGCGCGAATTTCAAAGTGTTTCCGGTCCCAGACGCTCACACAGGCCGCACGATCGGAGCGGTCGCCCCCGTTTGTGAGGCGTCAGCGTCCGGAACGAAGGCGATGGCGGAGCCGGTTCACCCGCTCGGCGCTGCGGCCGAGGCGGTCGACGCCGCCCTCGATCTGGCCGCTTTCGATGGCGCCGGCGATGAAATCGCTCATGACAAGGGCAGGATGTTCAGATTCTGCGCTGGAAGCGTTGAAGCCGTGCAGGATGAGGTCGGCGCCGGCGTTGAGGGCGTGTACGGCGCTCTCGCCGGGTGGCCAGCGATCGGCGACGGCGTTCATGTCGAGCGAATCGATGATGACGACGCCCTCGAAGCCGAGTTTTTTCCGCAGCAGATCGGTGGTGTGGGCGCGGGAGAGGCTGGCGGGGAATTCGGGGTCGACAGCGCGGTCGAGGATGTGGGCGGTCATGACGAGGAGGGAGTCGTGGTCGAATCCGTGCCACCGACCGTCGTCCGCGACGGTCGGTGCTCCTGTGGAAGTTGAATCGCCTTCCAATGATGAACCGTGCTCCGACGCAGCACCGACCGTCGAGGACGACGGTCGGTGGCACGAAAGGAGTTCGAGGTAGGGGGCGAGCTCGAGCTCGGCGTCGAATGTCTCCGTCACATCGGCGGCGCCCAGGTGGGAGTCCGCCGTCGAAGATCCGTGACCGGGAAAATGCTTCAGGCATGGGGCGACGCCGGCGCGGATGTGGGCGTCGATGATTTCGCGGGCGCAACCCGTGACGACTTCGGGATCTGCGGAAAAGGCGCGGCCCAGTCGGGCAATGATGGGGTTGTCCGGATTAATGGCGAGGTCGATGCAGGGGGCGAAGTTGATGTCGACGCCGACGGCGCGGACCTGCTGCGCCAGAATTTCGGCCTCACGACGCTGCTCGATTTCGGGAAGCGCTGCGAATTCACGAGGGGAGGGGGAGGGCGCGAAGCCGCGGGCGGGGGAGAGTCGTGCCACGGCGCCGCCCTCCTGATCGACGGCGATGAGCAGGTCGTCGCCGAGATCTTCACGGAGCAGGTCGGTGAGGGCTCGTAGCTGCTCGGGGGAGGTGATGTTGCGAGTCGCCTGTGTGCGCGCTTCTTCCGGGCAGAGCCCCTGCGCCTCGAGCTCACGGGCGCGGGGAAGGTGGACGTCGAAGAGGATGATGTTTTTGACCGCCGCGGCCTTGCAGGCTTCGAGATCGCGGCGGAAGTCGGGGTGGGAAGGCCCGTCGCCGCGGACGCCGACCATGAGGAGGCGGCCGATGAGTTGGTGGAGATCGTGGCCGGGCATGCGGGTGAGAGTGTAAAGGAAGGCGGGGCGCGGACGTTGACACGACTGAATTGAAGGACATCACCCCGAAGGGGTGCAGGGATGTAGCCCCGGGTGGAGCGCAGTCCGACGCAGTCGAGGGCGAAGCCCGAGACAAGTCGGACGGAGCGCAACCCGGGGAGAGGAGTCGATAGAAAACTCAACCGCCCCGGGACGGGGCGGAGGAGGTGTATTCGCGCTGCGGCGCACTCACGAAATTCAAGTTCTGTCGATCGACAATGCCTTCACCCCTCCGGGGTGAGTGTGGAAGGGGCGCTCTCAACCACGGGTTGCGCTCCGCCCGTCGGCCGCGGGCTGCGCCCGCGTTGCGACGGACTCCGCTCCACCCATTGCGACATTCCGGCGCTCCTCCGGAGCGTTGCGGCGCCCGGGCACATACCGTTTCGATCCCGGGCCCATTCAGTCTCACTCTGCCTGCACGGTGGAATCACGGCGCTTCGGCCTCCCGGAAGCGCAAATCGAGAAGCTCACGACAGTTCCAACAAGCATCCGCCACCCCAGCGACAGATTCAGATTGATCCCCAGCGCCGGCGCATTCTGAAGGAACAGCACGGTCACGAACCCGGCCACCAGCGCGATGCACACCGAAACGCTGCTCCCCCGCTTCGTGAAGATCGCCGTCAGAAACACCCCCAGCAGCCCCGCGTACGCGAAGACCATGACGCCCAGCGCGAACTGCAGCAGCCCCTCGCCGCTGGCCTGCTGCCACCAGACGCAGATGCACGCGAAGGATGCGAGCGCCATCGCCCACAGCGCCACCGCCAGGCGCGACACGCGCAGGTAGTGGCGATCGCTCTTCCCCCGGCGCAGCGGGCGGTACCAGTCGCTCACGGCGGTCGAGGCCATCGCGTTGAGGCCGGAGTCGAGGCTGCTCATCGCCGCGGCGAAGAGGCCCGCGATCATCAGACCGCGCAGGCCGACGGGCATTTCATCAAGGATGAAAACGAGGAAGACCCGGCGCGTGTCGGCGATGTCGAGCGCCGGCGCCGCGGCGCCCATGATGTCCGGGCGGGCGTAGTAGACATAGAGCAGCAGGCCGAGCGCGAGGAAGATCGCCACCACGCCGATGGCGATGAAGGCCGAAAGGATCAGCGACATGCTGGCGCGGAACGCCGAGCGGCAGGTGAGCATGCGCTGCACCAGGTCCTGGTCGGTCCCGTACCACGCCATGTTGAGCAGGCTGAAGCCGAAGATCGCGGACCAGACGGTGTAGGGGAGCGACAGGTCGGTACGGAAGTCGAAGAGCGCCAGCTTCGACGAGCCGTCGGCGGCCTGCGATTCCGCCAGGATGCGCCCGATCTCCAGCGGCGATTCGGGGATCCGCTGCACGAGAAGAAACGCGGCGACCAGCGCAGCCCCGACGAGGATGATCACCTGGGCCGTGTCGGTCCAGATCACCGCCGCGATGCCGCCGAAGGTGGTGTAGAGGGCCGCGACGAAGGCGATCATCAGGATCGACTGCACCATGTGCTGCGGCTCGATGTTCCCGAAAACGATGAGCGAGAGCGGGATCGCCGCGGCGAAGAGTCGCGAACCCGATGCGAAGATGCGCCCCAGCATGAACATGGCGCTGGCGCCGAGCTTCGCGTTCGTCCCCATGCGAATCTCGAGCAGCTCGTAGACGGTGGTGACGTTGTGCCGGTAGAAAACAGGGATGAAGAAGACCGCGACGACAACCGCGGCGATGACGACGCCGAGGTTGGCGGAGATATAGGTCAGGTTGCCGGCGAAAGCCTCCTCCGGCGCCCCGATGAACGTGACCGCCGAGAGCGTTGTGGCGAGAATCGAGATCGAAGCGGCCCACATGGGGATGCGCCGCCCGGCGAGAAAATAATCGCCGGCGTTCTTCTGGCGACGGGCGAACCAAATCCCGAGCGCGAGAACACACAGGAAGTAGACGACAACGACGGACCAGTCCAGCGCAGTGAACCCGGCGGGCGCAGGCGCGACAGGAGCGAGCGCCATCGCGAGCAGCGCAGCGATCATGAGCCGCACCGCCGACCACGGTCCGCAGTGGTCAACGCTCCGGATGAAGGACGCCGAGATCGAGTTGCCAGGAAGCACTGCGCCAAGTTTCTGAAAGGCGCAGTGCAAAGGAGACGCCGAGGCTGAGTCTTCGAAGCCTCGGGAAGTGTGGTCAACGCTCCGAATGACAAACGCCGAGTCTGAATTTCCAGAGATCGCTGCGCCGATTTTCTGAAAGGCGCAGCGCAAAGGAGACGCCGAGGCTGAGTCTTCGAAGCCTCGGGAAGTGCGTTCGGGACAGGAAGCACGCTCGAAGGCGAGTCGGGCCGGCGTTCGAGCGCGCATGGGGATTTGTGGTTGTGCGTGCGCCGCTTCCGAGGCTTCGTCGAAGACTCCTCAGCCTCGGCGTCTCGTTGTGCGTCTCGTCGTGCGTTTTGTAGTGCGTTTCGTCGGGCGTTTCGGAGGGCGTTTCGCAGAGTGTCGCCGGGCGCCTGTTTGTGCGCGCGTGTCATCGCTCTGTCGTGCTGGGGGACGATGTTCATGACTCCGGCTCCGCTTCCAGGAGCGCAGCGCGGAGGACGCCATTTGCTCGGGCGAGCGCCGCCTCGGCCGCATCGCGATTCATGGCTCGTTCGTGCATCACCACCGCCGTCTTCACAGCGCCCCCGGCCTGCTCCAGCAGCGTGAACGAGTCATCGCGCGAGAGGCCGGTCAGCTCTGCGACGATGCGGGCCGCCCGGTCGCGGAGTTTGTCGTTCGTCGCGCGCAGATCGACCATCAGGTTCTCGTGCACCTTGCCCAGGCGCACCATGAGCGTGGTCGAGATGGTGTTGAGGACAAGCTTTGTCGCGGTGCCCGCCTTCATGCGCGTCGATCCGGTGATCGCCTCGGGGCCGGTCTCGATGACGATGAGATGCTGCACGAATTTCACTCGCTCGACGGGCGAGCAGACGAGCAGCCCGGTCAGCGCGCCGCGAGCGCGGGCGTGTTCGAGGGCGCCGAGGACATACGGCGTGGTTCCCCCCGCCGCGATGCCGAGCAGGGCATCGCGCTCACCGACGCCCAGCGATTCCAGTTCTGTCACGGCGCCGCTGCGCTCGTCCTCGCGTGACTCGCTCGATCTGCGCAGCGAAGCATCGCCCCCCGCGATGATTCCCACCACCATCTCCGGCGGAGTCTGAAACGTCGGCGGGCATTCCGCCGCGTCGAGGACTCCGAGTCGCCCGGACGTCCCCGCGCCGATGTAGATCAGCCGGCCGCCGCCGCGCAGGCGCGACTCCGCATCGCGTATGAAACCCCCGATCGCGCCCGCCGCCTTCGCCACAGCGCCGGGGACGGTCGCGTCCTCCTCGTTCAGCAGGCGCACGCACTCGTCGATGCTCAGCGCATCGAGACGCATGGTGCGCGGGTTGCGCTGCTCGGTCAGGAGCGAAGAGCGGTCGGGCGGTGTTGGCGTGGCGTGGGAAGGCATGGATTGAAGAGAGGCATCAGGCATCGGGCATCAGGCATTGGTTTTCGAACGGTCGAGTCCGGCCCAGGCTCCTGCAATCGGCGCTGGAGGGGCGGCGCCCGTCACATTCGGGAGTGTGATCGGCACGCCGTCGGCGCACAACGCGCCGAGAACGGCCATGCAGGCGGCCTCGCGGAGGTTCACGGGGATGTCGGCAATGTCGTCGGTTGTGCGCACGGATTCGCCGATGGCGCCGACGAGCGCCAGGTTGCGGGCGCCACCGCCGGCGACGATGGTTTCGTCCGCGCCCGCCGCGGCTCGGGCGATCGTCTCGCCGACGCCCCGCGCCGCAGTGGCGGCGAGGTCTTCGGGCCCGAGCCTGTCGATCCACGCGTCGATCCACCCGCCGCTCTCATCGCCGGTTCCCAGCGAGCGCCCCGATCGGCGCTGTGCATCGAGGAGTTTCAGTAGATCGTCGAGCGCCCCGGTGTGCGCTTCGCCAGCGCCGGCACGGGCGCCGGAGGCGTCGTACGGCGTATCGAGCGCCCGCCGCGCCACGGCGTCGAGGAGCTGGTTGCAGGCGCAGACGTCGAAGGCGCGGATATCTTCAGGGCCGGCGCCGGCGGGAAGCATGGTGATGTTGCAGTAGCCGCCGAGGTTGACGACAGCGCGAGACTTCTCCTTCGAGCGGAAGAGGATCCAGTCGGCGATGGGCGTGATGGGCGCCCCCTGTCCGCCCGCTGCGAGGTCGGAGCCGCGGAAGTCGTGAACCACCGGACACCCCGCGGCTTTCGCCACCGGCCACGGGTTCACAAGCTGCCACGACAGCGGCGGGCTGTGAAAAACGGTCTGCCCGTGCAGCGCGACAAGGTCGGGCGGGCCGGACTGGTCGATCAGGCGGCGAACGGCTTCGGCGTGCAGCTCGCCGAGGCCGAGGGCGCCGGCCGCGATCTCGGCGCCCATCAGCGCCCGCCCCTCGGCCAGAGCGCGCAGGATCGGCTCGCAGGCGTCGAGCGGGAGGGAGACGGAGGTTTCAAGCGCGCACCGCATGTCGAGCCCCCGGCCCTCGATGCGCACTGCAGCGCCGTCGAGCCCGTCGAGGCTGGTGCCGGTCATGAAGCCGAAGACGAGTCGGGTGGAGCGGTGAGCGTTCTTGCTCATCGCTGATTCCCGGTCGGTTCAAGCAGCGATCGCCCGGTCATCTCCTCGGGCTTGTCGAGCCCCATCATGTCGAGCGCTGTGGGGAGCAGATCGGCCAGGCGCCCTTCGCTGCGCAGTGTGCGATCTTTGAAAGGCTCGCCGACGATGGACAGCGGCACGTCGTAGGTGGTGTGGGCGGTGTGCGGGGCGTTGGACTCGGGGTCCCACATCTGCTCGGCGTTGCCGTGGTCGGCGGTGATGATGAGCGCCCCGCCGCGGCCGAGCGTGGCCTTCATGATCGCGCCGACGGCGTCGTCCACGAATTCGCACGCCTTCACCGCCGCTTCGAGCACGCCGGTGTGTCCCACCATGTCGGGGTTGGCGAAATTGACGACGATGAGCGGCTCGCAGTCGTCGGCGCCGAGTCGCTCCAGCACCGCATCGCGCACGCCGGGGCCGCTCATCTCCGGCTGCTGGTCGTAGGTCGAAACCCTGGGCGACTGGATGATCTTCCGATGCTCGCCCTCGAAGGGCTCGTCGCGGTAGTCGTTGAAGAAGAAGGTGACGTGGGGAAATTTCTCGGTCTCGGCGCAGCGGAACTGCGTGAGCCCGAGCGAGGCGAGGTATTCGCCCGAGATGTTCTTCAGCTTGGGCGGCTTGGCGAAGGCGACATCGACGTGCGGCTTGAGGTCTTCGGCGTATGCGGTCATGCAGACGAAGCGCAGATCGAGCCGGGCGCCGCGTTCGAAGCCTTTTTCTCCGGTGTCGGGCGAGGCGGGGACGGCGCCGTGGAACTCGGGCAGCACGAAGGCGCGGATGATCTCACGCGGCCGGTCGCCGCGGTAGTTGTAGAAGATGACCGAATCGCCGCTCTCGATGCGCGAGGTGAAGGCGTCGTCCAGATCGGCGCCGATCATGGTGGGCGTGATGAACTCGTCGCCCTTGTGCGAATCGCTGGAGGGGCGGTCGTAGTAGTTCTTCACCGCTTCGGCGGCGGAGCGCGCGAAGGGTGTGTCCGCTTTCCGCGCCCCGTGGCCGGTGAGGCAGGCGTAGGCGAGGGCGACGCGCTCCCAGCGGTTGTCGCGGTCCATGGCGTAGTAGCGCCCCATGACAGAGGCGATCTCCCCCACGCCGATGTCCCTGCATTTCTTCTCGATCCGCTCGATGAACGCCTTGCCGCTGAATGGCCCGGTGTCGCGCCCGTCGGTGAAGCAGTGGATGGAGACGCGCTCCTGCTTGTGGCGTTTGCACAACTCAAGACAGGCGTACAGATGTTCGAGCAGCCCGTGCACGCCCGCATCCGACGCGATGCCCAGCAGGTGGACGGCCCGGTTGGCGTCGCGGGCGCTCTTCACCGCGCCGGCCAGCGCCTCGTTCTCGAAGAACTCGCCCGAACGGATCGCCTTGGTGATGCGCACCGACTCCTGATCCACGATGCGCCCCGCGCCGATGTTCTGATGCCCGACCTCCGAGTTGCCCATCGTCCCCTCGGGCAGCCCGACGTCCTCGCCGCTGGTGCGGATGAGCGTTGTGGGCCAGTCGCGCTCCAGCGCATCGGCGACGGGCGTCTCGGCGATCTTGACCGCGTTGAAGGCGTCGTGCCCGGCGTTCGGGTTGCGCCCCCAGCCGTCGCGGATGATGAGAACGAGCGGACGCGATCCCTGCGGCGTGGTCATGCGGGCAGTTTACACGGGCCGCGGGGGATGCTTGTACGGGCCGATCACCGGCGCCGGCAGCCCCACGGCCGCCGATACAATCACCCCACCGCCCCCAGCAGCGCCTCGTTGTCGATCGCCACCCCGAGCTCGCGGGCGCTCACCCACTTCACCGTCTTGTCGGGCCCGACCACCACGGTGCCGCGCCCCGCCACGTTCAGCGGCGGGAAGTAGAAGCCGTACGCCCGGCACACCGCGCGGTGCATGTCCGCCAGCAGCGGGATCCCGATTCCGAGCTGTTCGCGCCACACCTTATGCGCATAGAAGCTGTCGCACGAGATCCCCAGCACCGTCGCCTTCTTCGCGCGGAACTTGTCGATGTCGCGCGTGAAGCAGCCCATCTCCGCCGAGCAGACCGAGCTGAAGTCCAACGGATAGAAGCTCAGGACGACGTCGGCGCCGGTCTGGTCGAGCAGCGCATGCAGGTTGACATCGTTCTTGTCCTGGTCGGGGAGCGTGAAGTCGGGCGCGGCCTCGCCGGCGGCGATGGGCGTGTCGCGGGTGGTCAGGTGCTCGTTGCTCATGCGGGTGTGGTCCTGTTGGGTGAAGCGGGCGGCGGGAAGAATAGCGGCGCGGACCTCGAAGAGGGGGCGGGCGACGGGGGGCGCCCGCTGGATGATTCGCGGAGCGCATTGGCGTGGATGCGGCACGGGCGTATCCTGAAGGTGGGTCCGCGAAGGCCGCAGGCCCATGGAAGTCCGTGGCGAGGCAGGGAGGACGAATGACCACGCTCACATCAGTGCAGGAGAGACTCACGGAGGTGCAGGGCCGGATCGCCGACGCCGCCGGAAAGGCGGGCCGGGGCCCGAACGACGTGATCCTGGTCGCCGTCACCAAGTACGCCGAGCCCGAGCAGATCCGCGAGCTGCTCCACCACGGCCACCGCGACTTCGGCGAGAGCCGCGTCCAGCAGCTCGTGCAGCGGGCGGCGATGGTGGAGGAATACCTGGGCCGCCTGCGCACCGCCCCCAACGTCGCCGCCGCCCACGACGCCTCGACGAAGGGCGCCCCCGAGTCCGCCCGCTGGCACATGATCGGGCGACTTCAGCGCAACAAGGTCAAGAAGGTCGTCGAGCATTGCCGCCTCATCCACAGCGTTGACTCACTGCGTCTGGCCGAAGAAGTGCAGACCATCGCCCTGCGCAAGGATGTCGGCGTCGACATCCTGCTCCAGGTGAACAGCTCGGGCGAGACGGTGAAGCAGGGCGTGGCCATCCCCGCGGCGATCCACGTCGCCGAGCAGATCGGCACGATGGTCAACGTCAACCTCCGCGGCATGATGACCATGGCGCCGCTGACACAGAACGAGTCCGAGCTGCGGCTGGTCTTCGAGCGCACCCACGAGTGCTTCGAAGAGATCCGTACCGCCGGCGTCGCCGGCGAGGAGTTCAACATCCTCTCGATGGGCATGAGCGGCGACTTCGAGCTCGCCATCGAGCACGGCGCCAACATGGTGCGCATCGGCTCGGCCATCTTCGGCGAGGGCCCGGCGGACGGCGCGGAGGACGAGGGCGAGGACGACGAGTAAGCCCGGTCAGCATGCCCTGACGCAGAGGGTGCCGTGGTAGGCCGGCTCTGCGGCCTGCCACGCTGCTTCCGACAGTTGCCTCCGCACACAGGAGACTCTCGTTGTTCAACAGGGGCACGTATTCGCTGCCGCGAATCCGGAGCCCCCGAGCGGCGAAAGATCATGTGCCCGCCGCGGCTGCCGCTGAGTTCGGCGGACTCACCCGGCCCGGCCGCATGACCCGCGCCTGAAAGCCTCCCGGAGCCTCCGTATGTCCAGCCCAGAACACGGCCGAAACAAACGCTTCGTGATCGGAATCTCCGGCGCCTCCGGAGCGCTGTACGCGCAGCGCATCATCCGCCTGCTGGTGAGCCTGGGCCACGAAGTCCACCTGACGGTCACGGCCCCCGGCGCCCGCCTGCTGCACGACGAGCTGGGCATGGAGGGCGTGAACGCCCGCGAGCTGGCAGGCCTGCCCGAAGATGCGGACCCGAAGGCGCACGGCGTCTTTCTCTACAACCACCGCGACATCGGCGCCGCCATCGCATCGGGCTCGTTCCTGCACGACGGCATGATCGTCGTCCCCTGCTCCAGCCACACGCTGGCGGCGATCGCGCAGGGCCTGGGCGAGAACCTGCTGACTCGGGCCGCCGCGGTCACGCTGAAAGAGCGCCGCCCCCTCATCGTCATGCACCGCGAGGCGCCGCTGACGCTGATCGATATCCAGAACATGGAGCGGCTGACGCTGGCCGGCGCCATCATCTGCCCGACGAACCCCGGGTTCTACCTGCTGCCGCGGTCGATCGAGGACATCGTGGACTTCGTGGCGGCCAAAGCGCTGGACCTGCTGCGCGTCGAGCACGGGCTGGACGTGCGTTGGGACGAGGCGCTGGCGAAGAAGAAGGGGGAGGGGTGAGCCGCATTCAACCCCGCCCGGGTCAGCGGTCTGAGCCATGCACGATGCGCATGACTTCGTGCGCGATGTAGGTGCGCTGGTCGGCGTGAAGCATGAGCGAGAGAACACCGATCGTCACAAGATTGTCGAGATCTTTTCGCGCGGTGTTGTAGGCGACGCCAAGAATCTCCTGCGCCAGCGGCACATTGACGATCGGCCGCTCGAAGAGCGGATCGACGAGTTTCAGTGTGCGGGCGTGCAGCTTTCCAGCTTGAACGGCCTGGAGCCAGTTTTTCCGAAGTTCGATGAGCCGGCGGATCCTCCTCGCCGTGTCGGCGCCCTGCGCGACGACGGCGCGCAGGCAGAGATTGATCCAGCGAATCCAGTCGCCGCGCACGCTGACCGTGTGCAGCCCGGTGAAGTATTCATCGCGGTGCGCCTCGAAGTAGGCGCTGAGGTAGAGCCACGGTCTGTCGAGGCCGCACCACTTCGCCAGCATCAGCGAGAAGAGCAGCCTGCCCACGCGCCCGTTTCCGTCCAGGAAAGGGTGGATCGCTTCGAACTGGTAATGGAACAGGAACACGCGCACCAACGGCGGCGCCTCGTCGTCAGAGTCGCTCCACCATTCGATGAGGCTCTCCATCAACTCCGGGACGAGCTCCGGCGGGGGCGGGATGAAGCGGTGGTCGGAGCCGATGAAGACCTGCCGCGGCCGGAGCTTCCCCGGCGACTTGTCCTGGCCGCGCACGCCGCTGAGAAGCGTCTGATGCAGGGCGCGAATTGTCCACAGCGTGAGACCGGCGCTCTCGAGAAGGTTTTCGCCCTGCTGAAGCGCCAGGTCGTGGTTGTGCACTTCGCGCCAGCGGTTCACGGGGTCGCGCTCGGATGCGGCGTCGGTCGGACCGAGCTCGAAGAGGAGCAGCTCCTCCGGCGTCGCATGCGTTCCTTCGAGGCTCGAGCTTCGCAGCGACTCCTCGCGCTGAAGCGGACGCAGCAGGACGCTGGGCGTCGAGACAAGCTCTGGCGCGGTGAGGCCTCTGATCTCGCCGATCGCCCCGGCGGCCCGGGCCATGAGCGTGTACTGTTCCGGCCCGAGCGCCATCGTCGTCGGCAACGGCGCCGGCACGAAGGCGAATTCCCCATTCGCGATCCGCACCAGCTCGCCGGGCGCCGATGATTGAAAGAGGGTTGTGTCCATCTGATCGCCGCTCCGTCCGGGAAAAGCCCTCTTGGCCGGCCTGAAGAGTCCTTTTTGTCCTGCTATTTCAAAAATAGCCGCAATATTGAAATAGATCGGCCCATCATTTCAAAGCACTGAAAAGGAAATCGATCCAATTTCAATATACCATGTAATTTTGAAATGACCACGCCTTCGGTTTCAATTCCGCGCACTCACCCCCTCGCCCTCGCCCTCTCCGACATCAAGCTCGCCCACACGGTGTTCGCCCTCCCCTTCGCCGTCCTCGGGGCCTTCCTGGCCACGCCCGCGGCCCGGGGTGAAGAGTCCTGGGGCGTCTTCGCCGGGCAGCTCGGGCTGGTGGTGGTGTGCATGTTCTTCGCCCGGACCTGGGCGATGCTGGTGAACCGGCTGGCGGATCGGCGGTTTGACGCCGCCAACCCGCGGACGGCGGGGCGGGCCATGGCGTCGGGGCGGCTGGACGCTCGGGCCGGGCTGGCGGTGGCGCTGGGGGCCGCGGCAGCTTTTCTAGCCACCTGCGGCCTGTTCCTGGTCTTCTTCGGGAACACATGGCCGCTGCTGCTCAGTGTGCCGACGCTGGCGTGGATCGGTTTCTACAGCTTCACCAAGCGGTTCACGGCGTTGTGCCATTTGTTCCTTGGCGGGGCGCTGGCGGCGAGCCCGCTGGCCGCGGCGATCGCGGTGCATCCGGAGGCGCTGGGCGCCACGCCGGCGCTTTGGCTCATCGCGGGGATGGTCCTGCTGTGGGTGGCGGGGTTCGATGTCGCCTACGCCCTGCAGGATCTGAATTTCGATCGCGAAACCGGGCTGCGCAGCGTCCCGGCGAAGCTGGGGGCGGGCGGCGCCCTGTGGGCCGCGCGGCTGCTGCACCTCGGCGCCTTCGCCATGCTGGCCCTGGCCTGGGGCGCCGAGCCGCGCTTCGGTTGGCTCTTCGGGACGGCGGCCGCGGGTGTGGGGGGGCTGCTGGTGTACGAGCACGTGGTGCTGGCGAAGCGAGGCGTGGCCGGCCTGCCGCTGGCGTTTTTTACGCTCAACGGCGTGGTGAGCTGCGTGCTGGGGGTGGCGGGGAGTGTGGATGTTGTGTGGTGAGGCGCCCAACGGCGCGAGACGCCGAGAGGGACGCCAATACACGAGCCCGAAGCGCGAGCGAGGGATTCCGGGTTGGACGCGGATTCTCCAATGGCTCCCTCGCTCGCGCTTCGGGCTCGTTGTGGGCACGTGGCGAAGCAATTTTCAATTGTTTCTGAAAGTTCCTTGATCCAGCCCAATCCGCCCGCTACCTTTCCAGCAACAGCAGGGGGCATCAACCTCGCATGGCGCTGGAACGAGCAACCAACCCGGAGCGGACGCTGATCGAGGCCCAGGACCGGTTCATCGCCGCATGGGGGCAGATGGGCAGCGCGTGGGGGATCAGCCGCACCATGGCCGAGGCCCACGCCCTCCTTTTCATCGCCGGCCGCGGCATGAACACCGACGAGGTCATGGAGCGCCTCCAGATCAGCCGCGGCAACGCGTCGATGAGCCTGCGGGCTCTCGTCGAGTGGGGGCTCGTCTCCCGGGCCCACAAGCGCGGCGACCGCAAGGAATACTTCCAGGCCGAGACCGACGTCTGGACCATGCTGCGCACCATCGTGCGCGAGCGCATGAAGCGCGAGGTCGAGCCCGTGCTCGCCTCGCTGCACGAGATCCGCGACATGACCGGCGCCTCGATGCCCACCGCCCCCACCGGCGAGACGGCCGAGGCGATCGAACAACACAACAAGAACCTTGACGAATTGATCGACGTGGTGACGACGCTCGACAAGCTCGGCCACCGCTTCGCCAGCCCCAGCGGCGTGGGGCTGCGCATCGCGGCGACAGCGCTGGCGAAGATCAAGTGAAGACGACACTGCGAAAGGGATGGCTCCGCGTGGCGGTGCTGGCGAGACAGAATGATCGGAAGAAGGCCGGCTCGGCGCTGCAGACGCTTCGCGCTGTCATCGCCTGGGAGGTCCGCGGCGTGGTCATCTCAGACGCGGGCGCAGCGATGGTGGTGGACGATCTCGATCAGCGCGCCCGACTTGAACTGCATATCGAGCGCACACCCGGCGGCGCTGTGACGATCGAGCCCAGGCTCGCACTGGCCAACGCCGATGGCGCCCCGTGCGGCGCGGCGATCGCGTTGCCGCCGCCGGATCCGGCCGAATTGCAGTCCGCGCGCTGGATCGAAGATCACCAGACGGGTCTGCACCACGTTGACGCCGGCGGACTGCTCAGAGCCACATGGCGCCGTGGGCTCTCAACCGCGGATTGCGGCACGCTGCTCTACGCCGGCACATCGCTCTTCCGCGCCATCGGCGTTCCCGGCGGGCGCTGCGAGTCGCCGCGTCTTACTACTTGAGATTATGGTGCGCACTGCCCTGAAGGCTGAGCGCGCTGGCGCGAGGCGCGCGGGCTTCAGACAAAAAGCCTCTCAGGGACACGGCCCCCAACTCCCCAGCAGCGCTGCAAGGTCGCCGGCGCCGACGACGCCGTCGCCATCGAGGTCCGCGGCGCAACCCGGGCATGGTCCCCAGCTTCCGAGCAGTGCGCTGAGATCCGCGCTGCCGACCAGCCCGTCGCCGTTCAGGTCGGCGGGGCAGCAGCACAGGCCGCCGAACAGATCGCGATAGAAATCCCAGTTGGCCTCGCCCATCGCCGCCATGAGCTGGAGCGGGCTGTGGTCGATGTCTTCCGGATAGAAAAATTCGTGCGGCAGACCGAGACCGGTGATGTGCTGCTGGAACTCGAGGTTGTCGGGGGCGACGAAGTCGAGCTGGCCGACGGCCAGGCGGAGCTTCACGCCGGACTCCATGATCGCCTGCGCGTTCTGCTCCACGACCACCCACGGGCTTTGCGCGAGGAAGTACTCGGGGTCGCTGCCGTAGACCTGCTCGTAGATCTGCAGCCGCAGCTTCCAGGGGATCGTGCTTCCCGGCGGGGCGTCGAGGAAATCGAGCTGCATCGGCCCCGCGCCGAGCATGGAGACGCCGGTGAAGAGGTCGAGATTCCGCAGGCCCAGCCGCCCCGCGCCGTAGCCGCCCATGCTGAACCCCTCGATGATGCGGCCTTCGCGGGCGTCGATGGTGCGGAAGCTGGCGTCGATCTCTGGCAGCAGATCCTCGATCACCACAGTCTCCATCGGGACGAGGCCGTTCTTCGAGTCGCACCACATCCGGTAGTTCATCCCGTTGGGAAAGACGACCAGCATCGGCGGGATGCGCCCGTCCGCGATCGCGCTCCCGAACCAGGCGCTGAGGGGCGCGATGCCGTTCGTCGGCGAACCGGCGCCGTGAAGCCAGTAGAGCGTCGGGAAACGGCGTTCGGGATGCGTGTCGTACTCCGGCGGCGTGTAGACGTGGTAGCTGACGACGGCGCCGGCCGCGGCGCTCTCGAAGGTGTGATACTGCACCCGCGGCGCCGTCACCTCGGGCGTCACCCACTGGGCGTGAGCGCCGGCGGCGCAGCCGAGGGCGAGCATGGCTGCGGGAAGGATGCGGATCAACGGGGTTCTCCAGAGTTTGTTGTCCATCGCATCGACACGGTGAGTCTGGTGCAGATTCATGGCGATGTCCTGTCAGGCGCAATCGGAGCTCCTCGGACAGATTCAGACGAACGCGTCCGGGATACAGGCGGAACGTCCGGGATATGATTATATTGCGGCGAAGATCATCTCCGATCGAATTTCGGCAAGTTCTCTCCATTTTGAGACTGTTCGCTCTCCGGTTCATGGGAGCGGCTTGCTGAAGAGACGGCGTCGAGGCCGGAGCGCAGTCGCCGGTTCCGTGCGCACGGCGTGGTCACAGCCGTGGGAAAAATTCGCCGCAATGTGAAGATTTTTTATTCCGTGCAGCTCGCAGTCGTTGCGCAGATCTGCTGGAACTGGAATGGTCGAACCTGTGCGCTCCTGCACGTCCGCGCCCTCCGTTGTGAAGGCCCACCCGATCGTCGGACGGGCCGGCCGACGACACCGGGAACGGGGGCGCGACCATGCCATTCCAGCTTCAACCATTCAACGAGATCGGGCTCGACGAAGCGCTCCTGCGCCTCCTGCTCGATGAGCACGAAGAGCGCGACCTGCCCGCGCTCGATCGCCTCTGGTCCTACTACCGCAATCCCATCGTCTCGGCGCCTGCGGGCGCGGGGCGGACGCGCCTGGCGCAGGAGGCGGGACTTCCCTCCCGCCTCCGCGGCCGGCGCGACACCGGCGCCGACGACCGCGACGATGCGCTCCGCGAGATCGTCATCGAGAACGACATCGCCTGGCGCATCCACGCCATGGTCGATCTCATGTTCGGCCGCCCGGTGGCGCTGCGCAGCGAGGCGAAGGATCCGCAGCGCCGCGCCGAGATCGAGCGCCTGCTCGGCGCCGTTCTCACCGCCTCCGGCGGCATGGCGCTGCTGCAGGACATGGCGCTGCTGGGTTCGGTCTACGGCCACGTCGATCTGCTGGTGCGCGCTGACGATGCATTCGGCGCCGGCGCTGCGAGCGGGGCGCCGATCGAGCGCGATGTCGAGCTCGCCGAGCGCATCCGCATCGAGCTGATCGAGGCGCCGCGGGCGATCCCGCTGCTGGATCCGTCCGACTACCGGCGTTTGCAGGCGATGTTGGTGCGCACGGTTCGCGCCGGCGGCGGCGTTGAAGAGGGCGCCGCGACGCCTCGCCTGCTGGCGCGGGCGCTGGGGCGGCGTTCGCGCCGTCGGCGCGTCGAGGTCGAGGTGATCGAGATCATCTCCGCATCGCGCCGCCACGTGTACGAAGACGGCGCGCTTGTCGAATCGGCGCCGAACCCGCTGGGCGTCGTGCCGATCGCGCACATTCAGAACATCTCGCAGCCCTTCCACTACGCCGGCCTCAGCGAGGTCGAGCCGCTGATCCCGCTGCAGGACGAGCTGAACACGCGCCTCAGCGACCGCGCCCACCGCGTGACGATGCAGTCGTTCAAGATGTACCTGGCCAAGGGCGTCGAGTCGATGTTCACCGGCGCCGAGCCGCCGCGCGTCGGGCCGGGGCAGGTCTGGAGCACCGACAACCCCGAGGCGAGCGTGCAGGCCTTCGGCGGCGACGGCGATTCGCCCGGTGAAGAGAGCCACATCGAACAGGTGCGCGAGGCGATGGACAAGGCGTCCAGCGTGTCGCCGCTGGCCGCGGGGGTGATCCGCGACCGCATTGGCAATCTCTCGAGCGAGAACGCGCTGCGCGTCACGCTGATGGGGATGCTCGCCAAGACAGCGCGCAAGCAGGTGATGTACGGGCGCGGCCTGTCGCAGGCGGCGGCGCTGGTCCTCAAGGCGCTGGACAGCGCGGGGATCTACCGGACAAGCGAATCGGAGCGCGGGGTGCGCATCGAATGGCCCGAGCCGCTGCCGACCACCGAGCGCGAACGCCTGGAGACCGCGCTCCTCAAACGCGACCTGGGCGTGGCGCGGGAGCGCGTCCTCGAAGAGCTGGGATACGGAGGGGGTGAGGGATGAGGGGTGAGGGGTCGGGGTGGGGCGTTCCGGGGGAAGGGTGGAG
>RECQ01000063.1 GCA_007693965.1 Phycisphaeraceae bacterium | reverse complement strand
CCAATGAATCCATCAGGCCGCCGATGGTCGAGCCTTCCTTGGCCATGGTGATGAACAGCTCGCCCGGCATGCCGTCTTCGTACAGACCGACGGTGAGGTAGCCCTCGTGGCCGGCGATGTTGAACTTGTGCGTGAGCGAGCGGCGGGTGTCGGGCAGGCGACGACGCAGCGGACGATGCACGATGCGCTCGACGATCTTCACCGTCGTCTCCTCGTCCATCGCGCCCGCGGCCCGGGCGGCCATCGCCGCCTCGACCGCCGACTCCTCGCGGGCGTCGGCCACGGCCAGATCGTCCTCGTCCTCGCCCATCAACAGGCGCACCTCGGCGTCGGCCAGTCCTGCTCGGGCATCGTCTGCATCCCCGGCGGACTCATCGGACTCGTCGTCGCTTTTGGAAGACAGGGGCTGGCTCAGCTTGCACCCGTCGCGGTACAGCGCGTTCGCCTTGAGCCCCAGCTCCCAGCTCAGCCGGTACGCCGACTTGATGTCTTCGACGCTCGCCTGGTTGGGCAGATTGATTGTCTTGCTGATGGCGCCCGAAATAAACGGCTGGGCCGCGGCCATCATGCGGATGTGGCCCTCGGGGGCGATGAATCGCTTGCCCTTACGCCCGCAGGCGCTGGCGCAATCAAAGACGGGCAGGTGCTCTTTCTTGAGGCCCGGCGCGCCCTCGACCGTCTGGGCGCCGCAGATGACCTCGTTGAGCGCCTCGATCTGCTTCCGCGTCAGCCCCAGTTCGCTGAGCAGGTTGAAGGCGGGGTCGGCCTTGGCCTTGTTGGCGTCGATGCCGAGCCGCTTGAGCCCCGCATCGCCGATGGTCCAGGCGTTGAAGGCGAACTTGAGCTCGAAGACGCCGGGGAGGGCGTCTTCAACCGCCTTGAGGTCCGCATCGAGCATGCCCTTCTCGCGCAGGAACTCGGCAAAGGAGATGGCCGAATCATCCGCCTCGCCGTCGGGATCGGGCATGGGCACATCCAGCGTCAGGGCGCCGAGGACGTAGCGCATGATGTCCTTCGCTTGGGCGTCGCCGTAGCCGAGGGCGTCGAGGGCGGGGCGGAGCGAGGCGTTGGCGATCTTGAAGTACCCGCCGCCGGCGAGCTTCTTGAACTTCACCAGCGCGAAATCGGGCTCGACGCCGGTGGTGTCGCAGTCCATCAGCAGGCCGATGGTGCCGGTCGGAGCGATCACCGTCACCTGAGCGTTGCGATAGCCGTGCTTCTCACCGAGGGCGAGGGCGTCGTCCCACGCGGCGGTGGAGCGATCGAGCAGCTCCGGCGCGTTGGCGATGTTGATGCGTCCGGGCTTGAACAGTTCGTGATCGATGGGCACGGGGCGGATCTTCAGCCGCTCGTACGAATCCTTGCCGGCCGCATCGCGGGCCATGCCCTTCGAGGCCCGCCGATGGTTGCGGATCACGCGCAGCATGTGCTCGCGGTTCTCGCCGTACTTCGCGAACGGACCCATCTCGGCGGCCATCTCGGCGCTCTTGCGGTACGACCGGCCGCACATGATCGAGGTGAGAGCGCCGGTGAGAGCCCGGGCGTCGTCCGAATCGTACGGAATCCCCGCCTGCATCAGCATGGCGCCGATGTTGGCGTAGCCGAGGCCGAGCGTGCGGTATTCGTAGCTCTTGCGGGCGATCGTCTCGCTGGGGAACGACGCCATCAGCACGCTGATCTCGAGAACGATGGTCCAGATGTCCACCGCGTGCTCGTACTTCTCGACGTCGAAGGCGCGGGTCTTGGAATCGTAGAACTTGAGCAGGTTGATCGAGGCGAGGTTGCACGCCGTGTCGTCGAGGAACATGTACTCCGAGCAGTTGTGCACCACGACGCCGTTGGCGACGAAGTGGTGGCTGACGGGCTCGGTGAGATCGAAGACCTCCTCCACGCCGCAGGCAGTGAGCGACGCGACCCGATCCGTCATCGAGTCGGCGTAGACGCCCACGCGCTGGTTGAGTTCGGCCAGTTGACGGGCCTTGGCGCTGGCTGCGAGGAAGCCGATCTCCTTCTCGAACACGATGCGCGAGGCTCGGCTGATCCGCAGCGAGTGCATCTGCTGCACGACATATTCGCGCATCCCGCCCTTGCCGTCCGGGAGCATCGCCTTGTCCTGACCGATCGCGCGGCGATTCTCGTAGATCTTCGCCTTGATCCCGAACCCGAGCAGCAGGAGCTGCGTCTGGCGGAGCAGTTCGAGGCTCGTGCTGTCGAGGAAGACATACTGCGATTTCTCGCCGTAGTTCGCCACGCCGCCGTCGGCGGTGAACAGGCCGCGCAGGGTCGCGGCGACACCGGCCCGGTCGAGCCCAAAGACGGCGTCTGTGAACGCCTTGCCGCCCGAGCCCGCGTCGAGAACCGCGTACTTCCGCATCCGATCCAGCAGCGGGCGCACCGATGTGCTGATGCGGAGGCCGGTCTGGGTCTCGACGATCTCAGTCTCGCGCACGCCGCGGCCGTCGCCCTCGTTGAGCCAGCGCTTGCACTCGTTCAGATTCTCATGCAGCCGACGAGCCACCTCGCGCTCGTGCTCGCCGAGCGTGATGAACAGGTGATCCTGACGCTCGCCGCGTGTGATGCAGCCGTCGCCGACCGCCGCGCCGAGCAGCTCGCCGAACGCCTCCGGCAGGAACTCGTCGCCGAAGCCGGATTTCTCCAGCAGCAGCACATCGTCCACCGTCAGCTCGCACGCGGGCACGTCGCCGCGGTTGGCCGTCTTGACGCGGTGATCGGCCGTGAGCCGGACCCGGTAGCCGGCGCGGGTTTTGAGTTCGTAGACGGGCTTCACGCCGGTCTTGAAGATCCGGTCGATGAAGACCGCGTTGCCGTCGCCGTTGATGATGGTCGCGCTCTGGCCGACCATATCGCGAATCCGCCGCAGCCCGGTCTCCGTCGCGACCAGCGTGTCGCCGGTGACGCACGGGTTGCTCGCGTTGATCCGCCCGCCCTCGGGGCAGGTGTGCCAGGCGTTGATCGTGCTGTCGTACTGCACGCCGGGGTCGGCGCAGCGCCACGCGGCGTAGCCGATCTGCTCCCACAGATCCTTCGCGGGCACGGTGCGGGCGATCTGGTCGTTCGTGCGGAACCGCAGGTCCCACCCCTTGTCGGCGTCCAGCGCCTCGAAGAAGGCGTCGGGGATGCGGATCGAGTTGTTCGAGTTCTGGCCGCTGACCGTCGCATACGCCTCGCCGTTGAAGTCGTAGTCGAGCTTCAGCCCCAGGCGGTCGGCGGTCTCGCGGATGGTCTCGTCGGTCTTCTTGAGGCGCTTGAGCCCCTCGACCATCGCCGCCACCTTGACCTCCTCGCGCACCTTCCAGTTGACGAAGGTCTCGATGTCGGGGTGGTCCATGTCGAGGCAGACCATCTTCGCCGCCCGGCGCGTGGTGCCGCCGCTCTTGATGGCGCCCGCGGCCCGGTCGCCGATCTTGAGCCAGCTCATCAGCCCCGAGCTCTTGCCGCCGCCCGAGAGCGGCTCGTTCTCCGCGCGCAGCGAGGAGAAATTGGTGCCCGTGCCCGAGCCGTACTTGAACAGCCGCGCCTCGCGCACCCACAGATCCATGATGCCGCCCTCGTTCACCAGATCGTCCGAGACGGACTGGATGAAACAGGCGTGCGGCTGGGGATGCGTGTAGGCATCCGCCGCCAGCGAGACATCGCCGGTCTGCGGATCGGCGATGAAATGGCCCTGCGCGGGCCCGGTGATGCCGTAGGCCCAGTTCAGACCGGTGTTGAACCACTGCGGCGAGTTGGGCGCCGCCATCTGGTGCACCATCATGTACGCCAGCTCGTCGTAAAACGCCTGGGCGTCTTCGGTCGTGTCGAAATAGCCGTGCGACTCACCCCAGTGACGCCAGCAACCGGCGAGACGGTGGATCACCTGGCGGGCGCTCTTCTCCGGACCGGTCCCGCCGCCGTCCTGCGGCACGCCGGCCTTGCGGAAATACTTGCTCACCATGATGTCGGTGGCGAGCTGCGACCAGGTGGACGGCACTTCCGCATCCTTCATTTCGAAGACGACGGAGCCATCGGGATTGGTGATGCGCGAGGACCGCTTGACCCACTGGACCATGGAATAAGGGTCAGCCCCGGCTATTGAGTACTTCCGCGTAACTCTCATTCGTAAGCGCCTGTCTCGATAAGTCGATAGATTTATTACGCCATCTACGACGCTTGCATAACCAGCGAACTCAAGCGCCAGCCCCGACTGACGGGTCAAACGCTACACACTACAACATCGGGCACCTACACTTTAACACCAGACCAATAGGCTGCCCAATTTTCAGCTTGGCGTTGAACATGTGAGAGAATGTGTGCTCGTAGGTCCTCGTCGTCTTCCAGATCCGACGGAGCGGCCAACCACCGCTTCATCAGCAGCAACCGCGCGATACCTCGCGGCGTAAGCGCAAAGCTATTTCCCTCAAATGCCGGGCGATCGATTAGTCCGCCCCTTAAAAGGCAATCCTCCAGGTCATGTCTACGGAGATCATTGGGGTAATAGATCCCATATCCACGAGTGACCTGCTTTGCGAGGGCCGAGGCACTCATAGGCCTAATGCGATTCGGGGCCTTGCGCTGATTCTTCCAGAGTTCATTCAAGAGCATGTAGCATCTAGCCGCACGGTCCACCGGCAAGCGGAATAGCGCGTCCGACATTGGAAATTGCGGCAGTCGTGACAAGCTATCGATATCGCCAAACTCACGCACACAGTCAAGACTGTTTGCAACGACTGGAAAGGTGTCAAGAGAGAGGAAATCTTCTCCGAGCTTGTTCAGAGGATCAAATTTTTCTGGGAGTCGCTGCAAAACTAGCCCATCAAGCGAATACGCCTGATAGTGCCATCCCGCCCCTGGATCATCCACCACAAAGTAGATTGGCTTGACTTCTATTGCAGGGAAGGCCGATTTCAGCACCATTGTGGCGTAGACCAGTGTTGCCGCCGAGGCAGTGGAAACTTCTACACCGGTGACAATCCTAGGCTTCGGATCGAACAGACTGACATGCGGGCTTTTTCGATGGACAACGAGTGACTTCTGACGCACCTGTGATAAAGAACAACCCTTAATCGGATAAACTGCATTAGACTTTGGGTCGAACACCAGCGCATCAAGTCGCTTGTTGGGAGCCCGCTTGTTGGCCGCCCGGGAGAAATTTTCGAGCGGAGCCAAGCGGGACTTGAGGCCTTCAACTTCAAGCTGTCTTATTAGAGGGCTCATGTATTTCGAGCCCGCCTGCTGCACCACCTTGTATCCAACGCATTTGGCGCGGCCAGAGAGTGCATGCTGCGCGGTCCACGCCACCTTGCGAATTACTTGCTCACGCGCTGGAACGGCGTGGCCCAAAATTGCCGAGAGATCATCAAAGTCGGGCTGAGTATGAGATACTTCAATGTATGCTTGCGATATACGCGTTTCCAATTCTTCTACTCGCTCTATAAACGCACATACCGCAGCATATGCATCAACCAGCTTATCGAAATATTGGAGCTGAGACTCTCGCAACATTGAAGTCCATCCAAACTCTGTTTCAATCCACCTTCGGCAGCGTCAACCCCGGCTGATCCTGATACTTCCCGTTCTTGTCCGCGTAGCTCACCGCGCACGTCCGCTCGCCGCGCAGGAACACGAGCTGGGCGATGCCCTCGTTGGCGTACACCTTGGCGGGCAGGGGCGTGGTGTTGCTGATTTCGATGGTGATCTTGCCGCGCCACTCCGGCTCCAGGGGCGTGACGTTCACGA
Source organism: Phycisphaeraceae bacterium (assembly GCA_007693965.1). GTDB lineage: Bacteria > Planctomycetota > Phycisphaerae > Phycisphaerales > UBA1924 > RECQ01. The sequence continues at coordinate 41,866 of RECQ01000063.1, read as the reverse complement.
TCAGGCCGCAGCGGGCGTAGGTGCTCTTGCCGACGCAGAGGACCAGCACATCGCGCGGGATGGTGAACGTCTCGACGGTTTCGCACAGGGCGAAGGAGTTGGGCGGGATGACGACGTGGTCGAGGCCGCGGGTGTCGCAGTCGACCTCGACGAACAGATCGTTCGTGAAGCGCTTGGGATCGACGATGGCGACCTGCCCGGTGAGGGGCGTGGGCGTGAAGATCTTGAAGCGCGAGCCGACGCGGACGTCGTAGCCGTAGCTCGAGAGGCCGAAGGAGACGGCGCCAGGGCGCTTCTCACCGTCGGCGAAGGGCTCGATCCCCACCAGTTCGCGGATCTGCGTGTCGCAGAGGACGGCCATCTGTCGGGCCTCCCTTTCTGAGTCGAGAAAACGTCTCCGCCGCCCCACCGGCGGCGTTTTGGACCATTCGGCCTTCCGAAACGGGCCGGTCGGACGTGGGCCGGCCCGTGGAGGAGAGAGAGAGTGATTCGGTCCGGGACACACCCTCGAAAGGTCGCACAAAGGCCACGATCGATCGTTGTCCTTCGGTCATGGCTGTTCGACCAAGTTCGAAGCATACAACTATATCTCGTGGCTACAACCCCCCACTACGCAAAATGATGTGGATAGGCTGTCGGTAGCCTGTCAACAGCCGCAAGTTTCGGCGGCGCAATCACTTGTAATCCAAGGGTCGCATTATTGGACCTTCAGAGGCTGTGGAGAGGCTGTCGGCAGCGCCTGAGCGCCCCGATCGCCTACGCTGACGCGCATGTCGGACGCCCCATTCCCACACCCCGCTTCGCGCCCCCAATCGCCCTTCGGCCCGCCCCCGAATGCCGATCGCGATCCCCTGCTGGCCGACCTCACCGAGCCGCAGCGCGAGGCGGTTTTGCACACCGAGGGGCCGCTGCTCATTCTCGCCGCGGCGGGGTCGGGCAAGACGCGCGTCATCACGCGCCGCATCGCGCATCTTGTGCGCATCGGCGTGCCGCCGTGGCAAATATTGGCGCTGACCTTCACCAACAAAGCCGCGGGCGAGATGCGGGCGCGCGTGATGGAGCTGCTGGGCGCAGGCGAAGAAGACCGTCCGCCCCGCGGCCTGACGGTGACGACGTTCCACTCGCTCTGCGCGCGCCTGCTGCGCCGTTACGCAGAGATGGCGAAGCTGCCCGGCCTCAAGCACGACTTCACCATCTACGACAGCGCCGACCAGCGATCGCTGATGAAGCGCGTCATCGTCGAAGCGGGTTTGAACACATCCAACTGGCCGCCGCGGTCGGCGCTCAGCGCCATCAGCAACGCCAAGAACGAATTGAAAGACGCGGCCCGCTTCCAGGCCGAGGCGGGCGACTTCTACGCGCGCAACATCGCCAAGCTGTACGAGGGATACGAGAAGGCCCTCCGCCGCGCCGGCGCCGTCGACTTCGACGACCTGCTCATGCTCACCGTGCGCATGCTCCAGACCTGCGATGAGGCGCGACAGGAAATACAGCATCGCTGGCGCTACCTGATGATCGACGAATACCAGGACACGAACCATGCGCAGTTCGTGCTGGCGTCGCTGCTGGTGGGTGATGGTGAATCAGCTCTCCGAGCTGATTCTTCTGAAGAATCAGGGGAAAACGGCTCGGAGATCCGTTCCACCGGGCCGAACGTATGCGTCGTCGGCGATCCCGACCAGGCCATCTACGGCTGGCGCGGCGCCGACATCCGCAACATCATGGAGTTCGAGGAGCAGTACCCCGGCGCCGCCGTCATCTCGCTGGGGCAGAACTTCCGCTCCACCGCCCCCATCCTCGCCGCGGCGGATCACCTGATCCGCAACAACAAGATGCGCAAGCACAAGGACCTCTTCACCACCAGCGAGGGCGGCGAGAACCCTGAGGCGATCCTGTGCCGCAACGAGCACCACGAGGCCGATGTCGTCATCGACTGGCTGCGGGCCCGGCGCGAGGAGTCGGACGGCGCCCTCCAGTGGAAGGACATGGCCGTCTTCTACCGCACCAACGCCCTCAGCCGCGTGATGGAGGACGCGATGCGCGATGCGGGCATCCCCTACGTCATCGCCCGCGGCACGGCCTTCTACGACCGCGAAGAAGTGCGCGACGCACTCGCCTATCTGCGCATCGTCGCCAACCCCGCCGATGATGTCTCGCTCTCACGCATCGTCAACAAGCCCGCCCGCGGCCTCGGCGCCACCACGCTCGCGAAGATCGAGATGGCGGCCCAGCGCGACGGCGTCGCCATGCTCGACGCCCTGCGCAGCGCCGCATCCATGCACGATCTCACCGCCCGGGCCCGCTCCGCCGCGGCGAAGTTCATCGAAACCCTCAACGGCTGGACTGGCGACGGCGCCTTCATGGGCGCCGAGCTGAGCGGCTCGCTCCGCGACCTGGTCGAGCGCGTGGTGCGCGAATCGGGCCTGGAAAAGCACTACAGCGCCCGCTCGAAGAAGGGCGCCGGCGACGAGGCGGCGGACGAGGACCGCGTCGCCAACCTCGAAGAATTGATCAGCTCCGCCGCCGAGTTCGAGCAGCGCTACCAGGCCGACGCCGACCCCGCCAACGACATCCCCGACGATGAAGCGCCCGAGAGCGACGACACGCCGCCGCTGCTGGCGATGCTGCGCGCGTATCTCGAATCCGTCGCGCTGGTGAGCGACGCCGACAAGGTCGACCCCGAGCAGGGCGCCGTCACACTCATGACGCTGCACGCGGCCAAGGGCCTCGAGTTCGGCGCGGTGGCGATGATCGGCCTCGAAGACGGCCTGCTCCCCCACTCGCGGGCCCGCGAGTCCGAGGCGGAGCTCGAGGAAGAGCGCCGGCTGTGCTTCGTCGGCGTCACGCGGGCCATGCGCCGCCTGCTGATGACGTGCGCCGCCATGCGCACCCACCGCGGCATGCGCGAGCGGGCGATTCCCAGCCAGTTCCTCAGCGAGCTGCCGCAGGACGGCGTGGTCTTCAGCGACCAGTCGGCGCCGGAGCACGAGGACGGCTGGGACGATCCGCACGACCCGGTGGCCCGGCTCTCCGAGCCGGGAAGATCTGGCGCGCCCGTCCACCGCGCGCCGGCGTTGCAGCGGGCCGAGATGCCCTACCCACCCGGCGCCGCGGTGCGGCATCCGCAGTTCGGCGAGGGGACGGTGCTCTCGGTGATGAGCGCCGGCGCCAACGCCCGGGCCCAGATCCGCTTCCGGCATGTGGGGGTGAAGACGCTGGTGCTGGAATACGCCCGGCTGGAACGGATCGGCTGAGGGGCGAAAACGGCCTTCCCGCGCCCGTGGGCGGGGTTTTTGGGGAGGACGTCGGGGGTGGGTGGAAATTCTTTCAAAAACCGTGTCCGCCTCTGAGGCCGGTTCTCGGATGGGTCTGTGAAGGCGCCGTTGCGGCGTCACGCACCCCTGAAGGAGACGGCCATGTTCACCCACCAGACTCGACGCAACCCCGCAACCATCCTCGCCGCCCTGTCACTCGCGTTCCTCGCCTGCTTCGCAGCGGCGCCCGGGGCGCGAGCGGACATCATCATCTCCCCCGCCGACTCGATCCAGGACGCGATCAACGCCTCGACGCCGCCGCACAGGATCTTCCTGGAGGAGGGCGTGTACCAGCAGAGCTTCAACATCGACGCGACGGGGAAGAAGTTCACCATCCGCCCCGTGCCCGGCGCGAACGTGGTGATCGAGGCGCCGCTGCTCTCGCGCATCTTCAACGTCGAGAACAACGGGACATCCGTGAAGTTCCAAGACATCACGTTCCGCGGCGGTTCTCCGAAGGACTTGCCCAACAACACCAATTCCGGAGGCGCCGGCCGGGTCATCAACACCAACGTCTCGTTCTTCAACTGCGTGTTCGAGAACAACCTGTGCATGGTGGGGCGCTCTCAAACCACGGGGCTGGCGCAGGGCGGCGCTCTGTATGCCTCCGGCGCCACGCTGCTCCTCGACAACTGCACATTCATCGGCAACACGGTCGAGGCGAGAACCAAGCGATTTGACGGGGGAACCCGCACGGCCACAGGCGGCGCCCTCGCCGCGGAGAACTCGACCGTCACGCTGCGCGACTGCATCTTCGAGTCCAACACGGCGAAAGTGCGAGTGAACGACAACACGGTCATCGGGTACGCAATGGGCGGCGCCCTTCGCCTCACCGAGAGCACAGCGACCATCGAACGCTGCAAGTTCCTCGACAATGACGCCCTGCGAGACGCCACGAACGCGCCCTACTCCCTGATCTATGCCTACGGCGGCGCCATCTTCGTGTACAGCCCTGCGACCAACGCGCCCATGAATATGACCAACTCTCTGGTGGCGGGAAACCGGGCCGACAGCGCCGATTACTCGACCGCCGGCGGGATCTTCTTCGAGAAAGCCGCGGGCTCCGTGATCCAGTGCACCATCGCGGACAACTGGAGCACACACAGCTTCGGAGGCCTCTTCGCGGACAGCACCAGCTCCGTCACGGTCGGCAACACCATCACGGCGGGCAACACCTCGCAATCCCCCTGGTCCGACATCGGCGGGCACTACACCTCGCTCGGCTACAACCTCTTCCAGGAAGTGAATACGCCCAACCTGCCCCACACGGATCTCAAAGCCGTCGATCCGCTCTTCGTCGACGCCGCCGGCGGCGACTACCGCCTCAGCCCCGACTCGCCCGCCATCGACCGCGGCAACACGTTCACGATTCTGGGCATGAACATGCTCTTCGACCTCGACGGCGAGTATCGCGCCGTGGTCGCGCCCGGCTCGGCCGGCGGCGGCCTCACCGCCACAACGCTCGCCGGCCCCGCGGCGGTGGACATCGGCGCCTTCGAGTTCCAGCCTCCCGCCGCCCCGACGTCCTCCTGCCCCGCCGACCTCACCGGCGATGGGCAGGTCGGCTCGGCAGACCTGGCCCAGGTCCTGTCAAGCTGGGGAGTCTGCCCGTAAGCAGGGCGAACTGTTCGGATTGTGCGAGTCAAGCCTCTCCTCTTCCGGCCCCGCGGCGTGATCCGCGGGGCTTTTCTTCTGCGCCGATCTGCGAAAAATCATGGTCTTTTCCTTCTTCTTCACATTGGCATGGTGTAATTTTGGGTCACCGGGGGCCGGGTGAGTTGAGGGTCGCCCCGGACACAAGGATCAGAGGCGCGGACGCCGCCGCTCGGGCGATGCGCCCGCGGGGAAAAGGAGAGCCATCATGCGAAGCTTCGCGCGTACTGCGTTCGGCGCACTCAGCGCCCTGCTCATCGGCATGAGCGCCCACGCCGGACCCGATATCCCCATCGGCCCGAGCGATTCGATCCAGGACACCATCGACGCAGCGCCGGACGGCGCGCGCATTCTTCTCGATCCAGGCGTCTACACGCAGAGCTTCGAGATCATCCAGACGGGCAGGGAACTGACCATCGAAGGCGCCGGCCCCGGCCAGACCATCCTCGACGGCGAGAACATGCGCCGCATCGCCGAGATCAACGAAAACGGCGCGCCAATCACGCTCCGCGGCATGACGCTCCGCAACGGGCGCCGGGAGGGCCCCGGCGACCAGAACGGCGCCGCCCTGCTCTCTCGCCACACCGCCCTCACCGTCGACAACTGCGTCTTCAGCGACAACGCGATCTTCAGAACATCGGACTTCGGCCAGACCTTCGGCGGCGCGGCGCTCTTCGAGAATTTCAACGATTCGGATCTTGCGCTGCTCGTCATCGACTGCATCTTCGAGAACAATTCCGCCGGGGCGACGCCCCAGGATGAATTCGAACCCAACATGGTGGCCGGCGGCGCCGTTCGCGTCGCCTGGCTCGGCGCAGCGCGCTTCGAGAACTGCCGTTTCGAGAACAACCACGCCATGAACCCCGACGGCGAGGTATTAGGAGGCGCGCTCGAAACGCAGGGCGATCTGATTGTCCTTGAACGGTGCGTATTCAGAAACAACACCGTGACCGGAGACACGGCGGTCGGCGGCGGCGTCGCGATCCGCAACAGCGCAACGCTCTCGAGCTGTCTGCTGGAAGGCAATGAGGCCGGGGGCGGCCAGGCCGGCGGCGGGGGCGCCTACATCGCCTCGCCATTCGACATCCCCGTCGAGCTGCTCCACTGCACCATTGTGAACAACACCGTGAGCGTGTCGCCCGGCGGCGGGGGCGTCTTCCAAATCTCCAGCATCGAAATCTCGATCGTCAACTCGATCATCACCGACAACACAGCGCCCGCCGGCGACGACCTCTCTGGAAACTATGTCGACCTCCGCCACTCGCTCGTCGGCGATCTCTCCGGCTCGACGTTCACGGGCGAGCAGGAAGGCAACCTGATCGGCGTGAGCCCGATGTTCGTCGACGCGTCCGGTGGCGACTTCCGCCTCAGCGCCCGGCTCGCCCTGCATCGACGCCGCGGACACACACGCCACCTACCTCGCCGAACTCGCGTTCGATGTCAGCGGCGAGCTGCGCGCCGTCGTCGATCCCGCCACCACCAACACCGGGGTCGCCATCAACACGCTCCTCGGCCTCGCGGCGTCGGACATGGGCGCATACGAGTTCCAGCCCGCCGGATGCCCCGCCGATCTGTCGGGCAGCGGGAACGTGGGCTCTGCCGATCTCGCGGAGCTGCTCGGCGCCTGGGGGCCGTGTCCATAGAAGAAGAGGCATCGGGCATCAGTTGTTGAAGGATCAGGCGCGGATCGCGGGCGCCGCGGCGCCGATGTCCCGCCGCAGCTGCATCCCCGGGAAGTGAATCACATCGCACGCCTGCAGCGCCTTCTCGCGCGCCTCGGCCAGCGTGTCGCCCAGCGCCACCACGTTCAGCACGCGCCCGCCCGCCGTCACCAGCCGTCCCTCGCCGTCGCGCTTCGTGCCCGCGTGGAAGATCTGCACGTCCTCCATCGCCTCGGCGTTCTCGACGCCGACGATTGTCTCGCCCGTCTCGGGCTTGTCCGGATAGCCGCGGCTGGCGAGGACGATGCAGCAGGCGGTGCGCGGATCCCAGTCGATGTCGGCGTCGGCCAAACCGCCGGCGCCGGCGCGATACAGAATCTCGGCAAGGTCGCCGCGCAGGCGCATCATCAGCGGCTGGCACTCGGGGTCGCCGAAGCGCACGTTGAACTCGAGCACCTTGGGCCCGGCTGGGGTGAGCATGAGCCCGGCGTAGAGCACGCCGCGGTATTCGACGCCCTCTCGCCGCAGCGCATCGATCGCGGGCACGATGACGCCCTGCTCGATGCGCGACATCATGGCGTCGTCGACGGCGCCGGAGGGGCAGTAGGCGCCCATGCCGCCGGTGTTGGGGCCGCGGTCGCCCTCGAGCAGGCGCTTGTGGTCCTGGCAGGGCTCGAGCGTGTAGATCGCGCGCCCGTCGGTGAGCGCCAGCACAGAAACCTCGGGCCCCTGCAGGCGTTCTTCGATCACGACGGCCGCGCCGGCGTCGCCGAAGGCGCGCTGCACCATGATGCGGTCGATGGCTTCCAGCGCCTCATCGAGCGAGTCGGCCACCACCACGCCCTTGCCCCTGGCCAGCCCCGACGCCTTCACCACCTGCGATGTCTCGCGCGTCTCCAGGTAGCTCTTCGCCTTGCGCGGGTCGGTGAAGGTGCGCGACTCGGCGGTGGGGATTGATGCGCTGCGCATGAGCTGCTTGGCCCACGATTTGTCGGCCTCGAGCTTCGCGCCCTCGGCGCCGGGGCCGAAGATGGCCCGTCCGGGCGCCGCCAGCTTGTCAGCCAGCCCCGCGGCCAGCGGATCCTCGGGACCGATCACCACCAGGTTCACGCGCTCCTTCTCGCAGAAGCGTTCGAGGCGGAAGGAGTGCTTCAGATCCAGCGGCGCCTCGCAGGGATCGCCGAGGGCGCCGAGGCCGGGATTCTCCGGGTGGGTCACCCACAGCCGCTCAACGCGGGGGGACTGGCGCAGCTTCCACGCCAGGGCGTGCTCACGCCCGCCGCCCCCGATGAGGAGGATTCTGAAGGTGTCTGGAATTCGGGGCATCGGGGGGATGATACGGAAATGACCGCGTGGCGAGCGGCGTGACTGCGAACAGGAACCATGGGACTTCTTGCGACCGATAGGACGCATGGGACGCATGCTGGGGATCGCCCCATCGTTCCCATGAGTCTCATAGGTCCCATCCGTCCCACGTCAGTGCGATCCGCTCTCTCCTCTCTATTGCCGCGAAGCGGCAATCAGGGCGACTGGATTCGAACCAGCGGCCTCCGCGACCCAAACGCGGCGCTCTACCAAGCTGAGCTACGCCCTGCGGCCTTCAGTGTAGCCGACCGGCCCTGCAGACCGAAGATTCGCCACCCAATTCACCCATCCCGCACGCACGCCAACCCTCTCCCCCTGGGAGAGGGCAGGGTGAGGGCTCCTTCTCCTCCCCCATCTCCAACGCTCGAACACACGCCCACCTCATTCGACACGGCGATCCCGGCCCACCACGCCCGCGCACCTGGCTCATCTCGGCCCGCCACGCCCGAGCCCGCCGCGGCCGGATCCCGCCTTTCACCTCTCCCGCCCCCGCCGCTACACTGGCGCCCCCAGTCCACAGCCCACATTCCATACTCCACATCCCCCATGACGCTCGCCAGCATCGAACTCAACGCCTACCTGCCCGTCGCCATCCTGCTGATGATGGCGATCACCTTCGCGGTGGCCAACGTGGTGCTGACATCGATCATCGGACCCTCCCGGCAGGGGGCGGTCAAGGGGATCAGCTACGAGTCGGGCATGGACCCGATCACGCCGGCGCGGAAGCGGTTCAACGTCCGCTTTTATGTCTTGGCGATGATCTTCCTGGTCTTCGATGTCGAGATCATTTTCCTCTACCCCTGGGCCGCGATGTTCGCCCAGATGGAGCCGATGTCGGCGATGGGCGCCGAGTTTCTCGGACGCATTCTCTTCTTCCTCTTCACCACGGTGATCGCCTTCATCTACGCCTTCCGCAAGGGCGTTTTCCGTTTCGACTGAGGCCGCCCCCGATGCGCGGGGGCCTGTTCGCCGTGCGATCTCCAGCCGGCCGCTTCACGTCCGAAACCCTGTATTCCACGCAAGAATGATGCAGATCCGGTCGATTCAGAGTCGCCAAGGGCGTCGCGTCCTGATCCATCGGACCTGTGAATGAGCGCGAAAAACGAACGATCCACGACCGGGCAAAGCGAAGCCGCTGGCGATGAGCGCTCGCAGCTCTGCTCCCTCATCGAGCGCAGCGCGCTGCGCGCGGTCCACCAGCCCATCGTGAATCTGAGTCAGGGCGTCATCACGGGGTACGAAAGCCTGACCCGCCCGGAGCCGGACACCGGGTTCGCCCACATCGGAGAGGTCTTCGACGCCGCCGCCAGGCATGACATGCTCTGGCCGCTCGAAGATCTGGCCCGGAAGCGGTGCGTCGAATCCGTGTCGCCGGAAGACCCTTCCCTGATTTTCTTCAACACCAGCCCGCGCATCTTCGCCGACCCCCGCTACACAGATTCGATCCGTACCCTCATCGAGGCAAGACCCGGCCTCTCGCCTTCGAAAGTCGTCCTCGAAATCACCGAACGGGCCGAGGCGCCGCAGGATGACGGCCTTGAACGCCAGGTGCGAGCCCTGAAGGACGCGGGGTTCCAGATCGCCATCGACGATGTTGGCGCCGGCACCAGCGGCCTCAACCGCATCATGTCGTTGCGGCCTCACTGGCTGAAGCTCGACCGCGAGCTGGTCGACCACATCGACTCTGACCCATACCGGCAGAATCTCCTCTCCCTCTTCGTGCATTTCGCCAAGTCCAGCGGCGTGCAGCTCGTCGCCGAGGGCATCGAGCGCGAGGAAGAGCTGATGACCCTGATCGAGCTCGGCATTCACTACGGACAGGGCTACCTGCTGGGACGCCCGGGCCGGCGCGACCAGACGCTCGATGGGCCCCTCCTGCGCCGCATCCGGGAGCATTCGGCGCTGGCGGATCGCTCGCGCCGGCGCGATCCGAGCGTGTCCTGTGTCGACGAACTGATGCGCAGGCCGCTGATCTGCGATGCCCGCACCCCCGTGGTGCAGGCGATGCCGATGCTGCTGGCCGATCCCCTCTCGGCGGGGCTGGTTGTCGTCGACGGTCGGCGCTACGTGGGCTGGTGCACGCGCGAAGCGCTGCTGAGCGCCGCCGCCGGCGCGTCGCCGCACACGCATGTCGGACACTGCGTCCGCTCGCCGGGCGTCTCGGTCGATCCGGGCACACCCCTCGTCGAGGCGCTTCGTCTGGTCTCCTCGCGAGCCGGTTCTGACATTGTCGAGCCGCTGATCATCGCGGATCGGGAGCGAGTGCAGGGCATCCTCACCATCCAGGATCTGCTCAAAGCCGCGGTCCGACTCGCCGGCGGCTGGCGTGCAGGCTCGGCCCCCATGACCGGCCTGCCCGGACGCGTCGAGTGCGATCAGCGACTGGCGAACATCCTCGCGCAGGAAATCTACGCCGACGCCGTCTTCATCGACATCATCGGCTTTTACCGATTCAACAAGCGCTTCGGCCACGAAATGGGCGACCTGCTCCTGCGCATCGTCTCCGGACTGATCACCACCACGATCATGGGCAGCGCAACTTCCGACCAGACGTTGCTCGCGCACCTCGGCGATGATCGCTTCCTGGTCGTGCGGCTGGAGGGCTCGGTGGATCGCGATATCCAGTTGCTCCTGACCGAGTTCGAAATGGCGGTGCGCCAGTTCCTCGATATCGCGACGCACCCTGACGGCGACCAGAACGAAGTCGGCGCCGGGGTGGAGCCGAACTCCGAGGACGATCGATGGGGACTGCGCGCCGTGCTCATCCCCGACATCGCCTCGCACGCGCGCCATCCGCGCGATCTCTACGCCCTCGCGGCCCAGCTCCATCGCAAGCGGCCCGACATCACCGCCGGCGGCTCGATGATCATCATGCAGAGCCGTGCCGGCGATGAGTCCCGCGAAGCCGCGTAAGCGCATCGCCGCCCATCATCCCCTGCATCTCCGATTGAGCCGGCGAACACCCTGACCTACGCTCGGGTGTATGCAGCAGCCCCCTGACAGTGCGTCTGCGCCTGCGCCGTTGCGGGCTTGTGCCCTCGACCGCGCCATCGCCGCGGCTGTGGCGCTCGGGTGCCTCGCCGTCCTGACGGCGGCGGCGTGGGCCGAACCGTCACCCGACGGCCACGGCACCCACCGCCAGTTCGGCCTCCCACCCTGCAACTGGGTCGCCGCCTTCGACTTCCCCTGCTTCACCTGCGGCATGACGACTTCCTTCGCCCACGCCGCCGACGGCGATCTGCCCGGCTCCTTCCTCACACAGCCGATGGGCGCTGTGCTGGCGCTGCTGACGGCCAGCGCCTTCTGGATCGCCCTGCACGTCGCCGCCACCGGATCGCGCCTGGGGCGTCTGGCGGGGGCGCTGATTCACCCCGCAGTCCTGACATTGGCTGGCCTGGGCCTGCTGGCGGCGTGGGGGTACAAGGTCATGACGTGGGGCGGGTGACAGCCTCTGCTCGCCGGCGCCGGGGCCGCCTCGATCCGAAATGCCGGATGCTGTAAGCTTTCGCCTCGAGTGGGCGAACCATCCGGCGTCGCCTGCGAACCTGTAAGACCGCGGCCAAGGTCCAGCGATGAGCCCGCCGCGCATCGAATAGACGGGCGCCCGGTGGGCAGAACGGCGCCACGATGCACACGCGAAGGAGCAGATTCACATGGGCGATCGAACCGGCAGGCTCTGGTGGTGTCTCATCGGCGCAGCGGCGCTGGCGTTGGGGCTCGCGGCTCCGGGGTGCCAGCTCGCCGGCGGCATGCTGGCGTCGTACGAGCGCACCGGTTCGCACTCGGTGAAAGCCGAATACACCGGGTTGGAGGGCAAACGCTTTGCGGTGCTCGTCGCCGCGGACCGTATGATTCAGGCGAATCATCCCCAGCTCGTGGCACAGGTGACAACCGCCGTGACCGCCCGACTGGTGACCGAAATCGAACACGGCGGCTTCGTCCCGCCGCAAGCCATACTCCAGTTCCAGTACGACCGGCCGCGCTGGACCGCGATGGGCTACAGCGATCTTGCGGCGGAGCTGGGCGTCGAACGACTCGTCTTCGTAGATCTGTACGAGTTCCGGCTGAATGAGCCGGGGAACATGTACCTGTGGGACGGCCTTGCCGCGGCGATGGTGGGCGTCGTCGAGACCGATGGCTTCATGGCGGACGAGTTCATATACACCAAGGAAATCTCGGTGGGCTTTCCCGACGGCCAGGGGTTCGGGCCGCAGGAATTCACAGCGCCCCAGATCAGCGCCGTGCTGCGCTCGCGGTTGGTCGATCGGGCGTCATGGCTCTTCTACGACCACAAAGAGCCCAACGACAAGAAATACTGAGTCCGCCTGACAGCGCGGCCGGCATGATGGAGTGAACCTGACTCATGGCGCCAACTGCAACACACACGATCCGGACCGGACTCTTCCGCGTCGCCGCCCTGCTCGTCGCAGCCGTTCTGGCCGGGGCGGCTTCAGGCTGCAACATCGCGGGGCCCGTGGCCTTCGTGCTCGCCGGCCCGCCCAAAACGGACGCCGTTCACAAGCTGGACGGCTCTCGCCCCACCGTGATCTTCGTTGACGATCGCGCCAACACCATGCCGCGGCGTTCGCTGCGCGTGGGTGTGGGCACAGAGGCAGAGCAGACACTGATCGCCAACAAGGTCGTGCCGCAGCAACTCATGATCGCCTCCCAGGCCGCGATGCACGCCGCAGCCGGAGAACGCCACGGCGCCACCATGAGCATCGCCGAGATCGGCAGATCCGTCGGCGCCGAGGTGATCATCTACGTCACCATGGACGCATGGACGCTGTCGCAGGATGGCGCCACGCTCAGCCCCGCCTCCGCCTCGCGGGTGAAGATCCTTGATGTCGTGAACAACACGCGCATCTGGCCCGATGCCGACGAAGGCCACCCCCTGATCGTGCGCATGCCCAGCACGCCCGAGGACATGCCCGGCGGCGCCGCAGAACGCAACGCCGCCCACCAGGCCCTCGCCATCGCCACGGGCAGACAGCTCGCTCGCCTCTTCTTCAAGCACGGGCGCGATGCGCTGTCGGACCAGATCCGCTGACCACCTCGAACACCGAGCCCACCCGACCCGGCATGCGCGTGCTGCACCTGATCGATCCCGCCACCGGGGGGTGGATGGCGCTCGAGGCGTTGGGCGCCCTGCTGCGCGAAGAACATCCCGGCGCGGCCCACCGGTGCGTCCTCATCGGCTCCGCGGATGACGCCCGGGCGGCGCGTCGACTCGGCGTCCCATCCCACGACCGAATTCACCCGCCGCTGCGATCGGCCCGCTTCGCCGCCCCTGCGCTGCGGCGGCTGCTCCGGCGACGCCCCGCGCCCGACACCCTTCACGCCTGGTCGATGGAGACGCTCTCCCTGGCCGCAGCAGCAATGCCGACAGCGCCGCGGCGCGTCACGCTCTGCGCCCCGCCGCAATGCGCCAGCCCGTCCTTCGCCAAAGCCGCGATGGCCCCCGCGCTCCTGCGGCGGCGCGGTGAACGACGCCCGAGCAACATCGCCTTTCTCAGCGAACACCTGCGCCGGCAGTGGGCCCAGGCCGGACTCGGCGCCGCCGCGGAGCGCGGCGAAATCATTTCCACACCCCCGTATGCTGCGGGCGCTCCGTTGCCCGACCGCACAGCCCTCCGCGCGGCGTGGGGAATGACCGACTCCGATTTCATCATCGCGCTGCTGGGTGAGCCGGCGTCGGCGCTGGACGTCCGCCGGCTGATCATGAGCATCGGACCGCTCTCCGTCTCCGGACGGCGCGTCGCGTGCGCAGCCCCGATCGAAGCGCGGGGCATGGAGCGATCGCGCCGCTTCATCGAGCGACTGGGCAATCATCTTCCCCTGGCGCCCTGCTCACCCCTGCCGTGGCGCACGCTCCCGGGCGTCGACGCCGCGGTCTGGCTCGGCGCCGATGCGCCGGCCGGCGCGGGCTCGACGATGGCGCCCGGGGCCCGATCCATCGAATGGGCGTGCGCACTGGGCGTGCCTGTGGTCGCGGAAGATTTCCCCGATTCGCGTGAGGCCGCGGCGTCCGCAGCGAAATCAGTTGACATCCCGGTCCGCTTCACCCCTGCCGGGCGCCCGCTGGAGATCGCCCGGGCCCTGCTTTCAATCACGAATCAGCGTCGTTCGCATCTCGCCGCTCGATCGTGAAGCGCACCGGCCCGATGTTCGCCTCGATCCCCACGCCTGTCGGCAGCGGCGCCAGCTCGCCGGTCTCGCGCTGCGACATGAACCAGGAGGTCACCGGCTTGGCGGCGATCTGCTGCTCAAGATCGTCCGACGACAACGACACCATGGCGACCAGGCTCAGCTCGCCGCTGCGGAATCGCTCGATGATGTCGCCGGGGCCGGTGATTGCGATGTCGCGCACGAACGGCTCGACAGGTGTGACGCGCCAACGGTCGGCGTCGAGCGGCACCAGCATCACCTGCACCGGGGCGGCGGCGATGGCGACGCTCTCCACGCGGCTGCGAAGCGTCAGCGTGGCGTTGATCGATGCGGGCGTAAACTCGAGCGCCGCATCCCGAGGCGCAGTCAGTGGCGCGGGCAGCCCCACCCGCGCCGAGATGCGCGACGCCTGACCGGGACGCAATCCCTCCAATGTCGCGGCGCCGGGCCGGGCCACCACCCGGGCGCCGCCGGGCAGGGCTTGCAACTCCTCCATCAGGCGGCGCGGCCCGCGCACCTGCACACGAGATGGCTCCAGCGTGGGCTGCTCCGCGAGCGTGAGACCATCGAGCGCCAGGGTGACTTCGACATCCTCCAGCGTCACCAGCGCCTCGATGTGGATGCGCACCGTGGACGGCTCGACATCCAGCACCGTCAGACCCGACTCCAGCATCAGGGGCGTGGCGCGCAGGGCGGCCCGCAGATCGATCACCTGTTCACCTTCAGCATCCGATACGCCCGGCTGACCCACTGTCAGCCGCACAGCTTCAGCGAGCATCGCCGGCGCATCCTGCACCGCAGAGGCGGGGCCCTCAACCGTCAGGCGCACGGCGCCGGTCCAATTCTCGCTGAGGATGCGCACCGCGTTCTCGTTGAGCGGATCGACAACGGCGATGCGGGCCTGCTGCTGGGCCCGCACCAGGCTGGCCGCCTCGGCGAAGAGCCAGATCAGGACCGCCACGACGGTCACGATCGCAATCGTGCCCCACTCGATGAACGGGCGCCGACGCGCCGGGCCGGGGGTCGGCGCGTTGGCGGGCGGCTTGGGCGTGATCTTCTCCGTGCTCATGATCGCGCCTCGTCTCTGTCGGGCGATGCAAGATCGTCATCTTCGTCGACCACGCCCGCCGGACGCCCCGGCGCCTCATCGGGCGTGAGCAGGCGGGTGAGTTCGGAGCGCAGCATGTCGGGCGTCAGCCAGCGATCAAGGCGTCCGCGCTCGGCGATGCTGATGGCGCCCGTCTCCTCGCTCACCACGACGACGATGGCGTCCACCACGCGGGAGAGCCCCACCGCAGCCCGGTGGCGCGTGCCCACGGCCTGGTCGCGCATGTCCTCGGGGTCGGCGAGGGGAAGCTGCACGCCGGCGGCGATGATCTTCTCGCCGCGAATCACCACCGCCATGTCGTGCAGCGGATTGTTGGGCCAGAAGATGGACTGCAGCAGCTCGGCCGAGAGATCGGCGTTCAGCACGCGCCCGCCCTCGATCGTCTCGCGCAGACCCACCTGCCGCTCAACCGCGATGATCGCGCCGAACTTGTTCTTGCTGAGGAAGGTGCAGGCGCTCACCATCGCATCCACGATCTGCGGCACGTTGGAGGGCGTCGGACGGAAGAAGGGCGCCTCGCCCAGACGGATCAGGGCGCGGCGCAGCTCGGGCTGAAAGATGATGACCGCGGCGAGGGCGGCGAAGCCCAGAAAATTGTCATACAGAAAGGCGAGCCGCTGGAAATGCTCGCCCGGCATGAAGACCCGCAACGCCAGCGTCAGCAGCACCAGCACCAGGATCCCCTTCACCGCGCCCGCCGCCCGCGTGCCGTGGACAAAACGCCACACCACGTACACAACCGCCCAGATCACCAGGAACTCGACCGCAAACTCCCAGATCGAATAGTTGCTGAGCCTGACGACCAGCTGTTGAAGCGGCTCGAAGAAGGACACCGGGACTTCCTTCAGGAAGGGCGTTGGTCGGGAGGAGAATGATCGAGTATATCGGCCAGCCCGTGCAAAACCGCCATATTCGGCGATTTCCACTCTTTCGCGGCCCGGGTCATGCGCCGGCGCATCCCCCCGCGCCCCCGGCGACGCCCCGCCCGGCGACGCTCACTTCGCCTCCACCACCCGGCCGTCACGCAGCTCCAGCACGCGATCGGCCCGCTCAGCCACCGCGATGTCGTGGGTGACCATCACGATCGTCTGCTTCGAAGTCTCCCGGAATGAAGCGATGACATCGATGATCGCCGCGCCCGTGGCGCGGTCAAGATTGCCGGTGGGCTCATCGGCGAGCAGCACCGCCGGCTCATTCATCAGAGCCCGCGCGATCGCCACCCGCTGCCGCTCGCCCCCGGACAGCTCCGCCGGACGATGCCTCAGCCGCTGACCCAGACCGAACAGCTCGAGGAGCGATCGGGCCCGGTCGCGGCATTCGGTGGCCCGGCGCATGTAGCCGAGACGCCCGTGGCGAATCATGGCGCCGAGCGCCGCGTTCTCCACCACGTTCAACTCCGGCAGCAGGTGATAAAACTGGAAGACGAAGCCCACCGACACGTTGCGATAGCGAT
Source organism: Phycisphaeraceae bacterium (assembly GCA_007693965.1). Taxonomy (GTDB): domain Bacteria; phylum Planctomycetota; class Phycisphaerae; order Phycisphaerales; family UBA1924; genus RECQ01. The sequence continues at coordinate 25,144 of RECQ01000063.1, read as the reverse complement.
CGAGCTCCGCCTGGGACATGTGCTGCAGCGAGCGCCCCTCGAACAGGATCTGCCCGTCGTCCAGCGCCTCGTGGCGTTCGCCCCGGCCGTTCGCCTTCGCGGGCCGCTCCGGACGGTCGGGGCGGTCGAGCCCGCCCAGCAGGTGCAGCAAAGTCGACTTGCCCGAGCCTGAGGCCCCGAGGATGGCGACCCACTCGCCCGGCGCCACAGTCACGCTCACGCCGCGCAGAACGGGAACGTCCACACGCCCGAGGCGGTACGTCTTCGAGACCGATCTGGCGGCGAGGAGTGTGGTCATGAGTTTCTCACGCTGAGGCGCAGAGAACGCGGAGAGGACAAGGGAAATGGGGTTCGGGTTCGGATTCGTCTGTCAATCGCTTCAGTGAATTCTCGATCTGTCACTTTGACTCGTCACTCTTCTCTCTTCTCTGCGCGCTCCGCGCCTCCGCGTGAGCAATCCACTCACTCAAACCGCAGCGCCCGCACCGGGTCCAGCCTCGCCGCCCGCATCGCGGGGATGATGGCGCCCATCACGCTGAAGAGCACGCCGCCCGCAAGCACAATGGCGGCCTTCGAGGGCTCCACCTCGCTCGGGATCGTCGTGAAGTAGTAAATGCTCGGGTCCCACACATAGACGCCCAGCGCCCGACCCATCCATTCATGAATCGGGTTGATGTTCCACACGATCAGGTGGGCCACGATCCCGCCCAGGATCGAGCCGATCACCCCGATCGCCAGCCCGTAGCGGATAAAGAGCCACGCCACCCCGCCGCGGCTGGCGCCGAGGGCCCGCAGCACGCCGATGTCGCGCGTCTTCTCGCTCACCATGGCCCAGAAAATCGCGCACACTAGGAACGCCGCCGTCATCGAGATGAAGCCGAAGAGCGTGAGCACCAGCGCCGTCTCCTTCTTCACCGCCGCCACCAGCGTGCGCACGCCGGGACGCTCTTCCCAGGTCTGGATGTAGACACGATCGGCGGGCGGAGCCGGAGGGCTGGACTCGCTGTGGCCCGCGGCGAAGCTCTGATAGATCTCGCGCACCCGCTCGCGCAGCGCATCCGGCGACACGCCGGGGGCGCCCCGGAGCAGAATGTTGGTCACCCGGGCCGGGTATTCACCCACGATCACCGGCTGGGCAAAGGCCTCTTCGCCCTCCTCATCCTCGATGACCTCGCCGAACTCGAACCCCTCCTCGAAGCGCTGGGCCGCGTGCATGCGCAGCATGCGCTGCAGGGCGTCCAGGCGCACCAAGGCGTAGTTGGCGTCCACCTCGTAGAAGCCGGTGTGGATCTCGTTGGCGACGGGGAAGCGCCGCGCCTCCACCGTGATGGCGGCGCCGCGCTGGCTCAGCGGCAGCACGCTCAGCGTGATCTCCTGCTCGGGCATGAAGTACCAGCCGAACTCGAACCACCCCCCCGCCGCTCGCCGATTCACGCGCGAAGCCTCGATGCCCAGCACCACCGCGGCCCGGGGCGACCCCGTCTCGCGGTCGATCTTCGTGAGCATCTCACCCGCCAGCTCGTAATCCTCGGGCAGTTCGAGGCGGAAATCCTGCCGCTCGCGGTCCCGGGGCAGCGGCTCTGCGAGAGGACGCCACCACAGCGTGTCGGCGTAGCCGGTGACGCGGTCGTAGCTCTCCCCCTCGACGCCCACCACCTGCACCGTCTTGGTGGCGCCGTCGGGCATGCCCAGCAGGCCGGGCGTCTCCAGCGTCGGGGCGCCGGCGGCGACCATCGGGTCGTCCTCCAGCTTCTCGATCAGCTCCTCGTAGTACGGGATCCCCGCCACCGGCCACTGGATGATCACATCGCCCATCAGCGTGCGCCCGGAGGCGAGAAGCGAGGTGAGGAACCCGGCCATCACCGACCAGACGATCAGCACCATGGCCGTGCACAGCATCACCGCCGCCACCGCCAGCAGCGGCATGATCTTCTGCGTCAGGTATCTGCGGGTGAGAAGGGCCTGGTACACGTCGGGACGATCGTAGCAGGCCGGACGGACGCGAGGTCAGGTCTCCGACTCGACTTCGCCCTGCTCTTCCCACTCCGTCACATGCATGCCCGCGGCGAGGGTCTCACGCGTGCGCTCGTGCAGGCTCTCATCCGACTCGCCCCGGATCTTCCGCCGCAGCTTCGCCACGCCCTCCTCCGGGATCGCCACATGGCACACCGGATCGCCCGGCGCCACGGCGGGCAGCGTCGTCATGCCCAGCACGATGCCCTCGCTCGTCGAGCGGATCACGTTCTGCTCGCGCCCCAGCAGGCTGGAATTGGTGGCGATGGCCTGGTCCTCGTCCACGAAGTCGCCGGGCGCCACGTGGAACTGCAGCACACCCCCCACCTTGGCGCGCAGCCAGGTGGTCTTGCGGACAATCGCCTGATAGGGCGGCGCGCTGCGCTCGCCCTCCACCATGCCGAGCATGATCAGCGCGTTGCGAATCCCGCGAACCCCCCACTCGATCACGTGCGGCTCCATCTTCCACACCTCGCCCGCCTCCAGCACGATCGTCGGTCGTTTGGCCCGGCACGCGGCCCGGCGCAGCGTCTTCATCGGGCCGGCGCCGTCGATGATGACCTCGCACCCGAAGGCCTCGGCCAGGCGGCGCACGTCGTCGGAGCGCAGATCGCCACGGACGTTGGGGAAGTTCGTCCGGCGCACCGCGGCGGTGTGCAGGTCGATGCCGTAGTCCGAGTTCATGATGATCTCGTTGTAGACGGTGTAGGCGAGGCGCGAGGCGAGGCTGCCCTCGGCACGGCCGGGGAAACAGCGGTTCAGATCGCGCCGGTCGGGCAGGTAGCGCGAGTGGCGCTCGAAGCCCAGCACGTTCACCACCGGCGCCAGCAGCAGCGAGCCCGCCTTCAGCTCGAAGGGATTGCGCAGGATGATCTCGCGCACCACGCCGGCGCCATTGAGTTCATCGCCATGCACCGCGGCGGTGACGAAAATGGTCGGCCCCGGCTGCTCCGCCCGCCAGACACGAAGCGGGATGCTCACGGGCGAGCCGGTGAAGCTCTCTGCAACTGCGAGCTCAAGATCACGCGTTTCCCCGAGTCCGATCTCTTCGCCGCCGATCGCCAGCACACCGTCGTTCATGCATTGTCCTCGCTCGCGGATGACGCCGCCTGCACCTTCTTCCGCCGGCGCTTCTTTCGCCGCGTCGGGATGAGCGCCTTCATCGCCCGCAGCTTCCCGAAACACAGCAGGCGATCCTCGGCCAGAATCGTATCATCTCCCCGGGGATTGGCGATCACATCCTCATCGCGCTCGATGGTCAGGACGACGATGTCCCGCTCGCGCAGCTCGCTCTCGGCCAGCGACTGCCCCACCAGCGTCGAATCCTTCGGGATGAACATCTCGCTGACGCCGTAGCCCCGGGCGACGGTGAGCCGCTGGCGGATGTCCAGCTCGGGAAACTGCACATGGTCGGCGACATATTCGATCACGGCCCCGGCCACATCCACGCCGGTGGCGCCCTCGATCCCTTCCAGCCCGGGCGAGGAGTTCACCTCCAGCACCTGCGGCCCCTCGCGGCCCTCAAGCATGTCCACGCCGCCGATGCGCAGGCCCATGATCTGCGTCGCCCGGATGGCGGTGCGCTCGAACATGGGGTCGAGCTCGACGCCCTCCGCCACGCCGCCGCGGTGCACGTTGCTGCGGAACTCCTGCCCCTGGGCCGTGCGCCGCATCGCCGCGACGACGCGGTCGCCCACCACGAAGGCGCGGATGTCCTTGCCCTTGCTCTCCGCGACAAACTTCTGCACCAGCACGTTCTGGTTGGCGCCGTGCAGCGTCTCGATGATGGCCTCGGCGATCTTGCGCGACTCGGCCAGGATGACGCCCACACCCTGCGTCCCCTCCAGTACCTTGATGATGACCGGGGCGCCGCCGACGCGATCGATCGCGGGCAGGATGTCGCGTCGGTCGCGCACGAAGGTGGTCGGCGGGATGCCGATGTCGTGGCGGCTGAGCATCTGCAGCGAGCGCAGCTTGTCGCGGCTGTTGGCGATGCCGGTGGCGGTGTTGGCGCAGAAGACATCCATCTCCTGGAACTGCCGCACCACCGCGGCGCCGAAGTAAGTGATCGAGGCGCCGATCCTGGGGATCACCGCGTCGTAGTTCGAGAGCCGCTTGCCGCGGAACAGCAGGTCTGGCTGCTCCTTCTCCAGCGAGATGGCGAACTTGAGCGTGTCCAGCACCTTGACCGTGTGGCCCCGCGCCGCCGCCGCTTCGCGAAGGCGCTTCGTGCTGTACGCACGCGGACTCCGCGAGAGGATCCCGAGCTTCATGAGGCGTCCTTTCTCTGGCGATCGATCGCCGGCTTGCCCTGGATGTACTTCCGCGACGGATCGACCAGAAAATCGCCCTCGATGGCGCTGCGCCCCAGCAACATGCGGCACAGCATGCCCCGGCGGCAGACCAGAGTCAGCTCGATTCTGCGGCGAACACTTCCGATCACAATCTCCACCTCCACCACCGGCCGGCTCTGCGCCTCCCCCGTGCTGGGCCGCACGCTCGCCATCCGCGCCAGCGCCGCCTCGACGGGCACCGCCTTCGTCGGGTTCTTCCGCGAGAGCATCACATCGAAATGCACACGATCGTCGATGACCTCGATGCGCCCGACATGGATCGAACTGGTGCGCGCCCCCGTGTCCACCTTGGCGCGCACTCGGCGGATCCCCCACTCAGGGATCGCCACCACCTCGCGCCTCCCCAGCACCAGCTTGCCCGCGATGTCGTCTTTCTCATCAATCATGCGGCCCTCGCTACAAACAGGATACGGAAGCGCTCCACCAACCACACACACCTACCCACCAGCACTCAGCACCCAGAACTCGGTACTCGGTACTCGGAACTCAGTACTCGGTACTCAGAACTCGGAACTCCGTACGAAAACAAAGGAGGGCTCCGGGTTTCCCCGGAGCCCAACCACGGTCGAGCGTGAACGATAAGCCGAATTCTGTTCCCGGCGAACCGGGAGGCGACCATTTCTCTTGCCGCGATGTCGCCATCACGGTCATCAGCGGTCCACCCGTCCCCTTCCGACCGGACCGGCCGTTCTCTTCCGAAGAAGAGACGAGGACTGCATGACCTTGCACGCGGTGGGGCTTGCCCTGCCCCGACTGTCGCCAGCCGGGCGGTGCGCTCTTACCGCACCGTTTCACCCTTGCCTGTGCCGCATCGCTGCGGCCATCGGCGGTCTGTTCTCTGTGGCGCTGTCCCTCACCCGCGACCGACGGGCGGGTGGACGTTATCCACCACCGTGTCCTGCCGTGTTCGGACTTTCCTCCGGACGGAGCCCGAAAGCCCCGCCGGCGGCCGCCTGTTCACGCTTCTTCATTCATATGCTACGCCCGCCGACGTCGATAGGATCGGGGCGATGGCCACGCGCAAAAAACCAACCCGATCCGCGTCCGCGACGACGCCGGACCACCCGGCCCCCAGCCCGGCGCCGAAAAAGGCCCCCGATGCGGCCCCACCGGCCCCGAAGCGGCGCGCCCTCGTCTGGCTGGCGCCGGAGCAAGTCGAGCTGGTGCGCGCGGTGGCCGACCTGGCGAATCTTGAGTTCACCGCCGTCGGCAGCGCCCCCGCCGAGGCCCGCAAGCTGGCCGAGGCGCTTGGTGGCGAGCCCCACGACGACCTGCGCCATGCCCTCGGCGCCGCCGACGCCGAGGTAGCCCTGCTCGCATCGCTCTCCGGCGCCGGGCTGTGGGAATTGCTCGAAGACATCGAGTTCATGCGCCGCTGCGAGAGCCGTGGCCTGCGCGTCGTGTCGCTCGAACCGGCTCCGGGCTCGCTCACCGAACTCACGCGCCTGCGCCGCCTGGACAGCGCCCGCCAGTCCGGCGCCTCCTTCGCGCCGCGCATGCGCCACGCGCCCGGCTTCCGCGCCGCCGCCGATCTCTTCGAGCAGTTCGGACAGGTCGAGACGATGGACCTCTCCGCCCGCTCCGGCGTCGGGCAGGGCACGCTCGCCGCCCGAGTCTTCGACGCCATGGACGCCGTCATGGCCGCCCTCGGCGAGCCCGAAACGATCGACGCCTCCGTCCGCGGCCCGCGCTCCATCTCAGGGCTGCGCCTCGCCGCGGGTGAATCGCTGCGCGACCTTCGCGGCGACATGACCGCCCACATGCGCTACGCCGATGGACGCTCCGCCGCCGTCACGCTCACCGACCGCGGCGGGCGCTGGTTCCGAGGCGTGACGCTGCTCGGCTCCAACGGGTGTCTGCGTATCGACGAAGCCGGCTTCGAATGGCTCGACGCCACCGGCAAGGTGATCGAGAAATCCCCCGCCGCGAGGGGAAGCAGGAAGAAGACCACGCCCGACGGCGCCCTCGCCGCCGCCGCCGCCATCGGCGACGAGATCAACCACATGCTCGACCCCCGCGCCCCCAGGGAAGCGCCGCTGGACGTGCGCACCGTGCTGGCGATGGCCGAAGCCGCCGTCCTCAGCGCCCGCACCGGCCAGCCCGAATCACCGGCCACACTCCTCCGCATGACAGGAGCGGCATAGAGCAACCCTCGCTCGCGCTACGGGCTCGCTCCCCAATCCTCTCCCCCTGGGAGAGGGCAGGGAGAGGGCTCCTTCTCCTTCCCTCTTCTCCATCGCTCGGACACAAACAACCCCCGTCACCCCGCGGCCGCCCCGATCAACGCGTGGAATCTCTTCGCTTCCGCCTCCCCTTGGCTGGCCCATGCCAGCCTCGTATCGTGTGACAAAAAGGCTCGGACGAAGGCGTCCTGAGCCCCTTCCATCCCCCTGACACAGCCCCTTGACGCCCCACGGAGGTCCGCCATGGCCGACAACAATCCCTTTAATGCCCGCTCAACCTTGAAAACCTCCCGCGGCGAGTACACCTGGTACGACCTCGGCGCCCTCGAAAAGCAGGGCGTCGGGCACGTCGGCAAGCTGCCCTACTCCATCAAGGTGCTCCTCGAAGCCATGCTGCGCAACGTGGACGGCTTCATCGTCACCGCCGACGATGTCGCAGGCCTGGCGAGCTGGAACGCCAAGAAGCCCACCCGCACCGAGCTGCCCTTCATGCCCGGACGCGTGGTGCTGCAGGACTTCACCGGCGTGCCCGCCATCGTCGACCTCGCCGCCATGCGCGATGCGATGGTCCGCCTCGGCGGCGACCCGGCCATGGTCAACCCGCAGGTCGTGTGCGACCTCGTGATCGATCACTCGGTGCAGGTCGATGAATACGGCAGCAAGGTCGCCCTCACCCTCAACGCCGAGAAGGAGTTCGATCGCAACCGTGAGCGCTACGAGTTCCTCAAGTGGGGCCAGCAGGCCTTCGACAACTTCGCCGTCGTCCCCCCCGCCACCGGCATCGTCCACCAGGTGAACCTCGAATACCTCGCCAAGGGCGTCCTGACGAAGAAGGATGAGAAGTCGGGGAACCCCGTCGCCTATCCGGACTCCCTCGTCGGCACCGACTCGCACACGACGATGATCAACGGACTCGGCGTGGTCGGCTGGGGCGTCGGCGGCATCGAGGCCGAGGCGTGCATGCTGGGCCAGCCCATCTACATGCTCACGCCCGAAGTCATCGGCTTCAAACTCACCGGCAAGCTGCCCGAGGGCGCCACCGCGACCGACCTCGTTCTCACCGTCACGCAGATGCTGCGGGCCAAGGGCGTCGTCGACAAGTTCGTCGAGTTCTTCGGCGACGGCATCGCCTCGATGAGCGTCCCCGACCGCGCCACCATCGCCAACATGGCGCCCGAATACGGCGCGACGATGGGCTTCTTCCCCATCGACGCCCAGACGCTCGACTACCTGCGCCTCACCGGTCGCGATGAGGACACGATCGAGCTGGTCGAGAAGTACTGCAAGGCCAACGGCATGTTCTGGGAGAAGGGCGCCCCCGAGCCCGAGTTCACCGACGTGCTGGAGCTGGACATGGGCGAAGTCGAGCCCTGCCTGGCCGGACCCCGCCGGCCGCAGGATCGCATCACGCTCTCGAGCATGAAGCCGCAGTGGCGCAAGGACCTGGTGGACACCTTCAAGAAGAAGGCGCCGAGCGAAGTCACGCGGATCGACCGCTGGGCGGACGAGGGCGGCGAGAGCGCCGCCGGAGCGCCGGAGCCCGTGAACGCGCCGAGCAACGATGCCGAAGAAAATCCCGTCACCGTCACCTACAAGGGCCGCACCTTCAACATGTACGACGGCGACGTCGTCATCGCCGCGATCACGAGCTGCACGAACACGAGCAACCCGGATGTGATGATCGCCGCGGGCCTGCTGGCGAAGAAGGCCAACGCGCTGGGGCTCAAAGCCCGCCCGTGGGTGAAGACCTCGCTGGCGCCGGGCTCGAAGGTCGTCACCGAGTACTACGACAAGGCGAATCTCACCGAGCACCTCGAGGCCCTCGGCTTCCACACCGTCGGCTATGGCTGCACGACGTGCATCGGCAACTCCGGGCCGCTGTCGGACGAGATCTCGGATGCGATCCGCGAGCACGACATCGTGGCGGCGTCCGTCCTCTCCGGCAATCGCAACTTCGAGGGGCGCATCAACCCCGATGTGCGCGCCAACTACCTCGCCAGCCCGCCGCTGGTGGTCGCCTACGCCATCGCCGGCACGGTGGACATCGACCTGAAGAACGACCCCATCGCGGTGACGAAGGATGGGAAGAAGGTCTACCTCAAGGACATCTGGCCCACGCACAAGGAAGTGATCGACGTCAAGAAGAGCTGCATCACACCCGAGCAGTTCACCAGCCAGTACGGACGCGTCTACGACGGCAACGAGACGTGGAACGAAGTCGCAGTCTCCGGCGGCGATCTGTACGAGTGGCACGAGAAGTCGACCTACATCCAGGACCCGCCCTTCTTCGCCGGCATGCGCGAGGAGCCCGAGGACATCCGCCCCATCGAGGGCGCCCGCTGTCTCGTCAGCGTCGGCGACTCCGTCACCACCGACCACATCTCCCCCGCCGGCGCCATCGCCGAGGACAGCCCCGCCGGGAAATACCTCATCGAGCAGGGCGTGCCGGTGTCGATGTTCAACAGCTACGGCTCCCGCCGCGGCAACGACCGCGTCATGACCCGCGGCACGTTCGCCAACATCCGCATCCGCAACCTCCTCGCCGACGGACGCGAAGGCGGCTGGACGCGCGACTTCACCGACGACAAAATCAAGCCCGTCTACGACGCGGCGATGAACTACAAGAAGCAGGACACGCCGCTGATCGTGCTCGCGGGCAAGGACTACGGCATGGGCTCCAGCCGCGACTGGGCCGCCAAGGGCACCAACCTGCTCGGCGTGCGGGCCGCGATCGCGCAGAGCTACGAGCGCATCCACCGCTCGAACCTGCTGGGCATGGGCGTCCTGCCCCTCCAGTTCAAGAGCGGCGAGAGCCGCGAATCACACGAGCTCGACGGCTCCGAGATGTTCGACATCAAAGTCCCCGACCCCCTCGAGCCCGGCTGCGATGTGCAGGTGACCGCCCACCACCCCGAGACAGGCAAGACCACCGAGTTCACCGCCACATGCCGCATCGACACGCCCGTGGAGGCCGAGTACTACCGCCACGGCGGCATCCTCAAGATGGTGCTGCGGCGGATGCTGAATGATGCGAAGAAGGCGGCGGCGGTTGGGTGAGCTTCGCTGCCTCGGAAGATTCGAGATCAAACGTGTGGCCGTGAGGCGCGATGTGTCATGAAAGTTGAATGCGCTCAATCCAAAATGAATGATGTGGTCTACGATCTGACGCAGGGCGAGTCCTATGAAGTCATCGCCATCGAGGCCGGCGACTATCGAATCCTTGACGATGCGGGAAGGCCATACCTCTTCCCCGCATCACTGTTCAAGGTCATAGATCCCGCCCGTCCGGCCCATTGGGCCAGCGAAACACTCGATGGCGTCGAATACGCCAGCGCTCCGGAGCTGGCGGCGCCGGGCTTTTTCGAGGATTGCTACGCCGGCGATCCGGACGCCGTGCGCATCTTTAACCGCTACATCAACCGCCACCTGCGACTTACCGACGCCGCCTGAGTCTCTCGCACGGGCGTGCTCCGGCGATATCGGAATTCACCCCGGAATCCCGGAGCCCAAAGGCAGGATCGCCGATAGCATTTCAGTCGAATGATTCCACGCCCCCTCCATCCCTGCTTCCCCCTCCTCGCGGCCTTCGCCGCAATCGGCGCCGCCGCGCACGCCCAGGCCCCCGCCCAGCCCGCTCAGCCCGGCGCCCCCACAATCCCTGGAACCCCCGACGCCGCCACAGCCGGCGGGCTCGTTCCCGTCGACCAGGGCTTTGCGGATCTCGATCTCCTCTCGACCAGTCTGCGGCATCTGCAGCTCGGATCGCGCGAGGATCTCGGGTTCGAGCGGCTCTTCACCGTTCCCGGCCATCCCGACCTGCTGATGCGCCGCGACGGCGCCATGACCGCCATCTTCCACCGCTCCCTCTATGAAGAGACGCGCGACGGCACGGTGGCCCTCATCCCCGATGGCGCGATCTTCCACCTCGGCCCGCTCGATGACAACCTGCTGGCCACCATGACAGGCCGCGGCCTGGCGGGTGTGGGTTCGGCCGCCGGTCGCCGCACACCGGACAGCGCCGGCGCCAGGGCCGATGGCCGCGTGAGCAGCATGGTGAGCCCCATGAAGGTGGAGAGACCCGGTCGGGATGAGGGCCCGGTGGTCTTCCCCACCTTCCTCACGCCACCGGCGCCGGCCCCGAACGCCGGGCAGGACGACCCTGAGGCGGACATCGAGGCTCCGACGATCTGGAACAACGAGGTGTACCGGCGCATGCGGCTGCAATCGCTGCTGCGCAACGCCGCCCGCGCCGATCGCCCCTGAACGCCGCGGCCACGCGCCGGCCCACGCATCCGACCGGGAATTTTCAGGATTGCCGCTTCCATCGCACGCCCTCGGTGTAACAATGGTGGAACTCGGCGTCGCCGGGACGATCGCCGCTCCCCATCCGCAGAGGAGGAACGCTCGCCATGTTCAACCGCCGCCTGTTCGTCGTGATGCTGCTCACGGCACTGCTCGCGTCCATGCTGTTGATGACCTCAGGCTGCATCCGCAGCCGCAGCAACGTCCAGACCCAGGGCCGCTACATCGGCGACCAGACGGTGGCCCGCATCGAGCCGGGCAAGACGACGCGCGAGTGGGTGCTGGCCGTGATGGAGGAGCCCACCTCGAAGTCGCGCCTGGAGAGCGGCGTCGAGATCTGGAAGTGGTCCTACCAGCGCGTCAAGACCTCATCGGGCTCGGTGCTCTTCCTCGTCGCCGGCAGCGGCCGCGACGAAACCATCCGCAACGTCTACGTCGAGTTCGAAGGCGACATCGTGCGGCAGGTGTGGAGAGATTGAGAAGAGGGGCAATGGGGAATGGGCAATGGGGAATGGGGAATGGGTTGTGCTTGTGAGCCTTGCGCATTGACGAGCCCGAAGCGCCAGCGAGGGAATCCCCCCGCTCACGCCCCCTTCGGCGCCGGCGTCCGCCCGACGGCCGTCGTGTAGCCGTACACCAGCACAACCAGAAAAATCAGCATCCAGAAGATCGTCGTCTGGCCGCGCCAGTCGTCCAGTTCGGCGACGAGCGGCGAGAGGCGGAGCAGGAACATGGTCGCGCCAAACACGATCGCCGCCAGCGCGCCGTGCCGCACGAATGTCGCCAGCAGCAGACCATGCGTCGCGATCGTCGCCGGAACGCTGAGCACAGGGTCGTGCGGGCTCATGTTCATCAACGTGGCGACGACGAGGAACGCCGGCGCCCAAAGCCACGCCGATCGCAGCCACGTGCGCAGAACCGCAAGCACGAGCAACAAAACCAGTATGTTCAGCGCGACGCTGAGTGGAATCGAGAGCAGCATCGCCACGCTCTCGCGCACCCAGAGCCACTCGTTCAGATTCGAGATACCGCCGTCGTGCGCGACGCCGATGCGCCACACCGCGTACACGTTCACCGCCTGGAAGATGCACGCCCCCATCGCGCCGCCCGCGATACCCACCAGAACCGAACGCCCCACGTAGGGATCGCGCCATCGCCCCGAAAGCAGGCGCGTCCACGCCGTGAGCGACTGCGGCCACAAGCGACGCAGCAGCGGCTCGATGCCCAGATACACACCCCATGCGAACGCGGCGACGAAGAAGGACGGCCCGAAGTGCGTCGGCGCACGCGACAATTGATCCAGCGGCGACAGGTCGGACCTCAGCATCGTCGCGATCACGAAGAGGAGCATCGTGGCCATGCCAAGTCGGATGGCGCCCCTCCGATCGCCGCGGCCCAGACGGATGTTCCGAAACGCCATGTACACGCCCACCGCCAGCAGTGCGATGAGAAAAAGAAACTGCGCCGACTGCGCCAGCTGCACAAGACTCCAGACGCTGTCGACCTGCTGTCGATACTCCGGCGTCTCCCACTCATAGAGCACGCGGAAGTGGACAATCCTGCCCGCACGCTGCGCCGCCTCGACCGAGACGGCGATCTCAGGATCCTCAGGCAAGGCGCCCCGCCACGCACGCTGTTCGTCGAGCGTCGCCGGCAGCCGGAAGTTCGGCTCGGCGGGCTCGAACTCGTCGAACGTCAGCCCCGCCGCCTCGAACAGCCACGACCAGTCGACCTCCGGCGCCTCCGCATCCACTTCGTCCGTTTCATCGCGCAAGAAACCCTCGATCACGCGGAGTGAGCGCAGCCGCCCCGACATATCGAGCGACACCGCCGCCTCTCCCGGCGACGCCAGCGGCGGACTCCCCAGCGTCGCCCTGACCGGAGGGATGTCCACGTTCGGATTGATGATCTGCTGGTTCGACCAGCGCTTGAAGTAATAAACGTGCGCAGGACGAACACGACTGAGGCGGTCGTGCTTTTCGTCACGATCCTCCAGGCCGACGATGTGACCGAGAATCGCGGTGTCGCTCTCGATTCCCCGGACGCTGTGCCGCCGCGGCTCGCCGTGTCCGGTGCGATCGAGGATCTCGTTCGCCCGCTCCTCAAGCACCGCCGGGGCGCGCTCCATCGGCGTCATCGCCCAGCGCTTGAGATGCGGATTGCTCAACACGAACGCGCCGACCAGCACCGCCGCCGCTGCGATCCAACCCCACGCTGCACGCGCCGAGAGCGCCCCCACGCCACCCGACGCCGCCACCATCTCAGGCGAAGGCGTCTCTCCCGCCGCCAGCGCCGCAGCGAGCGGGTCGCCGCCCGGCAGCGCCGCCGCCACCGCCAGCGCCGATGCGGGCCGATCCGCCGGATCCGGCGACAGGCAGCGCATGATGACGCGCTCCACCACCGGATCCATGTCCTCGACGACCGTGCCGGGCCCGGCGGGCGTCGTGGCCGTTTCGTGAATCTGCCGGATCTCGGCCAGCGAGCTTCCCTGAATCGCGCGTCGGCCTGTGAACAGCTCGTACAGCACCAGCCCGAGCGAGTACACATCGCTGCGCACCGTCACCGCTCCGCCCTGCACCTGCTCCGGCGACATGTAGGCGGGCGTGCCCGCGAGGCCGGCGCCCTCCAGCTCCTCGGCCAGGGCCGCGACGCCGAAATCGGTGATGCGCACATCGCCCCGCCCGTCGAGCATGATGTTCGCCGGCTTCAGATCGCGGTGGATCACGCCCGAGTCGTGGGCCGCCGCCAGACCGGCGCAGAGCTGCCGCGCGATCTGCACCGCCTTGTCCCGCGGCATGCGCCCGATGCGCCGCAAGAGCGACGCCAGATCCTCGCCATCCACATATTCCATGCTCAGGAACGGATGCCGAGCGCCATCCCGCTCCAGCTCGCCCACGTCGTACACGCGGCACACATGCCGGTGCGACACCTGCCGCGCCAGACGAACCTCCGAGTGAAACCGCGCCAGCCACGCGCCGTCCACCGCGGCGTCCGGGGGCAGGAACTTCAGCGCCACCGGCTGCTCCAGCTTCAGATCGTCGGCGCGGTACACCTCGCCCATCCCGCCGCGGCCCAGGAAGCTGACGATGCGATACCGATCGTTCAGCACCGCGCCGGGGCCGAAGCGCCCCGCGCCAGAGGACGCCGCGGACGAGAAGCTCGAGGGCGCCGACCCCGATCGGCGTGAATCGGGCGTACGTCTGGGGTCGATCGGATCAGGATTGGTCGCGTCGTAGTCGGCCATGGGGCGGCGTTCGCACTTCTGACCCCGCGCACGCGGGAGGCCACAGAGTACCCGGAAGACCCCCCGCCGCCGCCCGCTACACTGACTTCGTGATGGCCACCCAACGAATCATCGCCCCCGAAGCCGCCGATGCGCCCGACGAGCAGGCCAACTGGTCGCTGCGGCCTCAGCGGCTCGATGAGTTCGTCGGCCAGCCCGACCTCATCGAACGCATCCGCATCACCATCGAAGCCGTCCGCCAGCGCGGCGAGCCGATGGAGCATGTCCTCCTCGACGGCCCGCCGGGGCTGGGCAAGACGACGATGGCCCACGTCATCGCCGCAGAGATGGGCGCCCGAGCCCACGTCACCAGCGGCCCCGCCCTCACCCGCCCCAGCGACCTCGTCGGCGCCCTCACCCGCCTCGGCGCCAACGATGTGCTCTTCATCGACGAAATCCACCGCCTGCCCGCGGCGGTCGAAGAGTTCATCTACCCCGCGATGGAAGATTTCCGCATCGATGTCGCCGTCGACTCGGGCATGCACTCGCGCACCATCTCGCTGACGCTCAAACCCTTCACGCTCATCGGCGCCACCACGCGCTCGGGCCTGCTCAGCGCCCCGCTGCGCTCGCGCTTCGGCGTGAGCCACCATCTGAAGTATTACTCGGCGTCGGATCTGCAGCTCATCCTGGAGCGCAGCGCCCGGCTGCTGGAGATCCCGATGCGGGATGCGTCGGCCCTGGAGTCCGTCTCGCAGCGCAGCCGCGGCACGCCGCGGATCGCCAACCGCCTGCTCCGGCGCGTCCGCGACTACGCCCAGGTGCGCGCCGATGGACGCATCGCCACCGACGTGGTGGACCAGGCCCTCGCCCTCGAAGGCGTCGACGCCCTCGGCCTCGACGAACTCGACCGCGCCTACCTGCGCACCATCGCGACCACCTACCGGGGCGGCCCCGTCGGCCTCGAAGCCGTCGCCGCCACCATGGGCGAAGACGCGGGCACGCTCGAAGACGTGGTCGAGCCGTACCTGCTCCAGATCGGCTTCCTCGCCCGCACCCGCCGCGGCCGCGAACTCACGCACGACGGCGCGAAGCACATCGGCGTCGAGATCGAAAAAGAGCGGCGGACGGAGTTGTTTGATTCGGGGGACTGAGAGGGGGTTTGACCACAGGGGCACAGAGACACAGAGACACAGAGGGGGAGGATCAAAAATTCGTGGCCGGCTGATTCCGCGGCCCCTCTTTCCCTCAAGCGGCCCTCACGCGGTCAGCGGCACGGCGCGATCGCTGGGGGTGATCCGATTGCCGGTGCGGCGGGCGTACACCTGCGTCACCTCCGCCCCGTAGAGAACAATCAGCGAGGTGTAATACGCCCAGACCATCAGCGCGATCATTGACCCCGCCGCCCCGTAGACCGAGCCCATGCCCCAATGCCCCATGTACAGCCCGAACAGGAACTTCCCGATCGTGAACAACACCGCGGTGAGGGCCGCCCCCACCCAGACGGGGCGCCAGGCGATCTCGACGTCCGGAACATATTTGAACATCACCGCGAAGAGCAGCATGAAAATGCCCAGCGAAACGGCGATGCTGAGGATCTGCCACACCCAGCCGTGGTCGATGATCGGGCCCACGAGCATGTTGACGATCATGTCCGCCACCAGTGAGATGATGAGCAGAAAGGCGATGGCGATGACCATGCCCAGGGACAGGATGCGTCTGCGCAGCCAGTTCCACACGCCGGCGCCGGGGTTGGCCTTGACGCTCCAGATACGGTTGAGGGACATTTGAAGATGTGCGAAAACGGTGGTTGCGGAGAACAACAGCACCCCCAGCGAGATCAACCCGGCCACGGTGCCCGCCGTGGGGTTGGCTTCGCCGCTTTGCATGACCATGTCGATGGCGTCGCCGCCGCCCTCGCCGACGATCCCGCTCATTTCGGTGATAATCTGCTCCTGCCTCTCCTCGCCGAAGAAGCTGGCCGCCCACATGATGAGGATGACCAGCGGGGCGAAGGAAAGTGCGGCAAAGAAGGCCAGGGCGCCGGCCAGCGTGAAGACACCATCCTTCATGAACTCGCTGATGGTCTGCTTGAACGCGCCCCAGAGGCCCGGCTGGGATTGGGGCTGCGACTGTGTGGCTGCGGATTGTGACAATGCAGGCTCCCGCTATGAGGCAGCGTAGGTGCGGGCGCCGCAGGCGAGCGCTCGGGCGCCAGTCGTGGGCGCCTTAGATGGATCACAAAATTATCCCCACTTCTTCTCCTCTCTGCGTCTCCGTAACCCTGTGGTGATTCCCCATGAACAATCGCCGACTCACACCCGAGCTCATGGATGATCCGAACGTCCCGCGTGACGAACTGGAGCGATCGCTTCGGTTTCTTCGCGCCCTCAACGCCCGTCTCGGCGGCGTAAGCGCGCTCCTTTCCCATCTGCAAGTCTGGTCATCCCGCTGGCCCCGCGACCGCCCCGTCACACTCCTTGACATCGCCACCGGCAGCGCCGACATCCCCATCGCCGCCCGCGCGTGGGCCGAGCGGGCCGGGTTCGACCTGCGCATCACCGCGGTCGACATGCACGAGAAGACGCTCGAGATCGCCCGCGAGCAGGTCGAGCGCGCTGGCGCCGCCGATGCGATCGAGCTGCGTCAGGCCGATGCGCGCCGCCTGATGGATGAGCACGAGCCGCACTCGTTCGACTATGTCCACGCCGGGCTCTTCCTGCATCACCTGCCTGACATCGAGGTTCTTACGGTCCTCCGCATCATGGACCGCCTCGCCGGCGCGGGGCTGGTGTGGAGCGACCTGGTCCGATCAAGGCTGTCGATGCTTGGCGCCCGCATCGCGACCATTCGTGCGCCGCAGATCGTGAAGCACGACGCCGTCGTCAGCGTGGAAGCCGGATTCACCAAAGCCGAAGTCCTCGACCTCCGCAACCGCCTCGACCTCACCTGGTGCGAATACCGCCGCTCGCCCCTCCGCTACCGCTTCACACTCGCCGGCGAGCGACCAGACGCATGGACCGACTGAACCAGGCGCAGCCCCTCCCCCCTTTGCTGCTTTCCGCTTTGCCGCTTTGCTGCTTTCCCCCCTTTGGCCATTTGGCAATTTGGCCATTTGGCCATTTGGCTATCTGCCCCCCGCACCCACCGCCCGAATCACGTACACCGCCGCATACATCCCCGCCACCTCCTCCCTCCCGACGGTCCGCGCCGGATATTCACTGTTCAGCGGCTGCAGCCGGATCAGCTCCGCGCCCGTCTCGGCATCCACCTCGAAATACACCCGCTTGAACGTCGTCTCCCCGTCGCGCTCCAGGCGCACGAAGCAGTCCGAGCCCGGCGCCGTGTCGCGCTCCGGGCTGAAGACCACGATGTCCCCCTCCGCGTACAGCGGCGCCATCGAGTCGCCCACCACCCTCGCCGCGAACGCCTCCGGGTCCATCAGGTCCGGCGCCGCCACATAGTCATCCGCCACCCGCGCCGGATACCCGAGGTCGGTGAACTCGCGCGGGTATCCCGCCGCCACGCTGTTGATCACCGGCACCTGCACCGGCAGCGGCGTGCGCTCGATGTTCGCCGTCGGCGCCAGACGCTCCACCAGCCGCTGCAGCGATCCGCTCCGGTGCGCCTCGTCCAGGCCGCCGTCCTTCACAAGCTCGACCAGCTCGCGCGCGATGCGCCCGGCGCGGCGCATCCCCTGCACCTCGCGCCGCACCTGCGCCGGCGTTGACTGCCAGCGCGCCGCCTTCACCAGCGTCCCCGGCTCGAGCAGCAGCGCCCTCTCCAGATTCTGCAGAATCCGATCCGACGGCGGCCCCGGCCGGCGCCCGTTCTCGATCTCCGAGAGATACCCCTTGCCGCAGCCCGACGCGTCGGCGAGCTGCTGCAGCGTCATGCCCAGCGCCGCCCGACGCGACCCGATCAGACGTCCCACCGTCCGCATGTCCATTCTCCGTGCGCCGAGTTGGCGAGATACCAAACAAACACCTTGCAAAGCATACCGTGACCCCGTACAAAATGGAAACAAGTTCGCCGTATCGCGAACTTTTTTCAGCCGGTCGGCCCCGGAGCGGGCCCACGACAGGAAGGGGGACGCCATGCAGGCGACGAAGACATCTGATTTCAGGCGCATCGACCCCGCCGAGGCCGCGGACCTCCGGCGCCGTCGGCGCAGCGACCTGGCCGAGCTGATCGTGGACCGCTCGGCCTGGCTCATGCCCGAGGACCGGGCCCTGGTCTGCGCCGTCTACCGCGACGGGCTGACCGCGGCGGAGGTCGCAAAGCTCCGGGGCGAGCCGGCCCGGCACGTGCGGCGCCGCCTCCGCCGCCTTGTCCTGCGCGTGCTCTCGAAGCGCTACGAGTTCGTCATGCGCCGGCGCGAGCAGTGGCCCCCGACGAGGCGACGCGTCGCGACCGTGTGCGTCCTCCAGGGGCGGACCATGCGCGAGACCGCCAGCCATCTGCGGCTGTCGCTGCACACCGTTCGCGGACAGATGGCGGCCGTCGCAGCCCTCGAAGAGGCGCAAGCGGCGTGATGCGACGCACCGAACCGACCACAACCGTGCGCACACCCGCGCTCACGCCCTCCGCGCCGACGCGCCGCGTCTGCGAGGCGGCCCGCATGCTGGGCATGAACCTCGACGAACACGGGTCAGCGCCGCCCATCGAGGCCCGCCTGCCGCTGCGCTCGGGCGCGGTCACGCTGATCACCGGCCCCAGCGGCGCCGGGAAATCGACGCTGCTCCGGGCCGCGGCTGTTGCGGCTCGCGAAGACGGCCGGCGCATCATCGATCCGGATTCGCTCCGCCTGCGCGCAGCGCCCATCGTCGACCTCTTCCGCGCGCCCCTCGATGAATCGCTGCGCCTCCTCGCCCGCGCCGGCCTGGCGGAGGGGCGATGCTTCGTGCGCCGACCCGGCGAGCTCTCCGACGGCCAGCGCCGTCGGCTGCGGCTGGCGCTGGCGATGCACAGCGCGGCCCGGCGCCCGTCCTGCCCGACCATGCTGGTCATCGACGAATTCGGCGCCGGCCTCGACGGCGCCTCGGCCCGGGGCGTGGCGGCGGCGCTGCGCCGGGCGATCGACGACAGCCGCAACACCGGCGCCATCGTCGCCACCACGCGCGACGACCTGGCGCCTGCGCTGCGGCCCGATTGCACGATCGAGCTCGACATGACCGGCGCCGTGAGAACGAATCGCCGCCGCGAAAGTGCGACCGATCGCTTCATCATCGAACCCGGCTCAGGCGCCGATGTGAAGCGTCTCTCCCACCTGCACTACCGCGCCGCCCGCCCGGCCCGCATTGTGCGCACGCTCATCGCCCGCGAGGCGCAGAGCGGCGAACTCGCCGGCGCCGCCGTGATCGCCATGCCCACGCTCAACGCGCCGTGGCGACGCCTGGCGTGGCCCGGGCGCTACGACACCGGCGACAAGCGCCTCGACGCCCGGCGCATGAACGACGAGATCCGGCGCATCGCGCGCGTGATCGTCGACCCCCGCTGCCGCGGCGTCGGGCTGGCGGCGCGGCTGGTGCGCGCGTACCTCGACGATCCGCTCACGCCCCACACCGAAGCCGCGGCGGCGATGGGGCGGTGGCATCCCTTCTTCGAACGCGCCGGCATGACCGCGTACCACACGCCGCCGAGCGAACGCGACGCCCGCCTGCTCGACGCCCTCGTACACATCGGAATCGAGCCGTGGCGCCTCGCCTCGCCCACAACCGCGTGGATGCGCATCGAGCAGTCCGGCGCCGCCGCATTGCTCCACCGCGAACTCAATCGCTGGGCGAACGCAGCCGGCTCGACGAGACAACACAAAGCAGACGACCCGCAACACCTTTTCCGCATCGCCTGCGCATACGCAGGCGCCACGCCCGTCGGCTACGCCCACACATCGCACTGACGCCCGATGCCTGATGCCTGATGCCTGATGCCTGTCTTTCCCACACAAACCCGGCACGGGAGAAGAGAAAGGACGCTGCGCCGTGATCAGCGAACAAAGGAACACTGCACCCGAGCCCCCCGCCGCCGCCCCTGAAACCGATTCACTCCCCCACCCACTGACGATCTTCGTCAGCGCCGGCGAGCGCCGCGCCATCCTCGCGGCCCTGCGCCGGCGCCACCGCGACCGCGCCACGGCCCTCCGCCTCGCCCTGAACGTGAAGGGGGCGTCATCATGAGCGTCAAAAACAACGGCCGCGCCCGGATCAAGCGGGAACGAGTTTCCGCACACGAGCCCGCACACGAGCCCGATTACGAGCCCGAAGCGCAAGCGAGGGACCACGATGGAGCGCACGCGACACGCGCCGCCTCCCTCATCGACGACCTTTTCGACGGGCGCCCCGGCCTGCGCGCCATCGCCGCCCGCCACGGCGTCTCACTGCACGATCTCGCCTCGTGGATGGACGATCCCGAGTGCGCCGCCTCCGTGGGCGCCCTGCTGCGCCTGGCCGAGGCGCGGACGGGGATGATCGTCGGCCGGGCCCGATCCGCCGCGGCGAAGTCGCTGGGGCGTCTGGCGCTGAACCACGAATCGCCGGAGACAGCGCGCAAGGCGTGCGTCGATCTGCTCAAGCTCGACGGCCTCCCCGCCATGGCGACGCCCGACGCCGGGCTGCCGGGCATGAGCGAAGCGGACGACGCCGCACTCCGCGGCCTGCTCCAGCAGCTCGGCGAAGCGGTGGCGGCGGGACGCAGGCAGCGCGACACGCCGGAGGCGCCGACCGGCGCAGACTCATGATCGTCGCGCTGACGCGCCGCCGGCGCGAGCTGCTCGGGCGCGTGCGCCCGCGCACGCCCGAGCAGCTCCACGCGTGGCTGCGGCTGGTGCACGATCTCGACGTTCCGCGCTCGCCGCTGGCGGAGGGAAGCTCCGCGCCCTTCGACTACCTGGTTCACACGTTTTTCGAGGGCCGTTTCGCGCCGCCCGGATCTTCGCGGACGGCGGACTGCGTCGTCTGGGCCTGCCGCGGCGGGGGGAAGACGTTTCTCGGCGCTGTCGCCACCATGCTCGACCTGGTCTTCAAGCCGGGAATCGAGGTGCGGATCCTCGGCGGCTCGCTGGAGCAGTCGGGCCGGATGCACGCGCACCTGCGCGCCCTCTTCAGCGCTGCGCACATGGCGGGCCTGGTCGAGGGGCGAATCACCGAACGGCGCGTGCGGCTGCGGAACGGGTCGGTCGCGGAGGTGCTGGCCCAGTCAGCGACATCGGTCCGCGGCGCCCGTCCTCAAAAGCTACGCTGCGACGAGGTCGAGCTCTTCGATCCCGACATCTGGGCCGCGGCACAGCTCGCGCCGCGCTCGAAGCGCTGCGGCGGGATCTTTGTGCGCGGAGCGGTGGAGTGCCTGAGCACGATGCACGAACCCCATGGATTGATGGCCGAGATCGTGTCGTCGTGCGCGGGCGGCGCATCCGAGCCCGAATACGAGCCCGAAGCGCAAGCGAGGGACCCCGGAGCGCAAGCGACGCACCCCGAAACGCACGCGACGATCAAAGAAAGCCCTCGCTCGCGCTTCGGGCTCGTGGGCGCCCACGCCCCCCGGCGCCTCTTCCGCTGGGGCGTGGTGGACGTGCTGGAGCGGTGCGCGCCCGAACGCCCGTGCGAGCCGTGCGAGCTGCTGCCGGAGTGCGCCGGGCGGGCGAAGGGCGCGAGCGGGCACATCGGGATCGACGATGCGATCGCGCTCAAAGGCCGCAGCGGCGAGGAGGCGTGGCGTTCGGAGATGCTGTGCGAGCGCCCGCGCCGGTCGCACCTGGTGCTGCCGGAGTTCGAGCGGGAGATTCACATCGGCGCGTTCGAGGCGCCGGACGAGGGGATGTGGATCATGGGGATGGACTTCGGCGTGCGCTCGCCGACGGTGGCGCTGTGGGCCCACGTCGACGCCGAGGGCGTGCTGCGCGTGGTCGACGAGCGCATCGAGCGCGGGGCGGCGCTGGAGCGGCACATCCGCGCGATCCTCGAATCGCCGTGGCCGAAGCCGACATGGATCGGCGCCGATCCGGCGGGCAGACAACGCGGCGTCCAGACGGCGACGAGCGCCAAGGAGATGCTGCAGAGGGCCGGGCTGCGCGTGAAGGATCGGCGGGCGTCGCTGGAGGAGGGTCTGCGGCTGGTGCGGGCCAGGCTGGGCCCCGCATCGGGCTCGCCGAGGCTCTTCATCCACGCGCGCTGCACGGGGCTCATCGAGTCAATCGAGCGCTACCACTACCCGCGCAACCGTCCCGATTCGATCGAACCCGTCAAGGACGGCGCCGACCACGCGGTGGACGCGCTCCGCTACATGATCCTGAACCTGGACCGCGCCGGCTCCGGAACCATCCGCCGTTATGCCTGATGCAAACACACTCTTGCGGACGTCTGAAGGAGAACGGAATCGCTTGTTCCATGCGGCGTGGCAGAGCCGCGGACGGCTCTACCACGGCACCCGCACACACGATCCCCCACACACCAACCCGAACACGCCACCCAACACTCAGAACTCAGAACTCAGAACTCGGAACTCGGAACTCGGAACTCGGAACTCGGCACTCGGCACTCGGCACTCAGAACTACTCCAACACCGGCACGAGCCACTCGATCAGGATGTGCACGCCGATGGCCAGGCCGATCATGGCGCCGAGGATCTGGAGGGTCATGAGCAGGACTTCACGCCAGTAGGTGTTGAAGCTCGAGCTGACTCGGATGGCCTTGTAGACCATGGAGACGCCGAAGGCGAGGGGAATGAGCGTGAGCCACCACAGCCAGCCGGTGAGGGGCAGCGGGTCGATGAAGGGCCGGTACGCGGGGGCGAGCAGGCCGAGTTGGAGGATGGAGGCGAGGCCGATCATGCGTCGCCTCCCCGCTCGCCCCGGCGGCGCCGCGGGGCGTGCCATGTGGCGTCGATGATGCAGATGGCGTTGAGCATGCCCGCGATGGTGGCGAAGAGGGCGCCGATCTCGCCGACGTGTCCGAGGGAGCGCATGCGCGCCGGGCGGTTCATCTCGAACCAGTCGGCGGTGGCGTCGGGGGGTGGATCGTGGGCCTTCATGTTCTGGTGGATGCGGTCGATCCCGAAGGCGACGGGTCCGACGGGCGCCTGCCCGACGAACCACCAGAAATCCTCTTCCCGGTCGATGGCGTCGATCCCCGCGATGAAGATCCCGCCGAAGAAGAGGAAGAATACGCCGATGCAGATGTGCACGCCGCGGCGGACCTCGCCGAGATAGGCGTGTCCGGCGCCGGGGAGCAGGAAGGCCAGAATGCCCGCCACCGGCTGGAAAGTTTCGTTGGCGGATCGACTCGACATGCGTTCCCTGTGCGTTCGATGCCCGTGGGCCGGCGGCGGTTCCGATCCGGCGCCGACCATCGCCGGGCGGACCCTGCGGGCGCCGGCGGGCCGGGAAAAAGATGGGGACCCCTCTTGGAATACTGATTGACAGAGAGGCGGCTGGCAGTAGTGTACCGCTCAGACCCCGGGCGGGGGAGTCGGATCGGGACAGGGCCCGGTTCGGAACTCCAGTTCCGCCGCCCTCTCCCGTCTATATAGAGAGAAGCCCAATGACCTTCGCGAGTGAGGAACTGCCAGGCATCGCACTGCCTTCCGAGAGCTTCTACGGCCTCGGAACCGATGCGCGTCCCGTGCTCTTCGACGACGATGAGGACGACATGCTGGACGAGGATTTCCTGGACGATGACGATGATGACGACGATGACGAGTTTGACGATGAGGAGGATCTCCTCGACGACGAGGATGACGATTTCCTCGATGAAGACGAGGAATTCGACGACGATGACGATGATCTTTGATCCGGTGTTCCGAGGGGCGTGATCGTCCGGTTCGGGACCCGGCTCACAAGGAGCTCGTCATGGCCCGTCCGGATCCGCGTCAGGAATCGTCACAGCAGAATACGGAAGAGCCCCGCCGCGAAGGCGTGGTGGATCGCAGGTCCGGTATCGACCGGCGCGACTTCCAGGACGCCCACAGCGGATTCGATCGGCGCCGCGGCGTCGGACGACGCCTGTCCGACTTCGCCAAGGCGGCCGAGGAAGGCGAACTGACGCAGGAGCAGTTTCTCTTCGTCGCCGCCATCGACGCGTTTAAGCGAGCCAACAACAAGACCTTCCCCACGTGGACAGAGGTTCTCGAGGTGATCCGGCTGCTCGGGTATCGCAAGACGTGCTCGAGCGAGCTGGGCGTCACCAACGCCGAGGACTGGACCGAGGCGCCCGACGCCGAGTCGAACGTTCGCACGATCCGCAGCGAAAAGGCGGCCTGATCCGGCTTCCACCGCGTCGGCGTTCACGCACCGGCGCCTTCGCCGGGCCCGGTTGTCACTGCGACTGCCTCACTGCGACTGGTAGTAGTCCAGGTTGAGCTGGATATAGCCGCTCCATTCTTCCGGGAGATCTTCTTCCGGATAGATGGCGCGGACGGGGCATTCGTCCACGCACAGGCCGCAGTCGATGCAGGTGTCGGGGTCGATGTAGAGCTGGTCGGCCGTCTCGAACTCGGCCTCATCCTTGGTGGGATGGATGCAGTCGACGGGGCAGACATCGACGCAGGACGTGTCCTTGGTGGCGATGCAGGGTTCGGCGATGACATGGGTCATGAATCGGTGGGCCTCGTACTTCGTGAAGCGTTGGCGTTTCGGGAGGACGGGCAGCCGCTGAGGCGCCTCTCCGGCCCATTATAGACGCAGCGGGCGGCGTGTTCAGCGCCCGCCCGGAATGAGGGCTCAGGCCGCCATGAGCAGGACCGGTGGGTTCAGCGCCCCGCGTCGGGCGCCAGGACGATTGTCGGCCCGGATCGGCGAATCGGCGCAAAAAAAGACGCGGGGCCGGCCAAGGCCGACCCCGCACTTCGTGGCGCTCCAGACCCCGGCGATGGCGCCAGGGAAAAGCTGCGACTGTGTCAGAAGCCCATGGGGGTCATGAACGGAGCGGGCTCCGCTGCACGACGACGGGACTTCTTGCGGCGGGCCTTCTTGCGCCCGGCCTTCTTGCGGGTGGCCTTCTTTCGGGTCGCCTTCTTGCGGCGTGCCTTCTTGCGCCCGGCCTTCTTGCGAGTGGCCTTCTTTCGGGTCGCCTTCTTGC
>RECQ01000047.1 GCA_007693965.1 Phycisphaeraceae bacterium | reverse complement strand
GATGCGGTGATTGGGTGAGTGGGTGAGTGGGTGAGTGGGTGAGTGGTTTATTCGTACATGGCCCAGCGAGCCGGGGCGTCCCGCCCCGAGTCCATCCAGATGCCAATCCACTTGAGAAACTGAACAGCTCAACGCAACCGCGCGACTTCGACATCTCCACCCGAGACTTCGAGGACTCAGCCTCGGCGTCTCTTCAGGAACCAAAGTTGGCCCAGCGAGCCGGGGCGTCCCGCCCCGAGTTCGTCCAGACGTCAAGCCACTTGAAAAACTGAACAGCTCAACGCAACCGTGCAACTTCGACACATCCACCCGAGGCTTCGAAGACTCAGCCTCGGCGTCTCTTCGGGAACCAAGGCGTGCGTGCGGAGATGAAAACCATTCAACGAGGAATTCTGCGCGGTCCACTCGCACATTGAATGTGTGCTGCTCATCAACTCGGGGCGGGACGCCCCGGCTCGCGCGTTCTCGTTCGAGTCGATTGACGAATGCAGCGCCGACTCCCGAATCTTGGAATGCGCCCGCCAAACTCTCTTCACCCCATCACCCCATCACCCACTCACCCACTCACCCGCTCACCACCACACACCTACTCACACTCAGCTTCTCCCATACACCGGCACAAGCCCTCCACTGCTCACGCGGTTGTCCGGCGACGCGAGAAAGACGATTGTCCGCGCCACGTCCTCGACGCTCGCCCAGCTCGCATGGTCCGCATCCGGCATCGCCTCGCGGTTGGCGGGCGTGTCCATGATCGAGGGGACGACGGCGTTCACCCAGATCCCCTCGCTCTTCAATTCCTCTGCAAGGCACTGTGTGATCGAAGCGACGGCCGCTTTGCTGGTGGTGTAGGCGATCATGCCGCCCGCCGGCGCCAGCGCGGGGCGCGCTGCGACGTTTACGATGCGTCCGCCGGTCCCCTCGCCGGTGTCTGATGCCCGCATTTTCCTCACCGCCTCGCGGCAGGAGAGGAAGCAGCTCGTCGCGTTCATGTCCATCATGCGCCTCCAGTTCGCAAGCGAGGTCTCGGCGATCGGCGCCATCGCGAAGCCTCCGGCGATGTGGATAGACGCCCACAGGTCGGGCGGTTCAGCGAAGAATGACTCGCACGCCTCCTCCTTCGCCAGGTCGACGCCCGCGACAGCGCGAACGCGGTCGTGACTGGTGAACGGGAAGCCGTCGTACTCGGCCCGGTCGAAGCATGGCACGTGGCACATGGCGCCGGTTTCGAGCAACAATTCTACGACAGCGCCGCCAAGCGCCCCGGCGCCGCCGGTGACGACGACGTGTCGATCTGTGAAATCACCATTCATAGCGCACCTCCTGCCTGGGCGCGCACTATAGCGACGATGCGGCGCTCATCGCGAGCTGTGCGTAAAAAAGCGGCCCGGGCGCGCTGGGCGCCCGGGCCGCGGGAGGAGAATGAGCTCGGGAGAAATTCGGATCAGCCGAGGAGCTGGAGGACGTTCTGCGGCTGCGCGTTGGCGAGGGAGAGGACGTTGGTGTTGGAGCTAACGAGAATCTGAGCCCGCGTCAGGGCCGCGGTTTCAGCGGCGAAGTCGGTGTCGCGGATGGCGGATTCTGCGGCGGTCGTGTTCTCGAGCGACACGCCGAGGCTTCGGATGGTGGCGCCGATGGTGTTCTTCTGGAAGGCGCCGAGCCGGCCGCGGAGCGAGCTGATCTGCTTGATCGCGGAGCTGGTGACGCGCTGGGCCGAGGTGAGGTCGCCGTCGACGACATTGAGGTTCTTGCCGCCGCCGAGATCGGCGAGGAAGTAGGTCGTGCCGTCGATGGATGTGCGTCCGACGCTGCGGGCCGCGACGTTGGAGACGCCCAGGCTCACCTTGCCGGCGATGTCCACCTTGCTGGCGAGCTGGAAATCGGCGCCGCCGCCGGTGATGGTGAAGGCCTCGACGCGTCCAAGCGTCTGGGCATTGGCCTGCCCCATCGGCGCTGCGCCGCTGTTGAGGTCGATCTCGACATTGAGGAAGTCGGTGTTGATGCTGACCACGGTGCCGTTGGCGACGGCCTGAATGCCGTTGATGGTCGCCGCGAGATCCTGTCCGCGATCGAGCACGCCGTTGCCTGCGGCGGTGCTGTTGAAGGCGAGCTGTGTCGTCGCATCGGCGGCGTTGGTGTTGGTGGCGTTGTAGTTGTAGAGGCCCTCGTTGTTCGCGGATCCGATGCCGCCGTCGTTGACGACCTTCACCGAGACGAACTCGCTCGATCCGAATCCGGTGCTCTCGAGCCTGACGCCGGTGTTGTTGGTGGAGGCGACCGCCTTCACGCCGGTGACGTCGGTGAATGTGTTGATGGCGTTGACAATCGCCTCGAGCGTCGTGCCGGAGGCGAAGCTGAGCTCCCTGGCGCCTTCGGCGCCCGCGACTTCGATGACGAAACTGTCGGTCGCGCCGCCGAGGTCGAGCGATGCGCCCGCGAGCGAGAGGTAGTAACCGCCGACTTGTGCGGAGTTGGTGACGACGACATCGACATCCAGCGTGGACTCGAAGCCCAGCTTGGCGCCGTTGACGCGGAACTCCGCGACCTGACCCGCGATGTTGGATGTCGTGTAATCCAGGTTGCCGTTGAGGAGGCGCAGCCCCTGGAAGCTGGTGGCCGCGGCGACGCGGTCGATGGTCTGCAGAATCGAATCGATCTGGAGCTGGTTCGCCTGCCGCTCTTCTAGAGAGAGGCCGGCGGTGTTCGCTGTCGAGGTGATGAGGCCTTCGACTTCATTCAGAAGGGCGGCGATCTCGGTGAGGCCGCCTTCCGCGATGTTCACGACCTGCTCGGCGCGCTCTGCGTTCTTGATCGCAGCTCCGAGGGCGGTCTTTTCAGCCCGAAGGTTCTCGGATGCGATAAGTCCCGCAGGATCATCGGCGCCTCGGTTGATGCGAAGGCCGGTGCTGAGTCGCTCGAGCGACAATGCGAGGCCTCGATTGTTCTGACCGAGCACGCGTTGTGCGATCAGCGACTGGACGTTGGTGTTGATCTGGCTCATTTTTGATCCTCCCTGATCAAACGATGCATTGGCCTGAAGGCCTGGTTGTCCGCGGCTCCGCCGCCGTTGTGTGGATGGCCGATCCCCCGGCCGCTCTGCCGTCGATTACTGGACGACGCATGGAACGCCCTGTAAGTCGGAAACGGATGAGGGCGAGTTTTGTCCAACTCGGACTTTGTCGAAAAGTCGTGTTATGCGGACGCTGTGCGCCGGGGCATAAAAAACCCCCGCGGGCTTTCGCCCGCGGGGGTGAGGGATCAGAGGATCAGTCCCTGTTCCGGCCTCTGGAGGCCGGGAATCGGGTCTTCAGGCCGGATTACCCGAGCAGCGACAGCACGTTCTGCGGCTGGGCGTTGGCCAGTCCGAGGACGTTGGTGCTGGAGCTGACGAGAATCTGCGAACGCGTCAGTTCGGCCGTTTCGGCGGCGAAGTCGGCGTCACGGACGGCGGACTCGGCCGCGGTCGTGTTCTCGAAGGCGACGCCAAGGCTGCGGATGGTGGCGCCGACGATGTTCTGCTGGAAGGCGCCGAGGCGGCCGCGAAGCGAGCTGACCTCGCGAATCGCGGAGGTGACCACCTTCTGGGCATTGGTGAGGTCGCCGTCCTCGACGTTGAGGTCCTTGCCGCCGCCGAGATCGGCGAGGAAGTAAGTCGTGCCGTCATCGACCGAGCGGCCGATGCTGCGCGACGCGACGTTGCCGATGCCGAGGCTCACCTTGCCGGCGATGTCCACCTGGCCTGCGAGCTGGAAGTCAGCGCCGCCGCCGGAGATCGTGAAGGCCTCGACGCGTCCGAGCGTCTGGGCGTTGGCGACGCCGCCGGTGCCGGCGCCGTCAGAGAGCGTGATCTCGACGTTGAGGAAGTCGGTGTTGATGCTCACCGTCTCGCCGCGGGATACGGCCTGGATGCCGTTGATCGTCGCGGTGACGTCCTGGCCCTTGTCGGTCAGGCCGTTGGCCGCTGCGTTGGCGTTGAAAGCCGTGGCGCCCGCCGCTGCGGTGTTGGTGTCGTCATCCTCGAAGTTGGAGATGCCGCCGGCGCCGATGATGTCGCCGTCGTCAACGACCTTGAGGGAGACGAACTCGCTGGACCCGAGGTTGCTGCTCTCGAGGCGGATGCCGGTGCCGTTGGCGGACGCGGTGGCTGTAACGCCGGTCACATCGGTGAAGGTGTTGATGGCGTCGACGACGGAAGCCAGCGTCGTGCCCGAGGCGAAGCTCAGCTCGCGAGAGCCCTCGACGCCCGCGACCTCAATGACGAAGCGGTCGTCGGCCGAGCCGAGGTTGAGCGCACCGCCGCCGAAATCAAGGTAGAAGCCGCCGACCTGGGCCGACTGGGTGACGACGACATCGACGTCGATCGTCTCCCCGAAGCCGAGCTTGGCGCCGTTGACGCGGAAGGAATCGACCTCGCCGCTGACGTTCGACGTGGTGTAGTCGAAGTTGCCGTTGAGCAGGCGGGTGCCCTGGAAGCTCGTGGAGGCGGCGACACGGTCGATGGTCTGCAGAATCGAGTCGATCTGCAGCTGATTGGCCTTCTTCTCCTCAGTGGAGAGGCCGGCCGTGTTGGCGGTCGTCGTGACGAGGCCTTCAAGCTCGTTGAGCAGGCCGGAAATCTCGGTCAGACCGCCTTCGGCGATGTTGACCACCTGCTCGGCTCGCTCCGCGTTCTTGATGGCGGCGTTGAGCGCCGTCTTCTCTGCGCGGAGATTCTCCGACGCGATCAGACCGGCGGGGTCATCGGCGCCGCGGTTGATCCGCAGGCCGGTGCTGAGACGCTCAAGCGAGAGCCCGAGCGACTTGTTGTTCGCATTGAGCACGCGCTGACCGATCAGCGACTGAACGTTTGTGTTGATCTGACTCATGGGAACCTGATCCTCCGTGATGTGCCTCAGAAGCGCACGCCTTGAGCGCTTCATATGTCCTGGAATTACAACCACGCTGCGCCTCGCGGCGCCGCCGTGAACCATGCTGTCCGGGATTGACGCGGGGCCCGACTCCTTCAGGACCGCCGACATTCCCTGTGTACGCGCCCCGTGCCTGTGCAAGGCCCGGAACGGCTATCCAGATCGACAACGGAACCGAGCAGATTGAGAGTTCTGCCCGGCTTCTCGCCACAATCTCTGATATTGGACGCACAAAATAAAAACCCCCGGCGACCGTGCCGGGGGTTCAGCGAATCAACTCGATATTATCAGTCGTCAGCGCCTCGAACGATGCTCCTCGATCGCCTCAACCCAGAAGCTGAAGCACGTTCTGAGCCTGAGCGTTCGCCAGGGCGAGCACGCTCGTGCCGGTGCTGGAGAGAATCTGGGCGCGCGTCAGGCGGCTTGTCTCTTCCGCGAAGTCGGCGTCTCGGATCACTGAAACCGAAGCGCTCACATTCTCCACCGCCGCCTGAAGCGAGCGGATATTGGTCTGCAATGTGTTCCGCTCGAAGGCGCCCAGACGTCCGCGAAGCGTTGAGACCTCATCAATCGCGGATTCGATAATCCGACTGGCGGCCTGGAAATTGCCGCCCAACAGCGAGTTGGCGCCGCCCGATTTCAGGCTGTTGAGAAACTGGAACTCCGTCGTGCCGTCCGAGAGCGTGATGTTGGTGCCGCCCAGCCGCGAGTCGGCGATCGACTGGATTCCGATGTTCACCTGCTGCGACGCGGTCACCTGCGGCCCGAGCTGGTACAGCGACCCGCCGCCGGTCACAAAGAACGTGTCCGATGCGTTCATCGGATCCTGCAGCGTGGCGAACTCCTCGGTCAGCAGAAGCTCGACATCGAGCACGTTGGTCCGGATGCTCAGCTCCAGCCCGCGGCCCGTGGCCAGCGCGCCGTTGACGATGGCGACGACATCCTTGCCCGTATCGCGCCGCGTGGGCGTGGTGACGGTGGGGTCGTCGTAGTCGAGGTCCGCCGCCGGCGCGTTGTTCAGCAGGCCGACTGTCTGGAAGAAGTCGCCGTCGTTCCCCAGCCGCTGCACGGAGACGAACGCGTCGGATCCGTACGCCACGGAATGGAAACGCAGGCCGGAAGTGATGTCGCCGTCATCGACGCGTTCAGCCCGGACGCCGGTGGAGTCGGCCAGCGCGTTGATGGCCGAAGCCATGTCGTTGAGCGACGTGCCGGAGCCGAAGGTCAGCACCTGCACACCGTCTGGCCCCGCGATCTCCAGCGTCACGGACTCGGGAAGAACTCCGTCAACGCCCGGCGGGTTGAAGGGCGGGTTGCTCGAGAAATCGCCTCGCGTGAAGACCTGTGCCTGCTGCGCCGACCCCACCACCTCGACATCGACCTGGATATTGTCGCGTGAGAGGAAGTTGGCGGCGTTCACCTGGGCCTTGACGATGTTGCCCGCGTCGACGCCGCTGAGCGAGTAGCCCAATTCTCCGTTGAGCAGCTTGAGGCCTGCGAAGGATGCGGTGTTCGAGATACGCGTGATGGACTCGATGGCCGAGTCGATCTGGAGCTGGTTCGCCTCGATCTCCTCCCGCGAAACTGCGCCGGAGTTGGCGGCTTCGATGACGAGAGCCTTGATCGAGTTGAGCAACTCGCTCGCTTCGGACAAAGAGCCCTCCGTGGTGGCGACCACGCTGGACGCCCGCTCGGAGTTCTTGATGCCCTGCTCGACGCCTCGGAGCTCGGCTCGCAATCGTTCGGACGTGATAAGGCCCGCAGGGTCGTCGGCGCCCTTGTTGATGCGCAGGCCCGTGGCGAGTCGCTGCAGGCGAAGTTCGAGGTCATTGTTCGCCCGAGCAAGATTCGTCTGCGCCGTGAGGCTGGCGATGTTTGAGTTGATCCTCGCCATCATAATCCTCCGTGATTGAGGCTCAGCGCCGGAGCGTGAGCGCCGCGTCGATCCTTCGCGCGGCAGTGAGTGCTGGTGTATCCGTCGATGATGTAGTCCGCGTATGTGTGAATCGCGCCGTCATGCGGTGCGTCGGCGTTCCTTTGTCTGTTCGGACTCGCCGGACGGATCCGTCTCCTCGCGCGGTCCGGGCGGGGCGACGCCGCCGGAGAGCCTTGCCGCTCCGGTCGATCCTCTCCGCTGGGACCCCGTCGAGACCTGTGTCCCGAGCGCCTCCAGTTCGGAGCCGCGAATATGCGCCGCTCGTTCGTTCTCTTCCCTGATCGCTTCGTAGACTTCCTTGCGATGGACGGCGATCCTGGTGGGGGCGGTGATTCCGAGCCGCACCTTGTCGCCGCGGATATCCACGACGGTGATCTCGATGTCGTCCCCGATCATGATCGTCTCGTCGCGCTGACGTGATAGCACCAGCATCGAACAGGCTCCTTCCTCTTCGTCCCGGAGATTGCGCCCGCTGCGCGCACTGCGTCCGGGTCGCCGCGTCGTCCGTGACGCGGATCGTCGGCGTGGTTGGTCCATCGCCACGGCGCCGACGCGCCGGAACGATGTGTGAGCGGTCAAACGCGGTCAGGCCGTGGCCTGGACGGGCTTTCCGATCGACATCAATTGATGGCGCGTCGTCCATCGCTTCTCCGCGAGCACGAGTTGCTCGCCGACTCTGTTCAACGTGTTGACAACCAGCGGTCCCTGCAGGTTGCCTGTGAGCGCGTCGCCGACGCGGTTCACGATGACGAATACCTGGGCGTCCTCGAGGGCTCCAAGGCCCAGCGACTCCATCTGCTCGGACCGGATCGGCGCCGAGTAGTCTGGAACGAACATCGCCGGGTCCGTCACCACGAATGCGAGGCCCGGATCATCCAGCGACTGCAGCCAGAAGAACATCGCGTCCTCGTTGGGCTGCAGCAGGCAGAACTTCCGTCGCTCGGAGAATCCGAGCAGACCCTTGGGGAATTCGATCACGCGGTCCTCCGCGATCTCGACCTGTCCGAATCGTGTCGTGCGCACCTGCATGGTGTGCTCCACTTGCTCGGCCGAAACCTTCCTGGCGCCCCCGCGCTCCATCACGGGGAGACATCCTGTCGACCTGCTCCCGCCGCGGCCGATGCGACGGGTCGGTCAATCCCAACGCTCCTGCGTCACCGCAGGAAGTTGAGCAGTGAGAGCGACTGCGACTGGGCCGCGGACTGGTAGCCTGCCTGCTGGATGACCTGCAGGAGTGAGAACCGGCTGGTCGCCTCGATCAGGTCCAGATCCTCGATTCCGCTCTTGACGATCTCATCCAGCAACTGTGCGTCCTCAGCGCGCTCCTGCGCGGCGTCCAGCCTCTGCGACCTGCCGCCGACGACGGCACGCACCGATGTCAGCCGATCGATGTCGCTCTCGATTCTCTCCCCCGCAAACTCGATGCCGCGCTCATCGTTGCTGTCTAATGCGCGTTTCAGGTCCATCAGGGTGCTGAAAAGGCTGTCCACGCGCACTGTTGCGCGATCCGAACCTGCAAAAGTTGCCGGTGGCCCGGGGTCGGACTCGCCGTTCATCAGCCCCAGATCCTCCGCCGCGTGGCCGTTGAGCGATCGCACCGTCACCGGGTCGGGTCCGCCGAGGTTGTCCACCAGCACGATTCCGCGTCCATCGCCCTCCGCCAGGCGGGCCTCGAACTCGCCCGGCCCGACGCCGATCGTCACACCCTCCGCCGCCGCCGCCGCGTTGATCGCCGCCAGCGTCGCGCCCACGCTCACTGTGTCATCGGGAGTGAGATCGACTGTGAAGGTGGTTCCATCAGAAAGGGTGACCTCGAAATCCACGTTCCGGGCCGTATCCGGAAGGCCGGTGACGGGATGGATGTTGCCGTGCGCGATCTCCACGCCCCGACCGTTGTTGAAGACCGAGAGCGGCGTGGTGTCCGAAAGCGTGCGAATGCCCAGTGTCTGGGCGGTGAGTGTTCCACCGCCCGAGTCCTCCACGCTCATCATCGAGCCGGAGACTTCGTTCACCACGTTCAGGCTTCGACCATTCTCCGAAATCTCGATACGGATCCCGAGCCCCAGCGCCTCCACTTCGCGCTGCAGCTCGGCGACTGTGGTGGTGGCGTCCACATCCACACGCCCGACCCGACCGCCATTGCGGAAGACGATCTCGCCGGGCGAGAAGGCCGGGGTGGTGTCGAACTGACCCAGTCGGGTGAAGCTGCTGACCCTGGGGTCGAGATCGGCGGCGGGATTGTGGGTGTTGCCGGCGTCAAAGTTGAAGTCGGCGAGTCCGAGATCGCTGGCCGTGCTGCCGGCGCCGACATCGTTGATACGGATGGTGTATCCCGCCGCGGCGTCAATCTCGTACCGCTCTCCCGAGGCATGGATGGCCACGCCGCCGGGGAAGGCGCCCGCCAGAGCGCCGGCATCTGCCTCGCGGATGGCCGATTCGATCATTTTCGCGACGTCGCCAACCATCTTGGCGCCCGTGAGATCAACAGTGACGCTGGTGGGGGCGCCCATGCCGTCGTCGATCTCAATCTCGATCGAGCCCATGCGCACACCGAGCCCCTCGACGCCGCGGACATCGCGGATCTGCGTCTGCATGCCCAGCATGGGGTTGAGATCGACATCGCCCTCGACGCGGGCCGACAGGGAACCGAGTGCCTGCTCGGCGCCGATGGTGATGGGAATATTCAATTCCGACCCGATGTCGGTGAGCAGGCCCTCCCCGGCGCCCCTGTAGCGGAATCCTTCGAAGAAACGCTCGATCGGCGGGTTGGCGGTGCGCTCGCCTCCGAGCACATGGATGTCGGCGTAGCGCCGGTTCACCACAGAGACCAGCTCCTGGATGAGCGACTCGACGACCACCGCCTGGGACTTGCGCGTCGATGCGTCCGAGCCGACGCCGATCTGCGAGGAGGCGATGGTGCGGGCTTCGAGGGCCAGCTCCATGGCCTCGCCGAGGGACTGATCCACCGTCGCCAGCGAAGAAGACCCGTGATTCATGTTCTTCAGTTGCTGTCCGGACCTCGCCAGGCGTCCGTCGATCGTGCCGAGGAGCGCTGCGCCGACAGGATCGTCGCTTGGACGATTGATGCGCTTTCCTGAGGAGAGCTGCCCCTGCAAATTCAGCAGTTCGATGCTGGTCCGCGTGATGTTGTTCCGCGTCACCTGCGAGCTGAGAAGGTTCGGGACCCGCGCCAGGTTGGAAGGAATCTGACTCATGTGGTCACACCAGTGCGATCAGAAGCTGCGTCAGCTCGTCCACGGTCGAGATGAACCTCGCCGCGGCCTGGTACTGACGCTGGTAATTCAGAAGATTGATGGACTCTTCATCAATGCTCACGCCGCTGACGGCGGCTCGCTGGGCCTCAAGGCTGTGCCGCACCTGCTCGGCGGCCTGGGCCCGTGTCGTCGCCCCCCTGCTCTGCACGCTGACTTTCTCGATCGTCTGCGCCCACGACTCACGCAGTGTGGCGCCGCCCAGAGCGTCGATCGAGCTCTCGCGCAGGTTGGCGATCGCCAGGGCCGCCTCGTTCGTGCCCGGCTCCAGTCCCGCCACCAGCAGGTGAGGCGATTCCTGGAGCTGCTTGCGGACGCCGATGTCCGACGCCGATGTTCCGGTGAAAAATGTGTTGATTCCGAGGGCGGCGAGCGTTCCCGTTGTGTCGTCTGCGAAGCCGAACTCGAAGCCTGCATCCGACACCAGCCGCACCTCGCCGGAGGGCAGGATCGAGGCGCTCAGGTTGCCGAGTCCGTCGAGGTCGGCGATGAGCGAGTCCAGCGTGGTGTCGTCTGCGAATCCGGGCTGGCCGGTGTTGTCGATTCCGGTGAGGCTCACGAAAATCTCGTGCTTTTCGGTGATTCCGGTCGCCTTGTCGGTGACATAGACCACGAAAGAGCCGTTGCTCGGCTGGTAAGGCAGGTTGGCGAAGGAATTGTTGTCCGGATCGTTGAACGATCTGTTCATGTCCGCGGCGGCGACACGCATCGCGCCGGTGGTCTCCGTCAGCCCCGGGAACGAGCGACCCGACGAATGCAGCTTGTTCACTTCGAAGATCAGGTTGGACGCCAGACGATCCAGCGAATCGATCGTCCCGTTCACGATCCCGTCCCGTTGCTTGAGCAGAGCGCCGACCTGGCCCGACCTGGGAACGAGTCTTTCTTCGTTCTGGCGGATGTACACCTCGGTGACCACTTCGTCGCCGATCGTGCGCTGACGCGTTTCGAGGCCGCGGGCGATGTCGCCGAGCACCACCGGGGTCGAGCCGACATGCACATCGATCGCGCCGGACGCCTGCTCGATGACGCTGACGCCGATCAGCTCGCTCAGCTCGTTCACCAGCGCATCACGCTGATCGCGCAGGCCTGCATCCTCCGTGCGCCCCTGCTCGCTGGTGACGACCTCGCGGTTGAGTCTGGCGATCTCGCGCAGCAGTTCATCCGCCCGCTTCACGCGGCTGGTGATCTGGGCGTCGATCTGCTGGCGTTGTGACACCAGGTCATTGCGAAGCTGACGCGTGAACTGGGCCAGTGTGGCGCCCTGCTCAATGATGAGCGAGCGCGTTTCGGAGGCGCCGGGGCGATTGGCGAGTTCGGAGAAGGCGTTGAAGAATGCGTCCAGCTCGCTGGAGAGTCCCCGTCCGTTCAGATCGCTCACAATGTGCTCGATCTGGGCCAGCACGTCCTGCTCGATCCGGGCGGCGTTGTGCTCGGCGAGGCTGTTGCGAATCCGCGACTGCAGGGCCGGATCGAGCTGCCGAAGCACGCTCTCCACCTCGACCCCGCGCCCCTGGTAGATGTTCGTGGCGCTGACCGACCCACCCGCCGGCGTCAACGTGGCGACGCGGCGGTGATATCCCGGCGTCGCCGCGTTGGCCAGGTTGTCGCCCGTCACCTGGATGGCGAGCTGACTCGCCGTCAAAGCGGAGCGACCGATCAGAAGTGAGTTGGAAAGACTCATCGGGTGTGACTCAGAACCCAGAACTCAGAACTCAGAACTCAGAACTCAGAACTCAAAACTCGGTACTCGGTACTCGGCACTCAGCACTCGGTACTCAGAACTCCTCACGTCGTCAGATCCATCGCCGAGATGACCCGCGGTCCCGCCTCGACAGCGCCGCGTCGCCCGTAGGCGCCGGAGTGGCTGAGCGCCTGCTCCGCAGATCGCAGCAGGCCCTGCATGTGGGATGCGAGCGTCTGGACCGAGATCCGACTCGATTCATTCCGGCTTCGCAGCCGCAGAATGGCCTCTCGAAGCTCCTGCGCCGCCTCCCGCACACGCTCCGCCACGGGCCCGTCCAGCCGCTCGGCGATCCACGTCGCGGTCACGGCGTTCGGGTCCGGCGCACTGAAGCGAATGGCGAAGTAGTGCACAATTCCTTCGCGGCGGCGCTCGATGTCAGCGATCCGCTGCACCGCCTCGCTCTCGCGGGCCAGGCAGGCGCCGAGGGCGCGCATGTTCGCCTCGCGGATGGCGCTGTCGCGCCCGTCCGCCAGGGCGGCGAGATGCTCATTCTCGACACGCAGCTCCTTCAGCATCGTTTCGAGCTGCTCAGCCATCACCAGCGCCTCGCCATCGGGGTCGGGCGTCGCGACATGGTTGGTCTTTCCGACACGATCATGCATGGCGATCGAGCTCCTTGCCTGCCTGGCCTGCCTGCGCCTCCGCAGCGCCGCCCATGCGCTCAAGCATGCGGCGCGCCACCTCGTTCACGAGGGCGTAATCCTCCCTCTGCACGATGCGACGCGCAATTTCCGCGTCAAGCATGGGTCGGAATCGGCGCTCCGCATCGCCGGGCGCGAATGGCGCGGCGGCGTCCTCAGTCTCGCGCAGCGATGACAGAATCGGCTGCACCATCGAGATCGAGACGAACTCCTCCGCCGCCCGGCGGGCCGCCTCTTCAGGCGTCTGGCGCTCCTGCGTCGGTGACAAAAACGAGGCGAAAGCCGAAGCGCTTCCCTGGATCGTCCCCGAGCTGCTGGAGCGCGCTGCGTCCTCCCACGGTCTCTCCCGCACATCCGAGGCGGGGATCGGGAAGAGGCTCGAATTGGCGCCGATGTCGCCGACCATCAGTTGATCACCAGCTCTGCGTGCAGGCGCCCGGTGGCGTGCAGCTCGGTGAGAATCGCGATCTGATCGCGCACCGGCACATCCAGCGTCTTGAACGCCGTCAGCAGATCCTGCAGACGGGCCATGTCCGCGTCCCGACCACCCGTCGTCACGCGCGACCACCGCTGCTGCTCAACATTCGGATTCTCCGGCGTCGGCTCCTGCGGCGGGGTCACCGTCGTAATCACCAGGTCGCCGTGCGTGATGATCACGGGGCTGATCTGCACCTCGCCCGTCACCACGATCACCCCCTGCCGCTCGTTCACCAGCACCTTGGCCGGCAGCGCCATGAGCGACGGATCAAACCGGACGCTCAGCACATCCGCAATAAAAGACGCAGGATCAGGCAGCTCCGGGGCGGGGATGCGCACCTGCACCGTCCGCTCGTCGCGCACATGGGCGATCGCCTCCGCGGCGGGATCAAGCCCGACACGATGGTCGTTGATGACGCTGGCGAGAAGCTGGGCCGTCGTCCAGCCCGCGACGTGGGGGTGGATCACCAGCGTGATGGATCCGTCCGAGTTGATCGTCGGCATGTTGATCGGACGCGTGATGCGGGCGCCCTGGCGCACGCGGCCGCGGCGGTCGTTGGCGCCCTCGATGACCAGCGGTCCCTGGGCGATGGCGAAGACGCCCTGCCCCGGCAATGGGCCCCGCAATGGCGTCAGGATCAGCTCGCCCCCCTCAAGACTGCGCGGATTGTGCACCGCGTTCACGAAGACATCGAACATGTCGTCCGCCTTGGCGCCCTCGCGCGGGATGCGGCACGACACCGTCACCACCGCCACCGAGCGCGATTTGGCCAGCTCATCGAACGAGTCAATCGGGTTGCCCTGGCTCTCAAGGAACTTCGCCAGCGGCCGCGCAACCACGAGCTGATCGCCGGTGTCGCCCGTGCCCGGAAGGCCGACGACGAGCCCGAAGCCCTGCAGCACCGATTCGCCCTGCCCTTCCAGGCGCACCAGCTCCTGCACGCTGGTCGCCTGGACCCTGCCTGTGAACGCAAGCGCGATCAGGGCGCCGATGAGCAGAGCCGCGAAGCGGATTCGTTCAAGATTCCATTTCCGGAAGAAAAGCATGTTCAGTCTCCGCCGCCTCCGGCCTCAGAAGTTGAAGAGCGTCTCGAGCACGCGGGTGAAGACGCCCTTCTTGTTGGCGTTCCGGATCGATCCTTCATGCTGAATGTTGAGCTGCAGATCGAAGAGCTGATTGGACTGCACCGTGTTGTTGCGGCTCACATCCTCCGTGCGGCAGATGCCTGAGAGCACGTAGGTCTGGATCTCCTCATCCGTCTGGATGATGGTGCGCGCCTCCAGCAGCAGCGTGCCGTTGGGCTTGACCTCGAGCACCCGCGCGGTGACGCGATTCTGGATGGTGTCGCGGCGCTGGTATCGCCCTTCGCCTTCGAATTCGCTGGAATGGCTCAGGCTCAATGATTCCGGAGTCGGCGCCCCCTTGCCAAGCGCCAGGAACTTCACCAGCTCCGGCCACTGGACGCGCATGGTGTCGATGTCGAATTCCTTGTCCGTCGTCGTCTTCTGGTCGCGGCTCACCGAGCTCGATTCACTCACCAGGATCGTGATCAGGTCATTGGCGGCGAAGCTCATCGGCTCCGGGGGACGGATCGCGAAGAGGCTCACCTCGTAGAGCGGCTCGGCGGGATCGACCCCCTCGACCTGCGCCCCACCCTGCTGAAAGAGACTCTGCCCGGTCGCCGCGGGGGCGCCGATGGCGATGACGGTCATGATTGCAATGGCGCCGATCTTCATTGTTCGCGCTCCTTGTTTTCCCGTTGCTGGTGATTGGTGTCGGAGACGGCCCGGCCCGGTCCGTCGACGCGGGCGAGAAACGACTCGCGGGCGCCGAGCAGGCGCATCTCGATGAGGTCGCCGACGCGGGCGTCACTAAGGGCCCGGGCCTTGCCGGTCAACACGACGCTCCCGCTCAGGCATCGGACGGTCACCAGCTCATTGCGCCGGACGACCACCGGTGATTCGACGTGATCCAGCCGCAGTGATGTCCCCGCCTGCATCCGCGTGCGGGCCCGGCTTCCGACAACCGCGTCGATGTCGGTCGCGTACATCGGACCCGGCGACAGCCAGCGCGATTCGGTGCGCACGTGCTCGGCGGTGAACTCGTCGCCGCGGCGGATGTCCGACGTCAGCATCAAAACGTCCTGGCGCACGCGGGCGTCGATGCGCACCGTGCGCTCCTCGACGATCCGCATGCCCTGATAGATGCGCACCGTCACCGGCACGCGCCCGGAGCTGGGCGACGCCTCCGGCTGAAGCTCGATCCGCCGGCCCCGCTCGAGCTGGGCCAGCAGATCGTCGTCTCGCTCGTCGAAGAGCAGTTGCAGATCGTCCGGCGAAACGCCGTAGAACCGCGCCAGCGTGCGCGCGATGCGGGCCCGGATTGTCGGGGGCCCTGACAGATCCACTCGCTCCGGCTCGCGTCGCTGATACGCCTGCGGCTCGCGCTCCGGCTCTGGTTCGCGCTCACCGGAGCCGATGCGCAGCGAGCAGGAATTGCCGCGCAGCGCCACGCGTCCCCAGTTCACACCGGCGCGCTCCAGCGCAGCCCGCACGGTGGCGAGATCGATCTCGATCCACGGACGCGCCGCCGCGTCGGCGCCGGGAGTCTCCAGCACCACCACGCCCGCCAGCGCCTGGGCCTCGGGCCCTTCCAGCGTGGCGATGTCGGCGAGCGTGACGGGGGCGCCGGGCGCCGCCCGGGCCGAAGCCCGAAGTTCGACGACGCCCGCGCCCGCGCGCACACTGAGACCCACAACAACACACACGAAAACGGCAAGCAGGAAGAATCCGTTCTTCATCCGCGTCGCTCCCTGACGCCTGCAGCGCCTTACCGATATCAGCGGCGAAGCTGCGCCACTGCCTGCAGCGTCTCATCCGCTGCACGAATCGACTGACTGTTCATCTCGAACGCACGCTGCGTTCGGATCAGATTGATGAGCTCGATGGTCGGGTTGACGTTCGAGCCCTCCAGGAATCCCTGGTCGATGGTTCCACGCCCCTCGATGCCCGGCTCGCCCACGATGGGCGGCCCGGACGCCGCCGTCTCAATAAAGAGGTTTTCACCCACCTGCTTCAGGCCGGTCGGGTTGATGAAGACGGCAAGTTCGATCTGTCCGACTTCGTTGGGCTCTTCCTCACCCGGCTGCAGAACGTAGACGCGCCCGTCTCCGGTGATCTGCACCCCCAGCGCATCGTCCGGAATCTCGATCTCGGGCTCGAGGATGCGCCCCTGATCGTTGGCGAGCACGATCTGTCCTTCGCTGTTGAGCGTGAAGTTGCCGGCCCGCGTGTAGGCGATGCCGCCAGGGCCGCGATCGTCCTCGACGCGCACCTGGAAGAAGCCCTTGCCCTGGATCGCAATGTCCAGATCGCGCCCGGTGCTCAGCGGCGCGCCCTGTTCGAAGTCCACCTGCGTGCCCGAGACCTTCACGCCGAGGCCGACATACAGACCGGTGGGGCGCTGGTCGCCGTTGGCGTTCTCGACGCCCGGCTGCGCCTTCTCGACGTACATCAGATCCTGAAAGTTCGCCCGGCTCGCCTTGTACCCCTGCGTATTCACGTTGGCGAGGTTGTTGGAGATGATGTCCAGGTTGGTGCTCAGCGCCGAAAGGCCGGTCGCCGCGGAGTGGAGTGCTGTGACTGCCATGTGTTGAATTCCTTTGCGCTTGGCGCCGGCGGGCCATCAGGCCCAGGGCGTCAGCCCATCCTTCCGAAGGTGTTGATCGCCCGGGACATCATTTCGTCATGCAGCTGCACCATGCGGGCGCTGTTGCGCACAGCGCCGGACGCCTGGCTCACCGCCATCATCGCCTTGATCGGATCGACGCCGGACGCCTCCAACGCGCCTGACATCAACAGGCTCGCAGAGGGCGTGCGCGTCGCCGTCTTGTGCGGCTCGATCATGTAGAGGTTTTCGCCCACCTTGCGTAGGGCGTCGGTGTCGCTCACATCCGTCACCTGGATCCGCGCCACCACCTGGCCGTCCTGCATCACCTCGGCGCCGGGCGTGATCGTGACCGTGGCGCCGGGATCGACGAAGATGGGCCGGTCCTGCTCGTCCATCAACGGCATGCCGTGGGCCGCGGAGACCAGCCCACCGCGGCTGTCGATGGTCAGGCGGCCGTCGCGAGTGAAGCGCAGACGCTCGTTCTCATCGCCGCGGCCGGTGTCGACCACGAAGAATCCTTCACTAAGGATCGCAAGATCGAGCGACCTGCCGGTTTCATTGGGTGTCGCGGGGGCGAAGCTGGTCCGTGTCGGGTGCATCAGCACACCGCCGCCCAGCCGTTCGAGCAGGTCCTGCGAGGGGACGCCGATCATCTCCTTCTCGATGCGGGCGGGATCGCGCTGCATGACCATGGCGAAATCCGGCTTGAAGCCGACGGTGTTCACGTTGGCGAGGTTGTTCGACGCGACATCCAGACGGTGCATGCCCGTCAGAAGTCCGGCGGCGGAGAGGTACAGGCCGTAATTCATGCCCGGGCCTCCCGGGTCGCGATGCGCTCGGCCGCCTCGCGCCAGCGGAGCTCGAGCTCGGCGGTGGAGAGGCTGTCCGTGCCGGTCCGGTTGCGGACTTCCGCCATGTGCATGGCCGCGGCGAGGCGGGCCATCGAGACAACCCGTGCGCCGACGGATGACCCGTCCACGCATGCCTTGATTTCTGTATCCCTCCGGGACGTCTTCATGCTGAGCGCCTCCTGCGCAGTTCGATGCGCCGGA
This sequence comes from Phycisphaeraceae bacterium, assembly GCA_007693965.1. GTDB lineage: Bacteria > Planctomycetota > Phycisphaerae > Phycisphaerales > UBA1924 > RECQ01. Next base: position 102,016 of record RECQ01000047.1, on the reverse strand, counting down.
AGACAACTCAATCAGCGTGCCAGTCCCGGAAAGGGCGATCAGGCGTCCTGGCGTGGGCGCTGGCGCTCAAGACTGTCACATTTCTGCGCCTCGCCCCGCTGCGCCCGGCATGGCCCGCCGCGCATGGTTTGCGCCGCCCTTGCGTGTCACGCGCCCGGTCGCCTCTTTCTACCGCAGCCGGTGCGCACCGCCCGATACCACCCCACCGATGACCACCAGCGCCGACTTTCACAACGCCCGCCAGGCGTTCCTGACCTACATCCGCGTCGAGTGCGGCCTCAGCGCCAACACACTCGAAGCCTACGGGCGAGATCTGCGCGACCTCTACGCCGATCTCGACCGCAGGCAGGTCGCCAATCTCGGCGCCGTCACCCCGCGCCATCTCGCCGAGCACCTGGTGAATCTCAAAGCCGCCCGGGGCATGGCTTCTTCGTCCGTGGCCCGTCACCTGGCAACCATAAAAATGTTCTTCCGCTGGCTGACCAGTGAGAAGCGGATCGAGACCAATCCCGCCGACTGGCTTGACCAGCCCACCCGCTGGCGTCGCCTGCCCGGGGTGCTCTCCCCATCGCAGATCCGCACCATCATCGAGGCCGCCGCCCCGCTGGAGAATGGCGCCGCCGAGCAGGTCCCACTGTGGCGTCGCGATCGAGCCCTGCTTGAAATCATGTACGCCTGCGGCCTGCGTGCCTCGGAGGTCGGCGCCATCGCCACCAACGATCTGCACGAGTCCCTCGGAGTCGTCCGTGTCAACGGCAAGGGCGGACGCCAGCGCCTTGTGCCGATGGGCAAGCCCGCGGAACAGGCTCTGGCTGCCTACTCCGAGCACTGCCGTGGCCGGCTCATGCGATCCGACGGTCGCGACCGCGATCGCCTCTTTCTCTCAAGAACCGGGCGTCCGCTGGAGCGGGTCGCTGTGTGGCAGATCGTGAAGCGCTGCGCCGCACGCGCAGGCGTCCGCGATGTCCACCCCCATACCTTCCGCCACTCCTTCGCCACCCATCTGCTCATCGGCGGCGCCGATCTGCGCGTCGTCCAGGAGTTGCTGGGCCACTCCGACGTCACCACCACGCAGATCTACACCCACGTGGACCGACGCCACCTGAAGGACATCCACAAACGATTTCATCCGAGGGCATAAGAGAAAGAACGCGCTGCACCCAACGCGCCTCCCCATTCCTTATTTGCCCATTGCCCATTGCCCGACCTAAATCGGCCGCTGCATCGGCTTGCCCGTCTGCGGGTCCTTGATGCGGCGCGGGGGCTCATCGCTCAGCGGCTCATCGACGGGGTCGGGGAGTGGCGAACGGCTGGCCCGGGTGAGGCTGGGGGAGACATCGTCGGCGTTGTCGCCCATCGCCCGGTGCAGGGCGCCGACGCTGCGAGGAGCGCGGGTGGCGACGAACTTGATCGAGGACATCTCGCGATCCAGCTTCTCATCCAGCTCGCTCATGCTGGTCACGATCACGCCCTCCTCCACGCCCATGTGGAAGCGGATGGTCACGATCACCAGCGTTGCAAAGATCACCAGCGGAATCAACAGGTGCTGCCCGTAGAACTGCATGCCGGTCGGGGCGTCCGGAGCGCCGGCGCGAATCGCCTCGCTGGAGGCGGTCATGCTCGCATACGAGCAGAAGACGCCGCCGAAGGGCAGCGAGACGAAGACATCGGCCAGCGGCAGGCACAGCAGGGCGATGACGATCGTCCAGGAGGTCGAGGTGACCGCCCGCTCCACCCCCGGCACATTGGCGCCGCCGGCGACGATGACACCCTGGATCATGAGCAGCATCAGCGTCAACGCCGCCACCACCCCGACCGTCTGGGAGAGCGACGAGATGGAGCGGAACCAACTGTCATTCCGGCTGAGGACCCGGTTCACATCCGCCGGCGCCCGGGTGGCGGCGCGTCCACGGACCGTCAACGGCTCGGCGCCGGACCGGGGGGATTCGGTCTGAGCCGCCCGTCCCTGCGACACAGGATGGGCCGGGTCCGACAACGAGCGGGTGTTTTCCGACTGGGAGGCGCCAGGCTCCACGACCACCACATCGCGGGGCGTGTCCGTCGCCTTGACTTCGGTCCAGCGGGCGTCGGTGTAATGAACGAAGGCCCACACCAGGATGTGCAGCAGCAGGCAGGCGCCCAAGGCCGCGGCGCAGATGATCACGCTGAGGCGCAAATGTCGAAGCGCGGCCGATACATGGGGCTTGGGCTTGTAGCTCACGGACTCCCTCCGCTGGACCACGGGCCGTCCAATGCCCGGCTATCGGCCGAAAGATCCCGATCCTGAAGCCGCGGGCGCCGACTCACCCTGCGGAGAGCAGAAAGAACCCCTAATTTTCAATAGTTCCTGAAAACATCGACAGGCCGGGAGCTATACTCTGCTCCCCGGACCCGCACGGATCGCCCGCCATGACCAGCATCCACCATCCCCCGCCCCTCCGGCCCGAGTTCGACGCCCTTGATCCCGGACTGCTTGAGGCCGTCGTCGCCGGCGAGGTGCGCTTGAGTGTGGCCCAGGGCCTCGACCTGCTCGAACGCGCCCCCCTGCACACCCTCGGCCGCTGGGCCGACGCCCGGGCCCGCACCATCCACGGCGACCGCATCCGCACCTACATCATCGATCGCAACATCAACTACACCAATGTCTGCACCGCCAAGTGCACCTTCTGCGCCTTCCGCCGCGATGCCGACGACCACGACGCCTACACCCTCGATTACGACACGCTCTTCCAGAAGATCCGCGAGCTCTCCGACATCGGCGGCACGCAGATCCTCATGCAAGGCGGCATGAACCCGGCCCTGCCGCTGGACTGGTACCTCGAGCTGCTCCGCGGCATCAAGGAGCGCTTCCCACACATCCACGTCCACGCCTTCAGCCCTCCCGAGTTCATCGAGTTCGTCCACTTCTTCAATCCCCCCGGCGACACCCTCGCCGACAAGCTGCGCTGGGTGATGGTGCGCCTGAAGGACGCCGGGCTCGACTCCATCCCCGGCGGCGGCGGCGAGATCTTCTCACACCCCGTCCGCCGCAAGATCGGCCTCGGCAAGTGCGACGCTGAAGCATGGCTCACCGTCATGTGCGTGGCCCACGAGCTGGGCATGTTCACCAGCGCCACCATGATGTTCGGCCACATCGAAGGGCGGGCCGATCGCATCCACCACATGGAGCTGGTGCGCCAGTGGCAGGACAAGGCCCTCACCGAATTCCCCGGCGCGGGTCATTACAAGGCGTTCATCTCGTGGCCCTTCCAGCGCGAGAACACGCCGCTGGGGCGCCTGCGCGAGTGGGGCCACATCGAAGAAGAACTGGCGCCCGACGCCGTCTTCCCCGGCGACGCGGTGGCGACGCTTGCGGGCGACGGCGACGCGAAATCACACCCCGAGTTCGGGCGGCGTCTGCGCATGGCGGGGGCCACCGAATACCTGCGCACCCAAGCGGTCAGCCGCCTGATGCTGGACAACATCTATTCGATCGGCGCCAGCTGGGTGACGATGGGCCCGCACATCGGTCAGGTGGCGCTGGGCTTCGGGGCGACGGACATGGGCAGCGTGATGATGGAGGAGAACGTCGTCTCCGCCGCGGGCACGACGTACTGCCTGAACGAGCCCGTCATCTGCCGCCTCATCCGCGAGGCGGGATTCATTCCCGCGCAGCGCGACAACGTCTACGACCTGCTCAAAGTCCACCACGGCCCGAACAGCCCCGACCTGCTGGTGGACGACTGGTCAAAGCACCGCGCGAAGAAGCTGCACGTGCAGACCGAGGCGAAGCCGGCGCCGGTCGAGCTGAGCGTAACAGCGGGCGCGGTGAGCTGAGCCGGGCGGCGGGGATGAACACGGAGAACGCAGAGAACTCGGAGTGAGACGGAGTTTTTGAGGAAAACGGAGGGGGGAGAACTGTGGGTTTCGGATTGGCAGCCGAAATGCTCTGCGGCTGCAGCAGCAAGGCACACATTTCTTTTCTTTCCGACTCCGTTTCCCTCAAAAACTCCGTCTTGCTCCGCGTTCTCCGAGCTCTCCGCGTTCCCAACGAGCTCAGTCTCGACGCCCCGACACCTCGTCATACACAAATCCGAGCGTGCGCGCGTGCAGTTGCGCCAGTCCGTATCCGTCGTATCCCGGCAGCGGCGTCGCCGCGACTTCTTCCCGAGTGCGTCCCTCCGCCACCAGCTTCTCGACGTGGGCGCGCAATTCACCGAGGTATCGGCGCTGCTCGCGCAGCGAATCTGCGCCCGTGATCGGCCCGTGACCGGGGATCACCACCGTCTCCGAATCACAGTGTTCGAGCATCTGATCGATCGCCGCCTCCCAGCCGTGCGTGCTGGCGCCGGCGGCGCCGTCAAAGAAGGCGTGCATCCCGTTGAAGAGCAGGTCGCCGGTGTGCAGTGTGTTGCGTTCGGGGATGAAGACGAAGATATCGTTATCGGTGTGGGCGGCGCCGGGATGGCGCAGTTCGACCGTCAACCGGCCCACGCTGATTCGCCGCTCGCGGGCCAGGGTCTCCGTGGGCGCGAATGATTCGATATCCAGCTTCTCAAGCGCCGCGCCCGCCTCCTCGCTGATTCGCCGCAACTGGTCGTCATCCGAGTCCGCAAATCGCTGGACCACAGCCCGGAGCTGCGATGCATAACTGTTCCCCTGCGACAGCGCGCGCCTTCGGGCGGCGTCGTGGGACACCACCGGCACATCAGGCGTGAAGGCCGGATTGCCTCCGGTGTGATCCGCGTGGTGATGGGTGTTGACAACGCGGCTCAGCGGCGACCCGACTGCCTCCGCCTCCCGTCGCAGGGCCGCCCCGAAACCGGGGTTCTTGCAGTCGATCAGCAGGGCCTCATCGCTGGAGACCACCAGCCCTGCGTTGCCCCCGTTCCCGAGCGCGACATGCACATCCCGTGCGACCTGGCGCCACTGGTGGATGGCCCCCTGCTCATTCTGAAAAAAACCAAGCACATGACGGGGCCGTCCGAGGCCCGCCGCGGCGGCCCCCGCCAGAAGCCCGAGGGTGGTGAATTCTCGCCTGGTGAGTCGCATGGTGTGCCTCCCGTCGCTCACGGAACATCCAAAGTCGGCCCCCGGGTTTCGACGATCTCGACATCCGCCCGACGCCAAACACGTGGAGAATGCATGGTACCGCACAAGGACGCCCCATCCCGGTACAATCCCGCCCCCCCGCCAGCCAAACGCCCAGAGAGGAAGCCACCGTGAGAGCCACTGAAGTCAAGCCCGGCATGGCCGTCAACATGGACGGTAAGCTCTATGTCATTATGAAGGTCGAGCATCGCACGCCGGGAAACCTCCGAGCGTTCCACCAGATCAAGCTCCGCGACATCATGAGCGGCCAATACCTGGACAGGCGCTACAGCTCCAGCGACGAACTTGATGTCACCACCCTCGACCGGCGTCCGATGGAGTACCTCTTCTCCGACGCCAGCGGCTACACCTTCATGGACCTCGAAACGTACGACCAGATCACCCTCTCGGATGAGTTGATGGGAGACGACAAGCTCTATCTGACGCCCAATCTTCAGGTCACGGTTCATATCCACGAAGGGACGCCGGTCATGACAGAGCTTCCCGGCTCCGTGGACCTGAAAGTCGTGGACACCCCTCCGGGCATCAAGGGCGCCACAGCGACCAACCAGCTCAAGGAAGCAACCCTCGAGACTGGTTTGAAAACCAGGGTGCCTCCCTTCATCTCAAACGATGAAGTGATCCGGGTCTCCACCTCGGACGGATCGTACCAGTCACGGGCCTGATTCCGGGTCCCGATCAGGCCGATCTATACGGCCAGACAGGGAGGTCGACGCCATGACCAATGTTGTGATAGATCGTGTCGATCCCACAGACACGAAGCTGATGTCGCACATGTTCAACCTGGTCTTCCGACCCGAGCGGCCGCCGGAGTCCTTCGACCGTCGACTGAAGGGGCGTCACAACCCGCTTTTCATGGTCGCGCGCATCGACAACGACGCCGTGGGGTTCTACGTCGGCCTCGAACTCAAGCCGACGGTGCATTTCGCCTGGCTCTGCGGCGTGTCGCCGGATGTCCGGCGCATGGGCGTGGCGACGCAACTCATGCACGCCGCCATGGACTGGGCCCGCACCGAGGCGTACAACTCGATTCGCTTCGAGTGCGACAACCACCAGCGGGCGATGCTGCACTTCGGCATCTCAGCGGGCTACGACATCGTCGGCTTGCGCTGGGACGCCGATCGCAGCCAGAACCTCATCATCTTTGAACGACTGCTGATGGACGCCGTCGATCGCAGCAAGGAATGACAGGCGGGCCGGCGCTTACGCCGCACTGGAACACGGAGTGAAACGGAGTTTCACTCCGCGTTCCATCCTCCTGGAGAGCTCCAATCTCCGCTGCGACTGATCACGTCGGCTTGTTCTCCGATGTGTCGCCAGTCGCGGCGGCCTTGTCGACACCGGCGCCGGTGCAGACGCCGTCGGGACGGTTGCAGCACTTCTTGTATTTCAGGCCCGAGCCGCGTGGGCACGGATCGTTCCTTCCCAGGCGCTGCTCGCCCTTCACCACCGGTTGTCCGGCGTTGGCGTTGGCGTCGGCGGCGCCGACCTTCCCGGCCTCTTCGATGTCCCGCCGCGCACGTCCTGACATTGACACAGTTTCGGGATCAACAACCTCGCCAGCTTCGTCCTGCGTCGGAGCGGGAGATTGGCCGGCGCCGGTCGGAGGATCGAAGCCGGGACCCGCGATCATGCCGCCTCCAATTCCAGCGGCCTGTCCTGGCGATGCGCCACCCTGCGCCGGAGCGCCCGGAGCGGGCGCCTCGGGCTGGCGACGCTGCGCGGGAGGCGGACCCTGGGGCTGACCCATCTGCGGCGAGAGGCGCATCTTGAAGATGTAATCGGTGACGCGATCGCGGATGGTCTGCTGCGCCTCCTCGAAGTGACGGGCGCCCTCGCGCTTGTAGGCGATGCGTGGATCCTGCTGGCTGAAGGCGCGGAAGCCGATCGAATCGCGCGTCTGGTCCATGGCCCGCAGGTGATCCTTCCACACGCTGTCGAGCACTTCGAGCAGAACGAACTGCTCGAACTGGATCATCTCGGAGCGAAGGATGCCTTCGACGCGGGCCCTGATGGCCTTCTCGCGCTCCTCGCCCTCCTTGCCGCGCTCATAGTCGCGCAGCTCGAAGCCGTAGCGATCGAGCAGGTGCTTGTTCACCGCGTCATCATCGGGCAGAGCCAGCGCTTCTTCGACCGCCTTCTCAAGCCGACCTTCCTCGACGAACTTGCGTGATTCGCGCAGGAGCTCCTCCTGGAGCTGCTGCGGCATGCGGGTGCGGAGCACCGACTCATCCCAGCCGAGGTCGTAGCGGATGTTTGCCCAGCGGACGAGCTGCGCCCCCGCCTCCTTCGGCGCCTGGCGCATCACGTTCATCGTCATCTGCATGGCGAAGGTGACCGGGTGCTCGATCTCGCGCTCGCGGTATCGTGCGTCGGCCTCGCGGGTGATGAGACCGACGATCTCGTCGTACTGCTTCTCCTTGAGGAAGGGATCGAGCTGCTCCTCCGTGATCTCGACGCCGAACTTGGCGTGGGTCCACCGGCGCAGCTCTGCGACTCCGTATCCAGGCTCGACGAAGCGCTCCAGATTCGAAAGCTCCGTGCCGTCGATACGCTCCTCGGCGGCCTGCACGAGCGTGGCTTCGACCTCGTGCGGCGTCATCTCCCGGATCTCGTGCGGCTTCAGTTCGACGCCGAATTCGCTGCGAGCCCAGTTGGAGAGGCCCGTCAGGTCATAATCCTCGGGCAGGCCGTCGGCCGGCATGTACTCGCCCAGTGTGACGTTGATCATCGAGCGGGCCTCGTCCTTGGCGACGTGGGACACGCGCGGAATGATGTCGTCGCCGCTGCGCCCGCGAAGACGCTCGGCGGGGACGGAGACGCCAAGTTCCTGCCGGGCGGCCTCGGCGGCGCACTCAGCGGGATAGTCCGGATCGAGGAAACGCTCGACGGCGTCGACGACGGCCTCTTCGATGTACTCGAAGATCAGGCCGCGGATGTCGTGGGCCTCGATGACGCGCTGGCGCAGGCCGTAGAAGGTCTGGCGCTGGTGCTCCATCACCTCGTCGTATTCGAGAATGTTCTTGCGGATGTGGAAGTTCCGCTCCTCGACCTTGCGCTGGGCCCGCTCGACGCTCTTGCTGAGCATCGGGTGCTCGATGGCGTCGCCCTCCTTCATGCCAAGGCGCGAGAGGATCTTCATGGTCGTCTCGCCGGCGAACATCTTCATCAGGTCGTCGTCGAGGCTGACGAAGAAACGCGTTGAGCCGCGGTCGCCCTGGCGGCCCGAGCGGCCTCGAAGCTGGTTGTCGATGCGGCGCGATTCGTGCCGCTCGGTGCCGATGACGTGCAGGCCGCCGAGCTGTTCGACGTTCTCGACCCAGCCGATGCGGTGCAGCAGGAAGCGCCCGTGCTCATCGAGCTCGGTGCGGAGCTGATCGGCGTCGAGGCGCTGGATCTTGCTGTCGTCGAGCCACGTGTGCTCGCTCGCCCACTTCCGCAGCAGCTCAATTTCGACGTCGGCGAACTCCATCTCCTCGATCTCGCGCTTGGGGCGGCCGAGCTCTTTCGAGGCGATCTTGCGGTAGACCAGCTCGCGGACCTGCTCGTCTGTCGAGTCGACGGTGAGCTCGCGCGGCGCGATGCCGCGGCGCTGCCAGTGTTCGAGAAGCTTCTCGCGAGTCACGCGCCCGAGTTTGATGTCGGTGCCGCGGCCGGCCATGTTGGTCGCGATCATGACGGCGCCGAGCTGGCCGGCGCTCTCGATCATGTTCGCCTCGCGCTCGTGCTGCTTGGCGTTGAGGACCTCGTGCTTCACGCCGTACTTCTTCGCCAGCATGTCGGCGAGCTGCTCGCTCTTCTCGACACTGGTGGTGCCGACGAGCACCGGGCGCCCCACATCGTGCAGACCCTTGATTTCATCGACGATGGCGTCCCACTTGTCCTTGCCGGCGAGGTAGACGATGTCGTCGAAGTCGCGCCGCACAGGAACGACATTCTCCGGGATGCTGACCACATCGAGTCCGTAGATGTCGTGAAATTCCTGGGCTTCGGTGTCGGCGGTGCCCGTCATGCCCGCCAGGCGCTTGTACATCTTGAAGAAGTTCTGGATCGTGATGCTCGCGACCGTCTGCGTCTCCTGCTTGATGGGGACGCCCTCTTTCACCTCCACCGCCTGGTGCAGGCCGTCGGACCACTGGCGCCCCACCATCGGACGCCCTGTGAAGCTGTCGACGATCACCACGCTCGGCTCCTGCTGGCCCGTTTGCGCATTGGGCAGGGGCATCACCACATAGTCGCGATCGCGCTGGTAAACGACGTAGGCCCGGATGGACTGCTCCATCAGGTGGGGGATGTCCACGTTCTCACCGACGTAGAAAGAGCCGACGCCAGCCTGTCGCTGCGCCTCCTCGACACCCTTGTGCGTCAGGCTTGCGCGCTTCTTGTCCATCTCCACTTCGTAATACTGCGTGTACCGGTCGCGATCCTGCTCCAGTTTCGGCAGCTCGGCGCGTGCCTCTTCGAGCTGCTTCTGCAGCGCGGGGACAACGGACTTGTCGCGGGCGTTGCGGATGTCGCCTTCCAGCCCCTTGATCCGCATCTTGCACCGGTTGACCTTCTCATCTGCCTCCGCCCACGGCTTCTGCTTCTCGACCAGGTGCTTCGCCAGGCGGTCGGCCAGGTCGTAGCGGGGCTGGTCGTCGTAGGCGAGACCCGAGATGATCAGCGGCGTGCGGGCCTCGTCGATCAGGATCGAGTCCACCTCGTCCACGATCGCGAACTCACGCACGCGCTGCACCTGCTGGGCCGCCTGCCGCTTCATGTTGTCGCGCAGGTAGTCGAAGCCGAACTCGGCGGTGGTGCCGTACACCACATCGCACTGGTACATCTGCCGCTTCACATCCTCCGGCTGCACGTGCTGCGGATGGATGGCGCCCACCGTCAGCCCCAGCGCGTGGAAGAAGGGATATGTCCAGTCGCGGTCGCGCTGCACCAGGTAGTCGTTCACCGTGACCACGTTGCATTTGAGGCCCTCGAGCGACGCCAGGTAGCAGGCCAGCGGCGCCACGATGGTCTTGCCCTCGCCAGTCTTCATCTCCGCGATCTTGCCCTGCGACAGCACCATCGCGCCGATGAGCTGCACGTTGAATGGCCGCGCTCGGAAGGGCGGGCGGCTCTTGGGGTAGATCTCGCGCACCGCCTCGTAGATTTCAGTGGGGATGTCCACCTGCATCCATCCCGGCTGCGGCTCCGAACAGCCGAGAAACTCGCCCTCAGGCGCCGCCGGATCGCGCGACTCCATCTCCGCCTTCGTCCGCTCGTACAGCTCGCGCACCGATTCCGGCAGCTTCGACACATCGAACGCCGACGCATGCTCGGGGTTGAAAATGTTCCGGATGCCCACCGCCCGGTCCATCGCCTCGCGGGCGACCGCGAAAGCTTCGGTTTGCATCGACGCGGCCTTCTCACCCCGCTCGGCCCGCTCGCGGAACGCCGCCGTCCTGGCCCGCAACTCCGCATCCGTGAGGGCGCGAATCTCCGGCTCCAGCGCGTTGATCGCATCCACCCGGGATGTGTACTTCTTCACGAACCGCTGGTTTCGGCTTCCGAAGAGCTTGGTGAGCACGGGCCCGACGAGGGGGATGCCCTGTTCTTTCTTGGTCTTGACGGCCATGGATCTGTCCTGACGCGGGCCTGGATCGCCCGCCGTGAAATGTTCGATTTCGAAGCGGCGGCGCCGGGCGCGGCAGTCCGGGCGAATTCGCCCATGCTGCGCCGCGGCGCGTCGGACGTGCGGAGCGCCGAACATGGCGCCGCCGCAGCGTCTCCTGCTGATTCTTGTTCTGATGTGTGTTGAGACGACGAACCGGGTTGCGTCACGCCGCCGGAGGCGGAATGTTCGACAGTTCCGGTCGGGCCGGCGCCGCGTGTGGCCGCTGGCCGGAAAGCCGGGCGTATGGCGCGACGGTCTCGGGCGCTTCGGGCGCCATCATTGCGATCGCTTCCGTCGCCGCGGCGACAACCGAGCCGCCCGCGACCAGGTCGCGCACGACGCGGACCAGCGAGCCGGAGATGGCCCGGACGCTGGTGAGATCTCGCGGCGCCTCGCGCCGGGTGGTGTGCGTCCCGCTGTGATCCAGCGTGGCGGCTGGAACCGCCGCGACCACCGCCAGCAACAGAATCAGCGCAAAGCCGCCGCCCGCGGGTCGGGCCGCGATCGAGAGGGTCTGCTGCTGGTTGAGGCTGGCGGATCGGTTCATAGGCGGATTGTGAGAGTATCGACCCCGAAGGCCCTTCGGGCAAGGAGGGGGTTGAAAAACGGGCCCCGGAGGTTGTCGGCCCCGGGCCGGGCGTGGGGCGATCGGTGAGAATATCGTCCACTGGACCACAGAACCGCTCCCCACCCGATCGGAGAGCCACGCATGAAGATCCGGGAAATCGATGTGCTCGTCCCCATCGAGCGCTACGACGAGGTGGAATCCACCAGCCGCCTGGCCCGCGAGGCAGTTGAATCAGGCGAACTGGGCGATCAGGCCCGGATGTTCGTCGCCACGCGACAGACGGCGGGGGTCGGCCGCTTCGGCAGGCGCTGGGAGAGCCCCGCCGGCGGCCTGTGGTGCACGCTCGCCTGGCCGATCAATCTCAGCCCCCGGCGCGTCCTGGACGGCCTTGGCCTGCGCATCGGCATGGCGTGCGTCCACACGATCGAACAGACGCTCGGCGCCCACGGCCACGGCGATGGCGTCACCCTCAAGTGGCCCAATGATGTCTTCGTCAAGGGAAAGAAGGTGCTTGGCGTGCTCACCGAGGTGATCGAGCGCCAGGGAAAGACCTACGCCCTCGTCGGCGTGGGGGTGAACGGCAACTTCCCGGTGACCGACCTGCCCGAAGAATTGCGCCACGACGCCGCCACGCTGATGGACCTCGTACACGGACGCATCAACCTCGATCGCGTGCTGGAAGGGCTGCGAATGCGCCTGTGCGAAGCCCTGCTGACAGAAGGCGTGAGCCCGCAGCTTCTCATCGATTTACGCAGCCATCTCTACGGCGTGGGCAGGGACGTGACCATCACGCTTCCTGACAGAACCAGGAAAACCGGAGAACTGCTCGGCATTGATGACGAAGGCCGCCTGCGGCTGCGCATCGACGGTGAGGAATACACCGCCCCCACCAGCGCCGAAATCCACCACGAACAACCCTGACTCCCAGCGCCAGGCGTCTTCCCCTCAATGCACCAGCACCACCGGCGCTTCGATGTGCGAGAGCACCTGTCCGGTCGTGCCGCCGAAGAGGAGCTGGTGCAGCCATGAATCGGAGTAGGCGCCCATGACCAACAGCGACATCTTCGCATGCTCCGCCGCGGCCTCGATCTGATCGGACGCATCGTCGCCATCGGGGCCGTAATGCACGACCTGGGCGTCCGGCGCCAGATCCTGGGCCTGCTGGAGCGAATCATCCAACGAAAGCTTCGGGCCCGACACCGCCAGCAATGTCAGCGGCCAGCCGGTCTGCTCGGCGACCGCGATGCTCCACTGCACCGCTCGCTTCGACGGACCCGTTCCGTCATACACACCCAGCACACGGTTCACCGGGCGCAACGGCCCACTCGCCACCAGCACCGGACAGGGCCCCTTCTGCACCAGGGCGCGCGTGCTTGACCCGAACCCCGCTCTCGCGAATCGCCCCTTCATCCCCACCGCGATCAGGTCCGTCGGATCGGCCAGTTCGATGAGCAGATCGCGCAGCCGCCCCTCCTCGATGACCATCGAACAAGGAACCTCGCGCTGTTTGCAGTACGCCTCCTGCTCGCCGAGCTCGCGTTGGAACCGGTCCCGCTCACGGTCGCGGTCCTCCTGCGTGTCGCGCACGCCGCCGACGAGAATGGGGTTCGGATCAAACCCCGCGGCGGGATCGGCCACCGCGACTGGCGCCGGAGGCGGCTCGATGGCGTGCATCCCCACCACTTCCACTTTCGCGGCCTCGGCGATCATCACACTGAAGGCGAACGCCTCGCGGGCCAGGTCGGATCCGTCGTAGGCGATGATGATGCGTTTGATCATGTCGGGATTCTCCCTGCAGGCCCCGTCCTTGCGGCCCCTTGTTCCATTGCTCCATGCGGGGGCGCCGGCGTTCTCCAACGCCGCCCCCAGTATGGTAAGCCGTCGCGATCGATTCCGGACAATTCGATCCCTCACGAATCCCGCCCCGCCCCGCCGACGAATCTCCAGATCCCGCCATGTCGGAGCACACCCTTGAAATCGCGCTGTGGATCGTCGCCGGCGCCTGGGCGTTCGCGGCGCTGGCGGGGCTGGGCTGCGCCCTGCTGATCCGCGAGCTTCCGGAGGCTTCGACGGCGACCGCAGAACCGCCGCATGTCACCGCAGTCGTACCCGCTCGCGATGAGGCGGAGCGGATCGGAACCACCGTCGAGCGCCTGCTCGCCCAGCGGGGCGTGCGGCTGCGGATCGTGGTGGTGGACGATCGATCCACGGACGACACCAGCGCCATCGTGGCGCGACTTGCCGAGGCCGACGACCGCCTCGAACTGGCACGCATCGACGAGCTTCCTGAAGGCTGGATTGGCAAGTGCAACGCCTGCCACGTCGGCGCCGCCCGCGCGGGGGAGGACGAGTGGATCCTCTTCACCGACGCCGATGTCTGGCTGGCGCCCGACACGATCGCCCGCGCTGTGCGCTCCGCCCTGCGCGATCGCGTCGACCATGTCACCCTCTTCCCCGGATTCGGCGAATGCTCATTCTGGGGACGGGCCGCGCTGCTGGCGTGCAGCCTGCCCATGCTCACCTTCATGGCCCGCACGAATCTGGATCTGCCGCGCTCCTTCGTGGGCGTCGGCGCCTTCAATCTTGTGCGCACCGAGGCGTATCGCGCCATCGGTGCGCACGAACGCCTCCGCATGGAAGTCCTCGACGATGTGAAGCTGGGCATGATCCTGCGCGCCCACGGGCGCCGATCCCGCGCCTGCTTCGGCGCCCGCGACGCCGAGGTGCACTGGGCCCGCTCCATCGGCGACATCGTGCGCGTGCTGCGAAAGAACGCATTCTCACTCGTCGGCTTCAACACGCTGCTCGGGGCGATGGGCGTGCTCGGATTCAGCGCCGTGTGGCTGGCGGCGATCGCTGGGCCGCTGACCGGCACGGCGGCGGGGTGGGCGGCGCTGGGGGGCCTTTGGGCCACCAGCCTGTACATGGCCCTGCTGGCCCGCCGGCACGGCTGGCCGCTGATCGCCGCGGCCGCCGGGCCGCTGCTGTTTCCCGTCCTCGCGATCGCGATGGCGGCGTCGATGCGGACCATCCTGCATGACGGGGGCGTTCGCTGGCGCGAAACCTTCTATCCCCTCCCGAAGCTCCGCCAGGGCGTGGTGCGCTGGTCCACGGCCGCCCGGCCCCTCGCCACGCCTCCCGGATGCGAAGAATGAGCCATGGCGGCAATGAAGCCTGCATGGGCGTCGTTGTGCCGATGACGTCCGCCATTCGCCGAGGAATGAGTGATCATGCACGCCACGCGTCGAGAACCCACGGCCAGCCTCCGCCCGATCCGCCCCGGCGATTTCGGCGTGCCGCAGGCCCGCCACCTGCTCCGGCGGGCGGGCTTCGGCGCCCCCGAAGCCGAGGCGAAGCGTCTGGCGGCGATTGGGCCGCGCGAGGCGGTGGATCAACTTCTTGATTTTCAGCGCATCGAGGCGCCGCCCGAAGACATCGGCGCCTTCGAGCGTGACATCATGCGGCCGCGCTCACCCGCGGAGCGTGCCGAACTGCAGCGGGCCAGGCGGGCGCAGGATGAGGACACGGTCGATCGCTTCCGGCGCCTGCGCATGCAGGCACAGCGGGCCGACCGGCGCCAGATGCGCGCCATCCAACAGTGGTGGCTGATGCGCATGATCGACTCACCAAGGCCGCTTGAAGAAAAGATGACGCTCTTCTGGCACAGCCACTTCGCCACCAGCTACCGCGGCGTCGAGAGCAGCTGGCACATGCTGATGCAGAATCGGCTCTTCCGCGACAACGCAACGGGCTCCTTCGCCGAACTGCTCCGAGCCATCATCCGCGACCCCGCCATGCTGGGCTGGCTCGACAATCACCGCTCGCGCAGGCAGAACCCCAACGAAAACCTCGCCCGCGAGCTGATGGAGCTCTTCAGCCTCGGACTCGGCGCATACAGCGAAGCGGATGTGAAGGACGGCGCCCGCGCCCTCACCGGCTATTCCTTCGAGCACAACGATTTCGTCTTCCGGCGCAACTGGCACGACGGCGGCTCGAAACGCATTCTCGGCATGAGCGGCACGCTTGATGGCGACGACTTCGTGCAGGCGATCCTGGAGCAACAAGCATGCGCTGAGTTCCTCGCTGCGAAGCTGTACCGTTTCTTCGTGGCCGATCTGCCCGCCCATCTGCCCGACACGCCGCGGGCGGCGCGGACGGTCATCCTGTCGCTGGCGGCGACGCTGCGATCCTCCGACTACCAGATCAAACCGGCGTTGCGCCGACTCTTCCTCTCCCAGCATTTCTACGACAGCGCCAACATGCAGTCCCGCATCAAGTCGCCCGCCGAGCTGGTCGTCGGCATGGTGCGATCGCTGGAGACGCCCGTGCGAAGCGTCGACACGTTGCTCGATGCGATGGAGACGATGGGACAGCGCCTGTTCTTCCCGCCCAGCGTCGCCGGATGGGATGGAGAGCGGGCCTGGATCAACACCTCCACCATGTATGTGCGTCAGAACATCGCGGCGTATCTGCTCACCGGGCGGCGTCCGGCGGGGAGGCGACGCAGGGTCGATCAGGCGCCGTACGACCCGGCGCCCCTGCTCGGCGAAGCCCCGCGCGACAATCCCGACGCCGTGTGCGCACAGCTCCTGCGCGCAGCGATCGGAGAGCCCGTGGGCGCAGCGCTGTGGGAGCAGACCGAGCGATTCAGAACACTGAGCGAGTTCGCGCAGCGGCACGGACCACGGATGACAAATGAACACCTTGTCGCGCTGCTGGCGCTCATCGCCGCGGCGCCGGAGTTTCAACTGTGCTGACCGATCATTCGTCAATCCGGAAGGACTCATGATGAGCGGCCACGATCCCCGCGCCTGGACGCGCCGCGCCTTTCTGCAGCGCGGCGTCACGCTCGCCTCTGCGGCGGCGACGGTTCCGTGGTTCCTCGACGGGTCCGCCAGCGCCCTGGCGCAGATGATGGCGCACACATCCTCCATCCCCGGCGTGCCCGATGAGCGCGTGCTGGTGGTCATTCAGCTCAGCGGCGGCAACGACGGGTTGAACACCGTCGTGCCACACGGCATGCCGGAGTATTACAACGCCCGAGGCGCCATCGCGGTGCCGGAGCGCGAGGTGATCCGCCTCGATCGCTCGTCTTCGGTGGGCCTGCATCCGCGTCTGACTGGGCTGAAGTCACTGTACGACGACGGCCTGCTGTCGGTGGTGCAGGGCGTGGGATATCCGAATCCGAACCGCTCACACTTCAAGTCGATGGACATCTGGCACACGGCGAAAACATCCGGCGTCGGCGACGGGTGGCTCGGGCGGTACATCGACAACGAGTGCGCCGGGGCGCCCGGCGCGGCGGGTGGAAAGAGCGGGCCAAATCCGCAGTCGGGTGTGGCGATCGGACGCGCAACGCCGCTGGCGATGCAGGGGCGCCGATCGTCGCCGGTCACGTTCGAGAACGCGGATCTCTTCCGCTGGTCCGGCGAAGACCTGCACGAATCGCTGCGCGAGCCATATGAGCAGATCGTGAACACAGGCGCGCCTGCGGGGTTTGATCCGGAATCGAGCGCCTCGTTCCTGATGCGCACGGCGCTGGACGCCCGGGTGGCGGGGGAGACGATCCGCAAGGCCTCGGCGTCGACGCCGATGGTTGAATATCCACCCGGGCCGCTGGCGCAGCAGCTCGCGCTGGTGGCGGCGATGATCCGCTCGGGTATGAAGACGCGGGTGTATTTCGTCTCGCTCGGCGGCTTCGACACCCACGCGGCCCAGGGCGGCACGCAGGGGCGTCACGCCAACCTGCTCGGCTTCTTCGGTGATGCGCTGCGGGCCTTCTACGCCGACCTTCGCGCCCAGCGCGACGACGGACGCGTGCTGTCGATGGTCTTCAGCGAGTTCGGAAGGCGCGTGGCCCAGAACGCCAGCAACGGCACCGACCACGGCGCCGCAGCGCCGATGTTTCTCGCCGGCCCCATGGTGCGCCCCGGCCTCCTCGGCGAACACCCGTCGCTGCGCAACCTCGAAGACGGCGACATGCGATTCACCGTCGATTTCCGCTCGGTCTACGCCGGAATCCTGCAGGACTGGCTGAAAGCGGACGCGACCGCGGCGCTGGGAGGGCGCTTCCGACCCGCGAAACTCGTGCGGGGGTGAGGGGGAGAATCACAGAGACACAGAGAGGGAAGAGAGAAGGAGAGGGATTGAACTCGGAGGAACGCGGAGGAACGCGGAGGAACACGGAGGGAAACGGAGTGAGAAGAGAGGAAGAAATTGTGTGTTTGTACGGCGGTCATCGACCTTGAATGCGAGCGACTACTGCGCAAACAGACTCTTTCCCTGACTCCGTCTTCCTCCGTGTTCCTCTGTGTCCCTCCGAGTTCAATCCCTCTCCCTTTCTTTTTCTCTCTCTGTGTCTTGTGCCTCTGTGGTTACTCCTCCTCCTTCTTCAGAATGAACAGGTAGTTGAAGCCGCGCAGGAAGTAGTTTCCTTCTTCCGCCGCCTTTCGCCAGTTGCCTCGGTTCAGTTTGGCGTTGCCTCTGGCCACTGCGATGATGTCGACGGGTTTGAAGCGTTGTCGCAGCAGGCTGAAGAGCTCGAAGCCGATGGGCATGAATGGCTTGCCCTTGCGAAACGAGTCGCTGACGTAGAGCCCCAGGTAGCGGCGGTTGCGCATGATGCGATGCGCCTCGGCGATGACGCGGTCCATCGCCGTGTAATACGCCTCGCCGCCGTCGTCGGCGCCGGCGTCGAGCTTGCCGATGCAGTCGGGCTCGTCGGAGTAGTTGATATGCGTCGAATACGGCGGATCGATGAAGACGAAATCGGCCTTGGCGTCCTCGAGCGGCAGCCGGCGCGCATCGGCGCGGATGATGTCATCGCGGCTGGGGGCGATGTCGTAGCCGATGGCCCGGCGGCCGAGGTCGCGAGCGACGTCGATGGTGGTTCCCCCGCCGCACATGGGATCGACGATCAGGTCTTTCTCGCGCGTGTACCGCTGCAAGAGCTGCCAGATGACCCAGCTCGGTGTGGCGCCGGTGTAGTTCTTGTCGCCCTGGACCGTATTTCCGTAGTGCTGGCTGGGATATTCCCACAGCGTGGTGGTGAAGATGCGCAGCGGCGGCTTGCGATACGGCTCGCGCCGGGCGGGTTTGCGCCTGCCGCCGGCGCCGGGCATGTCGGCGCTCATCCGGTGGCCTTTGTCAGCGCTTCGATGACGAGGCGTCGGGCGGTGTCGAGGGGCTCGTGGATCTTGGCGCCGGAGGCCTGGGCGTGGCCGCCGCCGCCGAGGGTGATGGCGACCTGGTTCACATCGATCAGCTTCGCGCCGCCGCGGCGGGCGGGCTTGCTGCGCAGACTGAGCTTGGTGAGCTTGTCATCAAGCTCGGTGAGCACCGCGGCGACGCGCACGCTCTCGACGCTCATGGGCAGATCTGTGACGCCGCCGGAATCCTCCAGCTCCCCGCCGCAGTCCTTGAAGTCCTGGCGCGTCAGCGACATGACGGCGACCTGGTTGTCAGCGTGCAGTTTGAGAGAGGCGAGGGCGCGGCCGATCAGGCACAGGCGTGCCGCGGTGTCGGACTGCTCGATGGCCTCGTAAATGTTGGAGTGGTTGACGCCCGCCTTCAGCAGTTCACCGGCGAGCGTGAAGACCGCGGGCTTGACGTTCGAGTGTCGGAACCAGCCGGTGTCGGTGGCGAGGCCGAGGTAGAGCGGCTCGGCGATTTCGACGGGAAGTTCCGAGGCGCTTTGCAGATCGAGCATTCGACGGCACAGCTCCGCCGCGGGCTGGCACGCCGCGGACGCCTTGCCCTCGATGAGGCGCATCGACGCCAGCGCGGGATCGCCGTGCAGGTGGTGGTCAATGACGATGATGCGCTCCGCGCGGCCCTTGAGCCAGTCGCGGGCCTCTGCGAGCTGCGACCATGAGCCGGTGTCGAGAATGAGGATCACATCGGGCTCATCGGCGCCGCCGGGGAGCTGGCCGGGGCCGCCGATGCGCAGGACCGGCGTATCGTCGACGATCTCATCGAAGCGGTGGGCCCACGGCCCCATGTAGACGGGCCTGGCCTCGATTCCGAGTTTGTGCAGCGTGCGCGTGACGGCGAGCGTCGAGCCGATGGCGTCGCCATCGGGGCGCGAATGGGTAAGCAGCAGAACGCTTCTGGCGCTGCGGAGTCGCTGGGCGATGGCGTCGAGGTCGGTGTTCGACGACCAGAGGTCGGGGTCGGAGGTGTCCGGCGCGGTGGACGCCTGCTGGTTCATGCGGGTATCTCCCTTGTGATCGTTCGCGAGGCGTCTTCTGCATCGGTGATGCGCCGGGTTCTCTCGATATCGCGCCCGATCTGCTCGATCAGCGCCTCCACGGTTTCGTAGCGCACCTGGTCGCGGATCCAACTGGTGAACGAAACGCGGATGGGCCAGCCATACTCCGGCCGGCCTTCAGGCACGGGGCCTTCCCAGTCGAGCACATGGGCCTCGGCGGTGCGCTGCAGATCGCCGAATGTCGGCTTCGTGCCCACGCTGATGGCGGCGGGGCGATGCGAACCATCTGGCAGCCGGGCGAAGCCGGCGTACACGCCGTCGCCGGGCAAGTGCTGCTTCGTCTCGATGTTTGCGGTGGGGCAACCAATCTCGCGCCCGCGCCGATCGCCCCGCACCACCACGCCGCGCAGTTCATACGGGCGGCCCAAGGTGATGGTCGCATCGCGCATGCGCCCGTGGCCGATGAGCCAGCGGGCCATCGTGCTCGACGCCTCGACAATGGACTGGTCGACCAGCGTCACGCTGACGGGGCCGAGAACGTCGACATCGAAATCAAAGCGGCGCCCGAGTTCGGCGAGCGTGCGCACATCGCCGGCGCGAGCGCGTCCGAAGCGGAAGTCCGGCCCCTCGACGATCACGGAGGGTCGATGCCGCTCAATCAGGCTCAGCACGAATGCGTCCGGCGAGAGTCCGAGCAGGTCTTCAGTGGGTTTGAGCCGGTCCACCTCGTCGGCGCCGCACTGAATGAGGAGCTCGGCTCGTTGTTCGAAGGAGGTCAGTATGGACGGCGCCGCCTCGGGGCGCAGGCGCGTCATGGGGTGTTCATCGAAGGCCATCGCGACCACGCGACCGCCCGATTCGGGCGGGCCGACCAGCTCGCGGGCGCGGCGCAGCAGGGCCGCGTGGCCGACGTGTACGCCGTCAAAATTGCCGATGCTCACGGCGGTTCGCTCGGGCATAGAAGTGCAGCGTAGGCGACGCGGGCTGTTTCGACCATCCCCGCCCGCCGCACGCTACGCTGTCCGCCCCCATGCCCCCCGCCGCCCCCCCACCGACGCGGTTTCTCCTCATCGCCGCCGCGCCCGCCGAGGCGATGGCGATTCTGCGCGGGCTCGGTCAGCCCGAAGGCGATCCCCCGGCGCCGTGGACGCTTTCGCAGGCGGGGGCACGGTTCGATCTGCTTCTTTGCGGCGTGGGAAAAGCCAACGCTTCGGGCGCCACGGCGCTGCTGTTCGATCCCGCTCGTCACTGCGGAGCGTTGAGCCTCGGGGTCGCAGGAGCGCTGCCCGGCTCAGGATTGGAAATCGGCGATGCCGTGCTGGCGACGCAGAGCATCTACACCGACGAGGGCGCCGCCACGCCGGAGGGGTTCTCGGACATGGCTTCAATGGGGTTTCCACCGATTGAGCCGTCGTCGGACGACGCCATTCCGGGCGATACGCCGATGGGAGTCGGGCCGGACCCGGATCTCTTTAAGAGGTTGCGCCCGCTCACGGAGGCGACGGGTCCGATCGCGACCGTCTCCACCTGCTCGGGGACGGACGCCCTGGCCGAGGCCACGGCGGCGCGGGTGAATGCAATCGCCGAGGCGATGGAGGGTGCGGCAATCGGCTTTACGCTGCGGCGCCGAGCGCTTTCGGACCCACTGCCTCAACTGGTCCCCTTCGCCGAGCTGCGCGTGATCAGCAACACCACCGGCGACCGGGGCCGCCAGAAGTGGGATCTGCGCCTGGCCCTCACAAGACTGAGCGAAATCACCGCCCAGCTTGCAGGCGCGCTCGCCGACGAAGACCGGTAAGGCGGAAGTTCGACACGACGACCGCCCCGTTTCAATTGTTCAATTTGCTTTCCGGACGACGCGGCGGATGAATGCAGCGCCGCGGGCGCGGTCTGGTCCGGATGCGCCGAGTCGCCATCCGGGCGGTCTGGAGCGACCCGGTCAACTGCGCCATCGTGAGGGCCGATGAAGTCACGGGCGCACAGCGTCCATGTCGCCATGGTGCGCGGCGGGAGGAGGACTCAGGAGATGGCCTTCGGGATGCTCAGTTCGGGCGCACAGCCGATCGCGATCGACTTCGGCGTCAGTGCGCTGAAGGCGCTGCAGATCGCGCCGGGGGATTCACCCTCGATTGTGGCCGCGGCCATGATGGAGGTCCCGGAAGAGTTGCGCGACGAGCCACTGATGCGCCTCGAACATCAGGCCCAGGCGCTTCCCAAGCTGCTTCGCAGCGCCGGATTCAAGGGTCGGCGAGCGGTCTGCTCGATTCCCGCGTCCCATACGCTCGTGCAGCACATGCAAGTGCAGCGCGTGGAGGGCGTCTCTCTGGAGCGACTGGTCGGAGGTCAGCTCCAGGTGCAGCTCGCGTGCGATCCATCGCAGCTCGTGGTGCGCCCCATCGTGGTGGGCGATGTGAACCGCGGCGGTGTCTCGAAGACGGAAGTGATCTGCGTCGCCGTGTCGCGCACGGTCGTGCTCCGCATGGTGCAGGCGCTGCGATCGTGCAAGCTGGATGCGGTGGGCGTGCACAGTGAGCATTCCGCCATCGTGCGAGCGTTTGACCACATCACGCGTCGCGCCGATGACCACAACCTCACCACGGTGTATATCGACATCGGATCAGGATCGACCAAGGTCGCCATCGCCCACGGACGCGATATGGTCTTCGCAAAGACGATCCAGATCGCCGGGCGGGCCCTCGACAGTGTCATCGCCAGGCAACTCAAGATCGATATGGCCTCTGCCCGGGCCCACAGGTTGGCGTTGACCGAACTGGCGCCGATCCGCGCTCCTTCGACAGCGCCCGAAACAGACGAGGAAGACGCCCCTTCCGGCGGCCTCGCCGCGCTGACGGCGGGGATGCGCATGGCCGAGGGCGGCGCCACGATGAGCGCCGGAGGCGATTCGCTCAGCGATTCAGACGCCGGAGGACTGGACGAAACGGACACGGCCATCGAGGATCGGCGCACCGGTCGCGATCCCGTCGGCGCGGCCCCGTTGCCGCTGAACGCCGGCTCGGCGCCAATGGCGCCGGCGCCTCAGGCCGATCTCTCGGAGACTCTCGAATCACTCACCGATGAAATCGCGATGTGCCTGCGCTACCACGGCGCCCTGTTCCCCGGGCGCAAGGTGGACCGCGCCATCTTTATCGGCGGAGAGGCAAAGCATATTCCACTGTGCCAGCACATCGCCAGGGCGCTGCGGCTTCCGGCCCGCATCGCCGATCCGCTGGCGCACATCGTCAAGCCGGAGAGCGTCGCGCGTCGCGGCGTCGACCTCAGCACATCCCAGCCCGGCTGGGCGGTTGCGAGCGGTCTCGGACTCTCGCCCGCGGACCTCTAATCACGATTCGTCTTTCATCGCATCGGAGCAATCGCCATGCGGACCATCTTCAATCAGGGATCGAGCGGATCGGGCGGCGTGTCGCTCCTTCCGGAAGACTACGTCGAGAAGAAAGCCGATCGCCGCGCCAATTTTATCTACCTCACCCTCTTCTCGATCGTGATCTTCGGCGTGGTGGCCGCATTCTTCGTCACCAACCAGCGCTGGACCACGGTCAAGCGCCACCAGGAGGCGATTAACGCCCGCTACACGCAGGCGGCCAAGGATATCGAGCAGCTCAAGGTGCTCGAGACCCAGAAACAGCAGATGCTCGCCAAGGCCGAGCTGACGACATCGCTGATCGAGAAGACGCCCCGCTCGCTCCTGCTCGCGGATCTGATCAACCGCATGCCCCAGAAATTGACGCTGCTGGAGCTTGAGCTGGTGAGCAAAAGGATCGAGCCGCCACGCACACCGCAGTCGAACCAGCGCCAGGGCGCCAGGAGCCTTGCGGGTCAACGAGCACAGGAGACCGAGTCCGCAATCACTCGCGCGCCGCGGTATGACTCGACGCTCACGGTGATCGGCGTGGCCGCGACACACAATGCGGTCGCCCATTATGTGGCGACGCTGCAGAACAGCCCGCTGCTTGATCGCGTTGAGCTTCGCTACAGCGAGGTGACGATTATCAATGATCGCGGTTTGAACAAATTCCGCATCGAGGCGCGACTGCGTCCAAACGCCGATGCGAGGCAGATCAAGCCGATCGCGGAAGGCGCGACCAACGCTTTCGGCGCCGGAGTGAAACCCGGCGTTCATGAGTCCAAGTCGACCGCCAGCGCGGCGGATGAGCAGGAGAACTGATATGCAGTTCGGCATTCGTGAACTGATTTTCTTCCTCGTGCTGCTCGCTGTGCCCGTCTCGTCGTTCTGGTTCGTCTTTCGACCGCAGAACGCCGAGATTGAGCAGGCAATGCAGGAGATCGAGCACAAGGAGCAGATGCTTCAATCGCTCGCAGAAGCGACATCCCAGACCGCCGACCTCGTGAAAGCGAACGAGGAAATCGGCGCCGCCATCGAGATGATCGAATCCCGCCTGCCGACAAACAAAGAGGTGGACGTCATCCTCGAACAGGTGGCGGATATTGCGACAGGCAGCAACCTGGAGTTGGCCCGCGTGCGCAGTGAGAATCCCGTCCAGGCCGCGGCGTACATGGAGCAGCCGCTCGAGATGCGCATCCGCGGCGAGTTCTCAGGGTTCTACAGCTTCCTGCTGGAGCTTGAGAAGCTCGACCGCATCACGCGGATGCCGAACTTTCGGGTGATCCGGGTAGATCGCGCCGACGGTGTGGTCGAGGCCAACTTCACGCTCAGCATCTACTTCGAATCCGAGGACGACGCAGGAGGCCGGTCATGATGATGTTCGGCAGCGAACCCAGCGCAGATGAGGCCCAGCTCGGCCTCAATGCGATCGCGGAAGGCGCCGGGAATGCCGAGACTCCCCCGGAGGGGACCGGCAACGCCGGTCAGGCCCTGGTCGGTCTCGAAGCAGGCGACCCTACATCGCCAGGCCGCAAGCCAGGTATGCAGAGTGGGCTGATGGTGCTCGCGCTCGTCGTCGCAGTCGCCGGCGGCGTGCTCATCATGATGCGCCAGTACGCACTGCAGGGCGGCCTGCAGTTCGTGAACGTGAACATCGATTATCCCATCGGCGCTGGTGACAAACGCATCGCCGACGATCTGGAGCATGATCGCGTCATGAGCGGCCTTCGGCGCAGCGAATTGCTGGTTCAGATCCCGCTCGAGGAAATTCAGCGGAATCCCTTCCAGCTCGGCGAGAAGCCTGAGGAAACTGTGACGGTTCCGGACACCCGCCTCTCCGAGGCCGAGATTCTGCGCCGCCAACGCGAGCAACGGGATCGCGAGGTAAGAGCCACGCTCTCGGCGCTCCGACTCAACAGCATCATCAGCGGGCATATTCCCATCGCTCGCATCTCCGGGCGCCCCTACCGGATCGGCGACACGGTGGCGGATGTCTTCATCATCCGATCCATTCACGCGCGAAGCGTGGATCTGGATGCGGATGGTGAAATATTCACGCTCAGCATCGGGGAGCGATGAGCATTCGGAGCGGCGCCGCTGAATCGTGGAGAGGCATGTGAGCAAATTTGACATCGACAGCCTGCTGAATGAACTCGGCTCCGACGAGGATGATGCGCCAGTTCAGCCCGGCGCCGCCCGTGATCCACGTGCGGAGGATGAATCCGCCTTCACCGAAGTCTTCCGACCCGAGGAGGACCACGCCGTCGAGCGCGAGCTCGGCCAGGTGCTGCTCGAACGATCCATCATCACCCCCGCTCAGCTCACCTCCGCCCAGACCGTGATCAGGCAGTCGCCCGGCCGGCGCATGATCGATGTTCTGCTGGAGCAGGAGGTCGAGGAAGAGGGCGTGCAGCGCGTGGTGGCGGAGCTCTCGTGCTTGCCCTTCGAGCGAATCGACGTCAATAAAATTGACGACAGCGTCGAAGGCAAGCTGCTCCAGCGGCTCACACCCGGCTTTTGCAAGCAGCACGAAATTCTGCCGCTGCGCACCGAGGGCTCGCGCGTGGTGCTCGGCGCCGTGCGCCCGGATGACGTCTTTCTTATCGATGAGGTGCGCCGACGCCTCGGGCTGGGCTCTCTCAAGATCGTCGTGCTCATGCGCGCGGACATCCGCGCCGTGCTGGACATCTACGGCGAGTCCACCAGCGAGGATGTGGATGTCGATTCGATCCTCAACGACATCGAGGAGGACGATGTCCAGGTCCAGCAGAATGAACAGGAGGAGGTCGATCTCGAGAAGCAGGCCGGTGAATCGCCGGTCATCCGCTATGTGAACTACATCCTGCAGACGGCAGTCAAGGAAGGCGCCAGCGACATCCACATCGAGCCCCAGGAGACCCGGCTCAAGGTGCGCTTCCGCATCGACGGCATTCTCTTCGAGGCGATGAATCCACCTGCGGCGATGAACGCGGCCATCACTTCGCGCCTCAAGATCATGGCCAACCTCGACATTTCCGAGCGCCGCCTGCCGCAGGACGGACGCATCCGCTGCGTGGTCCGCGGGCGCAAGCTCGACCTGCGCGTCTCGACCATTCCCACCGCCAATGGTGAGAAGGTGGTCATGCGTATTCTTGATACGCGCAGCATCAATGTCTCACTCGATGAGCTCGGCTTTGACGAGAACACGCTCGGCATCTGGAAGAACCAGATCGAGGAGCCCCACGGCATCATCCTGGTCACCGGGCCCACCGGATCGGGTAAGACGACCACGCTCTACGCCTCCCTGCGCCAGATGGACAAGCAGAGGATGAACATCTCGACCGTCGAGGATCCGGTCGAATATCACCTCGAAGGCGTGACACAGACACAGACGCACGAAAAAATCGGCATGACTTTCGCCCGCGCACTGAAGGCCCTGCTTCGCCAGGATCCGGATGTGGTCATGATCGGCGAAATCCGCGACATGGAGACGGCCGCCACCGCGGTGCAGGCCGCCCTCACGGGCCACCTGGTGCTCTCGACATTGCACACCAACGACGCCCCCTCGTCCGTCACGCGACTGATCAACATCGGCATCGAGCCGTTTCTGGTCGGCGCCGCTCTGAATGGCGTGCTGGCCCAGCGCCTGGTGCGCCGCATCTGCCAGCACTGCAAGGAAGAATCGAAGCCATCCGAGGAGATGGCCGAGTTCCTTGAGCTCAACGGCATGGGCGCCCAGACGCTCTACACGGGCAAGGGGTGCGACAAGTGCCGCAACACCGGCTTCTCAGGTCGTGTGGGCATTTACGAGCTACTTGTGATGGATGACCAGACGCGCGACATCGTGGCCCGCAACCCCAATGTGAGTGAATTCCGTCGCCTGTGTGTGGAGCGAGGCATGACCTCGCTGCGCGAAGACGGGCTGCAGAAGGTTCGGCGCGGACTCACCACGGTCACTGAAATCCTTCGTGTGACTGAGTCGAGCCACTGACGCTTGATTCGCACGCCGGTTCATTCACCATCGGGGCCGCCATTGTCCGCATCGCCGCCCTGGAGCGGATTGCCACTGAGCAGCCGCAGAATCGTCGCGACGCCAGGTGGTCGCGTCTGCTGACTTTCGGCCTCGGGTGTTTCGGTCGCTCGGGCTTCGTCCGCCGGCGCCTCGTCGGCTTTCGCGGCCTCGCCTTCCAGCGCATCATCGCCAAGCGCGAGCGCCAGCAGGTTGTCGATTTCGGATTGCTCAAGCCCGGCGTCGGCGAGTTCGGACCGTACTTCTTCCTCGGACTTCCCTGGCGATTCCGCTTCATGCGCGGCGTCAGACGCCTGCGCCAGTGATCCGTCGCGGCCGAAGGGCGAGTCATAGAGACTGATCATGAAGTTGTAGCCCGCACGGCTGAGGATGATGCGGTCGGTCACATCATCAATGGCGATCAGGCGCCAGTTGTCTTCATCGAAACGCTGCCCGATGCGCAGGCGGCGCATGCGGTTGCGCGGTTCGCGCTCGGTCATCAGGTCGATCATGGCGACCGGATCGCCCTCGCCCCGATACACGCCGCGAAGCTGCACTTCCTGCACGCGCTGCAGCAGCGACACGGGCGCGCTGGAACGATCGGTGATGGGAATCGAATCGAAGGCCATCGGCTCGTTCGGATCGATGGTTCGCTGACGCGATGCGAGACGCTCCGCCTCCGCGGCCTGCTCCTCCGCAGCCTGCTCCAGGCGCTGCGCTTCGGCGAGGGCTTCCGTCTCACCGGCGTCCGGCGCCCAGAACTCGCGTTCATGGTTGAAATAGTTGGCGCTCACGAGCGCATCTAGGCGGTTTTCGCGCACGTCGATCGGTTGTGTTCGCTCCGGCGCGACCGGCGCCCGCGGCACGCGCTGCGCCTCAGCGGCGGGAGGCGACGGCAGCGGACGCACCACGGCATAAATGAACCAGAGCAGCGCCATCGCCAGCGCCGCGGCGGCGAGGCGCCCGGCCCAGGCATACCCATCGGCCCCAGCCCGTCCCGCGGGCGTCGATCGGCTCGCGGGCAGGCGCTCTGCACTGTTCAAGCTTTGATCCGTATTCATCGTCATGGGTCAGCCCTCCTGCCCGATCCACGCCATGGCTCGCAAATCCAGCGACACGCGCACACCCGGAGCGCCGCGCAGCCCCGGCCCCTGCACGCTGAGCCGATCGATGTTCGTGATGGCGTCCTCGATGTTCTCCAGCCGGTCGAGCGCTCGGTAGAGGACATCCGGATTGGGAGCGTGCACATCAAGCGTCAGCCCGATGATTCGCACGGGCTCTCCCTCCAGCGGCGTGCGCACGGGAAGCGTGCGCGAGGAATCGATTCGAAGATCAAGATCTCGAAGAATGGCCTCGACCATGTCGCGCAGCCGACCCGCGGCCAGCTCTGCGCTGGCGCCATGGATGAGGCTCGGACGCACGCCCTCCCACGAGCTTCGGGAGCCTGCCAGCAGATCGCGCCATGCATCCTCCTGATCGACCACCTGCCGGGTGCGCTCGACGAGCGAGGCCTGCGCCAGGTACGCCTGGCGGGCGTCCGCGCCGGTCTCATCGCCTCCCGAGGAGAAGAGCCCGGCGCGATCGAGCACCACCACCACGGCCAGCACACCGGCGGCGCCGAGCATGATCGCCTTTCTGCGCTGATCCTTCGTCATCGAACGCCTCCCCGCCTGCTCGCCCGATCCACACGGACATCAATCGTTTCGAGCCCGGTCTGGTTGGATGTCGTCACGGGCGAAGTGATGCGCGCGGATGTGAGCGCTTCGCTCGTCTCCAGACGCTCCAGAACGCCGGTGGCGTTGCCCGCTTCACCCACCATGTGCAGTTCGCGGGTGGTGACTTCAAGCCGGTAGAAATAGCCGCGGTCGCCCAGGGATCGCTGGGCGTCGATGAGTGTGGGAAGCACGCTCCCCCACTCGCTGGTGGCCTGAGCGACGCCCTCGTTGACCAACCTGCCGTAGCGCTCTGCCTGCTGGCGCAGCGCCTGGACCGAATCGACGCGGTCCTGCATCGTGGCGTGCTCGGCGCGAAGTGAATCCGTCGCTCGCACCAGGCGCGACTCCCACATGGCCGGGCCGGCGAGGAAGAGCGCCAGCGCCGCCGCGGCGCCGACGGCGGGGGGGATCCATCGCTTCGGCAGCGGAGGCGTCGGGCCCAGCAGCGGCGCGAAGACGCCCGGCGCCACCACCGGCGCCATGGCCGCGGCGATGGCGAGCTGGTGCGGCTCGATCTCGCCTGCGACCGGTTGTTCCGACTCTCCCGGCAGCGTGACGCGAGTGCCATGCGCGAGCGCTTCATCAGCATGATCGGGCTCGCCGAGCGCAACCGGACGACCCCACGCCAGCTCATGACGAAGCGCGCCGCCGTGCGGCCCGGGCTCGATCACATCCGCCCGCGCCTCACCCTGCAGGCCGAGCCCCAGCATCGCCATGTGCGGCGAAAGGACGTGCAGAATCGGCCGCTGCGTGGCGGCGCCGATCGCATCAATCCATGGCGCAACGAGCGAGCGGCGCACCGCAACCAGACAGCCGCCGGCGCCCGCTTCCTCACCGACGTCGATCACACCGACCATCGCATCCGACGCGGGAATGGGGAGCAACCGATCGATGGAGCGTTCGACTTCCTCGCGAGCGCCCTCCCACTGCCGGGCGGACATCTGGATGGGCCGCAGGGCGCAGCAGGAGGCGGGACAGGTCAGTGTCACACGGGCGCCGGAGGCGAGTGGTTCGAGCGCCGCACGCGCTTCCGATTCAGGCATGGAGAGGAAGCGGCGCAGCGTCGGCCCACGGCGAACACGAACGCCCAGAGGCGAACCGCTCACCAGCGCGACGTGGAGATCGTCGCCGAGGATCACAGCGGAGAGTTTTTTCCACGGGGTCAGCGTCATACGCGGCGATTCCTCACTGTTCGCATCCCGCTCATCGGGCCAGCCCGGCGGGACGCAGCGCCACGGGCTGCACGCCCCGGCGGTTGGTCACGATAGTCTCCCCGACGAAGGGAGGCATGTCGGAATCGACGACCTCCACAAAGATGCGCAGATTCGAGGAGAGTTCCAACTGCAGACTCTCAGCCGCCCCCCTCGCCAGCAGGCCGAGGGCCTGATCGAGGGATGTGCGGTTCAGCTCGCCGCGGCTGCGAAGGTCGATGATGCGATCCGCCGCCTCCGCCGTCATGCCGGGGATGCTGAGCAGGATATGGCGTGGCGCGGTTCCCGCGTGGATATTCCCCTCGCCGTACAGGGTCAGATCGGTTCGTATGCGGCGGTAGATCTCCGGCGTCATGTCGGGCAGGTAGAGCAGTTCCTCGATGGCTTCGAGCGGTCCGTTGCGGATGGTGACGCCCCGGCGGCGGTGCTCTTCAGGCCCGGCGCCGCGGGGACGCACGAAATCTCCCTCTTCGCGCCAGTCGAGAAGCTGATGGGCGATGGCTTCGTCGGTGGGCGACCCGACGCCCATCAAGCGCAGGTAGCTGCGGAAGTGCTCCTCGGTGACGGTGTTGAGGTTGATCAGCCCGGCGCCGTCGATGATTCGCACATCGAACGCCCGGCCGCCCCGCTCGACACGGATGGCCCGCCCGGGCAGCCCCACGCGCTGCAGAACGGTGAAGGGGCCGGTCTCGACGGCTCTCGTGGTGGCGCTCGACTGGTTTGGAGAGACGTCGACCGCGTCATCCTCTTGGTCGAGCTCATCGAAGAGGTCGCCGAGCAGCTCGCGCATCTCGGGGGGAAACTCGGGGATTTCGGGGCGCTCAGGCCGCGCTGAAGGCGCCGGCGTATCGACGCCGTCGGAGACTATTTCTTCGTCGGGGCGATCACCGCCTCGAGCGGTGGAGACGAGCGCGGCGATGGCGATGTTGGCGGCGCTGGAGGCTTCGCGTTCAAGCGCGCCCAGATCGCGCATGGCGCCCGCCTCCATGGAGGTGGTGCGCACGGCGATGGCGCCCTGCATCGCGAGGGCGAAGATCGCCGCGACGACGATCATCACGATGATCAGCGCGAACCCGCGCCGACGAGAACCCATGTGAACTCCCTGTCCTTGTGAACACCTTTGAGACGAACGCCGCGGAGCGGCGGACGCTCGCGCCTCTCCGACTCTTCCGCCGCCTCACGCGCAGCGCGGCTGGTCCGGGGGGCTGGCTCGCCGTCCTCGCCGGGGCGGCGCTCGGCTGCAACGCCATTCTCCGGCGTCAGCCATGGATCAACGCCCTCGGGAATCCCAAAGACCGACTCCAGGTCTCCGACGATCTCCTCGATGCTGAACCGCTCCCATCGCAGATTGCGGCAGTCGTCAAGCAGCGTGATGACTTCCTTCTTCCGTTCGCCCCGCCTGTCGTATGCGGTGTCCTCGAACGTGTCGAGGCGGGTGACCCGCGTCTCCTCATACACAAGCCGGCACGGCGCCTGCTCGGGCGGACCCGTGTAGAGCTCATCGCGCTCGATCATGTAGGCGGCCCGGACCAGCGGCCACTCCGGAAAGAGCGCAGGCGAGGCGGTGATGAACTCGATGCGATTCGCGGTGACCAGCACTGCATCCGATTCCGCAGAGAATCCTGCGATGTCGCTGCGGCGATCCGCCCACTGCCGCTGCATGAAATCCGCGACGCGATGGGTGCGCACCGAGCGCTCGGCGGCGGCATTTTCATCCGTCCAGGAGCGGGCCTGCGACCACAGCGTCGCCGCCATGCTCCCGATGAAGGCGAAGAGCGTCAGCGCGATGATCAGTTCGAGCAGCGTCATGCCCGCGCGGCGGTGGTTCGGGTTGGCGTATGCGAAGGGCGTCATGATCCCGAGGGCCGGATGGCTTCGATTGTGAGTTCGCCGAGGGTGAGGCGATACTGGTCAACAAGGATGTAAGTGGCGAGACGGTCGGAATCAGCGACCACGCCGGACCATGCCAGCGGATTGCGCACCAGCGTGAGCTCGCGCACACATTCCCACGCGACGCCGTCCTGCTCGCCGCGCCAAATGATCCGGCGGGCGGGATCATCCTCGTTCGGCCCTTCGGCGCCGGGCAGCATGCGGTTCATCGCCTGGTCGAGGATGGCGCCGGCGATGCGTTCGGTGCGTTGGATCTCCTCCACCCGGCGCGACTGCATGAGCCCCTGGGTGCGCACCTGCAGGCAGACGATGGCCACGGAGGCGAGCACCGTCATCGCCACGATCGCCTCGAGCAGCGTCACGCCGCGGCGGGTCATCGGAAGTCAGAGCCTCCATCTCCGTGGACACTGGAGAGCAGATCACGGAGGAACATTGCGACCTGGATGTCTTCCTGAACTTCACGGGCGCTCATGGCGCGGGCGATGCGATCGAATCCGATGAGCGGCTCCGGAAGCGCCGGCATTGCGGGCGACGGCGGCGCGATCATGGGGGCAATCGCGGGCGCTGTGTCCGGCTCCTCGCTCCCGGCTGAGACAGGAGGTGGTTCGACAGGCGTCGCGGCGGGCTCGGGAGCGCTGACGGGCGTCGGCGCGGGCGTGACGGCATGCGTCTCGCCCTGCGGCGCACTGTCGGCCTCGGTTTTTTCAGTGGCGATGTTTCTCACCGGCCGGCCACCGATCGCCACGGGCGCTCCGGACCATGCGTTGGGTGTCGCGCCGGCGTTGCCAGCGTCGTTGACGCCGACGCCGCGGATCAGCGCTTCGGGAAGCCTGCCCTTGAAATGGGCCAGGGCGTTTTCAACACCCCTGGCGCTGATCAGGAAGTCATCGAGGATGGGCCCGGCCTCGCGGGCCTCGTTGATGACGGTGGGCGTGATCGTGAGCAGCAGTTCGGTGCGCTCGTTGGTCTTGTCCACGTTTCGGAACGCATGTCCGAAGATCGGGATGTCGCCCAGCAGCGGAATCTTGCCCACGCGGTCGGTCTCACGCTGCTCGATGATGCCTGCGAGCAGCAGGGTGTGTCCG
The DNA here is from genome assembly GCA_007693965.1 of Phycisphaeraceae bacterium. GTDB lineage: Bacteria > Planctomycetota > Phycisphaerae > Phycisphaerales > UBA1924 > RECQ01. The sequence continues at coordinate 69,245 of RECQ01000047.1, read as the reverse complement.
TGCGGGATCGTGACCGTGGTTTCCACCTCGCGCTTGGTGAAGGTCGGAGAGTCGATGCCGCTGGTGACGTTGGGAACCGCGTCGGTGATCTCCTGCCTGATGACGATGGTCACATCGCCGTTCTCGTTGATGCGCGGCTGGTACGTGAGAATGACGCCGGTTTCGCGGTATTCGACTTCGTTGCGGATGCCGGTGGTGCCGCCGGTCTGGGTGGCGCTGTCAAGCGACGCCCGGAGAATCGGAACCTCGGCGCCGAACTGGAAGGACGCCTGGTCCTTGTCGCGCACGAAGAGCTTGGGCGTGCTGAGAACGCTCACATCGCTGCGCTGATCGAGAGCCTGCACCACCGCGAAACCGTCGGTGGCGATGAACGCGATCGTGCCGGTCGGAGACGAGGGGCCGAGCTGTGTGAGGTTTCCAGTCAGATCCAGAAGGCTGCTGTCGAGCCCCACCTGCAGGAAATATTCGACGCCGTACTGCAGTGAGTCTCTCAGGGTCACTTCGGCGATGATTGACTGGATGACAACCTGCTGACGGGCCACATCCATGCGCTCGAGGAAGGAATACACCTCGGCGAAGTCGTAGGGCGTGGCGTAGATCACCAGCACACCTTCGTCCTGTTCAACGGTGAACCGAATACCCGTTTCCGCCGCGTCTTTGTTGCTGAGTTCGACCCGTTCAGAGAAGACCGAGTTCAGCAGCGCCAAGACGCGACCCGGCTCAAGATTCTGGAAGCGATAGATGTGCTTCTGACGGCGGGCCTCGCGGCGGGGTTGATCGATCGATTCAACCCAGCGGCGGACAATGTTCTGCGCCGACGGTTCACGAGAGATGACCATGATGCGGTTCGTGCCGGCGATTTCGACGAAGGAGACGAGCGACTCCGTCATCCCGGCGCCTGTTCCGCCGATCAGACGCGACGACTGCCCGATGCGGGTCAGGGCCGCGACGGCGTCGGACGCCTTCTCATACGTCAGTTCGTACGTCCATATTTCGGCGCCGTGGAACGCAGGCATGTCCAACGACTCGATGATGCGGCCGATGCGGTTGAGCTGGCGCATCCGGTCGACGACCATCAGCGTGCGCCCTGACACCACCGTCTTGGCGCCCTCGCTTATCAGCTCCGAGATCGCGTCGGAGCATTCCTTGGCGCCCATGTAGCGGAGCCGGAAGACGCGGAGGGCGGTCTCGTCGGAGCCGAGCGCTGCCCTGGCCTCCAGGATCGGCGCGGTGGACGTGCGCGACATGCTCGACGCCTGCCCGATGACGAGCATGTCCCCGCGGTCATCGATCGACCAGCCGTACAACGCAGCCAGCGCTCCGACGAGGTCGTAGACATCCTGCTTGGTCATCTCCTGATCGACATCGAGCGTGATGGTCTGGGCGCCGGCGCGGGCCGCCGGCGGGGCGTGGAAGACATAGGAGCGGTCGAGAAACTCCCGCACCAGCACGCGCAGCACTTCATCGGCCGCGGCGTCGCGGGCCGTGTACTTCACTCGCATGGTCTCGTCGGGCACGTGGTCGATGACGGCGGCGCCGACACGCTCGGCGCCGTTCCGCTTCGCTTCGAGGCGCTGCTTGTGAATCAGGATGGCGCCGGGAAGCGTGTCCACCGGACCTCCGATCCGGTCGATCGGCTGCGTCACCGGACGGATTTCCTGGTTCATCGGGAGCTGCGTCATCGGCTGGGCCCGTTCCCGCGGTTCGGGCGACGACTGGCAGGCGCTGAGCGCGATCGCGGCGCCCGCGATCATCGTCACGATTCCGGCATTCTTCCTGATGTTCATGGCCCTCTCCTTAGCCCGCTCCGCGGCGCGGGAGGTTCGCGATTCTTGAGGCGGCGTCATGCCGCCGTTGGTTCACATGATTCCGATGTCGTGCACGGCGGTGATGCCGGCGATGAGACTGATGATGACCCAGCCGATGACGCCCGCGAGCAACAGGATTATGCACGGGCCCATAAGGGTGAGCAAACGTTCCGTCGTTTCTTCCTGCTTTTCGACGCACAGATTGGCAGCGCGCCGCAGCGAACCGACCAGGTCGCCGCTGCGCATGCCGATGCGCACAATGGCGCCCACCATGGGCGGAAGGACCCGGTGTTTGTCCATCGCCTCGCCGAGCTCGACGCCCTCGCGCACTTCGCGGCGCGCCTGCGACAGGCGATCGCGGATCATGTCCGAGGTCAGGGCCCGTTCGGCCTGCTCCAGACCGATCAGCACGTCGCCGCCGCCCTCGACAATGGTCGCCAGCGTGTCGGCGATCACGCCCGCCTGCGAATGCCAGCGAAGCTGGCCGAAAATGGGCGCCCGTAGCGACCAGCGGTCGATGCGCTGCCGGACGCCGTCTGGCAGTCTGAAGGCGCGCGAGCTGATCGCGAATGCGCCCAGCAGGATCAGGGGCGGCAGAATCCACACCATCCACCGGGAGGCGGCCAGGGTGATCTGCGTGCTCGGGGGCAGCTCGGCGCCGAGCGCCTCCAGGGCCGGCATGAAGCGGGGAATCACCACCGAAGAGACGATCCACACCGCCGCCACCGCGACGATGAGCAGGATGGCGGGGTAGATCAGTCTTCCCGCCACCGTCTTGCGAACGCGGCGGCTGGTTTCGAGCGAATGCACGATCAGTGAGACGACATGCTCGAGGCGGCCCGACTCGTGGCCGACCCGGAGCAGGGCCATGTGGTGGGCGTCGGCGAGGCCGGGGGCGCGATCGACTGCATCGGCGAGTGAATCACCCCCGCGCAGGCCGTTGCGCACATCGGCGCAGATCTTCTTCAGCCTCGGGTTGGGCGCCAGCTCCTCCATGGTGGCGAGGGCGGATTCGACCGGCGCCTTGCCCACGAGAAGCTGGTGGAGGGTCTGGAAGAACCAGACGGAGTCGGAGCGCCGGGCCCTGCCGGCGCCCGCACGGAACGCGCCGGCGCTGCGAAGCGCATCGAACGGACTGAGTGTGCGCACCTCGATGGGGATGAGCCCCTGCATGCGCAGTCGCTCGCGAAGGGCTTTCTCATCGGACGCCTCCAGCCTGCCCATGACAACGCCGGAGCCTCCGCCACCAGAACCCCCAGCTCCCCCGGCGCCACCCGCCCCACCGGCAGCGCCCTGCGACGCGATCGCCTTGTAGGTGAAACGTGTCATGCTGATTCGAGGCCTTCATCGGCGCCCCGGGCCGCAGCGGTCCGCCGTCCGGGGGAGACGATGGTGACGGCTCTGGGTTCGAGGTCGGCGGCTTCAGCAGCGTCGGGATGGCCGATGGCGCGCACCACTTCAGCTTCATCGGTGATTCCGTCGGCGACGAGCTGCATGGCGTGGTCGCGCATATCGCGATAGCCGCCGGCGACGAGGGTTTCACGGAGTTTGCGCTCGTCGGCGCCCTCCATGATCGATCGCTTCACTTCGGAGGTGAGGCCGCTGTATTCCATGACCGCGATGCGTCCGCGGTATCCGAGCCCGCCGCAGCCGCGGCAGGATTCGCGCGTGGCCGGATCATTGCGGCACTGTGTGCACAGACGGCGCAGCAGCCGCTGCGCCGTCACGGCCTCGACCGCCGCGTTGACGAGATAGGGCTCGACACCCATGTCGATCAGGCGCACGAAGGTGCCCGGCACATCGTTGGTGTGCAGCGTCGAAAGGACCATGTGACCGGTGAGGGCGGCCTGGAAGGCCATCTCGGCCGTCTCCTGGTCGCGGATTTCACCGATGAGGATGACATCGGGATCGTGGCGCAGCACATGCCGTAGCGTGTTGCCGAAGGTGAGGTTGATTGCAGGATTGACCTGGATCTGGTTCACACCGTCCATCGCATACTCGACGGGGTCCTCGACGGTGATGACCTTGAGTTCGGACGTGATGAGCCGGCGCAGCAGGGCGTAGAGCGTTGTCGTCTTGCCCGAGCCGGTGGGGCCGGTGACGAGGACGATGCCGTGGCTCTTGCTGGCGGCGCCGACCAGCGATTCGATGTGCGGCGCCGAGAAACCGAGATCCTCCAGCGTGATCTCGCCGATCCGGGCCCGATCCTGCAGACGAATCGCTGCATCCTGGCCGTAGGTGGTGGGCACGAGGCTCACGCGCATGTCCACCATGCGCCCGCGCAGACGCATTCGGATGCGCCCGTCCTGGGCGAGGCGACGCTCCGCGATGTCGAGCCCGGACATGATCTTGATGCGGCACAGCAGCGCCTCGTACATGCGCAGCGGCGGCGCGGGCTGATCGATCAGCACCCCGTCCACACGCAGACGAAGGGAGACACGATGGTCGAATCGCTCCAGATGAATGTCGGAAGCGCCCAGGTCCATGGCGCGCTCGACGGCCTGGTTGAAGAATCGGATGACCGGCGCATCGCTGGCCATGTCGCGGAGCTGGCTGATCTCGGCTGTGACGTCAATCTCGTCCTCGCCGGCGCCGGACGCCGCGGGTGCGAGTTCGGCCCGCTCGGCGATGTAGTGGTTGATGTCCTTCTGGGCGCCGAAGACGATCTCGATGCCCGCGCCGGCGCTCCCACCCACCTGCCCGAGCACGGAGCGCCACAGGTGATGGTCCGATGGATCGATGCAGACGAGGCGCATGGCCGGAGCGGCCTCGACATCGGCGGCCGGGGATGCGATGTCCAGCGCCAGCACGGCGTTGGCGCGCATGAATTCGACTGGAAGGGCCTCGCTCAATGGGGCGGTTTCATCGTCGGGCGCCCAGCGGGCGCAACCGGTCGACTCGGCGAGTCGGACCGCCAGCGTTTCCTCGCCCAGCAGGCCGAGATCGAGAAGCGAGCGCAGCGGCGACGCGGCGTTCTGGCGGGCGACCTCGCCGGCCATACGCCAGTCGTGTTCACTCACATCGCCGGATTCGATGAGGAAGCGCCCGAAGGCGCGAACGTCGAATCCGAGCAACATGCTCGCTGCGGACGAAGAAGCAATCATTGTGTCAGTTGCGGTTGTCCAGTTCGGCGTTGTCGCCCTCGCCGCCGGGACGACCGTCGGCGCCGAGAGAGCGGATCAGGTACCGGCCATCCGGCTCGAGGATGTAATGAAACTCGCGCCCCCAGGCGTCCTGCGGCACGTAATTGGTTTCGAGATAGGGGCCGCTCCACTTCTCCGCCTCGGGGCCCTGCGGGGCGCGGAGCAGAGCCTCCAGGCCCTCTTCCTCCGTGGGGTAACGACCGACATCGAGATAGAACTGGGAGACGGCGGAGGAGAGGTTGGCGATCTGTGTGCGCGTTGTGGTGACGCGGCCCTGGCCGATGTTGTCCAGCAGGCGGGGGGCGACGAGCGTCACCAGCAGCCCCAGGATGATGAGGGCGACCAGCAGCTCCAGCAGTGAGAAGCCGCCGCGACGAAGTTGAGCGCCACGGGACATGTCCGCAATCCTCCATGGTGATTTCAAGTCTGATCTGTTCATGAGTCCTCCGTGGTCGCCCCGGTGCGCAGAAATGGCCGACCGGAGATGGGGTCGAATTCAACCCGCCATATCCTATCGGACTCTTCCGCGGACTGGAGCCACAGCGTGCGGGTCGCCGTGCGCCCGAGGGCGTCGAAATAGACGCGGGACTCCCCCAGTGGTTCACGGGATTCGTCGATGGGGATCGTCCGCCAATCGTCCCAGGTCCGCTCGCCGCCGGAGCCGGAGGCGATGTACCCCTCCCGCACCAGACGGAGCTCGACTTCAACCACCGTCGAGCGGCGCATGGCCTCGACCCGCTCCAGGGAGAGCCACGAGACAAGCTCGGCGACCTGCCGCCGTTCTGTTTCACGGGCGGAAGCGCGCACCATCGCAGGGGCGACCAACCCGATCACCGCAGCCAGCACGATGAGGACGGCCAGCAGCTCCAGAAGTGTGAAGGCGCGGCGATGGAGGGTCACGGCAGGCACGTCAATCGCCGCGAATATGGCGGTAGATGGCGATGACGTCCTTGGAGTCGACGGTTCCATCGCCGTTCACATCGGCCCTGCGGATGACGTCTTCGGAGAGGCCTCGCCTGGCGCCGACCATGATGCGGATGACCAGGGCGGCGTCCTCCCGGGTGACGCGGCCATCGCCGTTGACATCGTAGTTGGGGCCGTCGCCGCCGCCACCGCCGCCATTGCCGCCATTGCCGCTTGCGGCTCCGAGGCGCATGTTGAAGTTGCGCTGCGGCACCAGGTCAATGGGCAGGTCGGGAAAATCGAAGGGCGGCACCTCGGAGCCCTGGAACGTGAAGTTGAAGGGCTGGCCCGAGCCGGGCTCGATCACCTGCGCGTTGATGACGGTGTTGGTGAGGGAGCGGAAGAACCGGAAACTCACGGCCTGGCCGACATTGGGGCCCTCGGTCGCTTCGGTTTCGGGGTCATTTCCGAAGAGGCGGATGCGGAAGGAACGGGGATCGTCCTGGTCGGATGTGAAGGCGTAGAGGCCGATGATCTCGTCATCGAAGAAGGCGGCGAGCTGGTCGCCGGGCTGGGGCGGATCCGGGTTTTCATCAGTGGGGAGCATCACCCCGATGATGCGCTCCTGGATGGATGTCTGCTGCCCTGGCGGTGAAAACTGGGCCAGCGCCGGCGCGGCGGCGAGGGCGCCGACGAAAAGACCGGCGACGGCAAGAATGAGGCTCCTGCTGCACATCTCGAAATCCTCCCGGTGAAACCGTCCCCGGAACTGCCCCCGGAATGGAGAGCGCTGCGGCGACATCGGACGCGTGCGCGACACTGAGGATATCGCGCGCAGAATCACGAATCAAAATCGAAAACGGGAGCCCGCCTTTCGGCGGGCCCCCGTGAAGGGTCAATCAAGGGCGCCGTGATTACGGCGTGTAGTGAACGAAGAGGCCCTGCAGGCGGACCGTCTCGGAGTCGCTGGCGACGCCGGAGGCGGTGGCGCCAGTGCTGATGTCAACCAGGTTGTGACCGGTGCGGTCAAACTGGATGTAGAAGTCAGCGCGGGTGTTGTTGGCGAAAAACTCGGTGCGAGTGTCGGTCTCGCCATCGGGAACGTTGGTGGCGAGGGCCCAGCCGAGCGTGACGTTGGAGTTGGGGAAGGGGGCGCCGGAGCCGAAGATCGCGCCGGGCGTGATCATCGGGCCGAACTGGAAGGCGCCGAGCTTGTCGGGCATGCCGCCGGAGCGCTCGCCGTTGAAGAAGCCGACCGCGTAGCCACCGACCAGAGAGGTGATGGTGTTGGAGAAGCGGCCAGCGTGGGCGGAGCTGACCTGCACGCCGCGGCTGGTCATCGTGAAGGCGAAGTGCTGGATGCAGTTCACATCGACGATGATGCTGTCGAAGGGAGCGGCGTCGTCGTCAGCGAAGGTCCAGACGCCGTCGCCGTTGTCGTCATTGAAGAAGACGAACTGGGAGAGCGGTGTGACGTTCGTCAGCGGGGCGCCGACGCGGACATCGCCAGTGACGACGGAGCGGGGCAGGACAGGCAGGACGCCGGTCGAGGTCGCAAAGCCGCTGCGGCGGGGGAAGGCCATGAGGTTCCAGCCGCCCCAGATCTCCTGGGAGCCGACGTTGGCGAGGTTGATGTTGAAAGAGCGATCAGGGGAGCCCAGGCCGGCGGCCGTCTGACGACGGTTGGCCGGGTTGAAGCTGATCGGGCCCATGCCGTCGACCGCGTTGAGCAGGCTGGAAACGGGGTAGCGCTCGCCATTGGGGAGCTCGACAACGATGATCACAGGCCAGTCGATCGCGTTGAGGCGGGGCAGGCCGGTGAAGGCGTTGATGGGCGCCGTGGTGTGGAGCAGGTAGTTGTTGCCGGAGCCGGGCTCGTCGGTGACGACGGCCGTGGAAGAGAGGGGACGGGCGCCGAAGCCATCGTTGAAGAGGCTGCTGGCGGTGCCGTCGGCGCTGCGTAGGACGTCCCACACGACCTGGACACGACCATTGGTCACGTTGGTGGTGGTGGGTGAGAAGCCGCCGCTGGTGGTCACGCCGCGGGCGTTGAAGGTGACGTTGGCGAGGTTGCCGGCGTTAATGGTGAGTTGAGAGATCGAACGAGCGCCGGCCTGACCGACGTTGAAGTTGCCCTCGCTCTTGTCGTTGCGGAGGAACATCGTTCCGCCGTCGTCATAGAGGTAGACGAACTCGGCGATGCCGAGCAGGAAGTTGTTCATCGCGTTGAGCGAACCGGCGTCGGTGAGGACGAAGTCCATGTTGCCCATGCGGCCGCGGATGGCCTTGGCCGTGGGAACAGCGATGAAGCTGAAAATCTTGGTGCCGGCGGGAACCGCGGTGGTTCCATTCGTGGTGAGGCGGCCGGCGATGTTCATGACGGCCGTGAACTCGCCATCGCTGTCGGGCTGCGGCACAGCGCGGGCGTCGAAGGTGTCGTCCACCATGGAGACGGCGTTGCCGTCGCCGTCGGCGACGGTGGGATCGGCGACGGAGCCGCGGTACAGAACGCTCAGCACGGTGTCCACGGAGAACTGGTCGCCGGGGAGTGTGAGCTGGACGCGGTCGCCGATGACGGTGACGCCGGTGGGTGTGAGGCCCTCGACGCGGAAGTCGTCCGCGGCGACAGTGTCCTCATCGATCGGAGCGGTGAAGAACAGGTCGAGGCGATCGGCGAAGCCGTTCTGGGGAGAGGAGGTGTCGAAGAGGAACGCGGCGTGAATGGTGTTGCCGTTCACATCGCGCTGCAGGGCAATGTAGGGGGCGGTGCGGTTGAGCACATCCTCGGACATGCCCGCGGGCGTGCCGGGATAGTCGTTGCCGGCGGCGTCCTCGACACCATTGTCGGCGACGACCCGGAACATGTCGCCAGGGCCGAAGCCGCGGGCGTTGGTGTCGATGAACTGAACGATGTTGTTGCCGTCTCCGACGATGGCGTCGAAGTCGCCCATCGCGAAGCGCTCGTTGGGGCCGGGGCCGAAGCGGAACGCGCCGGCGTTGGCGTTAATTCCGCCGTCAGCGACGGCCTCTGAGTAGATGAGCTGGGCGATGTTGTTGTCGTCCTGGTCGCCCACGACGCCGTCCTGCTCGCTGATGAGCTGGTTGCCCATGTCGACGTTGTCGCCGGTGAGGAACCAGACCTCAGCGAGAACGGGGGCCGCGCCGTCGACGCTGACCGCGGTGGTCCCGAGGTCCACGCCCCAGTCATTGCCGTTGGCGTCGGCGATGCCGGCGTCCGCAGCGACCGCGGCGATGGTGGCCCAGTTGACGTCGCCGGTGCCGGGGGCGCCGGTGGTGTTGGCGGCGTCGATGACGTCGGCGGGGTCGAACATGATCACGAGGACGTTGCCCTGCTCGGTGCGATCGCCGTCGGGGTCGGAGTCGGAGGTGTCGAAGCCGCTGACGTCGAATTCGCCGTCGCCGCCGTCGAGATCGATCTCTTCCTCGTTGGCCTCATCGGTGGGATCGGTGATGCGATCCGAACTGAGGTTGGTGGTGAAGACGGAGAAGGGACGAATGGTCGCGCCATCGGTGAGCGTCAGCGTGAAGGCGCTGGCGGTGGCGCCGCTGATATCGATGGGCTCGGTGAAGACCAGCGCGAAGGCGTCGATCTGGCCGTCGCCGTTGGTGTCGAAGGTGCGGGGCGCGCCGACGATGGCCGGGGCGATGCCGTCGCCGATATTGAGGTTGGCCGTGCCGTCAAAGGCCTGGCTGAAGATGTCGGTCGGGGGCGTGCCCGTCATCGAATCGAAGGCGAATGAGAACTGCTCGCCGGTTGCGGTGTCGAGGCCGTCGGTGGAGACACCGTCGGCGCCGGTGGCGTCGACGTTGAGGAGCACGGCGGAGGCGTTGTCGGGATCGGCGGCGACGCCGGCGACCGGGACATTGATATTGCTGGCCATGCCGTCGAGCATGAGGACGTCGTAGAACGCTACGTCGCCCAGCATCATGGGGTTGAGCGGGTTGTTCCACACGACGCGGACGGCCTCGGCGACGGGGCCGCCGTTGGCGGGAACCGTCTCGATCCACTCAGCGCTGACGGGCGCGAGCTCCTGGAGCTGGGTGATCTGGACGGCGCCGTCGGTGGCGAAGTTGCCGACGATGTCCTTGAAGCCGTGGTCGGGGTCGTCCATGGCGTCGTGGGTGGGACGCAGCCAGACACCGAGCGCGATGTCGCTCATCATGGCGACGGTGAAGCCGACGGTGGTGTTGTCAGCGCCGACGAAGGCGGGAGCGGAGAGACCCGTGGGATTGGGGGTCATGCCGTCAAAGGAGTTGGAAGTGTTGAACTGCAGATCGCCGCCGCCGAGGCCGGCCACGACGGTGTGGTTGGGATTGTTGGCCGCGGCGGCGTTGTTCAGGCGTTCCGAGAAGACGAGGAAGAGATCTTCGCCATCGCTGCTGAGGAAGGCGTTGGTGAGGACGGGCGCCTCGATGTCCTTGATCAAGGTCTCGTCGGCCATGGGATCCATCGCGTCAAGCGCGGCGAACTCCCAGTCACCGACGGGGTTGTCCACGGTGCCGATCTGGAGTCGGATACGCGTCACAGCGGGATTCGCCAACGCTGTGGCAAAGGTGACATCACCGAAATCCATCTGCAGTCCGGTATTTGCCATACCGTTGTCGTAATCCACTGCCGCGCCCATGTCGTCAGTTACAGCGACATTGAATGGGCCGAGCAGGATCGTGCCCGCATCATCAATGAGGAAGAAGCGGCCTCCGATCTCCTCGGTGTTTGTGAAGCCGTCTAATGCGCCTAGGCCGGCGTCCAGTTCAAAGATAACGACGGTGTCATTTCCGGCGAACCCCTGGTTGTCAACCACGGGCTGTACCATATTGATCTGAGCCATGGCCGACGACGTGGCAAAGCCAGTCGCCGCCGCGGCGGTCAGCATCAGGTGTGTCAAACGCCTCATGCGATTCGTTCCTTTCTTCTCTTGGTGAATCATTGTCTGTGTCAAAGGCTTGTCTCTGAATGTGGCCCGCGTGCGATTGCGAGCCTTGGTCGGTGGGGGTCGGCCGGTCACGGTGAACGAGCCCGGCCTGTGGATCTGGTTTGTTTCACACGAATCCTCCTCCCCGAGCCCGGAAAACATGGAGGCATGGATGCGGCCAGACCGGGCGCGTGCTGGCGACCAACTGGGGCGAATATCGGTGTAGGACCTTCACTTGCATTGAAGATTGGCGATTCCGTTGCCATCACGCCGCGGAGCGACGCTCTTGTTTCCCGTTCCCGCGTGAGCGACTCGGCCCATGTTCGGCCCGAACCCGCTCGATGCGCCACAGTGCGACGGCTGTTCCTTGTCCATCGCGGTTATCGGCTCTTCACATCACTCCGTCGACTTTCGAAGACGCCCGATAGCCCCGGAAGTTCCCTTCATGATCGGTCCATCATTCATGAGCGTTTACAAACTTACAGAGTTATTGTCCAGAGGTGGGCCCGCTTGTCGTCATCGAAACCGATGATTTCCCCGCTGGCCCGGGGACGACGCGAACGGGCCATTCAATGGATATGTCCCGTGCTTGCAACGAGTTAGATCGCGAATTCGGCTCCGGTTCGATCGCGCCGCGGCGGTACCCATCGAGCAATTGGGCTGTGATGTGGCGGATCAGATCGCTCTTGCTGCCCGCGCCGAGTTTCTGATAGATGCGCATCAGATGGGTGCGGAGCGTGGGCAGTGCGATGCAGAGACGGTCGGCGACGGCCTCGTTGGCGCCGCCGGCGCAGACGGCGCAGGCGACCTCCCGTTCGCGCTCTGTGAGGGACGCGAGACACTGTTTCAGATGACGCCACTCGCCCGGCGTGAGCTCGAGGCGCCAGCCGTCGTAGACATCGCGTCCGTTGGGATGGTCCGGGGGGCGTACACCGGGACCAGTGGTGGGATACCTGTTCTCGCCCGGCTGGCGCGGCTGCCCGTCGGTCTGGGGCGTCGCCGTGGAGAGGGCTCTCTTTGTTGCGCGCGTCATCGCATCTCCCCGTCGCGGCGAATACGCATGCTCCCGGAATCTGGAGCGAGGCCGGAGCGCATCCACGCGCCCGCCGAAGCACTTCGCGGTACTGAAGCTATCGGACCCCCCGCCGTTTGCAAGGCGACCCACACGAACAGGGCGTCGCCGGGCACGGCGGGGTCGACGGCGCCGCTAGGGAAATCAGCGCAATCGTTGAAGGCGGCGCAGACGGATCGGCCTCTCTGGCCCGCCTGCGTGGACGGGTCATCCCAGGTTGGCGCCGGGCCGATGCAGAGTCGGCGCGAGAGTGCGCCCGAAGTCGAGGACGAGGGATCGGTCTGGAGAGGGCCCCGCCATGAAGCTCGAAGACATTCTGCGTTCAGCCACCGAAGGCGACGCATCGGACATTCACATCATCGCCGGACATCCCCCGGTTCTCCGCGTGCACACGGTGATGACCCCCCTGGACTGCCCGGCCCTGACCGCCGAGACGGTGCGCGGCATGTTCGAGCAGATGGCGAGCAAGGAGTCGATCGAGACCTTCGATCGGCAGAAGGATGCGGACTTCTCCTTCGCGATCAAGGGCGTCGGGCGATACCGCGTGAACGCGCATATGCAGCGGGGCACGCTGGGCCTGGCGATGCGCGTGGTGAAGACGAAGGTGCCGCCATTGCCGGATCTGAACCTGCCTGAGGTGATCTCGCGCCTGACGTATCTGCCGCGCGGACTGGTGCTTGTGACGGGGGATACGGGCTCGGGCAAGTCGACGACGCTGGCCGCGATGATCCAGGCGATGAACGAGCGGTACCGCAAGCACATCATCACGCTCGAAGACCCCGTGGAATACACCTTCGAATCGAACAAGTGTCTGCTCGAGCAGCGTGAGCTGGGTCACGACATGCCGAGCTTCGCCTCGGGCCTGAAGCACGCGCTGCGTCAGGATCCGGACATCATCCTGGTGGGTGAAATGCGAGACCTGGAGACGACGGCGCTGGCGATCACGGCGGCCGAGACGGGCCACCTGGTGCTCTCGACGCTGCATACGGTGAACGCGAGCCAGACGGTCGAGCGAATCATCGACATGTACCCGGCGGCGCAGCAGAACCAGATCCGCTCGATGCTCTCGAACACGCTGCAGGCGGTGGTGAGCCAGACGCTCTTCAGCCGGGTGGACAAGCCGGGCATGGCGCCGGCGACCGAAGTGCTGCTGTGCACGCCCGCCGTGCGGAACATCATCCGCGAGGCGCGCACGTTTGAAATTCCCAACGTGATCGACACCAACCGCGCGATCGGCATGTGCAGCCTCGATTCTTCGATCGCGGAGCTGTACTTCAACGGCATGATCAGCCGCGAAGACGCGATCGCGCAGTCGGCCTATCCGGACAAGCTCGAGCGACAGCTCGTGGCGTGACAGACCCCGTGCGTGTGAGGAAAGATGCCCACCTATCGCTACCAGGTGAAGACTTCCGCGGGCGAGTTGTCGGTCGGGGTGCTCTCCGCTGAGAACGCCCAGACGTGCGCTGCGCTGCTGCGCAATCAGGGGCTGCATGTTCTCGCGTTGAACCCGGTCGGAGGCGCCGGCGCCCGCGCGAACTTCATGTCGAAGCTGCGGGAGATGAACACCGGCAAGCCGACGCAGAAGCATGTGCTGGACTTCACAACACAGCTTGCGGTCATGGTCCGCGCCGGCATCAGCCTTCGCGCGGCGCTCGAGGGCATCGCCGATCAGACCGAGCACGCCGCCTTCAAGAAGATCATCATGGGTCTGAAGTCGGATGTTGAGTCCGGCAAGCAGTTCTCGGAAGCCATCGCGCGCAAGCCCAAACTCTTTGGACCGCTGTACATGAACATGGTGCGGGCGTCGGAGGTCTCCGGCTCATTCGGCAAGATGCTGGACCGCATCGCGGCCAACATCGCCCAGCAGATCGAGACCAAGAAGATGGTCGTCGGCGCCATGATCTATCCCGGCGTGATCGGCGGCATGGCGACGGGTGTGACGGTCTTCCTGCTCACCTTCGTGCTGCCGCGGTTCGCGGCGGTCTTCGAGGGAAAGGAGGACGCGCTGCCCTGGTCCACCACGTTCCTCATGGGGCTCAGCGCCTTCATGGTTGAGCAGTGGCCGCTGATCATCGGCGTCGTGCTGGCGCTGGCGATCGGCTTGTTCTTCTTCTTGCGCACCGAGATTGGCGGATACTGGCTTGATCGGACCAAGCTCAATTTCCCGGTCTTCCGCAGCATGTTCCGGGCGCTCTACATCAGCCGATCGCTGAAGACGATGGGCGAGCTGATCAACGCCGGCGTCCCCATGCTGGACACGCTGGCCATCACCGGCGACATCTCCGGCAACCGCCTCTACAAGCGGCTGTGGCGAGGCGTGTACGGCTCGGTGAAAGAGGGCAAGAAGGTCTCACAGCCGCTGGCGAAGACGACCCTGCTGCCCAAAGCGGTCGTGCAGATGATTTCGGCGGGTGAGGAGTCCGGTAAGCTCGGCGAGGTGCTCGATGAGGTCTCGGAATATTACGGTCTGCAGCTCAAAGACCGCATCAAGGCCGTGACGAGCATGATCGAGCCCATCATGATCATTGTAATGGGTTCAGTCGTCGGCTTCATCGCTATGGCCATCATCCTGCCCATCTTCAAGATGAGCCAGATCGTGAATTAGGCCGATACGACTCCCGGAGAGCGACGGGGCCGGCGCCCCGAGCGCAGGGAGCGATCACCATGAGCGCGATTCATTTCCAGCGACGTCAGGGCGGCGTGCTTCGGCGGCGGGGCTTCACGCTCCTGGAGACCAGCCTCGCCATCATCATTATCGGTGTGGGCGTGCTGGCGATCATCCAGGCGCAGCAGTCGTTCCTGCAGAAGAACGCCTGGTCCACGCACTCGTCCACCGCCGCGTTTCTCGCCAATGAGATCCGCGAGATGACGCGGGGATGGCCCAAGCATGATCCGCTCTCGGGCGGGCTCTACTTCGAGAACCCCGAAGCGTTCTCCGGCTTTCAAGGCTGGGGTCCGGGGCCGAACGAGCTGACACTCGAAGACTACAACGATCTGGATGATCTCGACGGCGTCGTCTTCGGCGATGCGCCCAACATTCCAGGGCCGATCAACCGGCGTCATGCCGGACCGATCAGCGCTTTCCGCGATGTCATCACCGACACCGACTGGGCGGGGCTGGTGATTCTCGATGAGGATGGCGACCCGGCGCCGCTGCGGGGCTGGACGCAGTACGTACGGGTGCAAAAGATCGACCCCACCGATTTCACGCAGACGGTCGCGAACGATCACCACATCCCGGAGGGCCCCGGCCAGCCGGCGATCGCGGTGGACCAGTTCCCGCTGCGTGTGACCGTGCACATTCTGTATCAGGGCGATCTCGATGCAGAGGCGATCGAGATCACCCGTGTCACATGGATCGTTCCCTGACATGACGCGATGCGAGACGAAACGAGTGCTGACGGCGACGATTGCGAGGAGAGAGCGAGGCAAGCCACCCATGCGACGAACACATGCAAGAAGCCTGAAGCGACGTCGCCACCCGAGGCAGCGCCGCGGCGTGGTCGGCATCCTCTCGATGATGTTCATGGTCATCTTCGCGTCCCTTGCGGTCGCGATGGCGATCGTGAGCCAGGGCAACCTGCAGACCGCGCAGACGCAGCTCCGGGTGAACAACGCCATCGGCGCTGTGGACACCGGGCTGGCGATCGCCTCATGGCGACTCCGCCAGGCGGCGGCGCAGCTCCGGGTCGAGCGCGGCGAGGTCACGCCCGACTTCGCCATGAACTTGTGGAGCGGCCCGCCCTACTCGGGAGGCCAGGTGCTGACGGCCCAGGGCAATCCGGCGACGACGGGCGTCCGCGGCCTGCTCGCCGGTCTGCACGCCACCGACACCACAACGTCCATCTCGCTGGACTACATCGCGCAGAGCTCCTGGCTCGCGACCGATCCGATCGTGCTGGAAACGTCCGGCGACAACCAGCCCGTCACCGCCGCCCAGATCACCTACATCCCGCTGCCCGCGCAAGGCGCGGTGCGCACAGTGGTCACCGGCTACGCGTGGGACTGGACCAGCCAGCGCTGGATCTCCCGCACAGCGCAGCAGGACTTCCGCATCTTCAAACGCGTCGATCAGGCGATTCTCGGCCCCAGCAAAATCATGATCGGTAAGAACGTGCAGATCAACGGGCCCATCGGCGCCCGCTTTGACGGCGTCGATCATCCCAACGGCCATCCGATCATCATGAAGAGCGATTTCATCGGGCTCGACCCGGTGCTTGATCAGAAGATCCGCGATCTTCAGGACGCGATACTGCAGTACGACGTCAACGGCGACAACCGCCTCCGTGTCAATCACGCCATCGAGTCGCAGGGGCTGTCATCGCTCAACTCGACCGACTACTCCGGCGACGGCCAGCCCGACAACGCGTTCGCCGACGCGACGGGCGACGGCGCTGTCGACGAGTTCGATGTCTTCATCAACCACTACTCAAGCGCCGGCGACGGGCGAGTCTACCTGTGGCAGGAGATGCGCAACGGCGGCCCGTACGAAAACTCGTCGCGCGTGGACTTTCCCGAGGGAATCGACGATGACCTGGCGCGCCTGATCGACTGGGGCAAGCCCGACCGCAACGGCGACGGCTCGATCGGCGGGCCGCAGGACACCGCCCTGGGCTGGGCCGACGGAGTCATCGATGCGCGCGACCGCTACGCCAAGATTCACGGCCGCGTGCTGATCCGGGCCAACCGCTCGGACTGGGAGGCGCAGGACATGGGGTTCGGCGAGGCCCTGGAGCACTTCCAGAAGGTAATGGAAGGCCCGATCCGCCCCGAGAACGGCGAGTCGCCCATCACGTTCGACGCCAGCGATGAGTTGCTGCCGGAAATCAACACCGAGACCTTCACCACCGAGAACAGCCCGCTCATCGCAGCCGCAAGCGGCGCTCCTTTCGCCTCTCAAGCGGGCGTCACCGGCGAGCTGTTCACACTGGTGACCAACGCCGACGGCGTTGTGGTGGGCCAGAGCTACAACCCGTCGATCCCCACGGTGATCGAGGGGATGCCCTGGGGCGGCGGCGCCATCGCGGATTACTACGAGCGCCCCGTCTTCGAGAACATCGTCTTCAAGGACGTTGTGATTCCCAAGGGCCTCAACGCGCTCTTCATCAACTGCACCTTCGCCGGCGTGACCCGTGTGCAGACGCACCACAACAATACACACGAAAGCTGGCAGTTCTATGGTCGCCAGGTCCCCGGAGGCGGCGGCCTGACACTGATGTTCCCCCCGCCCCCCGCGGAGAGCGACGCACAGCTCGACGAGGACTATTTCACCGACGACATCACCTTCTTCGGCGATCCGCCATTCACGTACACGCTTCCCCGGCTGACAGTGAACGGCGTGCCCTACGTCAACACCAAGCCGCTCTCAAACAACCTTCGCTTCCACAACTGCACGTTCGTCGGCGCAATCGTTGCGGACAAACCGATGAACTACACGCACGTGCGAAACAAGATCCAGTTCACCGGCGCGACGAAGTTCGTGGAGAAGCACCCCGAGTTCCCCGACGACCCCGCCTACAACCCCAAGGCCGCCGACAAGGATGAAATAGCCAAGAGCTCCATGCTGCTCCCCCACTACTCGGTCGACATCGGTGAGAACAACGCCTCGCCCGACCAGAACGTGAACCTGAAGGGCGTGATCATCGCGGGCGTGCTCGACATCCGCGGCAACACGCAGATCGACGGCGCCCTGCTGCTCACCTTCGAGCCCACGCAGGACGATCCCGCCCTGCAGCACTACGGCGTCCCCGTCGGCAATCCGGCCAACTTCAACACGACCCTCGGCTATTTCGGCCCGGATGAAGGCGACGAAGAAGGCTTCACGATCTTCGAGCACAACGGCCAGTTGATCGTGGGTTTCGACACCACCGGAGACGGTTACCCCGACACCAGCACGTATGAAGACGGCGCCGTACCCGTTCCATTCAACGGGTATGGACGCATCGTCGTGAACTGGGACCCCGACCTGATCATGCCAGACGGGCTCATTGCGCCGATCCGCATCGAGCCGGTGCGCGCATCGTATCGCGAAGGCAGGCTCTCCCTGGGGGACTATTAATGATTCGCTCACGCACACACATGAACGCTCCGAGACCGGCGCGGCCCCGAAGTCGTGGTTTCAGCATGGTCGAGATGCTGATCGCGCTCACGATCAGCTCCTTGCTGCTGACAGCGGCCATGACATCGCTGCACACCATGTTCCAGCACTACAAGTCGACCACCGAATCGGCCTCGACGCACGTGGTCAGCCGGATGGTGATGCATCGCGTGCTCACCATGATCCGCACGGGTACGGATTTCGGCCCTATTCCGGCCAATGTACTGGATCCTGCGCAGAATCCGCTCATCTCCAACCATATCGAGTTTGTGAGCCAGCGCGACTTGCAGGGAGGCATTTCGCGCGTCACGCGCATCGAGTTCCGCCCCGGCGCCGAGCCCGGAGACACGGGCGAACTGTGGTTCGTCCTGCTCGCGCCGGGTGAAGCCGAGCCGATTCTCGAGGAGCGTCCACTCATCAGCGGCGTGCGACAGGCGACCTTCACGCTCCTGTTCAACGAGCGCACATGGCTCCTTGACCGGGCCGAAATCGACATGACCATCGAGCCGAACGACTCGGTCGATCTCACCATCGGCGCGGACACCACGCCGCAGACCATCCGACTGATCGCGTCCGCGGCGCCGCGACAGCTTTTCTGACAAGGAATTCGAGGCCGGACGGCCTGTATTCGACACCAGGGAGGGAATCCCCAATGCGACGCGCCTTCACGCTCATCGAAATTCTCGTGGTGGTGGTGATCCTCGGGATCATCTCTACCATCGTCTTCACCGTCTTCGGCGATGTCACCGGCGATGCGCGCATCTCCGCCACGCAGAGCGATCTCAAGAACATGAAGACGCAGGTGCAGCTCGTGGCCCAAGAAGAGGGCGGCGTCTTCCCGGAGGAGATCACGGTGGACATGCTGCAGGGCTGGTTCCGCATCGCCCGGCCTCACCCCTTCTCGCTGCCCTCCACACCGCTGGGCGTCGAGACCGCCCCGCCCGGCGATCCCACGGCGAGGCACCCTGCGAACAAACTGATCACGGGCGCCGCCTTCGGATGGTGGTACAACCCCGCCAACGGCTCGCTGCGCTCCCGGATTCGCGATCTGGGTGATCCGGACGCCAACCTCGAGCTCTACAACAAGATCAACAACACGGCGATCTCGAATCTGAACCAGGTGAACTGAGGATCTGGGCCCCGGACGCCTTGAGCCGGGAGCGACTGCCCCGGCGGTCCGGGGATGAGCGGCGACCATCTTCAGCCCGGCGGCATCCCCCCGTTCACCATGCCCGCCCCGGTGTGTATCATGTCCACCCTTGAATCGCGACGGGGCGGTAGCTCAATTGGGAGAGCACTGGCTTTGCAAGCCAGGGGTTGCCGGTTCGATCCCGGTCCGCTCCACTTTCTGAATCTGCACAAGCTCAGATGCCATTCAGGCGGCGCCGAGCGGCGTCGGCGACGGCTCCAGTTCCGGCGAGTAGATCCGGACGATCGGCGTTCCAAGTCCTCCGAAGGATCGCATCGCGGCGTCCGACAGCGCCTGCTCGTGCGTTTCCGATGAAATGACGATTCCGTCAACAGGCTTGTCGATCTGATCGGGTTGCACCACCCGCACGCCGCGGATCTGCTCCTGTCTCGGGTGATCATCCAGAATTGCGACAAGGTCGAGCCCCTCGCCAGGCCAACCGTATTCAAGCAGTTCATCGGTATGTTCGCCAGCGCCGTAGAGGGCCACGCGTCGCATCCCCATCGCCTCGCAGCGCCGGGCCGCCTGGCGCCAGAGACAGGTCCGCAACCACTGCTCCTTCGTGCGGCCATCGAGCGCCGACTCCGCCTCTTGAAGCAGGTGGGCGCCGAATTCCTCGCTGAAATGGGTCCGCCAGTCGCCCACCACGCCCTTGCGGTAGAACGACCACCAGGACGCTACCTGCCCAGGCGATCGTCCACCGGACAGTGTTCTGAAATCACCGGCATGCAGGCATGTTGCGAGCGGTTCGTCCCCAGCGTCGATCCCGATGAATTCGAGCGCGCTGCGGACCACGCCGGCGGGGTCCTGCTTGTGGTTCTCGTAGTGAACTTCCATGAAGCCGTCTGGACCGAGCGCAGCGCCCGTGGCGCGCGCCGACTTCAGGCACGGCGCCCACATCTCGCGCACGTAATGCAGAGCCCATTCCTCGATGGTGCTCTGCTTCATCTGACCACCTTGTCGGTAGTGGCTCCACCCGCTGACGGCGCCATCGCGGGGATCTCGCACACAGCAGATGAACTTCGCTTCAGGATAGAGACCAGCCAGGAACCTGGTTGATTTCGCATGAAACGGCGTCTTCTCCAAAACCGTGCTCACACGCTTCCCATCCCTTTTCTCAGCGAGGTTGATGGTGCGGAGCAGAATCCTGTCCAATACCTGGCATTGCAACATTGCTCTGTCGAGAGATGTGGGCTCGCTCTCCGGATACCCTGTGAATTCGGCGCGCTGTGCAGCATGTTCCCGGAATGCGTCTTTCAATCGGGGGAACAACCCATGACACGCCTGGCTCTCCATGCACAGCGCAACCTGCGGATGAGCGCCAATTGTGCGGGCGAGCCATGTCGTCCCGGTCTTGGGCGGTCCGACGATGAAGACGATCTGAACATCATCAAGCCGGCGCGACGCTTCCTGCCACGCCAGAAACGCTGAGCGTGAAATGTTTCTGCCCACATCCGACATGTCTATGTGATCGACGCGACAGCATGGGCGACCGCAGTTTTCCAGTGCGGTTCAGATGTGATTCCCGGTGTCCCGCCTCTGTCGAGGCGGGCCGTTCGCCGTCAGCGACGCCTTCGAAGCCCGAGGGCGCCGGCGCCGATGAGCAGCGCGGCTGCGGGGCCGGGTCCCGGGATCGGAGAGAAGTACAGATTGTCGAAGATGGCCGCGTCCTTGGACACGCTGACCCGGGCGATCTCGCGATCGGCGACGATGCCCATGAACCCATAGTCGGCGACGCCGAGCGTCTGCACGGGGCCATCGCCCAGAACGACTTCGCCGAGCGATTCGCCTTCGCTGTCGAATGCCTCGAAGCGCGGCAGCGTCTCGAAACCGTTGTTGTGGATAGCCCACATCCCGAATGCGAGGACAGGCGTCGAGAAGACGATCTCAAATTCATCGACGAGGGCGCCGGGGATCGAGATGTCGCCGAGCCCGAGCATGCTCCGCACCGCGGTGAAATCGGGGCTGCCGTCGCGCACCCATCGTACCTGCGGATCGCCGGGCATCGCGGTGAACGCGACGCCAAGATCGGAATAAGCGCCGGCCGGAATCACTTCACTGAATCCGATGCCGAGCGCAGGAGAGCGATCGTCAAACGTGATCAGAGTGAAATCTTCAGTATCGAGCGCGGTGAAAAACCCGGGATCAAAGAGCATGGCGGCGCGGACATCGCCCGCGCTGCCCAATCCCACGACGCAGGCGGCGATCATGACCGCAGACCGTGCGCAACACCGCAGTCGAACCGCCGTAACAGATCGGTTCATCTCAGACTCCTCCGCGCCCTGTGCATGGATCGGCGCAACGACAACGTGCCGTCTGGTGGCCGAAACTCTGGGCGACTGGTTGTGGCGTCGGCGACTCCCTGGCAAGTCATCGCCGAACGCTTACAGCATACACGGAGGGTGCGGCGGGTCAACCAATTCCCTGCGCATCCAGAAAAAACCTGCCTGCGCAGGGTGTGAACCACATCCGTCGCTCGCGGCGTCGTCGTGGCGGCGCCGCACTTGCATGGTTATCGGCGCAACGACAGCGCAGCCGGATCGCGTTTCTTGTTGTTTCGTGTCAGTCCGAATCAGGCCGGTGGAGACCGAGCGTCCGCGTCAGTCCTCGATGGGGACTTCGACGAGGGCCGCGGGATCGTCCGGATCCAGCTTGCGGGCGGCTGCCAGCACGATGTCGTTCATCCGGATGGTCATGCCCAGCCGATCGCCGGCGCCGAGCGTCGCCACTCGGAGCTTCCGACGGTCCTCGGGAGCGTGATCGCCCGCGGCCAGACCTGTCACAGCCGCATCGCCTGGCTGGCCCATGTCCAGTCGGACAATGGTGGTCGGTGCGTCCGTCGCCATGCAGCCGCCGGCGAGGAGGAGCGTGGAGGCGAACAGGCCGAAGCCGGCGCACAGGCCGGGAAGTCGACGACGATTTGAGCTTCGGACGTTGGTCATAACGACACTGGCATCGACCCGCGTGTCAGGCGACTGAAGCGCGGCGCCGGGTTTTCGGTCCGTGCCAAAGGAAAAATCCGCAAATACCCCACTCCGGCGCAGCTCTTGCGCTTCGGCGAGGTCCGCACGACGTTATTGATCGCGGCGGCCGGAAGTGTCTGTGGCGAAAGACTTTTCGGGCCTGAATTCGCTTGCCAGCCGCGTGGTGATCTGATTTACTGGTGGCGGTCGGCAGGGAGGCCGGGACAGGCAGGAGTCATCTCTCCCAAGCCGAGGGGTCATGAACGAGACATCGGACGAATCAGTGCAAGCGCCGCTCGGACGGATCAACGACCCGACGTCGTCGAGGCCGTTGCGCGCAGGCGCCCGAGAACTGATTCGCTCCACATTCCGAGGCCATCGACGCATGCATGCACGGACCTTCACGGCGACGCTTCTCGCGCTCCTCGTTCTCTCGCTGCTGGCGCCCGGAGCGCCCGCCCACGCCCGCCAGGCCCAGAACACGGACATCGCGCCCGCCGCAGATCAGCAAGTCGAAGCGCCGCCCGCGCTGCCCGAGCCGGACGAAGCGGACGGCGGACGCCATCGCATCACGGACATCGATTTCCGATACACCATCCGCAACCCGGATCATCCGGACCAGGCGGCGCTGCTCGATACGATCGTCGTGCTCCAGGAGACCGAAGAAGGCTTCATCGCCCCACGCGAGGGCTACGAACCGACGCGGCTGCGGCTCGCAGACCTGCCCGAGATGGAAAGCCACTGGTTCTTCGACTCCGCGCTGGCGCTGATCGCGCCCTCGGCGGTGCAACGGCTGCAGACGTTGGGCTTCATCGGCATCTATGTCGAGCCCGATCCGCAGGACTTCGCCGTCATTGACGGGCGGGTCGTGGACAGGCGCCCCGCCGACCGGACGGAGCTCACACTCCTGGTCACCACAGGCGTCGTCAACGATGTGCGCACCGTGGGCATGGGCGATCACCTGCCTGAGGACGATCGCATCAACAACCCGGCGCATCGGCGCATCCTTGACAGGTCGCCGGTCGCTGCCCGCGACCCGGAGACGGGCGAGGTCAGGGAAGGCCGCACGGACCTGCTTCGACGCGACAGGATTGATGACTTCGTCTACCGACTCAATCGCCATCCGGGCCGGCGCGTCGACGTCGCAGTGGCCGCAACCGGCGACGAATTCGGCGCTGTCTCCGTGGACTACCTCGTGACCGAGAACCGCCCCTGGTTCCTCTATGCCCAGCTCGCCAACACCGGCACGCGCTCAACCGACCGGCTGCGGCAGCGCTTCGGCTTCGTCCACAACCAGCTCACGGGCAATGACGACATCTTCTTCGCCGATTACATCACCTCCAACTTCGATGAGCTTCACGCCGTCACCGTCTCCTACGAGCGGCCCCTGCCCGACTCCGAGCGCTGGCGCTGGCGGGCCTACGGCTCCTGGAATGAGTACACCGCGACGGACGTCGGCGTTGTGGACGCCGAGTTCAAGGGCCGCGGCTGGAGCGCCAGCGCCGAGCTGATTGCCAACATCGTGCAGAACCGCGACCTGTTCATCGACCTGGTGGGCGGCGCCCGCTGGCAGCAGGTGAGCGTGAACGACCGGTTCATCGGTCAGCGTGGCCGCGAGGACTTCGTGATCCCCTACGCCGGCCTCCGGCTTGAGCAGCTCCGCGAGAACCGCTCCACGCGCGCCTCGGCCTTCCTCGAGACCAACCTCTCCGGCATCGCCGGCACGGACTCGCAGGACATCGACCGCCTCGGACGTTTCGACGCCGACAACAACTGGGTCGCGCTCCTCTACGACGCGTCGCACAGCTTCTACCTCGACCCGTTCTTCCGCAGCGCCGACGAGGAGGGCTCCCTGGCGCACGAGTTGGCCTTCCAGGCCCGCGGCCAGTTCGCCTTCGGCAACCGGCTGGCGCCGAACTTCCAGCAGGTCGCCGGCGGCCTCTACACCGTCCGCGGGTATCCCGAGGCGATCGCCGCGGGCGATAATGTTTTCATCGCAAGCGCCGAATATCGCTACCACATCCCCCGCGCGCTCTCGCCGGACCCGCAGCCGGGCGCCTTTTTCGGACGTCCCTTCCGTTTCGCGCCGCAATACCAGTACGGCCCCACCGACTGGGATCTCTTCCTGCGCGGATTCGTCGATTTCGCCCGCACCACCGACAATGACCGGCTATCGTTCGAAGCGAACCAGACGCTCGTCAGCGCCGGCGTCGGCGTCGAACTTTCGATCAGCCGCCACCTGAGCGCGCGTGTGGACTGGGGCTTCGCACTGAAGGATCTGGACGACGGATCGGGGCGCAGAAGGGTCGATGCGGGAGACAACAGGGTCCACTTCGTCATCACGCTTGTTTACTGACCGACAGGGATCATAAGCGCGTATTCGCGGGCGTCGGTCGCCCGCCCGGCGCGCGGAGAAGAGTCTGAGATGGCCATGCACAACCGAAGAAATGATGTTCTCTCCAAGGCCGCCCGCATTGCGCTCATCGCCGGCTGCGCTGTCAGCCTGGCGGCGCCCATCGCCCTCGCCGGTCCGCGCGGCGAGCGGGTCCAGCGCGGCAGCGCCGAGTTCATCCGCAACGGCGACACCACCATCATCCGCGCCGCCGACCGCACCATCATCAACTACTCGAGCTTCGACATCACCGGCGATCAGACGGTGCGCTTCATCCAGCCCAGCGCCGACGCCCGCGTGCTCAACCGCATCAACGGCGCTGCGCCTACGCGCATCGACGGCGTGCTGCAGGCCAACGGCCTTGTTTACATTGTCAATCCCGCGGGCGTCATCTTCGGCGCCAACGCCTTCGTCGATGTCGGCGGCATCCATGCCGCCGCCGGCGCCATCACCGATCGCGATTTCCTCCGGGGCATCGACCGCTTCACCGGCCTCTCCGGCGAGGTGATCAACCACGGCCACATCCAGGGCGGCGCCATCCACCTGCTCGGCCAGCGCGTCGCCAACCACGGCGCCATCGTCGCCGATCGCGGCGTCGTCACCATGCTCTCCGGCAACGACATCTACATCGGCGAGCGCGGCGGACAGATCTTCGTCCGTATCGATGGCGAAACGCTCAACGCCGATGCGAAGCCGGGCCGCGGCGACGGCCGCGTCGTCAGCGCCGCCGACACCCCCGCCGTCGAGAACACCGGCTCGGTGCAGGCGACGGGCGGCCGCGTCTCCCTCGGCGCCGGCGACGCATACTCGCTCGCCGTGCGCAACACCGGCTCGATCAGCGCCTCCGGCGGCGCCGTCGCCCTGACGGCCCGCGACGGCGCCATCCACAACTCGGGCGAGCTCTCCGCAAGCGTGGCCGAAGGCCAGGCCGGCGCGGTGAGCGTCCGGGCGCCGCAGATTGTTCACTCGGGCGTCGCCAGCGCAGACGCCGAGCGCGGCGCCGCAGGCTCGGTCGAAATCACCAGCTCGCTGCGCACCACGCTGACGGACGGCAGCGTCGTCAGCGCCGCTGGCCTCGGAGGCCACGCCGACGGCGGAACAGTGCTCGTCCACGCGTGGGAGGGCGACACGCTCTTCGCCCGCGGCGCCCAGGTCGACATCTCCGGCGGCGCGCTGGGCGGACACGGCGGCTTCGTCGAGATCAGCGCCACCGAGCGCCTCGGCGCGCACGGCTCGATCAAGGGCGATGTGAAGTTCGGATACGACGCCTCCACCGCGCTCTTCGACCCGCGCGACATCTTTATCATCAACGATCCAGGAATGAACGACGGCGACATCAGCGGCGACGGTTCGGTCGGCGCTGGCGACGGCGGCATGGATGACTTCTTCATCTCCCGAGCAGCCATCGAGGGCTTCGCGGGCGATGTCTTCCTCGAAGCGACACGCGACATTTACCTCGCGACCGACATCGAAAAAGTAAACGGCGGCCTGTCCCTGCTCGCCTTCAACGACATCATCATGGGCATCGACATCGGAGGCGTGACGGCGAAGAACGCCTCGGCCTCGTTCCTGAATTTCACCGCCGGACGCGACATCATTGATGTCAGCCCTGACTTGTTCGGCATGACGCTCACCGCCTCGGCAGGCGACCTGACGCTCGAAGCGACCACGGGCTCTATCCAGTTTGGACGCATCGGAGTCCCGGCGGGCCAGACGATCTTCCTCACGCAGGCGGAGAGCATGGCGATCGGCGCCGGCCCGGGCGGGTTCGTCTTCAACCCCGTCGAGACCAACTTCGTGGTCAACATCACCGACGGCTCTCTGCTGCTCGGCGGAAATTTCGGCGGCTTCAGCTCGCAGACAGTCGCGAGCTTCGACGGGTTCGCTTCCGAATCACTCACTGTCGAGGAAGGGCTCACTGTCGCCTCCTTCGCCGACCTCCGCGCCGGACTCGACATCAACATCGACGGCTTCCTCCATGCCCAGGACTTCATCAGCCTGCACGCGGGCATGACAGGCGCCGGCCAGCTCGCCTTCCTCTCGCCCGGACTCGATCTCGGCGCCAATCAGATCGCTCTTCGATCGGGGAACAACTCGGGCCTCGGCGCCGCGAGCGTCAACGCCATCACCAACGCGCCGATCTTCCGGGGCGCCGCCCTCGGCTCGACACGCCCGAACAGCTTCTCCATCATTCAGGACGCCTCGCTGTCCAACACCGCCATCCCGCAGCCAACTCAGTTCGGCAGCTCGGTCGCTGGCATGAGCTACCGGCTCGAATCGAGCGACGGCGCCGTTTCGGTGATGACGCCGAACCGAGTCGCCGGCAGCGCCCTCACGCTCGCCAGTCAGACCGGCTCGAACATCAACGGCGAGCTCTCACTCGCGTCGCTGCTCGTGCTTGGCCCCGCGTTCATCAACCAGGATGTGACCACCACAGGCAACCAGACCTACGCCGGCGCCGCCACGCTCACCGGCGATCGCACGCTCACCGGCGACGCCATCGCTTTCAACGGCGGCGCTACAGGCGACAGCCTGACCATCATCGGCGCGCTCACCGGCTCGAATGTCACGCTCTCCGGTGACGGCGCCTTCCAGGGCGTGACTCTCACCGGTGACCTCGATATCGGCGATGGAGCGATCTTCGACGGCGCGGTGGCCGCCGCCAGTGTGAACGTCGACGGGCTGACCGCTCTCAACGGCGGCGCGGTGACCACCACCGGCGCCCAGAGCTACGGCGGTGTCGATCTCGGCGCCGACGCCGTCCTCGAGGCCGGCGGCGCCATCGCGTTCGGCGGCCCAGTCAACGGCGGCTTCGGTCTCGAAATCGATGCGGACGGGCTCACCACCTTCTCCGGTCCTGTCGGCGCCGATGCCGCGCTGGCGTCGCTCGCCATCACCGGCGCTGCGGCCGTCAACGGCGCGGGCGTCGAGACCACCGGCGCCCAGCTCTACGGCGCAGGCGTCAGCCTGGGCGGCGAAACCACCAACTTCACCGGCGATTTCATAACCTTCTCCCAGTCGCTTGACGGCGCCTCCGATGTGTCGATCAACGGCGATGCGCTCTTCGCAGGTCTCGTCGGGATGGGGACGCCCCTCGCCTCTCTCACCGTGAACGGTGAGACGACCATCGCCGGGAGTGGCGTCTACACCATGGGCGACCAGACCTACGGCGGCGCCCTGACGCTCGATGACCACACAAGCCTCACCAGCCTCGACGATGGCGTGATCCGCTTCGCCTCCAGCGTGAACGGCGGCTTCGATCTCGCGGTCACCACCACGCCCGGCGGCCTGATCGTCTTCGAAGGCGATGTGGGCGCCATCGAGCGCCTGCGCGATCTTTTCCTCAGCACCGCCGGCGACAGCGCAGCGCGTCCGGTTCCCAACCAGGCCACCATCTTCGGCGACGGCTCGATCGACTTCTTCGTCCGCGACTTCGTCATGGGTCAGAACGAGAAGTTCACCATCTTCGGCGACTTGGGCGTCTTTGCGGATCGGGCCGCCTTCCTCGGCGACCTGACAACCACCGGCGACATGCTCGTCGTGGCGCCCACCATCAATCTGCTCCGACGCCTGCCGGGCTCGGTGCTCACATCCGATGGCTCGACGCTGACCGATCGGGGGCTGGACTTCGTCGCCGGCGGCGTCATCGACCTCGATGGCGAGATCGTGCTCGCCGGCGTGTCGACCGGATCGGATCCGACGTTTGCATCCGCAGTCACCGGCGAGGCCACGCCCCGGCTGGCGGCCTTCGAGTTCACATTGATTGAGTCCGAGCTCACCACCGAAGACACCCTGACGTTTGATGATGTGGTGCTCGACCAGCTCACCATGGCGCCCACGCCGCCGCCGGATGACGATGATTTCGATCCGGCCCCCGACCTCGCCGGGGCCGAGCCGATCACGCCCGAGTTCGAGGACACCACGATTCCCGAGGTCTTCGATCTGCAGCTCCTTCAGCGCATCGCCATCGCGGCCCGCAACGTGGGCCCGGGTGAGTCGCAGGACGCCGCGGGCTCGCGCAGAGCTCTCTACACCGATCTGCCCGCTTCGCCGGAAGGCTTCACCGACGCCGAGCTGACATCAGTCGCATCCCGCTTCGACCGCGGCATCGTGCAGCGGGTCGTGAACACGTACAACGGCATCTTCGGCGATGAGGACGAACGCGTTGATGACGTGATCGCGTCGATCGAACAGGCCCGCGAGACATATTTCTCGCTCACCGACGCCGCGGAAATCGATCCCCAGCGCTTCCGCACAATGCTGCACGAGCAGGACGACCTGGCAACGGCCAACGCCTACGTCAACGACCTGCAGCGTCTGCTGGATGAG
This sequence comes from Phycisphaeraceae bacterium, assembly GCA_007693965.1. GTDB lineage: Bacteria > Planctomycetota > Phycisphaerae > Phycisphaerales > UBA1924 > RECQ01. The sequence continues at coordinate 40,415 of RECQ01000047.1, read as the reverse complement.
CTCCGCTGGCTCGGCCTGACGCCGGGCGAGTACCGCCAGACGCGGGCGCGGCTGCTGGGCGTGGTCGCCAGCGCCGAGGGCCTGACCGTCGAACAGCTCACCCGCGTGCTCGAAGCGACGCCCCCGGCGCCCGAGCCCCCCGTCGGCGCGGGGACGTGAGGATCCACGCCGGCGCGCCTTTCCGGAACGCCCGGCCTCCGGTCCGAAACACCCGGCCCCCGGCGATCACCTGAACTGTCTGCGCGATCGGCTGCCAGAGTGGCAGCCGCGCCATCCCTGCGCCTGCATGTGCGGCGCGTGACGCCGGCCGGCGCCACTCCCGAAACGCATCCCGACTGGCGCGCCGCTTGTATATCGCCCGTGGATTGACCCCGCCGGTTCGTCGCCGGCGCCGACAGTCTGGATGCGCCATGCACGAACGAGCCCTGGCGCAATGTCGAAACCCAACCGTTGCTTCTTCCTGTTCCTTACAAGGAGAACACCGCATGACCCGCACACGAATTCGTGGCTTCTCACTGGCCGCCGCCCCGACGCTGATCGCAGCGATCGCGCTTGGCGCCCTGACGTTGCACACACCAATCGCAAGGTCGCAGGAGCGCGCCCCCGAAATATCCGAGGAAGCGCTCCACCACGCCCGTTCGCTCTCCGAGGCGTTCCGCGAGGTGTCGCGGGCGTCGGCGCACTCGGTGGTGAACATCCGCACGGTCCGCATCGAACAGATGCCGCCCCGTCAGCGGCTCGCGCCGCCTCCATCCCCCTTCGGACCCGGCCGCAGCCCCTTCGATGAAATGTTCGAGCGCTTCTTCGGCGAGCAGCACTTCGATCAGCAGCGCCAAGAGCCTCAGCAGCCGCAGCGGCGTGAGCGCAGCGGTGTCGCCAGCGGCGTCATCATTGATGATTCCGGCCACGTGCTCACCAACAACCACGTCGTGCAGGGCGCCGATGAGATCGAGGTCACGCTGCACGACCGACGCACCTTCTCCGCCACCGTCATCGGAACCGATCCGCAGACCGATCTCGCCGTCCTGCGCATCGACGCCAGCGGCCTCGCGCCCGCGCGCCTCGGCGATTCCGATGCGCTGGAAGTCGGCGACTGGGTGCTCGCCATCGGCAATCCCTTCGGCTTCGAGCAGACCGTGACCGCAGGCATCGTCAGCGCCAAGGGTCGCTCGCAGCTCGGCCTGGCCGACTTTGAATACTTCATTCAGACCGACGCCGCCATCAATCCCGGCAACTCCGGCGGCGCGCTGGTGAACCTCGAGGGACAGGTCGTCGGCATCAACACCGCGATCACCACCCGCACCGGCGGCGCCCTCGGCATCGGCTTCGCCATCCCCATCAACATGGCCCGCCACGTCGCCGACAGCCTGATCGACACCGGCGATGTCGAACGCGGCTTCCTCGGCGTGCAGATCCAGCCGCTCACGCCCGAGATCGCCGAGAGCTTCGGGCACACCGGCGGCGGCGCCCTGATCGGCGATGTCGCCGAAAATTCGCCCGCCGCTCGGGCCGGTCTGCAGCCCGGAGACATCGTGACGCGCTTCAACGGCCGCCCGGTGCGCGACATGAACGAGTTCCGCAACTACGTCGCCTCGACAAGCCCCGGCTCCAGCGTTGAGATCCATGTCTTCCGCGACGGATCACGCACAACGCTCCAAGCGGAAATCGGCCGGCTGGATGACCGCGCCGCTCAAGCAATGCGCGATGGCGACACCGCTGCGATCGAGGAACTCGGCGTCGTGGTGGAGACGCTCACGCCCGAGGCCGCGGCGCGGATGGGCGTCAGCGAGGACATCGGCGGCGTCTTCATCACGGAGGTCACGCCGGGCTCCGTCGCCGCCCGCGCCGGACTCCGCCCCGGCCATCTCCTGATTGAAGTCGGCGCGCGGCGCATCACCGATGCGAACGAGTTTCGCGAGGCCCTCGATGCGTACGACCTCACCCGCGGCGTGCGCCTGCAGGTGCTCGCCGACGGCGTCCGACGCTACCTGTTCGTCCGCGTCGGACGGTGAGTCAGAGTCTCGGGAGACAGACGACATCAGACAGATGACGGGGGATTCGGGGATCGCAGCGCGACCCCGGATCCCCCCTCCTGTATCCTCCAACCATGACCATCGACGAAGCCCGTTCGCTGATGCAGGAGTGGACCCCCAGCCCCGCGCTGCGCGGCCACATGGAGGCCGTCGCCGCGTGCATGGGCGCCTGCGCCGACAAGCTCGCGCCCGACGATCACGAACGCTGGATCGTCTGCGGCCTGCTGCACGACTTCGATTACGAGAAGCACCCCTCGAAAGAGGAACACCCCTTCGTGGGCGTTCGCCATCTCGAATCGATCGGGGTCGATGAAGAAATCCGCACAGCGATCCTGGGCCACGCGGACTACAGCGGCGTGCCGCGCGAGACGCCCATGGCGAAATCGCTCTTCGCCGTGGATGAACTGGCCGGTTTTATCGTCGCCTGCGCCAAGGTGCGCCCCAACGGCATCGAAGATCTGGCGCCCAAGAGCGTGAAGAAAAAGCTGAAGGACAAGGCCTTCGCCGCCGCCGTGAGCCGCGCCGACATCGCGCGGGGAATGCAGGAGCTCGGTGTGGACGAGACAGCGCACATCCAGATGTGCATCGATGCGATCCGCAGCGCAGAGGAGCGTGTGGGGATCTGACCCACACGGGAGAACGATGGATGATGCTTCGTCAGGCCGCGTCCTGCTCTGAGATCAACCTGAGCTCCAGCCGCATGTGCAAGGCCGTGGCGATGCGGCGGAGAATCCCGAGAGAGTGTCCTTCGTAGTCGGCGTCCTCGAGTCGGGCGATCGTCGGCTGACTCGTGCCGATGAGCTCCGCAAGCTGCTGCTGGGTCAATCCAGCGCGCGTCCGGGCGTCATAGACGAGTTGAGCGATCTCGGCGCCGGCGCGCTCCTCGTCGATCATGGCCCGCAGCTCGGCGTCGTCGCCGACAATGCGATCGATCATTCTGAGCGCATCAGTTGTCTTTCGCGGCTTCGCCATCGGCGTCTCTATAGAAGTACGGTGTCGTCCTTGGCACGCACAGGCACTCTCACTCTATACCAAAATTGGTATATAGCCAAGCGGCTGCAATTGCCCTGCTGACGCCATCGACTCCGTTCACTCCTCGTCCGGCACCGGCGCCGCAACCGTGGCGGATTCGACGCGCAGGGCGTCAACATGCCGGGGGCGGATGATGTTCAGGCGAAGGGCGGGGTCGAGCTGCGTGGCGCCCTCGACGCCCACCAGCTCGCCGAGCTTGCCGCTCAGGTCTACGCCCTCGGTGGGGACGATGTAGGCGATGGTCCGCGGCGACGAGGTGTCCGCGCTCTGCAGGCGGTACATCAGCGGCATGCGCTCGCCGTTGTAGATCGAACTGGTGGACAGGCGTCCGACGGCGGCGTACTGCCTGCGGGCCTCCAGCATGGTGACGGCCTGACGGATTTCGGTGACGCCGCGTGTGGCACGCTCCTCGAGCGCCGCCAGCCGCTGCAAATCCTTCTGAAGATCAACGCGGATCTGCAGCAGTTCGATCCGGGCCTGCACCGCGTCGGCGACGATGCGCTCCTCCTCGGAGTCGCCCAGCGTCTCCAGCAGTCGCTTGTGCTCGGCCAGCAGCGGCTGAAGCTCGGCGTTCATCACCGGCTCGCGAACGACCTGCTTGAAGGCGCGGTCAAGCTGATCGAAGCTGGCGACGCCGCGCTCGAATGTTTCGGGCTCATCCGCCTGCTCCGGCGCTGTGGTGCGCGTGGGCGACGGCCCCACAGGACGCGACGGCTGCGTGCGATCAGGCTGCTCCATCTCGATGACGACCGGGTCACGCTCCTCCTCCTGGCGAGGCGCGGGACGCTCCGCAGCCCGCTCCCTGTCGCGATCTGTTTCGCGCTCTGTTTCGCGCTCTGTTTCGCGCTCCACACGCTCGGGCTCAGCCTGCGGTTCGGCGCCAGTGTCAGGAGTCGATTCACGTGGCTGCGTCGTGGTCTCCGGCGCGGGGCGCGGACGCGACTCCGGCGCTGCGGCGACCTGATTCTGCGGCGTTTCTTCCTGCACGGCGTCGCGGTTGCGGAACGCTCGCACCTCGTCGTCGGTGGCGCGCCGGACGAACTGCTCATTAATGTAGGCACGCGCCTTCTCCGGGGCGGAGACGAGGAAACCGGCGATCTCGCCGCGGCCGTCGTGCAATGTGGCGTGGTGCTGAAACTCCGTCGCCGCCGGGAGCGCATCGGGAAGCAGGCGCCGCCAGCTGTCGCGCACATCGGCATTGGGGTTGTAGGCGGCCAGTCGCGAGGGGCGCGTCAGGCGCACCACGCCGCGGCCGGCGACGAACTCGGCGTCGTCCACCGAAACCAGCGCGCGAATGCCCTCGGGATACTTCACGCGGAGCCAGCCGAAGGATTCGCCGTCGGCGATCAGGATGTCGCCGCGCTCCGCCTCGCCGACGGGATACCAGATCTCCCCCCCGCCGCAGCGGATGGAGGCGGTGTCCGTCGTCACGACGACGTGATGGGGCTCGATGTCGGTGGTCTGGGCCTGCGCCGCAGGGGCGCCGCCAAAGAGAACCGCCATCACAGCGCAGAGCCCGGCGAAGGCGCCGGAGCGTGTGAAGATTGCATTCCAACGATTGGTCGCTGCCGTGTGCATGGACGCATCCTTTCCAGCCATGCCGGCCGCTTCGCGGCCGTCCGTAGCCCGATGTGGAGTCTCGGTGATTATCGGAGTAAACATACCCGAGCTTTCGTCCTCGTGCGGGTTTTTTCGGCTTCGGGTCTCGGATCCACAGAACCCCCACGAACGCCCCGCCCGCCGCCGACGACGCCCCGGCAGGGCCTCCTGAACCTTTGACCGCATCCCGACCCCCGCGTACCTTCCCCGGCACGATGAAGCTATTCCTACGCCCGCATGCGCCACTGCGGCTCTGTTTTGCATCCTGTCTCGCCCTCTCAGGTTGCGCCAGCCCGATGGAGCGTGAGACCACGGACACGCTGAGGCAATCCATCATGGAGTCGGCCCGACGCGAGATCCAGGAGGCCACCCGCAGGCCCGCCCCCCGGCCTCTCCAGCGGACGCCGACCGACCTGCGATTCACCCCGGAGCGGCTTGAAGAGCTTGAAGAGATGGGCGGCCCCGACGCCTACCGCTCGGTCGAGGCGCCCCTCGGCATGGACCTGCTGGGGGATGAGACGGTCGTCATCGCCATCAACCTGCAGGATGCGGTGACGCGGGCGGTGCGCCACAACCTGAACGTGCAAACCGCCACCCTCGGGCCCGCCATCAGCGAGGCCCAGGTCGTCGCCGCCGAGGCCGCGTTCGACTGGAGCGTCTTCGGAGGCGTGGACCTTTCACGAATTGACCAGCCCAGCGTGGTGCCTGCGATCAACGGCGTCCCGATCGGGTCGAGCATCAACCGGCGCAACGCCTACGGGTTTGACACCGGCATCCGACGCCGGCTCGAATCGGGCGGACGCCTCGACATCTCCCAGCGTCTGGAGATCACCGACAATCAGTCGCCGAACGTCTCTCTGTCCCCCGACCCCGCCCGGCTGGCGTCGCTCGACATCACGCTGGGCCAGCCGCTCCTACGCGGCTTCGGGTCGGATGTGAACCTCGCCGAGGTGCATCTGGCGCGCAACCTGGAGCGCGATGCGATCCAGACCCTCAGGCAGACGCTCATCGACACCGTGACGCAGACCGAGCGGGCGTACTGGTCGCTCTACCTCGCCCATCACGAACTGCACATCCGCCAGCGCCTGCTCGATCGCGGCATCGAGACGCGCGATGTTCTGGAAGGCAGACTCGACTTCGATGTGAAGCCGGCTGAGTACTCCGACGCCGTCGCCCGCGTCGAGAGCCGGCGCGCCGATGTCATCCGGGCCGCCAACGTCGTGCGTCTGCGCTCGGACGAGCTCAAGGCGATCATCAATGATCCGGAGCTGACCGTCGGCAATGAGCTGGTGCTCACCGCGCTGGACCGGCCCATCGACGCCTCCATTGAGTTCAGCCTCCTGGATTCGATCACCACGGCGCTGGGCAACCGCCCGGACATCCAGCGCTCGGTGCTGCTCATCGACGACGCATCAATCCGCCAGCGCGTCGCCGACAACGCGCGCCTGCCCATCCTCGACCTCACGCTCCAGACCCGCTTCACCGGTCTCGACGACTCCGTCGACGGGGCGTATCGCGAGATCGGTGAGGCCACCTTCGTCGACATGCTGCTCGGACTCGCCTTCGAGATGCCCATCGGCAACCGCGGCCCCGAGGCTGCCCTGCGCCAGCGACGACTGGAGCGCACGCAGGCGGTCATCAACTATCGGGCCGCCGTGCAGAACGCCGTCGTCGAGGTGAAAGCGGCCCTGCGCAACCTCACCACCAGTTACCAGCTCATCGAGCAGACACGCGCCTCGCGTCTGGCCGCGGCGGAGAACCTGCGCACGCTCCTCGTCGAGGAAGAAGCCCTCCGCGCCCTCACGCCGGACTTCCTTGACCTCAAGTTCCGACGCCAGGAGGCGCTGGCGATCGCCGAATTGCAGGAGATCCAGTCGCTCGCCGACTACAGCATCTCGCTGGCCGAGCTGTACAGCTCCGTCGGCGCCGCGCTGGAGCGGAACCGAATCCGCTTTGTCGTGCCCAATCCCGGTGAGGACGTCGATCGGCGGCGTCAGGGCTCCGATGACCATGTCAGCGCCGGGAGCGCAATCGATGTCCGGGCCCGCCGCTGATCCTGAGTCGATCCTCGCCGCGGTTGAGCGGCTGCGGGGCGGAGGCGTCGTCGCGTTTCCCACGGAAACGGTTTACGGCCTCGGCGCCGATGCGATGCGCCCGGACGCAATCAAACTCATCTTCAAGCTCAAAGGCCGCCCCAGCGACCGGCCGCTGACACTGCACGTCTCGGACGCCGAGATGGCGCGCCGTTGCGTCGCGACGTGGACGGACCGGGCCGAAGAGCTGGCGTCGCGCTTCTGGCCCGGGCCGCTGACGATGGTTCTGCCACGGGGGCCGATGGTGCCTGATGAAGCCGTCGCCGGCGCGCTGGATGTGGGCGTGCGCTGCCCCGACCATCCCGCAGCGCTGGCGCTCATCAGCGCCTTCGGCGGCCCATTGGTCGCGCCCAGCGCCAACCGTTCCGACCACCTGCCGCCGACGACGCCCGCCGACGTGCGCGCCGAGTTCAAGGACGCCGACCTCTTTCTCCTCGACGCCGGAGCGTGCGTCGGGGGTGTCGAATCGACGGTGCTGCGCCTTGGAGCGGCGTCGGGCAAGCCCGATCGCATCCTCCGGCGCGGCCCGATCGGCCCCGAAGAACTGGGCGGCGACGTCGTCGAGCAGCCGCAGATCAGGCACGGCGCAGACAGCGCGGGGCTGTATCGGGTGTTCGAGATCGATGCGTGGCCATCACCGATTGAGCACGCGCCGGGCGAAGTCGTGGTCATCGCCTGCGCCAATGCCGACCTGGCGTCCATCGACACTCCCTATCGGTTCATCGAACTGCCTGCTGAGGCCGATGCCTGCGCAGCACGCCTCTACACGGCCCTGCGCGAGGCGGAGTCGATCAATCCTTCGCGGATCGCCATTGCGCTCCCCACCGGCGAAGGCGCCCTCTGGGACGCCATTCGCGATCGCATCGAGCGGTTTGCGCAGCGCCGGCCATAAGCACCGCAGCGCCAGCTCGTGGGATGCGCTCACACAAAGTCGACAGTGCGCTGTGCTCTCGCCGCAGAGTTCACCGCGCACATGACAGCGCGTACAGCGCCACGCCGCTCGCAGTCGCGACGTTGAGTGAGTCGGCGCCGGGCGCCATCGCCAGGCGGGCCTGCACGTCGGCGTGCTGCATCGTCTGCGGCGTGAGTCCGGGGCCCTCCGCGCCGAGGAGCAGAGCGACGCGGTCAAGTGAGGCAGCGCCAGCCGCGTATTCGGAGAGTTCGGATGCGTCCGGCGATGGCGTGAGGGCGATGGTGGTGAAACCGGCGGCGCGCAGCAGCGCGGCGCCATCCTTCGCAGAGTCCACGTAGGCGAAGGGCAGGTCGAGGGCCGCCCCAACCGAGACTCGGATCGCCTTGCGATAGAGCGGATCGCAGCATCGCCTGGTGAGCAGCGCCGCATCGACGCCGAAGGCCAGCGCGTTGCGCATGACGCCGCCGATATTGTCGTGGTTGGCCAGATCCTCGAGCAGCAGCACCGTGCGCGAGCCCGGCGCCAGCGACGAGATGAGCTCGGAAGCCTCGGGGACGCGCCCCCGCTCTCCCGCCGCCAGGGCGCCCCGGTGGATGTGGAAGCCCACCACCTGGTCCATCACCTCCTGTGAGGCGATGTAGACGGGCAGATCGGGGCGGGCCTCGTCGAGGGCGTCCTGCATGGTGGCGAGGCGGCTCTCGCTGAGCAGGAGGGACTGCGTCCGATAAAGTTCACCCCGGAGCAATCGCCGGATCACCAGCTCCCCCTCGGCCATAAAGAGGCCCCTGCGGCGGGCCAGATCCGCGTCCCGGACGTCCCGGTAGGCCGCCACACGGGGATCTTCGAGCTGGTTGATTCTTTCCAATCGCATCCTGTGTGCCGATGTTCTAGCATGGTGAAGCATGTTCAGGACCCTCGCGATCATGACCACCCTCCTCGGGCTTCTCACCTCGCTGGCCCTCAGCGGCTGCGGCGAAGAAGCCCCGGACACCCAGTACCTCTCCGAGGGTGATGTCGACGGGTGGACGGAAGAGGAACTCTGGAGCAAAAGCGAAGTCGACGAGGAGGACATCCTCGAAGAGATCCGGGCCGAAACTCGCCAGAGGAACGGAGAAGACCTCTCCGACCGCCTGGCCGCGGCGGGTCTTCTGTGGAATCCGCCGGATGACTGGTCGCAGGTGGAATCGGACAGCGCAATGCGCGTGGCCGAATTCGAGATCATCGAGGCGCAGTACGAAGAGTACGACGCCGCGGAAATGGTCATCTTCCACTTCGGTCCGGAAGGCGCCGGCACGGTCGATGCGAACATCGAACGGTGGGCCCGGATGATTGTCGGTGAGCACGGCCGCCCGCTGCTTCCCTCGATTGAAACCTTCCCCTCGGAACGCGCCGGGATCTACATCACGCTCACGGCCTCCACCGGCACATACCTGAGCGGCATGCCCAACGAAGAGCCCGAGCCGCGCAGGAACTGGACGCTGCTCGGCGCCGTGGTGCAGGGCGGACCGCTGGGGCCGGTGTATCTTCGACTCGTCGGCCCCGAGCCGGTCGTGACGGCCAACTACTGGCCCTTCAAAGACATGCTGCGAACGGTGCGCATCGACCCCGTCTACGCCGAGAACGGCGATGACGAAGACGACGAGGAATGACCGCGCCCACGCCTCTCCCCGATCGCTATGAGCTGTACGAACGCGCCGCCCAGTCCCCGGAGCGGCAGGCGAAATTCCTGCGCGCCCTGCACCCTGCGCCCCCCGGAACGTCGCTCGTGCTCGGTGAGGATTTCTGCGGCGCCGGGGCGCTGTCGAGGGCCTGGACGCAGGTGTTTCCCGGCGCCGGCGCGATCTGCATCGACCACGATCCTGAGCCGCTCGCCCGGCTGCGAGCGCTCGGCGCCGGCGACATCAAGATCATTCAGGGAGACGTTCGCAGCGCCGATGCTCCCGCAGACATCATCGCGACGCTGAACTTTTCGATCTGCGAACTCAAACGCCGCTCCGACCTGCTCGACTACCTGGGCGCCGTCCGCAAGCGCCTGCGCCCCGACGGACTTTTCGTCGCCGATCTGTACGGTGGCGTCGACGCCTTCGCGATGGGCGAGTCGGATCTCGAACTCCGCGGCGGTGTGCGCTACATCTGGGAGCAGCGCGAGGCCGATCCGCTCACCGGCCTGGTGGTCAACGCGATGCACTTCGAGCTCCCCGATGGAACGCGCCTCGAAGACGCCTTCGTCTACCACTGGCGCCTCTGGTCGGCGCCGGAGCTGCAAGAGGCGATGCTGGAGGCGGGCTTCGACGCCGTTGAAACGCACGACCGACTGGGCGACGCGGTGGACTCCGAGGGCCGCGTCTATCTGCGCCCCGTCGAATCACCCGACGAGCTGGATGAGAACTTCGTGATCTACCTCGCGGCCCGCACCCCGGGCGGGTGAGCTACGATTCATGCGCCTGTGACCTTCCTCTCCCCCATCGCTGGACTGATCGCCGCGGCGGTGACAATTCCGCTGCTGGCGCTGCTGTATTTTTTGAAGCTGCGTCGCCGGCCGGTGCGGGTCAGTTCGAACATGCTGTGGGAGTCTGCGGTGCGGGATCTGCAGGTAAACGCCCCCTTCAAAATGCTGCGATTCTCGTGGCTGCTGATCCTCCAGTTGCTGGCGCTGGCGCTGCTGCTGATCGCCTTCGCACGGCCAGCGATCGACGGCGGTCCCCCGGCGTCGGCGGGGTTGATCATTGTGATCGACAACTCCGCATCGATGTCCGCCCCCGCCGGCGATGATGCCGCAGGACCCACACGTCTGGAAGAAGCGAAGTCCCAGGCGATCGAACTGCTGGATCGGCTCTCCCGGCGCACCGCGATCCGGATTCGCCCCTCGGTCTTTGACGATGAACCCCACGGCGGCAGCGCCGGCGCCGGCGAAGCGATGATCATCACCTTCGCCCACGACGCCCGCATCGTCACCAACTTCACCTCCGATCGCACCGCCCTGCGACGGGCGATCGAAGGCATCGAGCCCACCGACCAGCCCGCGGACTTTGAAGCCCTTCTGCGCCTGGTCGAAGCGCAGATTCTTCGCGCCGGCGATGAGCACATTGCGCAGGAGCGGGTGGTGCTCTTCAGCGACGGCGCCCTGCGACGCACACAGCGTGGCCGGATGCTCGGCGTCGGCGGCGCCGATTTCCGATTCATCCGCATCGGACCTGATCCGGACGCCCCGCGCGACAACATCGGGATCGTCGCCATGAGCGCACGGCGCGACTATGAAGATCCCGGAGTCGTGCGGCTGTTCGCGCGCCTCCAGAACGCCGGCGCCGATCCGGTCGAAGCGTCGGTTCGACTGACGCTCGATGGCGAACCCATCGGCGTCCGCACCATTCGCGTTCCCGGCGCCTCGAACGAAGCGCCAGGCGAGGCGCCGGCGACGTTCGAGCTTCGCACCATGTCGGGTGGGCTGGCGGCTCTGTCCATCCGCAGGACCGACATGCTGGCGTCCGACAACGAGGCGGCCCTTCTCATCACCCCGCCTACCGCGCCGCGCATCCTGCTGGTGCGGCCGGACCTGCGCACCGAGGCGGACTCCCTGGCCGACGGGCTGCTGCGCCGTGCGCTGGAAGAAATCGCCGGAGCCGAGCCGGACGTCGTCAACGGCGACGGCTATGAACGACTGGCCGGGCAGCGCGACGGCCTGGCGCCATACGACATGGTGATTTTCGATCGTGTGCGCCCCGGCGCTCCCCCACCGCTGCCGACATTGAGCTTCGGCGCCACCATTCCCGGCACAGGTCTGGGGCTTGTCGATCCACACCAGGACGATCCGGAGGCGGCACGCGGCTCCTCACGATTCCTCTCATGGCGACGGACCAACCCGCTGCTTCGGAATGTTGGGCTCGATCCGGTGGTCATCTCCCGATCACGCATCATCACGCTCCCCGGCGAAACGGGGGATCCTGGGCCGGATGCAGACGGCGACACTCCCGGGCGCCGGGGGATCGTTGCGACGCCGCTGGCGATCGGTCCGGATGGCCCACTCCTCGCCTCCATCGAAGACGGCTCGCTGACGCGGGTTGTGGTCGCCTTTCCGCTGGCGCGATCGACCTGGGCCTTGCAGCCGAGCTTTGTCATCTTCATGTCGAATGTGGTGGAGCGGCTCACGACTCCGGGCGACGGCGGCGCCGGACGCGGTTTCACAACCACAGAGGCGGCGCCCGTCGCGGCCGCGTCGGGCGTTGATCGTGTGCGCGTGACCGGTCCGATCTCGTTCGAAGCCCGCGTCACCGCCGACGCCGACGACCGACTGCGCGCTGTGGTCGGCCCCATCCCGCGCGCAGGGGTTTATCTGGTCGAAGGCGCCGCGGCGGGGGATCGAATCCTGCCGGTCAATCTGGTGAGCCCGCACGAGAGCGCCATCGCGACATCGGACACGGTCGAAGTGGCGGGGAGGTCGGCCCGCAGCGCCAGCCTCGGCGATGCGGCGCCCCGCGAGATCTGGCACTGGTTCGTCATGGTCGCCTTTGCGCTCCTGATGATCGAATGGCTCTTCTTTGCGATGCGGACAAAGGTCTGATACCTTCTCGCATTCATGTTCACCCATGAATGACGTGATGAAGCGGCGACACCGGAACCCCGGACCCCCGGCCCCCCGGAACCGATGGGAGCTCCAGTCATGAGTCAGAATCTGACGCGCCGACAGTTGAGCGCAATCATTCCGGCGGTTGTGTGCGCGCTGTATGCGGCTCCATCCTCCGACGCCCGGCAGACACGGGATCGCGAGACGTATGACATCGAAGAGGTCGAAGCGCCACGCCCATGGGCCATCCGTTTCGACACCGCATTCAAGCACACCTTGAAGCACGACCTGGACGACGAGGGCGATGTCTCGATCACCCGCGCCGGTCTTCAAGTCGGCTTCGGCTTGCCACTCTCTGAACGGTCGATGTTCAATTTCGATATCGACGGGGAGTATTCGAATTACAACTTCGGCGGCGCCACCACGCTCGCTCCGGACTCGACGGACCCGTTCGACGACTTCTACTCCACATCCATCACGCCCTCGATCTTCATCCAGCTTGAAGAACAATGGACCGCCCTCGTGGGAGGCAACGTCACGTTCGCAGGTGAGTCCAACGCCAGGATTTCAGATTCGATCACCGGCAACATTTTCGCCACATTCGGACGACACCTCTCGCCGGACCTTTTCCTCGCCGCGGGCATTCTGGTCTCTACCCGGCTCGAAGACGATGTGCGCGTGATCCCGCTGATCGGCGTGGATTGGCGCTTCCATGAGCAATGGCGTCTGCACTCCCAGGGCGCCGGCGCCAGGCTCACGTATGAAGCGACCGAGTCGCTCGATCTCTCACTGCGTGGTCGGTGGGAGTCGCGGGAGTATCGCCTCTCCTCCAGCAGCGACGCCCTGTCGCGCGGCGCCTTTCTGGATGATCGCATCCTGATCAGCGCAGAGGCGGCATGGCGTCCTTCGGATCGCATGAGCGTCAAAGTCGAGGGCGGCGCCTCCGTCTATGAACGCTTCAAGACGCTCGATCGGCGCGGGGATCGGGTGTCCAGACAGGTCAATGATCCGGCGCCATTTTTCGGAATCAACGTCTCGATCGCTTTCTGATGCGTCAATTTGCCTGCCGCAGGCGGGTTGCTGACTTCATCCGATCTGAACCGTTGGTCATCATGGCGCCCGGCCGTCTGTGATAGAACATCGTGCATGAAGACTCCGCATCGCGGATCGTCAGCGTCTCGAGCCGGGCGTCTGCCCCGCCGTGACTTCCTGCTCACCGGCCTCGGCGCTGCGGCGGCGGGAGCGCTGCCTGCGGGCGTGCGCACGCGGCGGGCCCGCGCGGCCGACCTTGCCGGCGCCGGAAGAGCCCGGAACCTCATTTTCCTCGTCCCAGACGGCATGAGCGCCGGAACGCTGACGCTGGATGACCTGCACCGGCACATGCTGGACGGCCGTCCTTCTCGCTGGATTGAACTGTTCAGCGAGCATGGGGCTCGGCGGGCGCTGATGGAGACAGCATCTCTCGACGGCCATGTCACCGATTCCGCCGCAGCGGCGAGCGCGTGGGGCATCGGCCAGCGCGTCTACAACGGATCGGTCAACACAACCTCCGACGGTCGCGAGCCGGCGCCGCTCTTTGTTCGGGCCGCCCGTCGCGGCATGGCCCAGGGCCTGGTGACGACGACGCGCCTCACCGACGCCACCCCCGCGGGCTTCGTCGCCAACGCGCTGCGGCGCTCATTCGAGCCCCAGATCGCTCAACAAATTGTCGAGCGCGGCGTGGATGTGCTGCTGGGCGGCGGCGGACGCTATCTGACGGACGAAGTTCTCGGCGAAGGCGTTGCGCCACGGGTGATGCGCACACGTGATGAACTGCTTGGGATGAAGGGGGGGCAGGCGGGCCGCGTGGTCGGGATCTTCGCAGAAGATCACATGAATTACGAGATCGACCGACGGGCGGACGAGCCCTCACTGGCGGAAATGACGGCTGCAGCGCTGACGGCGTTGCAGGATCGGCCGGACGGTTTCATTCTGCACATCGAAGGCGCCCGGGTTGATCACGCCGCCCACGCCAACGATGCGGTGGGCCTGGTGCATGACATGCGGGCGTTTGACGACGCCCTCAGTGTGGCGGCCGATTTCTGTCTGGAGCGTGGCGACACGCTGCTCATCGCCGCCACCGACCACGCCAACGCCAACCCCGGCCTCGCCAGCTATGCGCCTGATGGCACACTTCAGTTCGAGCGGCTGCTGAAGGCGGAGCATTCTCTCGCATGGGTCTTGCGCGAGCTCGGCGCACACCCGAGGCGACTCGAGACGACCGATGCGCTGGTGGAGCTGATTGCGCGAGGGTTGAAGATCACGTTGCGCGATGAGGAGATCCGAACGCTCGATCGCTGGGTCTCCGGCGAGTCGGTGGATCCGTACGATCGCCGCAACCGGCGAACCTCGCCGATCGGCTCGTTGATCTCGAACCATTTCGGTGTGGCGTTTACGGGTCCGGATCACACCAGCGACCATGTCGAGGCACTGGCGCTGGGACCGGGCGCCGAGCGGCTGGCGCCTTTCATCGGGATCGAGAAGCTGCATGATCTTGCGGTTGAATCGCTGGGGCTCGAACCGGCGTAAGCGAGCGCCGGGCGGCCTTGCGGGCTGTAGAGCAGCCGGGCATATCCGGGCCCATTCTGCCTATGATCCGCATCAGGACGGTGAACGCCCTGACTTCGCAGCCCCGCACACAGGCCACGAGATTCTCCCGCCATGCAAGAAGCACAGACCAACGCCTCAGCGCCCGCCGCCGACCCTCGCTCCCCCGAGGAAGTGAAGGCGGCCATTCAGAAATTCCGCGATGACTACAACGCCGTGCGCGATCAGATCGAACGTGTGGTTGTGGGGCATCGCGAGATCATTGATGGCGTGCTGACATGTCTCTTCACGGGTGGGCATGCGCTGCTCGAGGGTGTGCCGGGGCTCGGCAAGACGCTGCTGATCCGCTCGCTCTCGCAGGCGCTCTCGCTGGATTTCAACCGCATCCAGTTCACCCCCGACCTGATGCCGGCGGACGTCACCGGCACCACCATCGTGGTGGACACGCAGGAGGGGCGGGCCTTCAAGTTTCAGAAAGGGCCGATCTTCGCCCAGATCGTGCTGGCGGATGAGATCAACCGGGCCACGCCCAAGACGCAGTCCGCCCTGCTGGAAGCGATGCAGGAAAAGTCGGTCACGGTTGAAGGGACGACGCACGAGTTGAAAAAGCCATTCTTCGTGATGGCGACGCAGAACCCCATCGAGCAGGAAGGCACCTACCCGCTGCCCGAGGCCCAGCTCGATCGCTTCTTCTTCAAGCTGGTGGTGGGCTACTCGTCGCGCGAAGATCTGTGGGAGATCTTGAAGCGCACCACCGCCGCGACAGAGCCGGAAATTTCATCCGTGCTGGACGGGCCGACGATCCTGGCCCACCAGCGGCTGATCCGCCGGGCGGCCATCGCCGACCGAGTGCAGGACTACGCCGTGCGCCTGACCCTGGCGACACACCCGGGTGGCGAGTTCGCCTCTCCAATGGTGAATAAGTTCGTCCGCTTCGGCGTGAGCCCGCGCGCCGCCCAGGCGCTGGTGCTCGGCGCCAAGTGCCGGGCGCTGCTCGAAGGGCGGGCGACGGTTTCGATCGACGACATCCGCTCGATCGCGCTGCCAACGCTGCGGCACCGGATTCTGATCAACTTTGAGGGCGAGGCCGAGGGCGTCACGACGGAGCAGATCGTCGAGAACCTTGTGTCAACGATGCCAGTCGAAGCCGGGGCGATGCAGAAGAACGCCTGAGAGAAGCAGCGCCGGCCCAGGGTCCCAACTTTGGGCGACTGTGGGGGGAGTCTGCGGGAGGCTGCAGTTGCCGACCGGGCGATCCTGAGCGCGGAGCACGAATCAAGAAAAAACACGTCAAGAAAAAAACACGCTCCCGGAAACCGGGAGCATGTTTGAATTCAAGTCGGGAGTATGGATCGCTGAGCGATCAGGCCCGGCGGCGGCGGGCGGCGAAGATGCCGGCGGCGCCGAAGAGGGCCAGGGAGGCGGGCGTGGGAATGTTGACGGCGAAGACGCCGGAGAGCGTCGCCGTGGCGCCGGGGTCGAGTGCGAAATCGAAGCGAATGCCGATGCTCGTGAGCACATCCGGCGCGGGAGCGCTGGGAATCGGCGTACCGAAGGACATGGAGCCGAGTGAGTCGCTCTCGAACGGATCCATGACGGTGATCGAAGTCAGGTGGGGGAACAACTCGGAGCCGGATGCGATCATGAGATCAATCAGGCCGGCGTAGATGGAGCTGCCCGCGACAGAAGAGAGCGTGGCGGGAGCGTTGGGGCCGGCGGTCATTCCACCTTGCGCAGAACCGCCCATGACGGCCGGAATGATCGGCCCGACGACAGGCAAGTTCGCGATCACGGTGAAGTGCTGCGTCATCATGGAATTGTTGGTGACATCCGTGCTTGCATTGATGAACGCAAGCTGAGAGCCGCGCTGACCGGAGCTCGCAGGACCGGGGCTGGCTTCAACCTCGTACAGAATCTCAACGTCGGAATTGTTCCACTGACCGCCGTAGGCGAATGTGTTGTCGCCGCTGTCAGAGGGCACACCGGCAGGCTCGATCATCCAGATCGTCTGGCCACCCTGCTGGAGCTCCATTTGAAGAGTCGGCACGATCACGCCCGCGCTGGCGAAGCTTGCGCAGAACAATGCGGCGACCGAAGAGGTTGCAAGAGCTGAATTTTTCATGATGACGTGAATCTCCTCCCGAGTGGTGCGTCGCCTCCCAACGACGTCTTGTGCTAAGGGTACCAGTCCCGGGGGGGCAGAGTCAATACACAATTCAGCATTCCCAGCAGGTAGAGATGCCGATATTCGGACACGTCGGAAGCCGATCAGGCGGCCTTTTCGGCCCTATGTTCGGGCTTCGAAAGGGCTTGCGCGTCCGGGTCGAGCACGTGGAGTCGACTCTGCCAGCCGCCGAACGGGCCCGGGACAAGCCCGTGGGCGGCGTAGTCGGGCAACCAGGTCTCGCCGTCGATGAGGTACTGGAACTCGTACTCCCCCGGGGCCGGGGCCGCCTGCACCCGCCACCAGCCTCCGGGCTCACGGAGCATCTCGATGGGGGATTCCTGCCAGCGGGTGAAATCACCCACGAGCTGCACGCGTCCTGCGTCCGGCAGGTAGACGCGGAATGTCGCCATTCCACCTTCGTCGATGCTGACCACGCCGCCGGCGCCCCTTTCTTCGTTTTCTTCGTCGGAAAGCGTCCGATCGAGGGATCGACGGCGCTCGCGGACGCGTATATATCGACCCTGTGAAGTCTTTACTTGTGACAAGAACCCGCATCGGACCTGCCGCATCGCGACATTTCGCATCGGCGGCGGCGCGCTGCGGGCGCGTTGTGGCTGTCGGGGTTGTGGCGGCGCTCGGCGGGGTGGTCGGGGCCGATTTCACGCCGCTGATCGACCGCCTCGATGTGGTGGCGGGGCGACCTGCGGTGGTTCCGGTCGCATCGGGCCCGCCCGGCCGCGCCTTCGAGGCGCCGACGGTTCGACTGAGCGATGGCGAGCGGGTCGCGGCGTCGCTCTACAGATTCGAAGTCGAAATGTCCCGCGCCTCGGAGCAGGATCCGATCGTGCGAGCCTGGCTGGCCCCGGCGATGCGCTGGCAGGTGCGCACCGCCGGGGAAGCGGCGCGAAAAGAGAGCGAGACAGCGGGCTGGGCCCTGCTTCTCGACCTGCCCGAAGGAGCGCGAGGAGACACGATTCTCATCGGAGAGACATCGACGCCGGTCAACTGGCTCGAAGCGCCGGAGGGGCATGGTCCGCTGCCTCTGACGGAGATGCCGCGAGTCAATGACGCACTGGGAAGGTGGATCGATGCACTGCTCGCAGATCCCATGGAGCGATGGCGGGCGGGGCTGCTGCTCGACCGCCTGGCCCGCGACGGGCGGTTGCACGCAGCCGTCGAGCCTCACGAGCCGGATGAGCATCCGGTGATGAACTCGTTCGCACGCCAGGAAGAGGATCGGTGGAGGGCGGCGCTGCATCGGTTGGCGGCGGTTGACGCCCAGTTGTGCGCGGACGTCGCCTCGGCGTTGACGGATGTGATCGATTTCGGCGCCGGCCTGGTCGCGCCGGCGTGGACGCCGACGGATTCGGAGTTGGTTCGATTCCGGAGCGAGTTGCTCGATCCCCGGATGAATGGTGAGCGGCTGGCCCATCGGGCCCGGGTGTGGCTGGGGGAGCGATCCGGATTGACGACGTGGGTGATTGATGATGCGGGCGCCGCCGACGCCCGTGGGGCGCCGATCGTGTCTCTGGGCGTGGCCGAGCGTCGGGGGCGGGCGGAAATGGCGGGGCTGCGTCTGCCCGGGCTGGGGATGCAGGAGGAAGGACGGCGCACGCCGCTGAGGCCGCACGGGCGCATCGTCCTTGTGCGCGCGATTGATGCGGGTCCGGGGCCGGTGGAGGTGGACATCGTGGCGGGGGATCGGCGAGCGCGTCAGCTTGTGCTGTGCAACCCTGTTGAGGTGACGCCTCCGGGTCTGGTCATCGGTCCGCTGCTTCGCGACTGGCGGATGGTGGACTGGGACGCCGGCGTGCCCAGTCCCGCCATGGGTGATGGAGCGACGGCGGCGATGCTGCAACGGGGCGTGCATCGTGACGCGTGGGAGCTGTACATCGAGTGCCGCACTCCGACCGCGCCGACGGAGCAAGCAGACCCGGAGTTTCGCGACCAGGTGCGGGTGTGGCTGGGGCCGACCATCGGACCAGTGGCGACGCTGCGCATCAGCGACGATGGCGTGATGGTCGACGAACAGCGGCCGGGAGACGAGCCGAGTCGGCTCAGCGTGCAGCGCGAGGCGGACCGATGGAGTGTGATCGTGCCGATCCCGAAGGAGGCGATCGGGCCGGATGGCGTGCTCCGGCTGGCGATGCAGCGTGTGAATGGGCAGGGCGAGCGATCGACGTGGCCGAGGGCGCTGCTGCCGTGGCGCGAGACCCCGGGACGGATCGCGGTGGATCTGTTGAAGTGGCGAGAAATCGGGGCGGGGGACTGAGTCGATCAGCCGGCGGCTGCGGTTTCCTCGCCGTTGACGAGTGTGACCTCACCGTTTTCATCGGTTTCGAGAATGCCGAGGGCGTTCAGGGCGTTGAGGGCGGCCTGCTGCTCGGCCTGCTTCTTGGAAGCGCCCCAGCTCGATTCGTAGCGGTCGGCGCCGATCTGGACGCAGACCTCAAAGCACTTGGCGTGATCGGGGCCCTTTTCATCCAGAAGGATGTACATGGGCGTGGCGTCCATCTGCTCCTGGGCGACGTGCTGAAGGACGGACTTGAAGTTGTGCTGATGGCCGCTGGTGGCGGAGCGCTGAATGAAGGGGGCGAGGTGGGGCATCAGGAAGTCACGGGCGGCCTCGTAGCCCCCGTCGAGGTAGACGGCGCCGATGATGGACTCCAGAGCCGCGGCGGCGAGGGACGAGGGCAGCGTGTGATGCGTCTGCATTCCCTTGCCCAGCTTGAGCAGGTCGGTGAGGCCGAGTGAGTCGGCGATGACCGCGCAGGTCCGGCGAGAAACCGCGGCGGACTTGATCTTGGTCATGTCCCCTTCCAGCAGGTCCGGGAACTCGCTGAAGAGGTGTTCGCACACAACCATGCCGAGCACGGCGTCGCCGAGAAACTCCAGCCGCTCGTTGGAGAGCACGCGGGAATCGGCGATCGAGGCATGGGTGAGAGCTTCCACGAGAAGTTCGCGGTCGCTGAACGTATGCCCGATTTTCTGCTGGGCGAGCTCGAGAGTTTGGTTGTCCATGACCCAGAAACTTGCGGCGATCCACCGAGCCGCGGCGGGCGGTGGGCGCCTGATCGGAGAAGACCCGCATCGGACCGGACCGGAGGGCGGACACACAACATCCACCGATCGGTCGCCGTGGCATGGCGGTCCGAGAGCGAGAAACCCGATTCAATCGCGTGGGCTCACCGGTCGTCGACTCCGCCCAGATCGGGCGATTCGCCCGGAGCGACGACGGCCACTGAGCACAAGCGGCCGAATCACCGGATCGACACGATCCGATGCTGCAGCGTATCGGCTCCGGGATGGATTGCCATCATTAAAACCGCCTCCACATGGGCTTTTTGCCGAAACGGGGCAACCTCCCGACACACCGCCCGGGCGGCCTCTCTGCCGCTTGTCCAGGGGCCGAGAAGATCAGGCCGCGGGCCCGGACTGGCCAGGGCGGAGGTTGTCCGCTATATTTCCCGGCTCGTCTCCGGACCCCGAAAGACACCCAAGGTCGCCGGATCCGGATACCGCCGACCTTCACAGACCCCACCAGCTTCAAGAGTCTCGCCATGCATTACCCACGCCGACTCAGCAGAATCAAGCGGAAGCGCAGCATCGGTTTCCGCGCCCGCATGCGCACGAAGGCAGGCCGCAACATCATCAACCGCAAGCGTCGGACCGGAAGACTGGTCAACGTCGCGGACAAGTGATTCTCGCTGGCGCTGCACTCGGGGCGAATCCGCATTGACTCTCAATGCATGAGCCCCGCGGGATGTGGGTCCATTTCAGAATAAAGTCTCGATGACGGCGTTCGCTGTCTCTCTGCGCCCGGTGAGAGGGTGAGCGCACTGGCTGTTCGTGCGATCGGCGGCGAGCATCGGGCGCGATCATGCCGGGAGCGTTATTCTGTCGCGGCGCCGCGGCGCATCCACTCACTCGCACTTTTCGGAGCCGACCATGAAGATTCACGAGCACCAGGCCAGGCAGATTCTCCACGACGCGGGCGTCCCCGTTCCTCCGGGCGTTGTCATTGAGTCGATCGAGGCCGCGGCGGGAGCGTACAAGCAGGTCGTCTCGGATGCGGGCCTTGGCGAGAAGGGGCTGGCGGTGGTCAAGGCCCAGGTGCACGCGGGCGGACGCGGCAAGGCGGGCTTCGTCAAGCTGGTGCGCTCGGCCGAAGAGGCGACCGATGCGGCCCGGTTCATGTTGAGCAATCGCATGGTCTCGCCGCAGACGGGCGCTGAAGGGCTCGATGTGCGCAAGCTGCTCATCGCCGCGGGTGTCGATATTGCGAAGGAGTATTACCTGGCGATCACGACCGACCGGGCCACGCGGCGCAACGTGCTCATCGCGTCGAGCGAGGGCGGCGTCGAGATCGAGCAGGTCGCCGAGGACAAGCCGGACGCGATCCTGAAAGAGCCGATCCACCCGACGATGGGCCTGCAGGCCCACCAGGCGCGAAGGCTGGCGTTCAAGCTCGGCTTCACCGGCAAGCAGGTGAACGAGGCGACGAAGATCATGCTGGCGCTGGCCCGTGTGTACGACGAGCGCGACTGCTCGCTTGCCGAGATCAACCCGCTGATCGTCACCCCCCCCACCGACGAGCACCCCGACGGGCGCGTCATGGCCATCGACGCCAAGTTCAGCTTCGATGAGAACGCCATGTTCCGCCAGAAGGCGATCGCCGACATGTTCGACCCCACCGAGGAAAACCCCTCCGAGTTGCGGGCGCACAAGTTCGGGCTCTCCTACATCGCGATGGACGGCAACATCGGCTGCCTGGTCAACGGCGCGGGACTGGCCATGTCCACCATGGACATCATCAAGCACCACGGCGGCGAGCCGGCCAACTTCCTCGATGTCGGAGGCGGCGCCAGCGAAGAGGCCGTCACAGAGGGCTTCCGCATCATCCTGAGCGATCAGGCGGTGAAGGGCGTGCTGGTGAACATCTTCGGCGGCATCATGCGCTGCGATGTGATCGCGCAGGCGATCGTCAACGCGGCCAAGGAGGTCGGCTTCAAGGTGCCGCTGGTGGTGCGCCTCGAGGGGACGAACGTCGAGTCGGGCCGGAAGATCCTGGAAGACGCGAAGAGCTCGATCCCGACGATGCAGGCCGCGCTGGACCTGGAGGACGCGGCGAAGAAGGTGACGGCGGCGATCGCTTCGTGAGGAACGACGCGGCGGGGTACAATCTCCGCGTGACCCGCGACGACATCATCACGACGCTGCAGGACGCCATGCCCGAGCTGCGCCGGGAATTCTCCATCCGCGGCCTCGCCCTCTTCGGCTCGATCGCCCGCGGCGATGACGAGCCCGGCAGCGACATCGATGTCCTCGTTGAATTTGACGAGGGCGCCATGGTCACGCTCTTCACACTCTCTCGACTTCTTCAGCGGCTCACCAAACTGCTCGGCCGAAATGTGGATGTGATCGAAGATCACCCCGGACTCGGCGCCAGGTTCCGGGAGAACATCAGCAGGGATCTTTGCCGTGTCGCGTGATGCCTGGCAGGAACGCGTCCGCGGCATGATCGAGGACATCGATCGGATCCGCAGATTTCTTACCCCGGCTCTCCCACCAGCCCCTCGCCGGGCATGACGAGGATGGCGCGCGAGTAGGCGTGATTAAAACCCATGCGGACGACGTTGCGTTCGGTGGCGGCGCCGGGGCGCGAGCCGACGGTGGCGATCTGTGCGCCGGACTCCGCCGCGAGGCGCAGGCGGGCGGCGAGCAGGTGTTGCTGCACGCCCTGTCTTCTGTGCGCCTCCTTCACACCCGCCGCGGTGATCGTGGCGACTGGGCCGTGAACGGTGACCGAGCCGCCGCCGACCAGCTCGGCGCCGAACATCGCGGCGAAAGCGGTCGTGCCGGCTGAGCGGATGTAGCGCAGCATCGTCGTCACGTCGTTGTCGGTGGGGCCGGGGTGTTCGGGTGGGAAGAACGTGCGGTAGATCGTGGTCGCATACTCGCGCAGGGCCGCCTCGTCGGCGGCGTCGATCGGGTTGATCGTCAGACCTTCGGGCGCCGGGTGCGGCGGCTCGATGCGCGTATGTGCATCGAGATCGCGGGCGAATACGAACTCGAAACTCTTGAAGATGAAGCCGCGGGCGCCGAGGCCCTTCGCCAGCGATTCATGTGCGAAGGGGCAGAGCTCGACACGCGGCTCGATCCCGTGGTCGGTGTAGTAGCGAACCAGGCGGTCGAGGGACGCGTCGTCCGCGGGGGCGTCGAGGCAGAGGCCGATGGCGTGGTTGGTCCAGGAGCCGGGATCGGAGCGGGCCATCACGCCGCCGAGGATTGGCTCGGCGTGGTCGGCGACGGCCGCGAGGTCGGCGACCATGCGCGGCTCTTCAAGGCGGGCGACATCGGTGGGGAAGAGCGGCTGCATGGCGCCGGGGAAGATAGCGGCGGCTTGTGCGCACGGCGCGGGGCCGTCGCTCAGCCCGGCTCGGGCTCTTCGATCCGCCAGTGCGCCAGCAGGGCGGGTCCCCGGACCTCGCAGCCGAGCTCGCGCAGCCACGAGGCGAGGACGGGGTTGCAGTTGTTGAAAAAGGTGTAGCGGTCGGGGTCGTGGACGAAGCGCAGATCGTGCAGCTCGTTGTAGATGAGTGTGTCGAGCCCCTCTTCAAAGCGTTCGTCGAGGCGGTTCACCAACGCCTGCGTTGCCTCTGCCTCGACGATGATCGGGCGGATGCGATCGAAGACAAATTCCCGCCGCAGGGCTTCTTCCTCGGGAGGCCCGTCGTGAATCCGTCGACCGAGGGCGCCCTGGCTGGGGATGAGCAGCGTGCGAAAGACGTGCAGGGCGCCTGTGCGGTTCTTGGCGTACCAGCTCCACTCGCCGTAGGAGTATTCGACGTGCTCGCCCGATTCGCGTGGAAGCACGAGGCTGGTGTGGCGTCCGTAGTCGATGATGTAGACGGTGGCGGGATTGGATGGGTCGGCGGGCGGTTTGATCGTGGCGCCGCAGCCGACGGCGGCGAGCGCGATGCCGCACACCGTGACCACCGCGACGCCGATCAGCGCGAACCGGCGGAGCCTGCGGCGGCGGGTCGGAGTGTTTGATTCGCGCTGCATATTGATCAATCCCCTTGAATTGTATGGCGTTCAGACGCCATGCGTCTCCAACTCGCGGCCTTGCCCGCTCAGTCCTTCACATCCCGCCCCTCGACCGTCAGCCGCGCCGGATGCCCGAACCACGAGCGCTCCTTCCGTCCCGCGTACTTCTCTTCGAGAACCTCCGTGACTTCCTTCATCCCTGCGTCCGCGGCGACCCAGTCGCCGACGACATCGGGGAAGTCGAGCTTGCAATTCTCGCACTTCTTGCCGCTGGCGAAGCGGATGGGGCACCAGAACGATTCGACGTTGCGCAGCATCTCCGAGCCGAGCGACCAGACGCCCGTCATCCAGTCGCAGTAGAGGCACCAGATCAGGTCGTGGCCGACGAGGCCCTCGAACTTGTGGCGCGACACGTTCACCCAGTCCGCCGCCTTGTAGCGCGGCAGGCCGATGAGGAGCGTCAGCAGCGGATACACGAAGATCTGCGCCAGCCGCACCAACCAGAAGAGGGGCACCACCGTGGCCGTCGCCCACACCGCGGCGTGGTTGCGCCAGCGCCCGACGATGCGGTTCATGGTCTTGACGATGCGCGGGCCGCGGCGGGCGGCGGGGTGGGCCAGCTCGTGCAGGAAGACCCAGGTCTGCAGCGCGACGATCTGCCCGACCAGGGCCGCGACGATCCCCCACCATCCCGCGACGATGGGTCCGACGACGAGCGGCGCGATCAGGAAAAAGGTGACGATCAGGTCCAGCAGCGGCGCCCGGCCGAAGGAGTCGCCGAGTTTGCGGCCGGCGGCGCCGAGTCGTGGGATCGCGTGGAGCGCGCCGGCGCCGGCGAGCAGCGCCGCCGCGGTGACGGCGGCGACGATGATGAGATTGGTCATTCGCTCATGGTACCCCGTCGCGGCCGGGCGATCGCCGGCCGTGCGAGGCGCGGCCGTCTGCGTGTACACTTCCGGCATGACGTCAAAGCCCGTGCACACGGCGAAGGTGACCGACCGGCGCGAGCTGCACTTCGAGTCGGCGGACGATGTGCTGTCGGACCTGGAGCGCATCCTGCTGGCGCCCTCCGTGCGCACTGCGGGAAACTGGACGGTGGGCGAGTCGCTCGACCATGTGGCGAAGCTGATCCGCTTCGCCTACGACGGGTTTCCGTTCAAGGCGCCCATCGCGATCCGGCTACTGGGTCGCATCGTGCGGGTGGTGGCGTTCGGCAAGCCGATCCCCGCGGGGCTGAAGCTCCGCGGCGCCTCCGAGGCGCTGCTTCCTGAGAAGGGCGTCGACCGCGTGACCGGCGCCGAGCGGCTGCGCATCCAGCTCCAGCGCATGCGCGGCGGCGAGAAGATGACGCAGCCGAGCCCCGTCTTCGGCCGGCTCACGCACGAGCAGTGGACGACGCTCCAGCTCCGCCACGCCGAACTGCACCTGAGCTTTCTGCACCCGGAGGAGGCGTGAGCGCCGACTCGGGCGCGCGCAGCGGATAAGATCGGTGCGCGATGACGCCCGATGCGCCATTTCCCGTAGACGCCGCGGCGGCGAGCGCCGGCTCGTGGCTCGAGGAGTTTCACTCCTTCACGCTCTTCCACCTCGTCACGGTGGCGGTCTGCGCGATGGTGATGATCGGGATCTGCCTGCTGGGCAGACGCTGGGCCGACACCGCCCGCGAGCGCCGGCTGCGGATCGGCTGGTGCGCGGCGATCGTCTTGTGGCAGGGCTTCGCGGTCGTGTGGTGGCTGCTGCCATCGAACTACGAGCTGGGGCGGAGCCTGCCGCTGCACGTCTGCGACGCTGCGGCGTGGATCGCCCCCTTTGCATTGCTGACGAAGAGCAAGTGGCTGCGGACGCTGCTCTATTTCTGGGGGCTCGGCCTCTCGACGCAGGCCTTTTTCACGCCGGTGCTCGAGCACGGCGCCGGGCATCTGCGCTACTGGCTTTTCTGGATCGGGCACACGCAGATCGTGGGCTCGGCGCTGTATGACCTGATCGCGCGGGGGTATCGCCCGGTCTTCGCGGATTACATTCGTGTGAGCGTCGCGAACGCCGTCTATGCGGGCCTCCTCATCCCATTCAACATCCTGCTCGGCGTGAACTACGGCTACCTCGGCGACGCCACCCCGGATCGCGACACGCTGATCAACGCGCTGGGCCCCTGGCCGCACCGGCTGATCTTGATGTGGCTGATCGTGCAGATTGGCATGCTCATCATGTGGCTCGTGTGGCCGGTGGCGGAGCGCATGCGGGGTGTGATGCGGGGGAGGGGCGAAGCGAACTGAGCAACGGGTTTGAACTGGCGGCGCGGCTCTTCGAGCCGTGATTCACTGACAATGTGCATCAAGACCCACGGCTCGGAGAGCCGTGCCGCCACGATCAGCCCGGCAAGGGATCGCGCCCGGCGAAGAAGTACCAGCCCAGGCCGATGGTGAAGATGAAGCAGCCCCACAGGGCGTGCTCGACCCATGCGGCGAAGGTTGACTGCGAGCGGTGGTAGGTCCAGGCGAAGAGGTAGCCGCCGATGATCGTCAGCGCCACCGAGACCCAGTGATGAAACAGAATGTGCATGTATCCGAAGGAGAGGGCGCTGGCGGTGATCATCACCCACGGCCGGGTGAAGATGTGCCGGTAGCGGTGGAAGAGGAAAGTGCGGTAGATCAGCTCCTGCGGATAGACCGAGAGGATCGGGTACAGGCACATCACCATCAGCCAGATGTCGGGGCGGCTGCGGATCAGGGAGAAGAGGCGTTCGGGTTCGAAGATCATGAGCGCCGCGGTCAATACAGCGGCGAGGGGGAGGAAGAGCAGCGTGGCGGCCCGGATGTGCGGCCACGTCCCACGAATACGCAGGAACCGACTCCGATCGAAGGTGCGGTCAAAGAGAAGCAACGTCACGCACAGGATCGTGAAGAAGTAGAGGCCGAGAAAGGCATGCAGGGGCACGAGGTCGAAGTAGTGCAGCAGCGGCCCGCCGCCGAAGAGAATGATGAACTCTGCGATGAGGTAGCGGCGCCGAGCGGAAGTCGGCTCCGGCTCTTCGAGAGGAGCGATGTCCGCATCAGAGGCGGACGGCTCCGGCGAAGCCTCCGCGATCGCCGCGGCGTTCTCCTGCTCAATCGCGTGTTCGTGATCAGACATCGGTCGGAAAGTGTAGTGAGCGAAGACGCCCGATTCGCGACGCCATCGCGATGAAATCGGCGGATCGGAGGCCGTGCGCTCCGACACCGGCGATCGCCGAGTCGAAGACCGGCGCAATGAAAAGCCCCCGGACCCAAAGGCCCGGGGGCGTCATGACTGTTGTGATTCTGGATGACAGGTCAGGCCGACCGGGGAGGGTCAGCCCGGCGAATCACCAGCCGCCGCGGCGACCACCGCCGCCGCCACCACCGCCGCCGCCGTAGCCGCCACGACCGCCGCCGCCACCGCTGTTCTCGCGGGGACGAGCCTCGTTGACGACCAGAGCGCGACCGCCCATTTCCTGACCGTTCATGGCGTTGATGGCCGCGTCTGCTTCGTCGTTGTTGGACATTTCGACGAAGCCGAAGCCGCGGGGACGACCCGTGTCACGATCGAGCACGACGGACGCCGAAGCGACCTCGCCGTGAGACTCGAACATTTTACGGATCTCAGCGTCATTCACGCTGTAGGGCAGATTACCGACATAGATCTTCTTCACGATGCGTATCCGAAATCCCGAGTATTTTTCTGAACCGCTGCCGACGCTCGGGAATCCGATCCGCCTCGGTTGATAGGCCGCCCGCCGACTGTCGCCGGGCATGCTCATCGCGGAACATTCTACCATCGATCGGCGGCGGGCGGGCGGCAATTCCCTTTTTCCGCGGACCAAGGCCCCGCCGGGGGTTTTCCGTCCTCCCGACCGCTCCCGTTCCAGAGGCCGAAATCGCGGCTGTCTGGGCGGAATGGCCCTTTCGGCCTCAGATCCGCTCCGGGTGTTCGACCGTCCGCCCGGACCGCACTTCGCCAGTATTCAGCGTCGAACCGGGTTCGATCAGCACCACCCAGGCCTCTTCATCTGCCACGGGCAGGTGCTCCACACCCCGGGGAATGACCGCCAGCTCTCCCTCCCCAAGTCGGATCTCCCCATCCCGCAGGCGGATTACGAGTGAACCTTTCACCACCAGGAACAACTCGTCCTCATGCTCGTGCCTGTGCCAGACGAATTCACCCTTGAGCTTCACGAGCTTCACCGCGTGGTCGTTCAGCTCCGCGGCGAGGCGCGGGCGCCAGTGATCATGAAACATCGCAAACTTCGCCGCGAGATTGACAGGGTCGATCATGGCTGCCTCCCGAAGATGTGCGATCTGCATCGTATCTCGCGAGTTGCGGCGACACTCGTATGGATCTCACCAATGGAACCGCCCTCGCGCGGCCCGGAGCGCCGACGAGTTGTCGGCCGTGTCCGGGCGGCGCGGGAGCGCCGAGCGAATCAGCCCACGACCAGCTCCGGATAGAAGCGGATGGCTCTGGTGATGTTGGCGTAGTTGGGGCTGGTGGCCTGGACGAGCTGGTGGATCCTGCGGAACTGTTCGGGAGTTCCGTCGCCCTTGATGCGCACGGTGCACTGCAACGTGTCGTAGCCGGGGTTGACGGTCGGATCGAGGCCGAGGAAGCCGCGGAGGTCGAGTTCGCCCGTGGTCTCGATCTCGAGCGATTCGAGTGTGATCCCCTCGATGGCGGCGAGCGCGACATAGCCGACCATCATGCAGGCGTTGACGGCGCTCATCAGGACCTCCTGGGGGTTGGCCGCGGTGTTCCCGCCGCAGAGCTCGGGCGGCTCGTCGGTGCGGATGGTGTAGCCACGGGGCTTGCTTTCGGCGCCGATGGTCCAGGAATCGGTAGTCGATTCCGATTTCGTGCCGCCGGTCCAGCGGGTGCGTGCGTGGAAGCCGGCGAGGCCGTTGCGTGCGTCGGCCTTGACGCTCTCGACGAGCTTCTGGAGGGCGTCGAGTGAGACGCCGTTGACGACTGTGTTCTGCGTGGCGGCTGATGACATTGCTGTCTCCTTTCAGGATTGATGCTGAACCAGAATCCGTGTCGGACGCTTCGGCGGCGGGCCTTGTCCCGCCCCGTCGCCCGACTCTTTCGGAAGAACATACGAGCGCGTTGCCCCCGCGCCGCTTGACTTCGGGTTCACTTGATGTTGACTTGGAGTCAAGAGCCGCGGGCCGGGTGGCGCCGCCTGCCGCCGCGGCGTCCGGACGCCGGCGGCGTCAGACTCCGCCGGGGAGATGCACAACATGGCGAGCTCGACACGAGACCGCCTCATCAGCGTCGCCCACGACCTGTTCTACAAGGATGGTTTTCACAGCGTCGGCCTCGACCGCATTCTCGCGGACGTCGGCGTGACGAAGACGACGTTCTACAACCACTTCTCAAGCAAGGAAGACCTGGTCCTTGAGGCGCTGCGCAAGCACGACCGCTGGTGGCGCGACACGTTCATGAACATCCTGCATCAGCACGGCGGCGACTCCCCTCGCGCGCAGCTGCTCGCGGTTCCCGAGGTGCTCAACTTCGCGTTCAACGCGGGCGAGTACAATGGGTGTATTTTCATCAACGTCGCGGTCGAGTTCCCGCTGAAGCACGATCCGGTCCACATGGCGGCGGCGGAGCACAAGAAGTCGCTCGAGGACATCATCCGCCAGCTCGGCGCCTACGCCGGCGCCGACGATGCGGAGCAGCTTGCGCAGGAGATCGCCATGATCCTCGAAGGCGCCTATGTGACGCGCCACGTCACCCGCGAAGAGCAGACCGTGGAGACCGCGCGCCGACTCGTGAAATCGATCGTGGATCGGCGCATCCCGGAGAAGTGCGCAGAAGTGTGACCGCTGCGGCCCCCTCGCGCCAAATCAGCGGCGCCGGCGCAGCGCGACCGGGATCGCCAGCAGCGCCAGCGAGAGCGTTCCCGGCCCGGGCACGACGGCCCAGCTCCACTCCTCGATGACGCCGCTCAGGAGCGCTCTCGCCTCGCCGGAGTCCTCATCCAGCAGCGTGAATGTGAACTCGACGGATGTGAAGTCGTCGACGCTCAGGGAGAGTGGGAAGCCGGCCGAGTCCAGCGCCGACTCCGGTCCGACGGCGATGATCGAGAGCTCGAGCGTCCGGGCGCCGCCGGAGAAGTCCTTCGGCAGGCTGTGCGGGTCGATGATGATCGTGAACTCGACGGCGTCCCTGCCGGGGCCGGCGCCGGCCCGTTCGTCATGAACGGTGGCGAGCATCTCGCTCGAGTAGTAGGTCGCAATGATCACATCGTCCCGCGTGATCGAGACGCTCGCGACCGGCGCGGCGCTGGTCAGGCGATAGCTCATCGCCTCGACGGCGGCGCCGGGGGTGTGATCGGACGACTCACTCCAGAAATCGACAGCGTCGAACCTGGCGTGAAGCAGCAGCCGATCGCCGGGGAGCGCGCCCGCGAGGACATCGCCCGCGGACACGCCGCCGACGGTCGTCACCACACCGGTCGCCTTCCACTCGATGGGAATGGCTGGAGCGGACGGACCCGCCGCCGCGGCCCAATGAACGGACAGCGCAGCGACAGCCGCGCACGCGCGCATCGCAATGGACATCATCAGACTCCTCGTCCCCTGTGCAAGGGACAGCTTCTGCGCCAGACTGTGCTTCCGACGCAATTCCAGACTACCGAAGCGCCGGTTGCGAATCAATGAAATTGATGCGTTTCTCCTCGGCGGTCGTCGGCCGCGGCATGACCAGGAATTCCGAAACCCCCCGGATTCACACGCCGCGCGAGGGTCGCTGGCGTCATCCTGCTGCGGGGGATGTGCGGGGCGCGTCTGGGTCGATTCCGTCGAGGCCGAATGGCGGCGCGTAGACGACGCGCCCGCGCACGTTTCGAAGAGCGCCGGGAGTCAGTCCGAGGGCCATGAACGCGTCCCCCCACGGCGCCGGATGACGGGGACGTCGGCGGGGGCGGCGTGGCGGATATCCCAACGCCGTGCATCGTCATGATGATCAGACCGCATGGACAACGCGCCTCGAAACACTCTTCAGGCGCGAAGGCGTCAATCATTCTGACGGCCTTTCAGCCATTCACGATCAGCCGGCTCTCCGACTGTGGTTCGACTCTCCGTTGTCTGAGACCGTCAGTGAAGCAACCATGGTCGGATCGATGATCTCGAATCCCTCATCGCCGGGCAGAAAGACGATGACCGTGCGCCGCCCCTGTGGGGGGATCGCAATAAACTCAGGATGCTGGACGCGAAAACTGCGACCGTCGGCCAGATTGACTGTGAACGGCCTGAAGGGCTCAGATCTGCTCGCCTTGCGAATGTCCTCTATGTGCATGCCAAGCTCTCCAGGTGATGCGCGCTCCGGAGTCGCAACGCCAATCCTCACCACTCCGGCCCGCCGTTGTACCGCCCGTACACATCCGCCATCGCCTGCACCATCTCGCCGAGCGTGCAGCCGGCTTCGGCGCCTTCGACGAGGCTGGGCATGACGTTCTCATCCGCTCTGGCCGCGGCCCGGATCGTTTCGAGTGCCTTCTCAGCGCCCTTGGCGTCGCGCTGTTTCTTGAACTTGGTGAGCCGCTCGACCTGGTCGTCCTCGACCGCGTGCGGGATCTGGAGGATCTCGATGGGGCGCGACTCTTCCTCGTCGATGTACTCGTTCACGCCCACGATGATGCGATCGCCCGCCTCGCATTCCTGGCTGAAGCGGTACGCGGCCTCGGCGATCTGGCGACGGAAGTAGCCGCGGTTGATCCCGGAGACGACGCCGGCCCGGCCCTCGGGATACGCCCCGCCGCCCATCTCGTCGATCTCGGCGATGTAGCTGAGGGCCTCCTCCTCCATCGTGTCGGTAAGGGCCTCGACGAACCACGAGCCGCCCAGCGGGTCGGTCACGCGGGTGACGCCCGTCTCGTGGGCGAGGATCTGCTGGGTGCGCAGGGCGACCTTCACCGCCTGCTCGGTGGGCAGGCCGAGGGTCTCGTCCATCGAATCGGTGTGCAGGCTCTGGCAGCCGCCGAGGACGCCCGCCATCGCCTGGTAGGCGACGCGGACGATGTTGTTCATCGGCTGCTGCTCGGTGAGCGAGCAGCCGGCGGTCTGGACGTGGGTCTTCATCCACCAGCTCTTCTCGCTCTTGGCCCCGTAGCGGTCGCGCATCATGCGGGCCCAGATGCGCCGGGCGGCCCGGAGCTTGCAGATCTCCTCGAAGAACTCGTTGTGGCTGTTGAAGAAGAAGCTGAGTCGTGGGGCGAAGCTGTCAATATCCAGGCCGCGCTCGATGCACGCCTCGACATACTCCATCCCGTCGCGCAGCGTGAAGGCCAGCTCCTGCGTCGCCGTCGAGCCCGACTCACGGATGTGGTAGCCCGAGATCGACACCGAGTGCCACTTCGGCACGTGCTTCGTCTGGAACTCGATGGTGTCCACCACCAGCTTCACCGACGCCTCGGGCGGATAGATGAACTCGTTCTGCGAGTGGAACTCCTTGAGGATGTCGTTCTGCAGCGTGCCGCCGAGGGTGTCCCAGGAAATATTCCGCTGGCGCGCCATGGCGAGATACATCGCCCAGATGACCGCGGCGGGTCCGTTGATGGTCTGGCTGACTGTCACCTGATCGATGGGGATGTCGGCGTAGAGGCGGTGCATGTCCTCGATGGTGTCGATGGCCACGCCGCAGCGGCCGACCTCGCCGGCGGAGAGCGGATCATCAGAATCGCGTCCCATCAGCGTGGGCAGATCGAAGGCGGTGGAGAGGCCGGTGTTGGCCTTGGTGCTGGTCTTGGCGTTGTGGAGCAGATACTTGAAGCGCTTGTTGGTGTCGTCGGCGGAGCCGAAGCCTGCGAACTGGCGCATGGTCCAGAGGCGGGTGCGGTAGCCCTGGGGGAAGAGGCCCCGGGTGTAGGGGAAGGCGCCGGGCTCGTTAATGTCGCGCTCGAAGTTGCTGAGTGACTCGATCGTGCTCTCAGGCCCGTAGGCGGGATCGAGGAAGACGCCGGAGATGGTGACGGCGTTGGGATCGAGCGGGCCTCCCGACGCGTCGCCCCCGTCGATGCGGGGACCGGTGATGCGGGCTGGGGGGCGTCTTGATGAATTGGGGGCGGTGGTCATGCCCTAGTGTAGCCGAGGGGAGCGGGTTTTTTGAGGATCCGCCTCCTCGGGCGGGTGGGGCCGCCGGGCGAGCCGGGGCGGCGCGGAACGCAGCGCGACAGGATCGACCGAAGGATGAGATGATGGGTGGAGTCCCCGGGTCAGGCGCCCGATAATCGGACCTGGCCTGTCCCGGGGGGATCTTTCCCTGCCCGATGCGCGGAGAATCAATGGACCGCGACCGCGACCCCCGAAGCTGGATGATGCGACTCACGCCGCTCCGCGCCGCGGCGGTGTTCGTGCTGATCGGCTTCGCCTGGATCTTCTTCTCGGATCTGACGCCTCAACTGCTGGGGCTGCAGATTGAGCAGGAGCGCCTGTTCCAGACGCTCAAGGGATGGGGATTTGTCCTGGTGATGGGAGTGATTTTCTATCTCCTCACCAAGCGACTGGCGCACATCACGCGGGCGCGAGAAACTGAGCTCCAGGGCCTGCTCGACAATCTTCCGGCGCTGATTTCCCGTCTTGACTCCGAAGGGCGGATCCGACTCGGCAACAGTCGATTCCAGGACTGGTTCGGTCATCGATCCTCATCATTCATCGGAAAATCGCCGGAAGAAATCCTCGGCGCAGACTCCGATGAGAAGTTGAAAGCTCACATCAAGGCGGCTCTGGCCGGCGAGCGCGTGTCGTACGAGTTCGAGATCGAGACGATGCGGGGTCGTCGAACGGTCAACCTCGAATGCGCCCCGGACAGGGATGAGCATGGAGCCATCAGAGGTTCTTTCATGCTCATCACTGATCTGAGCGGCCAGCGCGCCGCGGAGACCGCCCTGCGCGAGACCGAGCAGCGCTACCAGCGACTGGTCGAGGGCGCCCCGGTCGGCATTCTCATCAACCAGGACAACCGCTTCGTCTACGCCAACATGGCGGCGGCCGAAATCCTGGGCGCCTCGACGCCTGACGATCTGATCGGCAGGCCGGCGCTCAGCCACATTGATCCGGAGTTCGTCCCGATCGTCAAAGAACGGATTCAGGCCGTGCTAGAGCGTGGCGAGTCCGTGCCGAGGCTGGAGGAGCGTTTTCTGCGGCTCGATGGTTCACCGGTGGAGGTCGAGGTCGCCGCCAGCGGCTGCATTCATGAGGGACGATCCGCCATCCAGGTCATCATCCGCGATGTGAGCGACAGGGTGGCGGCGGAGCGGGCCAGGCGCCAGAGCGAGGAGCAGTACCGGCGCATCATCGAGACCACCCATGAGGGGGTGTGGGTCGTCGATGAGTCCTGGCGCACCACGTTCGTGAACAACCGGATGGCCGAGATGCTCGGGTATGAGCCGGAGGAGCTCCATGGCCGCGACGCACGCGAACTGGTCGCGCCTGAGCATGATGATGAATTGACCGAGCTCATCAGGCGGCGGGAGCGCGGCGTCGCCGAGGATGTCGACATCAGGCTGGTCAGGCGCGACGGCGGGATCATCTGGGTTCACATGATCGCCAGCCCGTTCATGGATGAGAATTCAGAATTCCAGGGCGCGCTGGCGATGGTCTCGGACATCACCGAGCGGAAAAACGCCGAGGACAGACTTCGGGAGAGCGAAGGCCGCTTCGTCGCCTTCATGAACAACAGCCCCGCCGGCGCGTGGCTCAAGGACGAGGGCGGCAGATACGTCTACCTCAACAAGACGATTCTGAATGAATATCGGCTGACTCCAGAAGAGGTGATCGGCCGGACTGATGCAGACCTGTTCCCGCCCGAGGTCGCCGCGGAGCTCAAAAGCAACGACGATCTCGCGCTCAGCTCTGACCGGACCATTGAAACGCAGGAAACCATTCCCAACCCCGATGGGCAGGATCACATCTGGCAGATCCTGAAATTTCCTGTCCGGGACATCGATGGGCGTCGACTCGTGGGCGGGTTCGCGCTCGACATCACGGACCAGATGCATGCCTCGCGCGAGAAGCAGCGACTGCTGGCGGAGCTGCACGAGCGCGTCAAGGAAATGCAGGCGCTCAACAGGGTGCTCGACCTGCTCCAGGACCCTTCGGTCGTGACGAGCCAGGCGCTCTCCAGCGTGGCGGCGGTGATGAAGGGCGCGCTTCGTTCTCCCGATCGCGTCGAGGTTCGCGTCGTTTTTGCAGGAGAAGAGCATGGGACCGGGGGTTTCACGGTGTCCGGGCACATGCTCGCCGCCGAGTTTACGACGATCCACGGCGAATCCGGGCGCATCGAGGTCGTCTATCCGGATGGCCCCGATCCCGACGCCGGAGATGATGAATTTCTGCCCGAAGAGCGCAACCTGCTCAACGCCGTCGCAAGTCTGCTGCGGTCGTTCCTCGAGCGCGTGCGAGCAAGCAAGGCCCTGGCGCACCGCGAAGCCCTGTATCGCCACGTCGTCGAGGCCCAGACTGAGCTGCTGTGCCGGTGGAAACCGGATACGACGCTCACGTTCGTCAACGATGCCTATCAGAGAATGTTCGCCGGCGACTCCGGAGCCGAACTCACCGGCAGGAAGTGGATTGACTTCGTCTCGGAAGAAACCCGCGACTTCAAGCAGAGCATGATCGAAACAGCGCTGCAAGCCGGGCCGAACGTCGGCGTCAACACATACGAAAACCTCATCATCGATCATGCCGGAAGACGGCGCTGGATGCAGTGGCGGGACCGGCCCGTCTTCGATGACTCGGGCCGACTCGTCGAGGTTCAGTCCGCGGGGCGCGACATCACAGAGCGAGTCGAAGCGGAGAATGCCCTCAAACTGAGCGAAGAGCGATTCCATGTGGTGGCCAGCGCCACCACGGATGTCATCTGGGACTGGGACCTCGTGCATGACCACATCTGGTGGAGCGAGGGGATGACTCAGCTCTTCGGACATACGCTCGAGGAGCAGTCAAGTAAAATCGACTGGTGGGCCAACCTCGTGCATCCCGAGGACAGATCCCGGGTCTCCGCTTCGCTCAACCGCATCAGACGCAGCGACGATGACGTTCACTGGTCTGAGGAGTACCGACTCAGACGCGCCGACGGCTCATACGCAATCGTTCACGATCGCGGCGACATCCTGCGCGACAGCCAGGGCAAACCCATCCGCATGGTCGGCGGCATCACGGACATCACCGAGAAGAAAGCCGCCGAGCGACGCCAGAAGCTCATGATGCAGGAGCTCGACCACCGTGTGAAGAACAACTTGGCGACTGTCCTCTCAATCGCGGAGAGCACGTTCAGGGTCTCCGATTCGCTCGATCAGTTCGCCGAGTCGTTCACCGGGAGAATCCGCGCCCTGGCCCGGATGCACGCGCTGCTCGCCTACAGCCGCTGGGAGGGGATCAGCCTGCGGCAACTCATGGAGCGCACCCTCGAGGCATACGCCATGAATCAGGATTCGACCGTGACCATCGAGGGCGAGGACATCGAGCTCTCTCCCACCGCGGCGCCGGTTCTGTGCATGGCGGTGCATGAACTGGCGACCAACGCCGCCAAGTACGGCTCGCTCTCCGTCCCCGGCGGCCGTGTCGCAGCGCACTGGCGAATTGAGGAGGTCAACGTCGACAATCAAGGGCCTGTTCCAACCTTCTTCCTGGAGTGGCGGGAGTCAGACGGACCAGCAGTCGAGGCGCCTTCACGCCGCGGCCTCGGGTCAGACCTGATCGAGGGCGCCGTCAACTACGAGCTCAACGGCACAGTCGAAATGCGCTTCCATACAGAGGGACTTGCCTGTACGCTTCAAGCGCCCCTGGACTCCATCATTCCCGAACATGAATCAGGCAAACCTGCCGCGCACACCATGTGATTCACCAGTCACCTTCTGCTTCCTCCATTCGTTCGAGGATTGGAGGCGCTCAATGGAAGCAGCCGGATCGCGGGCGCTCAAGGGTCTCAGGATCCTTGTCGTTGAAGATAATTTCATGATCGCATCTTCGCTCAAGCGAATGCTGGAGTCATGGGGGTGCGATGTTGTCGGCCCGGCGCCGAGCGTCGAAGAGGCGGAGCAACTCGCGGATCAATGCGACTTGTCCGGAGGCATCCTCGACATCAACATCCGCGGCGGAACCAGTGCGCCCATCGCCGAGCGCCTGCACAACAGAGGGTTGCCCTACATCTTCATCACGGGATACTCCAGCCCCCACCTGCTCCCCGACGAGCTGCTCAAGGCCCAGCGTCTGCACAAACCAATCACCGATGCGGTGCTGCGTTCCGTCCTGGTGGAGAAGTTCCTCGGCCGCTGAAGCGCCGAGATTCGCCCCAAGCGACATGCAAGCCCGATTCTGCTAAATTCTTGTGAAGATGAACGGAGTCTCCATTGATTCCGCGGACGCCTTCATGGCCCTGGGCATTTCGCTCGGGCTGGGGCTGCTCGTCGGCATGCAACGAGAGCGCGTCTCTTCGCACATCGCCGGCATTCGCACGTTCCCTCTCATCACACTGCTGGGAACCGTCGCCGGGCTGATGGCCGGGCCGCTCGGCGGGTGGACCGTCGGCGCCGGCCTGCTGGCGCTCGCGGTCGCCACGGCGGTGAGCAACGTCTTCAAGATCCGCCGCGGCGAGTACAAGCCCGGCATCACCACCGAGATCGCCATCTTCCTGATGTACTTCGTCGGCGCCTTCCTCGTCATCGGCCCGACCGAGATCGCCGTCGCCGTCGGCGCCGTTGTCGCCATCCTGCTGCACGCCAAGCAGACACTGCGCCGCTTCGCCAAGGCGCTCGGCGACAAGGACGTCCGCGCCATCATGCAGTTCGTGCTGATCAGCCTGGTCATCCTGCCCGTGCTGCCCGACCGCACCTTCGGCCCCCTCGAAGTCTTCAACCCCCGCATCACCTGGCTCATGGTGGTGCTCGTCACCGGCATCAGCCTGGGCGGCTACCTCAGCTACAAGTTCTTCCGGAGGCAGGCCGGCCTCGTGCTCAGCGGCCTCATCGGCGGCATGATCTCCAGCACCGCCACCACCGTCAGCTACGCGCGCCGGGCGGCGACCGCGCCGGACCTGGCGCCCGTCGCCGCCATGATCGTCGTCCTCGCCACCGCGGTGATGTACGTGCGCGTGCTCATCGAGATCTCACTCGTGGGGCCGAGCCTCATGCCCGTGGCGGCGTGGCCCGTCTGCATCATGCTCGCCGTCACGCTGGCGCTGGGGCTGGCGATGTGGCTCCGCACCCGCGGCGTCCAGATCGAGATGCCCGAGCAGGAGAACCCCAGCGAGCTCCGCTTCGCCCTCGTCTTCGGCGTCATGTACACCGTGGTGCTCTTCGCCGTCGCCGCATCGAAGCAGTTCTTCGACGACCGCGGCATCTACGCCGTCGCCGCCATCTCCGGCCTCACCGACATGGACGCCATCACCCTCTCCACCGCCCGCCTCGTCGAGGAAAACCGCCTCTCGGCCGACATCGCGTGGCGCGCGATCATCCTCGCCTCGTTGTCGAACATGATCTTCAAGACCTGCATCGTGGGGATGCTGGGCAACCGGCGCCTGCTCGGCATGGTGGCGGGGCTCTTCGCCATCGCCTTCGCGGTGGGAATCCTGCTGCTGATCTTCTGGCGCCCCGTGATCGTGCCCGTCGAGGACCTCACAAAGTTCATGCACAACTGAATCGCAGCAGCCGGCCTATTTCTTCGAATAGTCGTACACGCCGGCGCCGGACTTGTCGCCGAGCCGACCCGCCGCGACATACTGCTTCAGCAGCGGGCACGGCGCATACTTCGGGTTGCCCAGCCCCTCGTGCAGCACGTTCATGATGTGCACGCAGGTGTCAAGGCCGATGAAGTCGGCCAGACGCAGCGGGCCCATCGGATGGTTGCAGCCGAGCTTCATGATGCCGTCGATCGCCTCGGGCTCGGCGACGCCCTCCATGAGCGCGTGAAACGCCTCGTTGATCAGCGGCATGAGCACGCGGTTGCTCACGAAGCCGGGGCGGTCGTTGGCCTTCAGCGGCGTCTTGCCCATCCGCTCGGCGAGGGCGACGGTGCGGTCGACCACGTTGTCGGAAGTCTGCATGCCGCGGATGACTTCGACGAGCTGCATGACAGGCACAGGGTTGAAGAAGTGCATGCCCACGATGCGATGGGCCGCATCACCCGCCGCCGCGGCGATCTGCGTGATGCTGATCGAGCTGGTGTTCGTCGCGAGGACGACCTTCTCATCGGGAAGCATGGTCGCGAGCTTCTGGAACAGGTCGTGCTTGACCTTCGCATCCTCGACGATCGCCTCTACCACCCAGTCGACGCCCTTGAACCCGTCCAGCGATTCGGTGTAGCTGATGCGCTTCAGGGCGCCGTCCATATCGGCCTGCGTGATCTTCTGCTTCTCGACGGCGCGTGCGAGAAGCTTGCTGTGCAGCCCCTTGCACTTGTCGATGGCGCCGGGGAAGGCGTCGTGGACGACCACCTCGATCCCCGCCATCGCCGCGACCTGCGCGATCCCGCCGCCCATCTGTCCGGCGCCGACGACGCCGATCTTCTTCACCGTGTCAGCCATGTCTCAAGTCCACCCTGAAGTGCGATGTTCATCGGCGGCGAAGAAAACACAATGCCCGCGGCCGCCGGGCGCGGAGGAACAGTGTCTCCGCAGACCGCCAAACTGGCAAGAGGCCGCTCCCCCACCCTCTCCCCCTGGGAGAGGGCCGGGGAGAGGGCTCCTCTTCTCTTTCTTCTCCCCCTTCTCTCTCCTGTTTCTCATTCGGTTGTAGTTGTGCGCCCGCTTGTGATACAGGCTCTCCGGGAACTTCGAGCGAAGGAGAAGGAGTAGGCAAGGAGCCCTCACCCTGCCCTCTCCCAGGGGGAGTGGGTTGTGGCGCCGACGTCTCTGTGGCTCACGGATTCTCTGTGGATTGCGATGCGCGGACCAACTCTTGCGCTCGCTCCATAACGCTCGCGGCGACTCGATCCGGATCACGCACAACAAGGTATGCAGGAATCCGCATCACGCGCAAGCCTTCACGCTGCATCCATGCGTCCCCCCGCTGATCCGAAGGGCCCCGGGCGTCATGCCGGGCGCCGTCGACCTCAACCACGAGCCGGGCGGCGTGACAATAGAAATCAGCGATGTACGGACCGATGACCTGCTGACGCCGGAACTTGAGGCCCGTCGCTCTCCCCGCTCGCAGCCGCGACCACAGCCGACGCTCCGGCGGCGTCATCGTCTTACGCAGCCGCACAGCTCGCTCGAACGCTGCTTCCTTGATCGGCGGAATGCTCGTCGATGGCGCCCCCTGATTCCACACAGTGCGCATCGCACCCGAAGCAGGAGCCTCCGCCCCCCTCTCCCCTTGGAGGATTATGCGCCGTTCGGCGCGTGTTAGGCGCAGATTTTGGCGCGCGTCGCG
>RECQ01000003.1 GCA_007693965.1 Phycisphaeraceae bacterium | reverse complement strand
TTGACCGGCTGCACGGCGCGGCGAAAGGAAATTTTTCGGCCTGGCTCAAAAAAACACTTTCTTTTCAACCCGAAACGGGCGTCGCTTTCCGTCGACCAGCCACAACCCCCGCGGGATCGGGTAATCTCCCACCACAGCGGCTGTCACCTTGACCCCAACAAGCGGGTCGGTGACGCGCTGCGCCCCCCAGGACACAGCCCGCCGACCCCCCCAAAGGATCGGAGACGGCTGTGCAAATTCCGCAGCAAGTTGAGACTGAAGCCCCGCGCCGCCAGCGCCCCCGCGACACCGCCGCAATCCCGCGCTATCGCGCCGGGGCACGCTACGACGACCTGCCCGATTGGGCACTGCTCGGCATTGCCGAGGTCGCGTTGCTGACGCGAATGACCAAATCCAAGATCGAAGAGTTTGTGAAGAAGGGCGAGTTCGCTGCCCCCAGCCGCCACGGCAAGGCCCGCGTCTGGTCGCTGGGCTATGTGCGCCAGTGGTGCATCGAGAAAGGCACTCCATTCGTCGCCGCGCGCGCCTCCGAACAGGAGGATGCGGCATGAAAGGGCCAGTGAAGCTGAAAGACCCGTTTGACCGGGCCTTGAGGATGACGGTCACGTTGAACCCGGCCACCCTCGCCGCCGCCGAGTCAGCCCGCCGCACCAACGCCGCGCTGCGCGGTCGCCCGGACTTCCCCGAGGGATGGCCCGAGCCGCGCGCGCAATATTGGGTGACGGTCGCTCTCGAAGGCGACTGGGCCGAACGGTTCCACGCTGTCGAGCCGCCCGTGCCCCACCTCACGGTCTGGCGGTTCATGCCGGAAGGCGGCGAACCGTTCGAGGCGACGGCAACCTTCGCTGCGTTCAGCAATGCGTCCGGTGTGCCGACCTTCACCCACCGCCATCCGCCGGGCGACGGATGGGAGTTCGTCGGGCCGACCACCGACCACAGCACGCTCTGGCGCCGCCCCTTCAAGGCGGAACGCTTTGCGCGCGCCGCGCAGGGGGCGAGCCATGAGTGAGTTTGAGGGGGGTGTCGGCCCCGGCGCTGCAGCAGAGCATCCGGGGCCGGAGCGTGGGCGCGGTGACCAGCCAGCGTCCAAAGGTGAGACAATTATCGCTGAAATGAAGGGGAAAGAAAAGGGCTCAAAGCTTTCTTGGGTGGGGGACCTTCCTGCTGTCCGGACATATCTCGACCGGATCGGCGCAACGCAAGGTGGCCTATGGACTGCGCGCATACGTGAGAAGAACGGCCGATACTTTCACGACCGCGTCAGTGGTCGGTTCACCAAGGCTGGTGAAGTCATCGTCAAGGCGCAGTTCGCCAAGCCTGATCGAGCCGAGGAGTTGGAGCCCGACGATGATGAGCGGGCGACCATCGCAGCAGTGATAACGGGCGCAGTTGCCGAAGGCCGCTTCCCCGAGTTCCTGCCGCTCGACCGGATGATCGAATCTGGCCTGCCCAGCGACGTGCTCGCCAAGAGCGCCCCAGTCGGCCAGCCCGAAACGGCGCTATTCGTGCTGCGCGACATGAGCGGCAAGATCGTGATGCTCCATGAGCGGATCGAAGAGGAAGGCGGCGAAAAGCGATACCGCCCTTGGACCTTCTGGGACGATCACCGCTGGCGGGCACGCGAGCCTGATGGGCCACTGCCGTTGTGGGGCCTCGATCAACTCAAGGATCGCAAGGTCGTATTCATCCACGAAGGAGCGAAGGCCGCAGCGCACGTTCGGTGGATGGTTGAAGGCGTGACGCGGGAGGCCCGCGACGCTCTGGCGGGGCATCCGTGGGGGCGGGAGCTTCACCACGCCGCGCATCTCGGTTGGATCGACGGCGCACACAACAACGCCCACAAGACCGACTGGGCAGCGCTGCAAAAGGCAGGCGCCGAGACTGTCTTCATCGTCGCCGACCGCGACAATCCCGGCGAAGAAGCTGTCGGCAGCATCAGCAAGGCGCTCAAGGGCTGCGAGGCCGAGGTTTGGGCGGTCAGGTTCGATCACCGCTGGCGTGAGGGCTTCGACCTCGCTGACCCGTTCCCCGATTGCCTGTTCACAAAGGACACTGAGGGGCGACGAGATCCGGCGGGTCTGGTCGGAGAACTTCGGCGTCTACGGAGTGCGCAAGGTCTGGCGGCAGCTAGGCCGAGAAGGCGTCAGCGTGGCGCGCTGCACTGTCGCTCGTCTTATGCGCCAGATGGGTCTTCAGGGCATTGTTCGAGGGAAATCAGTGAGAACCACGATCAGCGACAAGGCGGCGCCCTGTCCGCTCGACCGGGTGAACCGGGACTTCAAGGCGTCGGCGCCGAACAGGCTTTGGGTCTCCGACTTCACTTACGTGGCCACCTGGGCCGGCTTCGTCTACGTCGCCTTCGTGATCGACGCCTACGCCCGGCGCCCTCCGGGCCTTGCATCGCTCGAAACAGCCCACTGGGCTGTTTCGTCCGGGCAAGCCCGGACCACTCTGCAAGCGTCGGCTGGCGGGTGTCGCGCGCCGCCGAGGCGAGCTTCGTGCTCGACGCGCTGGAGCAGGCGATCCACGCCAGAGGGCCTGCGAAGGGCGGCGGGCTGGTTCATCACAGCGACCGTGGGTCCCAGTACCTCTCCATCCGCCACACCGAGCGCCTGGGCGAGGCGGGCATCGCGCCTTCGGTCGCTACGCGGGCCACGCGTCCCGCTTCGCCGTCGGCGACAGCTACGACAATGCCTTGGCCGAGACGGTGATCGGGCTGTTCAAGACCGAGATCATCCGCCGTCTTGGCCCCTGGCGCAGCCTCGAGGCCGTCGAGATCGCC
>RECQ01000061.1 GCA_007693965.1 Phycisphaeraceae bacterium | reverse complement strand
CGCGACGCGCGCCAAAATCTGCGCCTAACACGCGCCGAACGGCGCATAATCCTCCAGGGGGAGAGGGGGGACGCGCGAGCGTAGGTTGCGGTCCGGCGATGAAACGGCGGGAGCTGGAATCGGAAATACGGGGTAGGCTGGGCGTCCTCACCGCCCCGCCCTGGAGCTCTCCCATGCTGGAACTGACCACGCTCTTCAACAGCCTTGCGACCGTCTCGACCGACGACATCCCCGAAGGCGCCATGATCGTCACGCTGGTGACGCTCACGGTCGGCGGGCTGATCGCGATCTTCGCGATTGTGTTCGGCACGATCTTCTACGGCAACCGCGAGAAGGAGCGGGAGCGGACCCGGCGCGAGGTGGCGGCGTACGTCGCCGAGGGCTCGATCTCGCCAGAGGATGCGGAGCGGCTGCTCAAGGCGAAGCCGAAGGACTGAACTCAGTCCTGCGGCCTGCGGCGTCTGGTCCCCGGGTTTTCCCGGCCCCGTGACGCCGCCGCAACCGGGGTTGGGGGTGGTCTATACTCTCGTGGACCAATGTCTGCGAGGCTTTTGCTCATCCTGACGCTGATTCTCCAGCAGGCCCTGTTCGGCGTGCTGGGTGGTGGATTCCGCGCTGAGTCGCCGGCGACGCCCGCCGCGGCCGGAGTGGCGGCGTGCTGCGCGATCGAGTGCTGCTGCCCGTTGGGGTGCGAGTGCTCGGCGCAGGCGCCTGAGGACGGGACGCCCTCGCCGGATCGGCCGGCGCCGCGGCCGGCGCAGGATCTTCGCGACCTGCTGCCGCTGCGATCGCTCGAGATCGTGGTGATGGCGCCGACGCAGACGCGTCCGGCGACACGAGCGCCGCGGAGCGAGCCGGCGCGCCTTGCCGGCGTGCGGGCACAGGCGGTTCTGTGCATCTGGACAACGTAGAGCGGGCGACCCGCGGGGATTCTGCGCGCCCGTCGCGCCCCGCGACCGCTGATTCTGTGCGCCGGCCCCTTTGAGGGTCCGTTGCTCGCTCATCGTTCACATCGATCACACGTTGAATCCAGACCAATTCACACGGAGATATTCCCATGCGCATTTCCCTGATTCTTGCGCTTTTCGCGTTCACGATCCTGTTCATCGCCGGCTGCGCGACGACGCAGAGCAATTCGAACGGCGGCGTCGCCCTGCGCGACGACGACACCGCCATCGACGCCCCCTCGGCCACACTCGTCGTCCACGGGCTGAGCTGCCCGCTGTGCGCCCACAACATCGACCAACAGCTCATGCGG
This sequence comes from Phycisphaeraceae bacterium, assembly GCA_007693965.1. Lineage (GTDB taxonomy): Bacteria > Planctomycetota > Phycisphaerae > Phycisphaerales > UBA1924 > RECQ01. The sequence goes on along the minus strand of RECQ01000061.1, from coordinate 46,983 downwards.
GTGCGCGGCGTCGACAGCGTGATGACCGACCTGGGCGAGGGCGAGGTCTATCTCGGCCTGGCGGAGTCGCCCAAGCCGACGAGGTCCCAGCTCGCCCGCGCCATCAATGAGGCGGGCTTCACGCTGGTGAGCATTCGGACGCCGAACGATTGATTTTTGTTGTCGTCGATTGCTCGAGACTGGTCGAATCGGCGCGGTCTGTGTCGGCGGGCGCCGGGCCCGAGGCTTCGAGGACTCAGCCTCGGCGTCTTGATGGCGCCTTGGCGATGAGGGCGCGCCGTGTGATGAGGTCGCGCCGTACGACGAGGTAGAGACGCGCGACGATGGCGCACTGTGCGACGAGGCAGAGACGCGCGTTCGGCAGATTGACGAATTGACAAATCGACGAGTTGGCGAGCTGGCGAGCTGGCGAGCTGGCGACCTGACACACTGGCGATTTCAGAATCCGTGACATCGTCACAACACGGCTTGTTCGACGCATCCGATAGACGCCGAGGCTGAGGAGTCTTCGACGAAGCCTCGGAGACAGCGCCCGATCGAAATGGCGGGCCCGCTCTCCCCGATCCATTCCGATCCCGATCTATTCCGCCACACACCGCATCGATCCTGTTCACACTCTTTCGCACTCTTTCCATCCGATTCCGCACGGAGACACACTTCATGCGTACACATCCGCACATCCTCGCCGGAGCGCTCGCGCTCGTTGCGCCCTTTCTCGCACCGCCGATCGCGCACGCCCAGGAGGCGATCAACACCGGCGCCGCCACCCAGCCATCGCCGGGGCACACGGTGCTGCGAGAGCAGATCCGGTTCACGCGTCTGCGCGACGACCCGACGGGGCGCGATCGCGAGGTCGAGCAGTGGTCGAGCGTGACGTCGCTGATCCACGGCATCACCTCCGACATCTCGTTCAGCCTCTCGGCGCCGCTGGTGTATCGCGAGGTGGATGCGCCGGACCCTGCCGACAGCGGCAGCGTCTTCGATCTTGACGATGTGACCGCCATGATGCGCTGGCGCGTGCTGCGCCACGACACGGGCCCGATCGACACCCTCCGCGTCAGCCTGCTCACGGGCCTCGAGATCCCGACCTTCACCAGCGTGTCGAGCGACTCGTGGGATCCAATCGTCGGGGCGGTGGGAACGATGATCCGCGGGCGCCACGGCCTCAGCCTCTCGGGGCAGTGGAAGTTCAACACCGGGACCGAACGCGAGCCGCTCTTCGCGGGCAAGGGCAAGGCGGACCTGCTGCGCTACGACGCGGCGTATCTCTACCGCGTCAGCCCCGCCGACTACGCCGACTCCAGCGACGCGGCGATCTACGCCGTGCTGGAGATGAACGGCCTCTACGAGACCAACGGCGATCACGAGGTCTTCCTGGCGCCGGGGGTGCTCTTCGAGGGTCGGCGCTTCGCGGCGGAGGCGTCGCTCCAGCTTCCCGCAATCCAGAAGCTGGACCGTCGCCCGGAGACGCGCTTCGCGATCACGATCGGGGTGCGGTTTCTGTTCTGACTTCGGGTCTCACGCGGCGGCGCGGAAAGCGCGGAGGTGGAGCCTCCGTTCGGAGTCGATCAGAGATCCGGACATCCCTGCTGTAACCCTGCGCTCTTGCGTCTCCATGTGATGTCACCCAGCGCAGGGTACAATTGCGCCGATGAACGCCCAGAACGCGCTGCTTCTTGCGCTCTTTGTCTACCTGGTGATGAGCCTTATCGCCTTCGCCGCATACTCCCACGACAAGCGGGCCGCTCGACGCGGCCGCCGGCGCACGCCCGAGCGATTCCTGCACACGCTCGAGGCCCTCGGCGGCTGGCCGGGGGGGGTGCTGGCGCGCCGCCTGCTGCGCCACAAGACGCGGAGCCGGGGGTTTCTGCTGACATCGTGGGTCATCATCGCCTTCCACGCGGCGGGGTGGTTCTTCGTGGCGCGGGCCTTCGCCGTGCTGCTGCACGCGGACTGATCCGCCTACGATGTGCCTCCGCGGCGAACCGGACTACCGGCCCATGGCCGCCTGTCCGCACACGCGCGCCCACTGAGGAGAAATCATGAACATGAGCCTGGTGCTGACTCTCATTCTACTGACCGCGGCCTGTCTGCTTGCGCTCGGCTGCTCCGGCGGCGACAGCGACGCCCGTGTGCAGGGATCCGGGGGTTCCGGAGGAGGCGCGGGTGATGGGACGCCGACCGACGCCGCGAGGCCCGCGGCGTCTTCGCGCACACCCCCTGCCGATCACGATGGCCCTGTCGCCGAGGCCGTCTTCGCGGGTGGGTGTTTCTGGTGCGTCGAGGCGGTCTTCGAGCAGCTCGACGGCGTGATCGACGCCCTGCCCGGTTATGCCGGCGGCGACCCCGCCAACGCCAACTACCAGGCCGTCGCATCGGGCCGGACGAAGCACGCCGAGGTGGTCAAGATCATCTACGACCCGACGCGCATCAGCTACACCAAACTGCTCGAAGTGCACTTCGCGACGCACGACCCGACGCAGCTCAACCGACAGGGCCCCGACGTGGGGCCGCAGTACCGCTCGGCGATCTTCTTCGCAAACGAGGAGGAGCGCCGCGCGGCGGAGGCATATATCCGCGAGCTGGAGGCCTCGGGCGCGCACAACCGCCCCATCGTCACCACGCTGGAGCCGCTGGACGCCTTCCACATCGCCGAGGACTACCACCACGACTATGTGGCGCGGAATCCGCAGAGCGGCTACGTGCAGGCGGTGTCGATGCCCAAGGTTGAAAAGGTGCGGCGGAAATTCAGCGATCGTCTGAAGGATTCGGATTCCGCGGACGCTCCCCGCTGACGGCAGGCGAAGAATTCACTTGAATCGAAGCGGCGCCGGCAGGACAATGCTCTTGTCGTCTTCGCGGCGTCCGTCGCGATTGCGCGCACCGCCTGACATCGACAGTGAGAGCGACTTTATGGCGAACATCACAATGAGCGACCGGATCGAGGCGCCGCCCGAGCGCGTGTTTGATCTTTTCACAGATCTGCACGAGGCGCCGAACCGGCTTCGGGGTGTGGAGCAGATCGAGTTGCTCACGGAGGGCCCCATCGGCAAGGGCACGCGCTGGCGTGAAACACGCATCATGATGAAGCGCGAGTGCACGGAGACGCTTGAAATCACCGAGTTCGATCCACCCTCCACGTTCACGGCGGTGTGCGATTCGCATGGATCGGTGTGGACGAGCGAGTTTCGATTTACGCCCGACGGCGCCGGGACACGCATTGACCTGTCGATGCGCTGCAGGCCGGAGACGCTGTGCGCCAGGCTGATGTCGCCGATGTCGTTCCTCTTCGCCGGTGCGCTTCGCAAGGCGATTCAGCAGGACATTGATGATCTGCGCACCGCCGCGACTGAGGCCGGACAGACGGCCCCGGCCTGATCGCCGGCGCCCGGCGCGAGGCGCCGGCGCCGCCCGCGTTCCGTAAGTTCTTGCATAAACAAGGCTTGCGCCCGGCGGATCCACCGCAATTTGTCCACGACTTCTGCACACCATCGGGAGTCGTCTGCGCACCGCCCGCATCGCTATTCTGGCGACTCAAACTGCGCCAGGACTTCGGCGCGGAGTGATGCGCAGGCACGATGGGAAACCTGTTTCACCCGTCTTCAGTTCACCAGTTTTCAGGAAGGACACCATCGGTGAGGAAACTCATGCAGACGATCGTGGCGTTGACCGGCGTTGGCGCCATTGCGGGCGCGGCAGGCGCCGCCGGGAACATCGGAATGGACATCGACTCCAGTGATGCGATGCGGTACCAGCCGGCGTCAGTGATCGCGGGCGCATCGTCGCCGGCGTCGCCGGGAGCGCTACTGCCCGTATCGCTGGCGGCCGCGAAGGCGTCGATGGCGGTGATGCAGGAAGAATCGGAGACAGAGAAAGAGCGCATCGCCGCCCTGCCGCGGTCTGCGTTCTTCGAGGGATGGCGACGCTCCGCCGAACTGGGTCTGAACGGCTCAGAGGGCAACACCGAGACGTTCAACTTTCGCGCCGGAATCCGCACCGAGCGCATCACCGACCTGATGGAGACCCGGGCCCGGGCCTCTTACACCTACGGAACGGACGACGGCAGCAAGACCACGAACCGCGCCAACTTCAACGCTCGCAACGACTGGCTCTTCGAAGATTCACGATGGGGCTTCTTCGCGCTCGGACGCGCCGAGTTCGATGACTTCCAGGACTGGGAATGGCGACTCTCCGGCTTCGCCGGCCCGAGCTACACCTTCATCCGGGAAGACGACCTCACCCTGCGGGGCAGGCTCGGCGCCGGTGGTTCGCGAACCTTCGGCGGCGATGACAACAAGTTTCGCTGGGAAGGCCTCGCGGGTCTGGATCTGATCTGGCAGATCACGGAGCGCCAGAATTTCTTTGTGACGACCGAGGTGTACCCGTCCTTCCGGGATCGGCGCGAGTTCCGCACCTACACCGACGCGGGATACGAGATCCTCGTCGATCCGGAAATGAACCTTTCGCTCCGACTCGGCGCCACACACCGATATGACAGCCGACCCGGACCCGACACCGACAAGAACGATCTTGAATACTTCGCGCTGCTCTCGCTCGCCTTCTGACGCCTGTCCGCAGGGCGTGTGAAGTGGCCGCGGGACGCAAGATCGGAGACCAGAAGGGACGCCGTCCGCGGCGTCCCTTCTGGTTTTTTTGTTCTCGGACGACAGTTTTTGCGGCGTAATCAACGCCCCTGTCGGCGCACGCCCGAGAATGACCCCGCTCTCAAGATTGCGCACGCATGTCAACAGATTCTGAGATCGCGCACTGTCAATTGATCGCAAAAGCGCAATCTGCACCCTTTACGAAACGGCGCATCGCAGTATCATGCCGCTTCGTCATTCAACGGCGTGTCCGTTTCGGGTCGATGCAAGAGTGGGAGAGCGCCGATCGTTGATCCTGCGTGTCGAATGACGCGATGGGATGAACGCCGGTCAGAGTCGCCGCCAGATCCAGCCAGTCAACAACTCGAGTCAGGAGTCGTTCCAGCAATGTCCATCGCTCCGTGCACCATTATCGTGGGCGCGCTCGTCGCCGCCGCCGCGGCCCCGGCCTTCGGCGCGACGATCACGCTCAGCAATCTATCCTCCGACGCCGAAGCAAACGCGCTTCCCTTCATTGAGCGCTACGTCGCGGAAGGCCGCATCGGCGCCGGCGGCGGCCCGGCCACCTTCGAGCTGGCCCTCGGCGCCTCGACAGTGAGCCCCGCCCAGACCGCCAACTATGCATGGCAGAGCGGCGTCGCCACGCCCTTCTCGCTGGAGTACGACGCTGCGCTGGGCCTGGCGACCTACACCGTTGACGGTGTGTCGCTGGAGTATGCGATCGACACCGATGCAACGGACATCTTCATCCGGACGCGTTCGGCCAACGAGACCACGACGATGACCATCGACAATCTCACATTGAATGGCGATGCGCTCGCGGGCCTCGCGAGCGCCAGCGGCGCAGGCGATGTCGATATTCTCTGGATCCGCAGCGACATGCCGCTCGGCGATTTTCTGCTTCGCGGCGATTCGACGATGACATGGGCCGGCTCGATGCCTTCACAATCGACGCTGGCGTTCCAATTCAAAGTCGGCGCTGTGATTCCGGCGCCGACGGGATTCGGCCTCGCGGGCGCCGGTCTCATCGGGCTCGGCAGCGCCGGATTCGCGCGCCGCCGGAGAGCATGATTTCGATAGCGTCGCCACTTCGCATTTCGCCAATCCAATCTCCACCAGAGACAATCACCCGCATGTTCGTGCGGGTGATTTTTATTGATGGACAGACAGGATTTTGCGCGTCCCGCTCCTCGCGGTCACGGGGTGGAAACAACCCGCCGCCGCGCCTAGCGTCAACTGCACGGAAGCACTGCAACGCATGTTCAGCGTGAACAGGAGTCGCAGCGTTCGAGGAACGGAACAAAATGTATGGAGAAAGCAAATGAATATTCGGATGTTGCCCGCTGCGTTCGTCGCCGGAGCCGCAATGCTGCTCGCGGGGTGCGGAGATCGCAACGATGTTGAAGATGCGGCCGATGACGCCGCCGCCTACATGTCCGAACAGTACAGAGATCTGGAGGAAACCGTGAGCAATCAGATGGACGCCGTCGACCGCAGGATCAGTGAACTCGAAGACAGGGCTCGCGAGGCGGATGCGGATGTACGAGCAAATCTGGAACGGGCCATCACCGATCTACGCACCAGGCGCGATCAGCTCGCGGCCAGGCTGGAGACCGCCCGCAACGCCGGCGCCGACGCCTGGGAAGACGCCAAGGCGGGCGTCGAGAGCGCAATGGATGAACTCCGCCAGGCTGCGGACGATGTCGCCGATCGCTTCAACCGCTGATCCGTTCCGGCTTTCGGTTCAGCCGATTCGTTTTTCGACTTCCAGGAGGTGATAGCCGAACTGCGTGCGCACCGGCTCCGACACCGCGCCGATGGGCAGGTCGGAGAAAACGACCGCATCGAACTCGGGAACCATGTCGCCTTGTCCGAACTCGCCCAGCGAGCCTCCGGATTTGCCGGAGGGGCACTTCGAATGGTCTTTCGCAAGCTCCTCGAAACTGGCGCCTCCTTCCTCGATCTGCTTTTTCAGATCGGCGGCCTCAGCTTCGGTGGCGACAAGAATGTGACGGGCGACGGCGCGTGGCATGGCGAATCTCCTGCTGGATGACGTGAGAAAGTGGATCTGTTTCGGATTTCTTGCCCGGTATACTAGAAACTCAGCGCCGCTCGCGCCAAATATTCCGGGCGCGTGGGAGCGGGCGGCGAAACGGCCGATCGGCCAGAGGAGGCCTCACATGCTTCGTTGGGCCCTCGTTTTCTTCATCGTGGCGATCATCGCCGCGATCTTCGGCTTCACCGGCATCGCCGCCGGCGCCGCCGACATCGCCAGGATTCTGTTCTTCCTCTTCCTCATCATCTTCATCATCAGCCTGGTGCTGGGGCTGGTGCGGGGCAGGGCGGCGCACCCGCCCGCCTGAGCCGGCGCGCTTCAGAGCGCGCTGTCCAAAAACCCGATGAGTCGCTCCACCTCGTCCATCGTGTTGTAGTGCACGAGGCTGACGCGGACGACGCCGTCCTCCGGCTGGAGGCCGAGCGCCTCGCACAGCCTCCACGCGTAGAAGTGGCCGAAGCGGATCCCGTGGCCGGCGCGGTTGGCGCCTTGGGCGATCTCGCGCGAAGGCTTCGCCTTGTGCACGAAGCTGATCGTCGAGACGCGCTCGGCGGGATCGGCGCTCGCGGGGCCGATGATGCGCACGTCGTTGCGTGAGGACAGGTATTCGATCAGCCGCGCCTGCAGCGGCGCCTCGATCTCCTGCATGCGTTCGAAGGCGAGTTCGATCGTTTGGCGCCGCCACGGCCCCGCCGCATCCTCGCCTGCGAGGAAGCACAGGTGACGCCACAAGCCCAGCAGGCCGGCGCATCCCTCGTGGCTGACGCCGCCGAGCTCGAACTTGTACGACGCCGCCTCGCGCGGGATGAAGAAGTGGTTCGGCCCGGTGATCTCGGCGAAGGCCTCTTTCTTCCCGAACATCGCCCCCATGTGCGGCCCGTACACCTTGTAAGTCGAGTAGACGTACCAGTCGACATCGAGGGCCCGAACGTCAATAGCCCGGTGCGGCGCGAAGGCCACGCCGTCCACCACCACGCGGGCGCCGGCGCCGTGGGCGATCTTCGTCGCCGCCGCCACATCGAAGAGATCGCCGAAGAGGTTCGAGGCATGCGGAAATGCCACCACCGCGGCGCCGACCTTCACCAGCTCGCGCAGCTCCTCCAGCCGCGGCATGCCGGTCTCGCGCGACACGCGCCACCACACCACCTCGAACGCCTTGCCGTCGTGCCGCACCCATGGCCCGATGTTCGACTCATGCCCCCACTCGGCGACGATGATGCGCGAGCCCGCGGGGAGCGCATCGGCGTAGCAATCGCCCAGCGTGCGCAGCAGGGACGAGCTGGAGGCGCCGAGCGCGACCTCGCCGATCCCGTCGCCGTTCATGAGCAGGCGCACGAAGTCATGGGCCCGCTGCACGGTCTGGGTAGATTGCACGGAGACGTCGTAATCGGCGCCGAGCTGCACGTAGGTGTTCAGCATGTAGTCGCGGATCGCGTCGGCGACGGCGCGGGGCGCCTGCGAGCCGCCGGCGTTGTCGAGGAGCGCAGTCTGTGTCGAGTTTATTGCAGGAAATTGCTCGCGGATGCGCTGGATGCGGACGCCGTCCGCCGCGGCGGAATCGCCGGTCGGAGCGCTGGCGTCGGGAAGTGGTCGTGTGCTCATCGACGTATTGTTGCAGATGCGCGAAACCGGCGCCCGCGCTCGACCCGGTGTTGACTGCCGGGTGAAGGGCGGGGTGTCGGGACACGTGAGCGGCGCAGGCTTGACCCGGGTGTCCCTGGGCTCATACGGTCGATCGGCGGCATACGGCACTCGCCGCTCACAGCGCCGCGACGCGCAATGGACTTTGAACATGGCGCGGCGGCAATCCGGGTTCTTTTTTCTCCAGTCAATCATCCGGCGAGTCCGCCGGAGCACGCGCGATGTCCGCCGATGCGCGGAGGGACGGCCGCGCGTCGATGAATCACATCCTCCGCGATGCGCGCACAAGCCGCGTAAAGGAGCACAGACCATGTTCAACTCCACTTCAGCAGGCGCGACCCTCAGATCGTTCGGCGCCAGGATCGCCGCCGTCGCCGCGGCGTGCGGCGTTCTCGCCTTCGGCGCCGTCGCGACCGCCGACCATCACCAGGACCGACGCGACCGCATGACGGCGCATCAGCAGGACAAGGGGCACGAGGCCGACCTGAGCGGGATGCGCGTCGCCATCCTCACCGGCGAAGGCTTCCACGACGGCGAGACGCTCATCCCCATGGCCTATATGCAGAACCGCGGCGCGAAGGTCACCGTCATCGGACCCGAGAAGCGATTTGTGCGCGCTTACAACAGCGACATGGTCTTGAAGATCGAGAAGCAGGTCAGCGAGGTGAAGATCGAGGACTTCGATGCGCTCATCCTCCCCGGCGGCCGGGCGCCCGCGAACATCCGCGAGGATTCGCACGTGGTGGAGTTCGCCGGTGAGTTCTTCAAGAGCGGAAAACCAGTCGCCGCAATATGCCACGGGCCGCAGGTGCTGATCACCGCGGGCGTGATGGACGGCGTCGAGGCGACGTGCTTCAGCGATGTCCGCTCGGAACTGAGAGAGGCCGGCGCCACCTATCACGATCGCCCGGTCGTGGTGCACAAGAATCTCATCACTTCGCGCGTGCCCGATGACATCCCCGCGTTCTGCGCCGCCATGGCCACTGCGATGGTGGAGCACAAGAAGGAGAAGAACGGCTCCGACGAGCGCGCACGCGATCGCCAGCGAGACGGCTACCGTCGCTGACGCAGTTCACGCCACTCACAACAAGCAGCAATCGCACAGCGGCCGGCCCTCGCGGGTCGGCCGTTTTTTACACGCAGCGCGCGACCGATGTATGATGACGACCTGACGCACGAAACATACTCACAGGTGACAGCGCCATGAACTTCTCCGTGCTCTTCGAGTATCTTCTCATCACCATCGCCGCGATCTTCGTGATCGTGAATCCGCTGACGACGGCATTCGTCTTCATGTCGCTCCTGCCGCACGCGGACGATGCGGAGCGTCGCCATGTCGCCCGGCGCGCGACGATCATCTCGACGACGATTTTCTTCATCTTCGCGCTGCTGGGCAGCGTGATCTTCAAGCTCTTCGGCATCACTCTGGAGGCGTTCCGCATCGCGGGAGGGCTGATCCTGTTCGGCATCGCCATGAAGATGCTGCGCGAGAGCAGCCCCAAGCGCGTGAAGCCGCAGCCAGATGCGGAGGGAGCGAGCACAGAAATTCATGACGGGCGCCTGACGGAGGACGTTTCCATCATTCCACTGGCCATCCCCTTTATCAGCGGGCCCGGCTCGATCGCGACGGTGATGATCCTCACAAGCGAGGCGCCGAGCATCTACCACACCGCCATCGTCTTCGGCGCCATCCTGCTGTGCACCGCCACCTGCTACTACATGATGATCAACTCGAAGTACATCGTCCGCTACATGGGCGAGGCGGGACGCGAGATCATCACCAAGGTCTTCGGACTGATCCTGTCGGTGATCTCGGTGCAGTTCGTGATCAACGGCGTGGTGGAAGTGTGGACGAATCTGCCTGCCGGCGGCGGGGGGGAATGAACTCGGAGGAACTCGGAGGAACGCGGAGGAATACGGAGTTTGTGAGTAAAACGGAGTCGGATTGGGATTGTGTGTTCCCGATTCTTCGCTCACTTGATCAACCAGCGTCGGATTCGGAAATAGCAATCCCCCCCTCTGACTCCGTCTTCCTCAAATACTCCGTCTCACTCCGAGTTCAATCCCCCTCTTCTTCTCCGCGCCCCTCCGCGGCCTCCGAGTTCAATCCCGTTCAACAGCCCGCACAGCGTCAAGAATCTCACGGGCGCGTCGTTCGATCTCGTCCCACCGTTTCGCCGCCATGTCGTCGGCATTGAAGATCGGCGCCACGAAGCCCACGCCGCAGGCGCCGGCCTTGAGGAACGCGCCGACGTTGCTCGCGTCCACCCCGTTCGTCGGCACGATGCGGAGGAATGGCATCGGCCCCAGGCACGCCGCCACCCACGCGGGGCCGCCGGCGGGGGCGGGGAAGAGTTTTTGGAAGTGAGCGCCGGCCCGGTGGGCACGCAGCATCTCGGTGGGCGTGTGGCAGCCCGGCATCATCACCGCGCCCAGATCGCGCCCGGTCTGGATGACGCGCTCTTCGACCACCGGCGAGACGAGGTAGCGGGCGCCGCGTTCGACGGCGGTGTGCGCATCCTCGGCCGTGAGCACGGTTCCTGCGCCCACGATCAGCCCTTCCGCCTCGGCGCGGGCGGCGTACTGCTCGATCAGGTCGAAGGCGCCTGGGATGGTGAGCGTGAACTCGATGATGCGGAAGCCGGCCCGGATCGCCGCGTCCATTGCGGGGGCGGCACTGGCGTGGTCATCGGTGCGGAGGATGGCGGAAGCGCGGTGATGGAGGATGGCGCGTACGGTCTGCTCGGCGTGTCCGGAGGCGCTGGTGGTCATGGCTGCATCACTCTCCATCCTTGAGTTCACGGAGAAGTCGGGGCCGACGCCGGCGACGACGGAAGTAGGATAGTCCGAGTGCTGCTCCGCATACGCACGAGCGAAAGGAGCGTCGATCGATGGCTGCACACATCGCCTGGGGCGCTTATCTCATCCTGGCCTTCCTCGCGGCGCCGGCGCTCTTTCGCCTCCGCTGGGGGCGTTGGCCCTTCGCCTACGCCCTGCCGCCGCGGGATGCGTACACGCTCGTGGATCTGGCCTTCGGCGCCGCGCTGGCGTTGTACACGGCGGCGCTCTACCTGGGGCCGGCGCCCGAGCCGGTTTCGGTCGCGTGGGGTCTGGCGATCTTCATCGCGGGGTACGCGCTGCAGGTCTGGGCGATCGTGGAGATGGGGCGGCACTGGCGGATCGGGCAGGATGCGCGCGATGAGACGGTTGAATACGTCGCGCGGGGCCCCTTCCCACTGCTGAAACACCCGATCTACGTGAGTCTGATCATGATCGCGATTGGACAAACGCTGCTGGCGGGGTTCGACGGTCGGTCGTTTCTGCTGGTGATGGCGTCGGTGATCTACTTCTGCGTGCAGGGGCGCGCTGAGACGCTGGAATGGCGGAAGCGGAGCCGCTCGCAATCCGACGCCTCGGCGCCGGGAGATGGATGAGCACACGCGGAGCCTCGCCTCAGCCTCACTCCCTGCCCACCAGGAAATACACAATCGCCCCCACCAGCGGGAAGACGATGATCACGATCACCCACAACGCCTTCATCTCCGTCGGTTTGCTGCTCTGCAGCACGTTGATGATCGCAAGCACAGCGATGACAAGGACCAGCAGCGAGACGATTCCAATTCCAGCGCCCATGGTTCAGTTCTCCTGAAGTCCGAGTTTCTCACCGAGGAACGATGCGACCTTGTCGATCCCGATGCGCTCCTGCTCCTGCGTGTCGCGGTGGCGCAAGGTCACCGTGTTGTCCTTGAGTGTATCCCCGTCGATGGTGAAGCAGAAGGGGCAGCCCGCCTCGTCCATGCGGGCGTAGCGCTTGCCGATGGACTGCTTGGCGTCGGTCTCGATGATCGAGTAGCGCTTCTTCAGATCGCGCGCGAGCTTGTCGGCGACCTCGGGCATGCCGTCCTTGTTCACCAGCGGAAACACCGCGGCCTTGATGGGCGCGATCCGCGGGTGGAACTTCATGTAGACCTTGCTGGGGCGCGTGTCGTCGGGCGTGTACGCCTCGCAGAGGACGGCGAGCACGCCGCGGTCGGCGCCGGCGGAGGGCTCGATGACGTTGGGCAGGTAGCGCTCGCCCTTGGGCTGGCCGTTGGGGGCGAGCTCGCCTCGTTCGGTGTCGAAGTATTCGAGCTTGACGCGGGCGTGCTCCTGGTGCTGGCGCAGGTCGTAATCGGAGCGGTCGGCCACGCCCTCGAGCTCGCCGAAGCCGGGATAGGTGAAGGGGAAGCGGTATTCGATGTCGCTGGTGCCGGCGCCCTCTTTGGCGTAGTGGGCCAGCTCATCTTTGTCGTGCTCGCGGAGCTGAAGGTTGTCGGAGCCGAGTCCGATGGAGCGCCACCACGCCAGGCGCCAGTCGCGCCAGAAGGCGTACCACTTCGCCGCATCGTCCTTGTGGCAGAAGAACTCGATCTCCATCTGCTCGAACTCGCGCGAACGGAACGTGAAGTTCCGCGGCGTGACCTCATTGCGGAACGCCTTGCCCATCTGGGCGATGCCGAAGGGCACGCGCACGCGCGATGTGTCCACCACGTTCTTGAACTGGATGAAGATGCCCTGGGCGGTTTCGGGGCGGAGGTAGGCGACATCGTCCTCGCTGGCGGTGGCGCCGACGTAGGTCTTGAACATCAGGTTGAAGGCGCGGGGCTCGGTGAGCGTACCGGGCTCGTTTGCATCCGGGCCGACGAGGCGGTGGTATTCCGATAGAGGGATTTGCGCAAGTGGCACTACGTCGGTCTGGTCAGGCGGCAATGGCAAATTGGTCTTGAGATATTTCGCCATCAGCTTATAGGCGCGCTTCTCAGACTCTTCGTCGCCTTCGATGAAGGCGTACATAGGTTTCGCGAGCATTTTGCCCGTCGATTGCAGAACGAACAAATGATCCGCTCGATAGCGACCCTTCGACTGCTTGCAATCCACGCGAGGATCATTGAATCCACCCACGTGCCCGCTCGCCTCCCACACCTTCGGGTGCTGGATGATGCACGTGTCGAGCCCCACCATCTCCACCTCGCGCCCGTCCGGCCCCGTCGGCGGCGACAGCACGCAGTCCTGCCACCACGCGTCCTTCAGGTTCTTCTTGAGCTGGGCGCCCAGCGGCCCGTAATCCCAGAAGCCGTTGATGCCGCCGTAGATCTCGCTGGCCTGGAAGATGAAGCCCCGGCGCTTGCACAGGGCCATGATGTCGTCCATGGACTTGCGGCCGGGGTCCGCCGCCACGTCGGCCGATTTTGTCTTCGCTGCATCACTCATACACCCCATGCTACACGCCCCCGTCGCCGGAGGCACAGGCCCGCCGCCGGCCGCGCGGCGGGTCGGTGTCGCGGCAAAAAAACAGCGACTCCCCGGCAGTTCCCTCAGGAGCGGCCGGGGAGTCGCTTGTATCAAAGCTGTCGATCCGTTTTGCTCAGCGGCGCCGACGCGCTCCGGTCGCGGCGAGGCCGATCACGAAGGCAAGACCCGCGCCGGGCGTGGGGATGGCGAGCAGGTAGTTGTTGAAGACCAGATCCGCGATGCCTTCGCCGACGTCGAACCCGTCCTCGTTGCTGAAGCGGAAGTGGATTCCGGCCCAGATGCGGCTGTCGCCCGCTTCGAAGGCAGCTTCGGCGAAGCTGCCGAAGGAGCGGAGGATGTCGGGGTTGGAGGACGTGCCGTCGGACATGGAGGAGAAGTTGTAGTTCTCGCCGAAATACTCGGTGAGGATCATGGCCGCGGCCATGCTGAAGGTGCTCAGGCCCGACGTGTATTCCGGCGAACCGACAGCGTCGACCAGAGGAACCCACGCGGCATCCGATGCGGTGGCGCCGTTGCCGTCGGTGTCGGCTTCGTGGATGGCGGTGATGGGACGCCAGAAATTGAATTCGTGCTTGCTGTTCCAGGACGAAATGCCCGCGTCCATCAGCGCGATGTTGAGGTGGGCGAAGAGGCGGGCGTTCTCACTGAGCGAATCGCCGACGACGCCGCCGGGGGTACCTGAAAGATTGATGGCGGACTGGGCGATCACGTTCCAGATGCCCGGAGGCCGGTGGGTGCCCGCGCCGTTCTGCCAGTAGGCGACCGCCTCGGTCTGATCAGCAGTGCGCACGGCGCTGTTCACCGAACCGTAGTCATACACTTCCTGCCACGCCGCGGCGTACTCGGCGCTGTCAAGGGCACGGGGCCCCGGCGCGAGAAACTGATCGGCGGAGCTCATCGCCCAGGGATTCGAGTGGGCCCAGTGCGAAGTGCCCCAGTCGGCGCCGGGCATCACCCAGTTGCCGGGCCCCGTCCCGGGGGTGTACTGCTGAGGCGAATTCGTGCCGTCGCTCGCCCGAGCGTTGAGAATCTCGTTCCCGACAAACTGGCCCCATGCGAGCCCGTCATTCACGTTCTGCCCGCCGCCGAGTCCGGCGAGCGTGTTGTTCAGTGCGGCGTCGAAGTTGACCTGAAAACCCGGGTACATGGTCGTCAGCACCGAGTGGGCGGCGCCCGCAACTGCCGCCTCGCGCGAGGCGTTCGCATTGCCGGGAGAGGTCGCCACGTGATACGGCGAATACCACAGCGGCTTGTTGAGCGCATCGATGCCGCTCACCGCGTCGTGAACGGCGGTGTGCATCATGGCGGCGGCGCGAGCTGCCTGGATGTTGCCGGTGGACTGACCCGGATCGCCATAGCCACGAATGGTGTCCAAAAGAACGTTGTTCCAGTCGAGCACGACATCAGCCCCGGCGCCGGCGCCCGAAAACGCTGCGCACGCTGCGACCAGACCGACTGACTTCGCGAGACGCGCGCGCAACAACGACATGTTGACTGTGTGTGACATGAGTATCTTCCTTCGCTCCTTTTCGACGCCCGGGATACATTGATCCGCAGAAGCCCCGAACGACGCCGCGATACGGAATCGGACAGCACTGCGTCTCCACTCGCGACGCATACTGATCTGCTGCCTGCTTGAAACTACCACGCTGCACACGTCATGCAAGCAGAATTTGGACCGCACGCCCCACTCTTTTACGCCAAAATAGGAAAAATGGGAGGTCTGCCACGCCGCCTTGAAACAACGCCGCCGTCCCCCACAAGTCGCACATCCCTCGACCTGCATCAGCATCACTCGCACCCGATCGACGCCGGATTCCCCGTGCCGCCCCAGCGCCGCAGGTCCGCAAAGCCTCTAGAATCAGCCGCGCCGACCATGGCGCCACGCGCCCGTAGCTCAATGGATAGAGCATCGGTCTTCGGAACCGAGGGTTGGGGGTTCGAGTCCCTCCGGGCGTGCTTTGACAGGGATCCGGAGCGTCGATCCGCCCGCCTGCCGCCCGCCGCGGACGCCCTCCCCACGCCTTCACCACCCGAGAGAGCAGAGCGATACCTTGACGACCGTGACCACACCCCCCACCGCCTCCTCGCCCGCCAAGTCCCTCCCCGCCACGATGCGGGCCCTGGTGAAGGAGAAGGCCGCCCCCGGCCTCGCATTCCAGGGCGCCCGCCCACTGCCAAAGGGCTCACTGCGAGGCGTCGCGGGCGCCGGGCAGCCCGGCGAGCCGGGCGCCACCGAGGCCCTCATCCGCGTGACCCACACCGGCATCTGCGGCACGGACCGGCACATCTGGGAATGGGACGACTGGGCCAGTTCGCGCATCCCCGTCGGCATCATCACCGGGCACGAGTTCGTCGGCGTGGTCGAGCGCGTGGGTTCGAGCGTCGAGGGGATCAAGCCGGGGATGCGCGTCAGCGCCGAGGGACACATCACAGCAGGCGCCGATTACAACTCGCGCACCGGCAACGCCCACATCGCCCGCGACACCAGCATCATCGGCGTCGACCGCGACGGCTGCTTCGCCGACTACATCATGATGCCCGCCTGCAACCTGTGGCAGGTGCACGAATCAATCCCCGACAACTGGGCGGCGGTGATGGACCCGCTTGGCAACGCCGTGCATACCGTGATGGCCGCGGGCGTGAGCGCGAAGAGCGTGCTGGTGACGGGCGTGGGCACCATCGGCCTGATGGCGGTGACGGTGGCGCGGGCGGCGGGCGCCGCGAGAATCTTCGCGGTCGATGTCGACGAGCGCCGCCTCGACCTGGCCCGGCGCCTCGGCGCGGATCACGCGTTCGATGCGCGCAAAGGCGATGACTGGATCGAAGAAGTCCGCACCCGCACCCGCGGCGAGGGCGCCGACGCCCTGCTGGAGATGTCCGGCGCCCCCAGCGCCATCGACGCCGGCTTCAAGGCCCTGCGCAACGGCGGCGTCGCCGCCCTGCTCGGCATCCCCAGCAAACCCTTCGAGTTCGACCTCACGCGGAACATCGTCTTCAAGGGCGCCGCGGTGCTCGGCATCAACGGCCGGCGCATGTTCGAGACGTGGTACCAGATGGAGGACCTGCTCATGTCCGGACGCGTCCACCTGGACGACGTGCTGACGCACGAGTTCCCGCTGGAGGAATACGAAAAGGCGTTCGACGCGATGCGCAGCGGCGAGGCGATCAAGGTTGTGATGCGGATGTGAGGGGGGCGCGGGCTCGAGTCAGCCGAAGGATGCGTGGGACGTATGCGGCGTATGGGACGAATAGGTCCCATGAGTCTCATGAGTCTCACATCACCTCGGATGCATCGGCGCGCCCGTCACACGCCGCAGCTCGGATGCGATCCATCGAAGTTCTTTTCGGGGTCTGCATTCCATCAGCGTGATGGTTCGGCGCTTCCCTTTGTGAATCACTTCGGCCGGAATCGCATGGCGCCAGAGAGACTCAGCGCTCCCTTTCACCTCTCCGATCAGAAGAAGGTGATCCAGTCTGATTTTCGCGTGCGAGCTCCAGAACATGCCGCGAACTGTCGCCTTGAGCTCGTCATCCGAGATCTCGAGTCGTGCCGAAGAGCACGACAGATTCAGCCCATACACGATCACAAGCACGCCGCCGATGATGGAGACGACGCCGAGGACGGCGAGAATTACATCGAGACCTTGGCCGAGTTGTGAACCACCGCTCGAAGCGATGATCCAGTATCCCAGAGAGCTGACAAAGAGACCAATCCCGACAGCTATCACAAGCAGAAACCAATTGATTCTGAACGGCTCTGACATCACCCAACGCTCATCGTCCTCCTGGATTGAGAATCGTGTGCCCTTCGGGCGTGGAGAGCGTGCGGCTTCCGTCTCGGTCTCTGTTTTCTCGACGATCGCGATTTCTTGCCCTTCTGTCACATGCCGCGCTTCAGCCTGGATGGCGCGGGCCAGTGAGAGCGCCTCAGTCCGGCGGCGCCCGATGAACAGAAGCCCGGACGCCTCTTGCCGCGTGATCCAGATCCACGAGTGAAGATCACGTTCATCCGATTCGACGCCCACTTCGTGGATGACCACAATCGAGTCGATCTCTTCCCATCGAACACGTCCCGGCGCCTTCAGCGAGGCGCGCGGACGTATTTCGATCCACTCCGCCGCAAGATGACATCGTCGTCTCGCCGAAACTGCGATGATTGTGCTTCGATGACGAAGCAGCGTCCAGAGAAACACCAATGCCGCCATCGCCAGGATCAGCCACCAGGGCCCCTGAGGCAAGAACAGAAAAATCGACGATGCGACGCCGGCCAGCAAACCCCCGATCGCAGCGGACAGGAGCCACTTTCCCAGGTCGCGCGGTCGGCCAGCGACCTCGATCACAGATTCTTCGGCGCGACGATGAACTGCGAACGAGCCGCCGGCAGCGCTGACTGAGTCATCCGGAGATTGTGACAGCGATTCATCCATAACGGTTCAATGCGATTGATGACTCAGCCGACACGGCATCATGTCGGACTCACCAGCGCCCCTGTAGCTCGCCGAAGCTCCGACGCCACCCATTCCACTTCTTGATCGCTGTAGAGTTGCATCAATTTTACTTTTCGAATCCGTTCGCGGTCAAAGTGCATAAGCAGCAGAGCCCGCTGCATCGCTTTATCATCGGCGTCCAGAGTTCCAATCGCGCTGATGCTGATGATGTCATCAATGCTGATGACACGCCCTTTATTCAATACCGGGGATGTATCATCGATCGCGAGCATTCCGTCGTGAACAGTTATAGTGAGCTCGCTCTTCCGCCATCGCCACGTACTGACGGCGAGCGCAGCGCCGGATCCGATGATGATGAGTCCCAGCGGCGCAATCGCTATTGCGATCATGGGCTCAGATTGCAGTATTGCCCAGATCGCAATGGCGAGAAGTCCTATCCCCGTAGCCACCAGAAGTCCAGTCAGCACCCATTCGAGAATCAGTCGGACAAGCGACATGTGAGCCGGCACGAACAACTGCCACTCTCCATCCCGTCGTATGCGTCGGATTCGTGTGCCGCGGGGACGGCGGATCAACTTGTCCTTCAACGATTGCAGGTCGGATTCGAGTAAGTCTGGGAGCCCGGTCGCCTTCATGGATGAAATGGCGTCTCGAACGGCGATTGCAAACTCCTTGGCGATACCCCTCTCTCGATGCGCGATCGTCACGGAATCACGCCTGCCGATCTCGATCATCACATATCTCGACGCTTCGGATTTCGCAGCTTCACCCCTTGGTTTCACCAGTTGGACACCACGCACGTCATCCACTGACAACTGATAGCGCGGCAGACGCGATCGACCGTATCGAATCTGAATCGCCTCCGATGTGACAAGCACTTCGACCGGTTTCGCATAGATCTGCGACAGGTTCATCGACTCTATTACCAGGACCCACAGTACCCACAGCAAGACCAGTCCGAGTGGAATCAACAACCACACGGAGAAGCTTATGAATGGAAGGAAGTGCAGTCCTCCGACCATCGCCACCGCGACTACGAGTGAACCCACCGCCCGCAGAGCGAGCGCAGCCCCCTTGCGATCGCCCACCGCAAGAATTGCGACGCCATCCTCGCGCCGCTCCACTTTCACAAATCCCGGAGCGACATCGGGCGTTCCGTGATCATTCCCAGCCATACGCTCCAAGATACGCCCACTGGGTCCTTGCTGTTCCCAGCCGCCCTCGTCGCCGATGGACCCTCCATTCCCCATATCAACGACTCCATCAATTCCCAAGGCCCGGCGCTGAGCGGGACTCCACGTTCATTCAGCATGCATCCGCGCCCCCGTCGCCCGCCGCAGCTCCACCGCCATCCACTCCAGCTCCGCCTGGTCGCGGCGTTTCAACACCGTCAGCGTGCGCAGTCCCCGGCCGTTCTTCCGTGTGCGGATCCGCAGCGCATGCACGGTCGTCACCCCCGAATACGCGACCACGTCGACCGCCGCGACCGATTCGAGCGGCCAGCGCTTCCGGAATCCGTAGGGCCACGGCAGGCGCCGGCGCACGATCAGTTGGCCGCCCTCACGAGTGAACTCATGCTTCGCGCAGCAGCCGACGAGGAACGGCCGCAGAAACCACGCCCCCGCGGCGCCGAGGATTCCGGGGCCGATCAGCAGCAGCGGCGCACCCTGCGGGATCGGCTTCCCGTCGCGGAGCGAGAACACGACCTCCAGCGCGACCACGGCGAACAGCACAACCGTGATGAACAGGAAGAAAATCCCCAGGACGAAGATCACGAACTCGCTGAATCGAAACTTGCCGCCCGGCGCTGTCAATCGCCATGCGCCGTCCTCGCCCTCGATCACCTCCACCGCCGTGCCTTCGGGCTTCGGCGTGCTCTCGTCGAGCTGCTGCTCGTAGGTGATGTTCTCGCTGATCACATCGTCCAGCCCGGCGATTTCGGCCAGCGCCCGGGCCAGCTCATCGCGGATGCGCTCCGCCGCGTCGCTCGGTCGGATGAGCACGGCGTATTCCGAGCCGTCGAGCATGCTCAGCTCGAGCGTTGACAACGCTTCCGGCCCGAAATCGCTGTGCTCCATGCGGACGGTGCGAAGGCGCAGGATCTCGGGGATCTTGAACGCATGCGTGACGTCCCTCGACTTGCCCTGCATCACGACGAAGTCCTCATCCGTGACCAGGATGGACACGCGCCGGCGCAGCAGCTTGTGAAACCTGTGTTTGGCGCGGCTGACGCGCGAGGCGCCGTAGCTCACGACCGCGAGCATCCCGATCAGGAACACGCCGCGACCGCTTCCGAAAGCCACCATGCCGACCGCCGCCGCGCCCAGCGCCGCGGCGACGACGAGGAACACCACGGCCAGCCCCAGATGCAGCATCGGCGCCCGCCCGCCGTCCGGGACCTCGATCAGGGCGCCGTCGTCGATTTCCATCCGCCGGACGGGCTCGTGAACCGGCTCAATGCCGAGAAACGGATTGCCGAAGGAGCTATCACGCATGAGCGTCAATGTAGCGGAGCTGGCCCGCTGTGGCGCCTGCCTTTCCTCACTCCCCCTCCCATCCCCCCACCTTCAACCCCTCGCGCAGCTTCCCCGCGATCCACTCCAGCGTCTCCTCGCCGCGGCCTGTGAGATAGCCCTCGGGCTCTCCCTCGCGCGGCGTGATCTGAAGCTCCATCAGCGGCTCGTTGTTGATGCTCAAGTTGCTCGGCCCCACGCGAATGGACTTGATCTCGTCCGATGTCCACTGCCGCTGCCTCGTGCCCTTCCACCCGTCCACCGTCACCAGCAGCGATTCGCCGACCACGTCGAGCAGCCCCACCGCGCGGCTGATGCGCCGAGCGGCCGCGAGCACGAAGGCGCCCGCGAAGATGTGCAGAGCGGCGAGGAAGCTGATGAACAACGTCACCCCGATGTGCATGCCACTGATCGACAACATCAGTGTCACCATGGCGCCGCCGACACCGGTCAAGAGGAGGATGCCTCCGACGACTCCCGCCGCCAGCGCAGGCCCCCGCCAGCCTGCCGCCTCGATAGCGATGCAGAACCCGTCCTCGCTCGGCTCGAAGGTGACTCCGGAGACCTTGTCCCCCTGCGGCCCGGGCGTCTCGGCGACGTGGCGCGTCTCCATCAGCGCCCGTCTCCCGCGCGCGTCATCCGCCGCAGGGCTTCGCCCAGCGTGATCTCGTCCACCGCCCGCTTCACCTCGCGCTCGATCTCGGCGTACTCGCGAATTTCGGGAATCGGCTGCAACTCGATCGGCTGGCCGTGCTCAATGCGGGCCAGGCCCAGCGAGCCGTCGCCGGTGACGGTGACGATCCACCGCCCCTCGCCCAGGCGCCGGTACACGGCCTTGCCGACGGCGTAGCGCTCATCGTCCCAGTCGATCTCGCCCAGCAGCGGCTCGATCACGACGCCGTCTCCCGGCGCGGTGCGGGCGTCGAAGATGCGCCGGATCCACAGCCGCCCCTGCACGACGACATAATCCACATAGATCTCGCGCATCGGGTCGTACGGCGTCTTCACCACGCGGTCGACGCCCTCCGCCGTGCGCACCTGCACGCTCAGCTCGCGATCCTTCACCACCAGCTCGGTCACCGCCGTGCGGCGCACCGCTTCGTTGTGCAGCTCGCGCAGTCGCTCGTAATCGCCGGCGAGCGTCTGCAGGCGGTCGCGGTAGATCTCCGAGGCGACGTGCGTGCGGGCCATGCGGTAGCTCACCAGCGTGGCCATGCCGGCGAGCGCGATGATCGCCGCGCCGACGAGTGCGCGTGTGAAGAAGGTCAACAGGTTCAGGCTTGCGAATGCTTTCACGCCTGTTTCATCGGCGTTTTCCGCCTCGAAACGTCAGCGGCGGGCGTTGACGCGGACATCTCGGCTCCGCGTCGCCCATCCAGGTCATACAGAGGGCGAATCCCCCGGTCCCTCGACGCCCATCCGGGCCGCAAGCTCCGCCGCCAGCGGCGCGAGGATGCGCCGGTGATATCCCGCGGCGAGGAGCGTCGGCCTGCCCGCGTCGCCCTCGGCGCGGAGGGCGAGGAAATCCGGCGACTCCAGCCCGCCCGGAATGTTGGCGCCGCGGATCCGATCGCGGGCAAGTGAGAGCCCTGCGATGTCCGTAAGCGACCGCGTGCGCGTGATCGTCAGAGGCCCGAGGCACGTGCGCGACCGCAGCTCGTTCGGCCCCAGCTCGATCTCCGTCCGGGCGCCGCCGATCCACAGACCGAAGACCACCAGCGCCAGCCCGCCCAGCGCCACCGCGCCGATGATCGCGGCGATCAACCCCGGCGAAACGTTCGAGTTCGGCGACCCCGATCCCGCCGTCCCCAGCACCAGCAGCAGGATCCCCGTGACGACGATCGTGTCCATCACGCCGATCACCACCAGCAGCATCGCCGTCCCCCAGCGGGCGGGGCTCTCGCGCCGCGAGGGCAGCAGGTAGCGCCGCCCGTCAAACTCGTCGCGGACCTCGATCTCGGATGGGAGCGTGGACATGGCGGGGAAGGATAGCGGGGTGGCGGCAGGTGGTAGATGGGGGATGGGGAATAGGGTTGGGCGGCGCTGGGGTATGCTGGGGGGATGAGCAGTGCTTCGCATGATCAGGAGCGGCCGGTGTTTCCTCAGCCGGAGATGACGCCGCTGGAGCGGTACGAGCCGGGAGTCTCACCCGAGGAGGCGTCGGCGCGGTTTTACGATGTGATGCGTCGTCGCCGCACGGTGCGCATGTATTCGGACAAACCGGTCTCGCGCGAGGTGATCGAGAACATCGTGCGCACGGCGTGCACCGCCCCCAGCGGCGCCAACAAGCAGCCGTGGCGCTTCGTGTGCGTGCAGGACCCCGAGGTGAAACGCAAGATCCGCCGCGCCGCCGAGCAGGAGGAGCACGAGTTCTACACCCGCCGCGCCACCCCCGAGTGGCTCGCCGACCTGGCGCCGCTGGGCACGGACGAGAACAAGGAGTTCCTCGAGATCGCGCCGTGGCTGATCGTGGTCTTCAAGCTGGCGCGGGGCGACGACGGAAGCCAGATGTATTACGTGAACGAGTCGGTCGGCCTGGCGACGGGCATGCTGCTCGCCGCGGCTCATCAGGCGGGCCTGGCCACGCTCACGCACACGCCGAGTCCGATGGGGTTCCTGGCGAAGGTGCTGCAGAGGCCGGCGAACGAGCGTCCGTTTTTGTTGATCCCTGTCGGCTATCCCGCGGATGATTGCGTGGTTCCGAAGAAGGCGATCGAGCGGAAGGGACTGGATGAGGTGATGGTGGTGGTGTAGGGGGATGTGCTAGAATTCGGGCGTCCAGCCCAACGGGCCCCGGAGCGAAACCCGGAGCGAAATCATGCCGCAGGATGCATTTCCCAGAATCGAATCGAACCCTGAGATTCTCGGCGGCAAGCCGTGCGTCAAGGGAACGCGCCTCAGCGTCGAGTTCATCCTCGAACTCGCGGCCGGCGGCGCCAGCCGGGACGACATCGTGAAGGCGTATCCGCAACTGAAGCCGGAAGATGTTGAGCAGGCGATGCTCTACGCGGCCCGTGTTCTGAAGAATGATGTCATCGTCAACACGAGAATCGCCGGATGAAGCTCGTTGAGCTTCCTCTGCTTGCGGATGAGAACATTCAGCGCGAAGTCGTGCGGTGGCTCCGCGAGCAGGGCATGGATGTGGTTTCGATCGGTGACCGCGGCCTCATCGGCGCCTCTGATGATGTCATTCTCACAGCTGCGCACCAGGAAGGCCGCGCGGTGCTGACACACGACGCCGACTTCGGTCTGCTGTCGGTCATGAGAGAGACGCCGTTGACAGGCGTTGTCTATGTTCGGCCCGGACACATCAGACCACACATCGTTGTTGAAACGCTGCAGGCCCTGCTGGACCGGAACATCGAGGTGAATCCGCCGTTCCTGCTGGTCGCGAATCGACGCGGCGACGATGTCGCCATCCGCATCCGGCCATTGTGATCGCCCGTACGGGAATACACGGGGGGCGCGGACGGCGCCCTCAACCCACCACAACATTCACCATCTTCCCCGGCACCACAATCACCTTCCGCACCGTCTTCCCTTCCAGGTTCGCCTGCACCTTCTCATCCGCCATCGCCAGCTTCTCCAGCGCGGCCTTGTCGGCGTCCGCCGGCGCCACGATCTTCGCCCGCAGCTTGCCGTTGATCTGCACCGGGATCTCGACGGTGTCCTCCGTCAGCAATGACGGATCAGCCTCCGGGAAGGGCGCACGGGCGAGCGACTCGCCGTGGCCCAGCTTCGACCACAGCTCCTCCGCCATGTGCGGCGCCAGTGGCGCCAGCATCTTCGCCATCGCCTCCGCCGCCTCGCGCGACGGGCCCGATCCGCCGGCGTCGGCGCCGAAGCGCTGCGTCAGGTGGTTCGTCAGCTCGATCAGCTTGGCGATCGCCGTGTTGAATCGCAGGTGCTCCATGTCCTCGCGCACGCCGGCGATCGTCTTGTGCAGCAGCCGGCGTGACTCGTCATCCGCTTCCGCGTCCGACACACGCACCGCGCCCGAATGCTCATCCACCAGCAGACGCCACAAACGCTGCAAGAACCGCTGCACACCCACGATGTCGCGCGTGTTCCACGGCTTGCTCGCCTCCAGCGGGCCCATGTACATCTCGTACAGCCGCAGCGTATCGGCGCCGTAGTCGCGGCAGATGTCGTCCGGCGCGATCGAGTTCTTCAGGCTCTTGCCCATCTTGCCGAACTCGCGCGACACCTCCTGGCCGCTCCACACGAAGCGGTTCGAGTTGGGCGGATCTTCCTTCACTTCCTCGGCGGGCACGTACACGCCGCGGGCGTCGCGGAAGGCGGGCGCCTGGATGTAGCCTTGGTTGAACAGCTTGCCGAAGGGCTCGACTGTTGACACGTGGCCGAGATCGTGCAGCACCTTGTGCCAGAAGCGCGCATACAGCAGGTGCAGCACCGCGTGCTCGGCGCCGCCGACATACAGATCCACACCCCGCGGCGACATCCAGTACCGCTCCACCACCGGATCGCAAAATCGCTCTCCGTTCGCAGGATCCAGATACCGCAGGTAATACCAGCAGCTCCCCGCCCACTGCGGCATCGTGTTCAGCTCGCGCGCGTAGCGCTTCTTGCCCTCTCCCAGGTCGAGCTCGACCTCCGTCCACCCCTTCGCCCGCGCCAGCGGCGGCAGCGGCACCGACGCCGCGGGGTCCGACTCGTCGCACGGCTCGGGGCGGAAATCTTCGAGTTCAGGCAGCTCGACCGGCAGCATCGACTCGGGAACTGCCCGCGGCGATCCATCCTCGTCGTACACGATCGGGAACGGCTCGCCCCAGTAGCGCTGCCGGCTGAAGAGCCAGTCGCGCAGCTTGTAATTCACCGCGCGTCGCCCGTGGCCGCTGCTCTCCAGCCATTCGCCGATGATCTTCTTGGCCTCGGGCGTGGGCTTGCCATCAAGCGAGACACCGGCGTTCGCCGAGTTCACCGCCGCGCCCTCGCCGCTGAAGGCGTTCTTCCACGTGGACGCGTCGTCAATGTCGGCGCCCTGGTTCTCCTTCCGCCACGCGTCGTCCGGGCGCACCACGCAGCGGATCGGCAGCTCGAACTGCCGCGCGAACTCGAAATCGCGATCGTCATGCCCCGGCACCGCCATGATGGCGCCGGTTCCGTATCCCATCAGCACGTAGTCGGCGATGAAGACGGGGACCTTCTCACCCGTCGTCGGGTTGGTCGCGTAGGCGCCGGTGAAAACGCCCGTCTTGCGCTTCGCCTCTGCCTGGCGCTCGATGTCGGTGCGCGACTCGGCGAAGCGGCGGTACGCGGCGACGGCTTCCTTCGGCGTCGCCCCGGCGCCGCCGGTTTCTTTCGAGCCCTTCCACAACTCCTTCGTTCCCTCCGGCCATTTGTCCGCCACCAGCGCATCGACCAGCGCATGCTCCGGCGCCAGCACCATGTACGTTGCGCCGAAGAGCGTGTCGGGGCGCGTGGTGAAGACCGAAATCACGCACTTTTCCGCGGGGAACTCGACGTACGCCCCCTCGCTGCGGCCAATCCAGTTGCGCTGCATCAGCTTGATCGGCTCGGGCCAGTCGACCTGCTCCAGGTCGCGCAGCAGCCGCTCGGCGTACGCCGTGATGCGCATCATCCACTGCCGCAGCGGGCGCTTGTGCACCGGGTGGTCGCCGCGTTCGCTGCGGCCGTCGGCCGTCACTTCCTCGTTCGCCAGCACCGTCCCCAGCGACGGGCACCAGTTGACGGGGATCTCATCCAGATATGCAAGGCGATACGTGTCAACGATGCGCCGCCTGTCGACCTCGCCCAGCTCGCTCCACTGGCGCGCCCCCTCCGCCGCGGCGGCCGGCGCGCCGTACGGAATCGCCGAGCGCTTCCCCGCCTCGAACTGCGCGACAAGCTCGTCGATATGCCGCGCCTTGTTCTGCTCCGGGTCGTACCAGGCGTTGAAGATCTGCAGGAAGATCCACTGCGTCCACTTGTAGAACGCCACGTCGGTGGTGGCGACGCTGCGCCGATCGTCGTGGCCGAGCCCGAGGCGGCTGAGCTGCTCGCGCATGCGCGCGATGTTCTGCTCGGTGGTGATGCGCGGATGCTGCCCCGTCTGCACCGCGTACTGCTCGGCGGGCAGGCCGAATGCGTCGTACCCCATCGCGTGCAAAACGTTGCGCCCGTTCATGCGCAGGTAGCGGGCGTAGATGTCCGTGGCGATGTACCCCAGCGGATGCCCGATGTGCAGCCCGGCGCCGCTGGGGTAGGGGAACATGTCGAGGACGAACGCCTTGCCCCCCTCCCCGACCTCCTCGAACCCCGGCTCGCCCGGGTTGGGGGCGAGAAAAGTCTTCTCCCGCTCCCACCGCTCCTGCCAGCGGGCCTCGATCTCGTTCGCCAGCCGGGCGGTATACCGGTGCGGCGGGGCGTCCCCGGGGCCGCCGGCCCCGCTCGATGGGCCCGAAGCCCCCTTCTCATCTCGTTGCGCAGCCTTCATGGGGGGCAGTGTACGCCAGTTGCCCGCCGCGGCGGGGAATCCGACGCGGGACGGATTCACCGCGACACGCCGCAGACCAACCTCCTTCAAACCGCCCCGGCTTCTCTCGACCAGCCCCGGCCCTCCCTCACCCCGCCCCGAACGGGGCGGCGGAATGTAGCAACGGGTGAAGCAACGCGGCGGCGCAGCCGCCGCGAGCGCAACCCGTTGTAATCGGACGCGCCACCCCCTCCCTCTTCTCCCCAACCTCAACCGCCCCGGACGGGGCGGAGGAGTTCTCCATCCTGAAGACAGCTCATCAAACTCAACCCCATGAGCTCAAAGCAACCACCCACGCGCCTCTCAAGGCGAGAAATCCGCGCTCCGCATGTAACGACCCGGCGTCGTGCCGAGCGACCGCTTGAACATCGTCACGAACGCGCTCGGACTGTCGTACCCGCACTCGAACGAAACCGTCGTCACCGATGCGCCCTGCGCCAGGAGGCACACCGCATGCTGCAGGCGAGCCTGCTGACGCCACCGACCGAAGGTCAGCCCGGTCTCCTTCAGGAAGATCCGCTCCAGCGTGCGCGGGCTCGCGCCGGCGCCCCTCGCCAGCGCGGCCAGCGGCGCATCTGCTGCATGATCATCGCGCACCCGGCTCGCCACCCGCCGCGCACGAGGATCGGCCGGCATCGGCAGCGCCAGCTCGAGCTCGGGCGCGCGCGCGAGCTGCGCGACCAGCACGCCCGCGAAATTCCTGTGAACATCGTCCGCCTCATCCATGCATCCCATCCGGACGACCTCGAGCAGCAGCTCGCGCAGCAGCGGCGAGACATCGATTACACGGACGGCGTCCGGCAGCGCCGCCGCGATGTCCGGCCGCAGGTAGACCGTCCGCATCCAGGTCTCGCCGACGACCTCGATCGAGTGCGGGACGCCCGCCGGCATCCACACGCTGCGGCTTGGCGGCACGACCCACTGCTTCCCCATCGCCTCGACGCTCATCACGCCCCGCGCCGCGAAGACGACCTGCGCCCACGTGTGCCCGTGATCGTCGATCCGATGCCCGGACGCGAATCGCAGCCCGAGGGACCGGACAATGGGCGCCGACTCGACGGCGGCGCCGGATTGGCGGATACAAGGCATTCCTTGACAGTATGCCGCAAGACCGCCGCCCGCGACTCCGGCATCATCCCCTCTCCACCATCAAGGAGCCGACCATGCCCAACGATCTCGCCCACTTCGCCATCCACGCCGACGATTGTGCCCGGGCGAAGCAATTCTACGAGTCCGCCTTCGGGTGGCGCTTCGAGGCGTGGGGGCCGCCGGACTTCTGGCGCATCCACACCAGCCCGGGCGCGGTCGGCGGCGCCCTGCAGAAGCGCCAGCACCCCGTCGAGGGCCGCGGCATGATCGGCTATGAATGCACGATCGCGGTGGAGGACGTGCAGGCCGCCGCCAGCGCGATCGAAGCCGCAGGCGGCAGGGTGCTGATGAAGCCGTTCACCATCGAGCGCGTCGGCGCCCTCATCCAGTTTCAGGACACCGAGGGCAACCACGCCTGCGCGATGCAGTACGAGCCGGGGGCGCGCCCGTGACCATGCGCACCACACGTGCAACCGGGAGAGCCCGCGCCCGCACAACCCTGGCGCCGCTCGCAGCGCTGTGCGCGCTCATCACCACCGGGTGCGCATCGGCGCCCGCGCCGACGATGTCGAAGCAGGATGCGCACGCCGATGTGCTGGTGTTTCTCGAAAGGTGGAGCGCAGCCATCGCCGAGCGAAATGACGATGCAATCCGGGCGGCCTACGCGCCGGGCGACCGGCTCCGCTGGTTCGAGGACGGCGCACTCCGATACCGCTCCGCCGATGAAGTTCTTGATGCATTGCGTCAGTTCCCTGAATGGGCCCGCATCCACACAGAGTTGACGGACGTCGTCACCGAGCCGCTCTGCGACCGGTTCATCTCCGGCAGCGCGTCCTTCCGGACCCGCATTTCGATGTCCGGATCGGGCTTCGAATTCAGCGGCGTCTTCACCATGCTCCTGGAGCGCTCCGATGGCCGCTGGATGTTCGTCACCGGCCACACATCAACCCGAGGCGACACGCCCGAACTCCCCCCCGAACTCCCCCATTGACCCGCCTCCCTCTGCATCGCAGGCCGGCTTCCTCCCCCCGCCCCGAACGGGGCGGCGGCATGTAGCCACGGGTGAAGCAACGCGGCGGCGCAGCCGCCGCGAGCGCAACCCGTGGAAACCGAACGCGCCAACATCTCTCTTCTTTCTCTTCCTCATCCGCCCCGGACGGGGCGGAGGAGTTCTCCATTCTGAAGACAGTCAATCGAGCGCGTGCCCTTCATCGAACCCAACACAATGATCGCAAAGCAGCCACCGCCCCAACTCACCCTTCGACACTCGCCCGCCGCACCCGCAGCGAACGCGGCGTCGCCACCGCCACAGCTCCCCCGAGAGAATCCAACGAGGTCAACGCGACGACGCCCTCCATGAGTGAGCGATATTCCACGATGCTGTTCCGGTCAGGTCGCAGAACCAGAATTCCTGCATGTCCGCCCGGCGGATAGACACGGATATCGCTGAATCCCTTATCCGGCGTGATGAAGAAAATCCCCTCCGCCGACACCCGCGACCACAATTCGTCGTCCTTCAAGCCGCCCCACCCCTGCTCACGAACCGTGTGAACCTGGTGACCGGACTGCACCAGCGGCGCAGCGACCAGCGGCGAAAGCGCTTCGTCGAGTTTGACTCTGATCGGCATCCGTCTGCGGCTCAGGCGACCAGCGTGTTGTGGGCCGCCTCCGCCGCGTACAGAAGCGCCGCCCGAACATCCTCGCGCTCAAGCTGGGGATATTCGCGCAGCAGGTCTTCCATACTCAGGTCGGCGAGACTGGCCACGATGACCGCCACCGGGATGCGGCTGCCGCGGATGCACGGCTCGCCGTGGTGCAGACCGGGATCGCACACCACGCGACCCCTCCAGTTTTCTGCGGCTTGCGTCATCGCTTCTTGTGCTCCCAGTTCTTCACCCCTGATTGTAGCTCACGGCAGGCGCCGCCACCGCCCAGCTTCGCATCGCTCAAAGATTGACTGCCTGGCGCCCGCAGCCTCTTGACGCGGCCTCATCTGTTTGGTATATGTACGGATGCTCCGGGGGAGATCCTGCGTGTCGCTCTCGACTCTGTTCCTCGATTTCAACGCCTACTTCGCATCGGTCGAGCAGCAGCTCCGCCCCGCCCTGCGGGGAAGGCCGGTCGCCGTTGTTCCCATGGAGAACGTCGACACCACCTGCTGCATCGCCGCCAGCTACGAGGCGCGCCCCTTCGGCGTGCGCACCGGCACCGGCGTCGCCGAAGCCCGGCGTCTGTGCCCGAACCTGATCCTCGTCAACGCCCGCCCCGCCATCTACGTGCGCATGCACCACGAGCTGCTCGGCGCCATCGATTCGTGCCTGCCCGTCCACAAGGTGCTGTCGGTCGACGAGTGCGTCTGCCGCCTGTTGGGCGAGGAGCGCCGGCGCGAGCGGGCCGTGGCCCTCGCCCTCGATGTCAAGCGGGCCATCCGCGAGCGGGTCGGCGAGTGGATGCGCTGCTCCATCGGCCTGGCGCCCAACCGCCTGCTGGCCAAGGTCGCCTCCAACATGCAGAAGCCCGACGGCCTCACCGTCATCGAGAAGAAGGACCTGCCCGACGCACTCCACCGACTCGAGCTCACCGACCTGCCCGGTATCGCCAGACAGATGGAGCGCCGCCTCTACGCCCACGGCGTCGGCAGCGTCGCCGAGCTGTGCGCCCTCTCCGAATCCGACATGGTCGCCGTGTGGGAGAGCGTCCTCGGCCGCTACTGGCACGCCTGGCTCCGCGGCGAAGACCCGCCCGAAATCCCCACCCACCGGCGCAACTTCGGACGCCAGCACGTCCTGCCCCCCGAACTGCGCACCAGCGAGGGCGCGCGGGCCGTCCTCATCCGCCTGCTGTGCAGCGCCGCGGCGAAGATGCGCCGCCACAACCACTGGGCCGGCCAGCTCACCATCTTCACGCGCTCCCCCGGCGGCGGGCGCTGGAAAGCCCGCGCCACGTTCCCCCACTGCCAGGACACACCATCCCTCATCCGCGCCATGACGCCCCTGTGGAAACAGCGCCCCACCGGCGCGGGCGCCCCCATGCTCGTCGGCGTCACGCTGCACGACCTGCGCACGGACGAATCCGCCCCCGCCCCCCTCTTCCCCGCCGAAGAACGCTCACGCCGCCTCTCCCACGCCCTGGACCGCCTGCACATCAAGCACGGCGCCGAACTGGCCCACCCCGCATCGACGCTCCCGGTGCGCAGCAGCGCGCCGATGCGCATCGCCTTCAGCAGCATCCCGGATCTGGAGCTGCCGCAGTAAAGGAGCGCTGACAGCCAGCACGATGACTCGGCGGATCGGCCATGTTCAATTCACAGTCGCTGCAGCAGGCACGGATCGCAGGTAGTCTGAACCGTCATGTTCGACGACTGGGAAGCCATCGGGTGGGCCGGCGGGGCGCTGCTGGTCGCGTTTGCGCTGGGGATGATCCTGCACTGGGTTCTTTTCCGCATCCTCGGGCGCGTGGCGCCGCGGACCGATGGGGAGATGAACCAGTCCGTGGTGCGCCACTGCCGCGGACCGATGCGGCTGATTCTGCCCATTCTGGCGCTGAACATCGTGGCGCCCTACATCAGCATCCCCGAGCAGCTCGATCACTTCATCAGGCACACGCTTCAGCTCGTGATGATCGCGGGCGTGGCGTGGCTGCTGATCTCGCTGAGCTACGTGCTCGACGATGTTCTGTCGCTGAAATACCGGATCGATGTCAGCGACAACCTGCAGGCGCGGCGGATCTTCACCCGTGTGCGCGTGCTGCGCCGCGTGGTGATCGTGATCGTGGGCGTGGTGGCGCTGGGGCTGATGCTGATGACCTTCCCGCGCGTGCGCGAGCTGGGCGTGGGCATGCTGGCCTCGGCGGGGTTCGCGGGCATCATCGTCGGCCTCGCGGCCCGGCCGACGGTCGAGACGCTGCTGGCCGGCGTGCAGCTCGCGCTCACCGAGCCCATCCGCATCGACGATGTGGTGATCGTCGAGGGCGAGTGGGGGAAGATCGAGGAAATCACCGCGACCTACGTGGTGGTGCGCATCTGGGACCTGCGCCGGCTCATCCTGCCGGTGCGCTACTTCATCGACAACCCCTTCCAGAACTGGACGCGCAAAACCGCCGACATCCTCGGCACGGTCGAGCTGCACATGGACTACACCGTTCCCGTGCAGGCGGTGCGCGAAGAGCTGGAGCGCCTGGTGAAAGACGCCCCGCAGTGGGACGGCAAAGTCTGCGGCCTGCAGGTCACCGAGGCCACCGAACGCACCATGCGCCTGCGGGCCCTGGTCAGCGCCGGCGATGCGAGCAAGGCGTGGGACCTGCGCTGCCTGGTCCGCGAGAAGCTGATCGAGTTCATCCAGAAGAACTATCCGGATTCGCTGCCGCGGGTGCGCGGTGAGTTGACGGGCGCTGACAGTGGGGAGTCCGGTTGAGTGGGGGAGGGAGTGTCACGGGGGGCAGTGCTGGGGGCGTCGCGGTGGTTCGAGTCGGGTGGGTTGGTTTCTGATTTTCAGATTCGAGATTTCAGATTTGAGATTTGAAATCTGAAATTTCAGATCTCAAATTTGAAATTGCAGATCTGGTCATCAAATTCTGAATTGCCAGATCGACAGACACCCGAACCTTCAACGCAACCGCCGCCAGCACAGCCGGCGCCACCACAGCCGCCACGGCCTTGATCACCCACTCACCCACTCACTCATCAACCCTTTCGCTCAGGTTGAAGACAGCTCGGAACCTTGGCTGGCCGTGTCTTGTCAGGCTGTAGACGAACAGGTTCGCTTCGGGGCGGATCTCGATTGTCCAGACATTGGTGGACGCTTCAGGGATCAGCTCCTTGGTGAAGTCGTCGGCGGGAAAGCTCTGCACGAAGGCGGAGCCGCCGGGCTGGGCGTAGCCGCCGTAGAAGTGCAGGTCGTGCTCGGTTCCATCGGGGTCGCGGTGGTCGTGCTTGAGCAGCAGGCCGCGGTTGGTCATGGTGAGAATCCAGGTGCGCGAGCGGTCCTCGTTGGCGGCGAGGGGGATGCGGATCTCGTCTTCCTCGCAGCTTGCGACGTGCATCACCAGTCGGCCGCTGGCGAGCGGCTCCTGCGGCTCGGCCATGTAGACGCTCCGCCCTTCGAACTTCCCGCCGCAGAAGGCGGCGATGTTTTCCATGAAGGCGCGCTGCGTGGTTTCGTCCCCGCTGCGGCGCGTGGTGGAGGCGCATCCGGTGGAGAAGAGCGCCGCGAGGGGAAGCGCGGCGCAGAGGGCCAGGGCGATTCGTGTCGACGTCATGGCTGATCCTTTCAGGTTCTTGTCGAAATCCTGCGCCATGATGCCCGATCGGCGCGCGGTTGTCGAACCCGGCTGCCGCGGCGTCTACCATCGGGCATGGCTGATGAACGCATGCGAGTGATGGTCGTCGGCGCCTCCACCAACCGCGAGAAGTTCGGCAACAAGGCGGTGCGAGCGTATGTGCGGCAGGGGCACGAAGTGCTGCCCGTGAATCCGCGCGCCGATGACATCGAGGATTTGAAGTGCTACTCGAAGATCGCCGATCCGCCCGGCCCCATCGACCGGGCCACGGTGTACCTGCCGCCGAAGATCGGCGTCGAGGCGGTGCGCGCCATCGCCGAACGCGGCGATGTGGGCGAGGTGTGGCTCAACCCCGGCGCGGACGGGCCGGAGGTGGTCAAGGAGGCGGAGAAGCTCGGGCTGAAGACAATCCAGGCGTGCTCGATCGTGGACATCGGCGAGCGCCCGTAAGCAGCGAGCGCGGGCGCACAGGGAGCCGGGTGATTCGGCGCCTGAGATTGGTACCGTGTGCCCATGTTCCTGGCGACCATCCTGGGCGGTGTCGGGCTCTTTCTGCTCGGCATGACGCTCATGAGCGACGGCCTCAAGGCCGCGGCGGGGGATGCGCTGCGCCGAATCCTCTCGCGTTTCACCGGCGGGCGCTTTTCGGCGGTCGCTTCGGGGGCGGCGCTGACGGCGCTGGTGCAGTCCTCCAGCGCCACCACGCTGGCGACGATCGGCTTCGTCAGCGCCGGACTGATCACGTTTCAGCAGTCGGTGGGCGTGATCCTGGGTGTGAATCTGGGCACGACCAGCACGGGGTGGATCGTCTCGGTGCTGGGGTTCCGCGTGCAGATCGCGGCGTACGCGCTGCCGCTGGTGGGTGTGGGGGCGCTGATGAAGCTGCTGGGGCGCGGGCGGGTGAGCTCTCTCGGCACGGCGATCGCCGGCTTCGGGCTCATCTTCATCGGCATCGACGTGCTGCAGACGGGCATGGAGGGGCTGGCCGAGCGCATCGACCCCGCGAGCCTGCCCGATGCGACGCTGGTCGGGCGGCTGCTGCTGGTGCTGATCGGCGTTGTCATGACGGTGGCGATGCAGTCCTCCAGCGCCGCGGTGGCGACGACGCTGGCGGCGCTGCACACCGGCGCGATCAACATCGAGCAGGGCGCCGCCCTTGTGATCGGGCAGAACGTGGGCACGACGGTGAAGGCGATGCTGGTCTCGATCGGAGGCTCGACGGCGGTGAAGCGCACCGCCATTGCGCACATCCTGTTCAACCTTGTGACGGGCGCGGTGGCCTTCATCGGGATGCCGCTGTTTCTGTGGCTGTCGCACGAGGGCGTGGACCTGGTCGCGGACGATCAGCCGACGATGGTGCTCGCCGCGTTCCACACGCTCTTCAACGTGCTGGGGGTGGCGATCTTTCTGCCGTGGTTGGATCGGTTCTCGCGCATGGTGATGCGCATCGCGCCGGAGCGCGGGCCGCAGCTCACGCGCTATCTCGACCGGGCCATCGCCAGCGTGCCCGAGGTCGCGGTCGAAGCGGCGCGGCGTACGGTGACGGACACCGCGGCGGTGGTGGTGGGCGTGATGGCGCGCCGGCTCGCGGGCGTGGGCACGGAGGAGCAGCGCCACGGCACGATCGAGCTCGACCGCGCCGACGAGGCGCTGCGCGAAGTCCGCAGTTTCCTGGGCGAGGCGCGGGTGGCGCCAGGGTCTGAGCAGGAGCACCGGCGCCACGTATCGACGCTGCACGCAGCGGATCATCTGCAGCGGCTGATCGAGGCGGCCCGGGAGACCAAGCGCGTGCGCGTGGCCCGCACGGATCCGGCCCTGGCCGAGATGGTGAAGGAGCTGGCGGACGGCGCTGCCGAGGCGCTGCGCTGGCTCAGGGCAGAACCGGACGCCGCGGCGCCGGTGAGCGAGATGAAGTCGCTCTCCGAGCGCATCGCCGAGCATCGCAAGAGCGAACGGGCCATGACACTGGAGCGGACCGGCTCGGGCGCCATCGAGCCGGATGCCGCGATGAAGCTGCTGGAGGCGATGCGCTGGGTCGATCGCGTCGCGTACCACATGTGGCGGGCCGCCTTCCATCTGCAGGCGTCGCCGCCGGAGGAGCCGTCGCCGTCGGATGCGGGCGAGGCGGGGTGAGGGACGCTGCCGGGCAGTTCGCGGGTGCATCCTGGGCGCGATTGTGTCGAATCCATGTGTGCGCGGGCCGGACCCGCGGCGGGGAGTAGGATCACACATGACCGACAGGCATTTCACAGTGTTCATCGACGGCGACTGCCCGCTCTGCCGGCGCGAGGCGGGGCTGCTGCGCCGGATGGACCGCGGCCGGGGTCGGCTCATCCTTGAGAACTTCAACGATCCGGACTTCGATCTGGAGGCCCTCGGCGTCGACCACGAGACGCTGATGGCGGAAATCCATGGCCAGACGGCCGACGGGCGGGTGGTGGTGGGGATGGAGGTCTTCCGCCGCGCCTACGCCGCGGTGGGCTGGGGCTGGCTGACGGCGCCGACGGGGTGGCCGGTGCTGCGGCCGATCTTCGACGCCATGTACCGCTTCTTCGCCCGCAATCGCCTGCGCCTGACCGGTCGCCGCTGTGAGTCGGGCGCCTGCGCAGCGCCGGGCCGCTCTGTCGCAACCGGGGATCAGACCCGATAGGGCCGCGGGCGGGCCTGCTTTGTAAGCACTGGCTAACTCCATAACATGTTGTGGTTGTGTTGCTTATGATCACAACCACTGGCTGTGTTTGTCACAGGTGAAGATTGTGGCTATAATCGGTTCTTATGCCCAAGAGCCCTGCCGCGACATCAACCCGTCGCGCCTCCCGGCCCGCGAAAAAGACAACCGTCCGGAAAAAGAGCACCGTCAAGGCCTTCCCCAGCTACCAGGCCGCGATTCGATGTTTGTACGACCGGGTAGACGTCGAGCGGACCCGCGCGGTGCGCCTCACGCCCGACCTGTTCAAGCTGGACAGGATGCGGGCCCTCATGAACCGCCTGGGGAACCCCCAGGAGTCGTTGAAGTTTGTCCATGTGGGCGGCACCAAGGGCAAGGGCTCGGTCGCCGCCATGACGGCGTCGTCGCTGGAGGCGTGCGGCTGCGCGGTGGGCGTCTACACCAGCCCGCACCTGGTCGACATCCGCGAGCGGATGACGATCAACGGGCAGATGATCCCGACATCGGTCTTCACCGAGTTGATGGGCCGCTGCTCCATCGCGGATGAAGCCAACACCAAGCGCCACGGCCAGGCGACCTTCTTCGAGATGACGACCGCCATGGCCCTGTGCTGGTTCGCCGAGCAGGCGGTGGACGTTGCGATCATGGAGGTCGGCCTTGGCGGGCGTCTGGACGCGACGAACGTCATCAAGCCCGAGGTGACGGCCATCACCTCGATCAGTTACGACCACACGCAGTTGCTCGGCAACACGCTGCCGCTGATCGCGACCGAGAAGGCGGGCATCTTCAAGCCCGGCGTTCCCGCGCTGACGATCCAGCAGGAGCCGGAAGTGATCGAGGCGCTCAAGGCCGCGGCGGAGGCGGTCGGCGCTCCGCTTCAGGTGATCGGCAAGGACATCGACTTCAGCTACCGCTTCGAAGCGACGCCCCGCATCGGGCCGCACACCTGCGTGTGCCTCAGCACCGAGCACAGCAATTTCGAGCATGTCAACGTGCCGCTTCGTGGCGAGCACCAGGCGCTCAACTGCGGCCTGGCGCTGGCGATCCTGGACAAGCTGCGATCCCGCGGCTTCGAGATCAGCGAGTCGCCCATCATCGAAGGACTCACGCACACCACGCTGCCCGGACGCATGGACATGGCGTGGAACGACCCGCGCATCCTGCTCGACGGCGCCCACAACGGTGCCTCGCTGCAGGCGCTCATCCGCTCGATCGGTGCGCATATCCCCTACGACTCGATGGTCATGATCTTCGGCTGCTCCGAGGACAAGGACGTCGACGACCTGCTCAAGCGCGTCTCGCTGGGCGCGGACAAGATCATCTTCACCCGGGCCAAGGGCGCCGGGCGCGCCATGGACCCGCACGAGCTGCAGCGCCGCTTCGCCGAACTGAGCGTCAAGATGACGCAGGTCGCCGAAACGCTCCCCGATGCGATCAACCTCGCCGGCCGCGCTGTCGGACGCGACGATCTCATCTGCATCACCGGCAGCTTCTACCTCGTTGGCGAGGCCAAGAAGCACCTGAATGACCTGCGGTCGAAAAAGAAGCGGTGAGACCGGACGCCGCTGCGCCTCTTCCGAGCGTGTGCCGGTCATGGGCCACAACCGTTGAATCGGATCGATCGCACCGCCGCTCGGCTTCCGTCTCAGTCCGACTTGTGCACTCTGACTCCGGAATCAATTCCCAGGCGATTCATCCGGCACCACGAAATGGCCGCTGTTGATGACAGCGCCGAGTTTGACCGTCAGCGATGGCGTGTGGCAGTCGCCCTGCCACTTCGCCTTGGGTCCGATGACGATGGTTCCGCCGCGCACCACTTTCGCCTCGACGATGCCAAGGGCCTCGATGCCCTGGTGGGCTTCGATGAGGTCGGCGATGATGCGTCCCTTGGGTTTGACCACGATCCGGCCGCAGGTCTGCAGACGCGTCACCGAGTGCGTGTTGCTGATCGTCACATCCTCGACGAGGAGCTTCTTCGAGCACTTGGGGCACGAGACCGTCATGGCCTTCGCGCTGATCTCGAAGGGGTGGCGGCAGTGGTAACACCGCACTGGTCGTGGCGTGCTGGTTTTGGCCATAGGGGGCGGCGGCGCGCGAAGGTCAGCCGCGGGCGCGATCCGTCGCCCGCAGCGGTCAGGATCAGTGGCGTTGTGCGGTCGTGACGGACCGGATCGGACCGGATCCCGAAGACCGACGGGGTGATCAACGGGAGCGTGCGGGCTCGGCGGCGCCGGCCTTCACCTGAACGTTGGCGTCGCTCGATGACTTGGTTTCGGTGACGCGGTCGTCGCCTGAAGCGCCCTTCGCGGGCCCGCCCTTGGCGGCGTCCGGGCCGATGCGGCAGTGGCCGGTGAAGGAGGCGCCCTCGGCCACCACCAGCTTGGCGGCGGTCATGTCGCCCTTGATGCGGGCCTTGGGGTTGAGCTGAAGCCGGTCGCGGGCCGTCAGGTCGCCCTCGACGGAGCCATCCACCTGCACCGCCCCGGCCTCGACCGACGCCTTGCAGTTGGCGCCCTCGGCCACGTGCAGCTCTCCCTTGGCAGAGATCTTGCCCTCGAAGGTCCCGAGGATGCGGGCGTGCCCGTCGAAGCTCATCTCACCCTTGATATGCGTATCGGCCCCGATCACCGTTGTCTGATTGCCTGAATCGGCCATCGAAAACTCCCTTTCTCAGTATGGCGTTCCGCCTCCCTCCGGAAGCGGCGAGGGCGGAGTCTACCCGATGCGGGGGCCGGCGCGGCGGGACGGAGCCGCTCCTTCCGGGACATATGGAAAATCCCGGCGCCCGCCCCCTGCGCGATACCATCCGCCACCATGAGCGACTCCAACGGACAAGACGGCCCCGGTCCCCAGGTCATCGTCCGCATCGGCGCCAAGGGCTACACCGCCGACGTCCGCGCCGCCGGGCACGACTTCAAGGCCGATGAGCCCGCCTCCGCCGGCGGCGCCGACGAGGGCCCGGACCCCTACGCCCTGCTCCTCTCATCGCTCGGCGCCTGCAAGGCCATGACCATGCGCATGTACGCCGACCGCAAGAAGTGGCCCCTCGCCGGCGCCGTCGTCCACCTGCGCCACAGCCGCATCCACGCAACCGACTGCGAAGACTGCGAAACAAAAGAGGGCAAGGTGGACCGCATCGAGTGCCGCATCGAGCTCCGCGGCGAGCTGACCGACGAGCAGTCCAAGCGCATCATCGAGATCGCGGATCGCTGCCCGGTGCATCGAACCATCACATCGGAGATCGACATCCGCACCACCGGCGCCATCATCGGTCCGTGAGCCGGCGCGCCGCGACGCTCAACCGAGCTGCTTGCCGTAGTCGAGCTGAAAGCCCACGGGATCGGTGTACCCCTGCAGATACTCGCGGTGCCCACCTCCCATGTCGCGGTAGGGGCCGGGGCCGATGTGCTCGTAGCCGCGCTGCTCGTAGCGCTTGATGAGCGCCGCCTCCACCACACCCAGCGCGACGCCGATCATCCCGGCGCCGCGTTCCTGCGCCAGGCGCTCCGCCTCGTCGTGCAGCGCGCTCCACACGCGGGGTTCGAGATCAGGGTCGATCCCGGCGACCATCTCAACGCCGAAGATCTCCGGCGGCGTCTGCGGCGCCGATTCTCCGGGCGCATCCGGCGTTGCGGGCCGGCCCTCCAGATCGACGCCGAGCACGCCCGCGACGCCCGGCCCCGGCGCCCCCGCGCCGACCACCGCCATGAGTATGACGAAGCGCCCCGACGCGCCCTGCTTGAGCTTCGGGGGCAGATCGCTGGTGGGGAAGATGTCGCGCAGCTGCGGGGCGTCGGACGCCTGCGCAGCCCGCACCGTGATCTCGGATGCGTTCGTCATCACAGCCCACCGATCGCCTGGTCAATTTCCTCGATGCTGGTCTCGCCGCGGGCCACGTGCTGCCAGCCGGACTGGATCAGCGTGGTGAAGAGGCCGCCCTCGGCGATCTTGCGGATCGCCTGGATGGAAGGCTTGTTCAGAATCACATCGCGCAGCTCTTCGTTGAATTCGAGCAGCTCGCACACGGCCTTGCGTCCGCGGTAGCCGGTGCGCAGGCACTTGGCGCAGCCGGTGGCGGTGTACACCTGCTTTTGTCCGTCGAGGTAGCGTCCCATCTTCGTCGCCTGCTTGGGCGTGACATTGACGGGCCGCTTGCAATCGTCGCACAACACACGCACCAGCCGCTGGGCCAGGATGAGCGTGATCGAGTTGGAGACCAGGTAGGGTTCGACACCCAGGTCCAGCAGCCGAAAGACGCCGCCGATGGTGTCGCGTGCATGCAGCGTTGAGAAGACGAGGTGGCCGGTCATGGCGGCCTGCATGGCGACGCGGGCCGTCTCATCGTCGCGCACCTCGCCGACCAGGATCACATCCGGATCCTGGCGCAGCACCGAGCGCAGCAGCGCGCCGAAGGTGTTGCCCTTGTCGTGGTCCGCGGGGATCTGCGTGATGCCGCTGAGGTGATACTCGACCGGATCCTCGATGGTCACCACGTTGCGCCGGTCCGAATCGATCGTGCGCATGCAGTTGTAGAGCGTAGTCGTCTTGCCGGAGCCCGTCGGGCCGACCACCAGGATCATGCCCGCCGACTGCTCGCACACGCGGCGCACGCTCTCCAGCATGTATGGCGCGAGGCCCAGGTCGTTCAGGCTCTTGGGCGTGTCGCGCAGGTCCAGCACGCGCACCACCAGCTTCTGCCCGTGCACCGACGGTGTGAAGCTGGCGCGGTAGTCGACGCGCCGATCCTCGATGCGCGATGAGAAGTGACCGTCCAGCACCGCCTCGCGACCGGCGCTCTTCATCTGGCACGCCGCCTTGATCAGGCCCATCGCCCACTCGCCCACCTGGCTGGGCAGGTTGACGATGGTCACCATCACGCCGTCCACGCGCAGACGCACATGCACACTCTCCGGCTTGGGCTCGAAATGCAGGTCCGTCGCCCGCGCCTTGCTGGCGCACTGCAGCAGCAGCCGCACCGCCATGGCGCCGGGGCCCTGACCCGCCAGCGCCTCGGAGACTTCGCCCTTCGCATCGATCAGCGTGATGTTCTCGAGTTGCTCCTTCGGCGGCAGCGACTCGATCATCTGCACCAGTTCGAGGGCCCACTTCTGGTCGCCCTCCTTCGCCACGGGCGCCTTTCGCTCGCGCCGTCGCGATCCCCCCTCCGCCTCCACACGGAAGACGTGCGAGCCGACCTGGATCGAGTCCCCCGGGCGCAGCATCCACTTCTGCACCTTCTGCTCATTCACCTTCACGCCGTTGCGCGAGCCCAGGTCGCGCAGGCTGTACCGCCCGGACCCACTGGGCTCGATCACACAGTGAAACCGGCTCGCCAGATCATCCTTGATGACGATGTCGTTGTCCGGGTGGCGCCCGATCGCGACCGGACGTTCCTTCAACTCAACGGTCGTACTCTTGTTGTTCTCGCAGATCAGCGTGAGCGTCGCCATGCGGACTGGTTCCCCAACGGGCCGGAAGCTGGCGGCCGACCCTCCGACCGACGCCGCAGAAACGAGGCGCCACGCCGGACGCTGTGAACGCCCCAGCAGTGAATCGCGGCGGGGGACAACTCAGCCCCCGACCGGCCCGATCATAGCGGCTCCCCCGGAAAAACCCCACCGGAGAAGCACGTATTCACACCTCCATCACGACCTTGATCTGCCCCGACTCCCCCGCCGCCGCGATGGCCTTCGCCCCGTCCTCCAGTCGCATCCGCTTCGTCACCAGCCCCTCCACCACCACATCACTCCGCTCCAGCATCGCCACCGCCTCGCGGATCGGCCCCGTGCGGCTTCCAAGAAGCTGAATCTCGCCCTCCACCAGCGGCGTCAGATCGACGCCTTTCCCATCCTCTACGCCAAGGCCCAGCGATTTGAGCACGATCACACCGCGGGGGCGCACCAGCCGCATCGCCAGCGTCAGTCCCTCCGTCGTGCCGGTGCAGTCCACCACCACGTCCTGGTCGGCGCGCCGGCCCACATCGTTCACATGGCGGTGCTGAATGCCCCAGCGCTCGCACTTGTCAAGCTTTTCCTCGTGACGCCCGAGCAGTCGCACCGACGCATTGAGATGCGTCATCGCCTGTGCCGCCAGCAGTCCGAGCGGCCCGTCGCCCAGCACGGTGATGTATGGCTTGCCCTCGACGCGAATCTGCTGCTGCGCCTGCAGCGCGCATGAGAGCGGCTCGGCGAAGATCGCGACATCATCCTCCAACGAGTCCGGAACCTCGCACAGGCACGCCGCCGGAAGCGTGAAACGCTCGGCGAAGCAGCCGTCGCGTCCCTGCACGCCGGGAACCGTCTTCTCGCGGCAGTGGGCGCCGAGGCCTGAGCGACACATGTCGCATTTACCGCACATGGCGATGATGGACCCCACCACGCGCGAGCCCGCCTTGACGCCGCTTGCCCCCTCGCCTGCATCTTCAACAACAGCGACAAACTCATGCCCCATCACGCCGGTGAAGGGCCCCAGCGGCCCGGCGCCGCGGGCGATCATCACGTCGATCGAGGAGATCCCGACCATTGTGGGGCGCAGCAGAGCCTCGCCGGCGCCGGGCTTCGGCGCCGATGACTTCGCGTCAAAGACAACGCTTTTCCCATCGAATCGGAGCGCTCTCACGAGCCCTCCTGCTCCGCGCCGAGATCTTCCTCGATCTCACGGGGCGTGACCACGATCATGCCCGCGGGGGCGCCCGGCGTCTCGTTCGGCGCATCCCACCAGGGGAGCAGGAACTCGACGATCGTCTGATCGCGTCGGAAAACTGGATACTCATAATCGCCGCGGCCGGCGAACAAGTCGCGCGACTGGCCCGTCCATGCCAGCCACTGCCTCGATATCAAGCCGAAGTCCTCGCCGGTGAGCACGCGCAACGATTCCAGCGCGTTGCGGTTCACCGCCAGGCGCCGGTCCGCCAGCGCGCCGATGAGGGCCTGCACCACGCGCGGCTCGGCATACTGTCCGAGGGCGCGGGCGGCGTTGGCTCGCGTGTCCGGGTCCGACTCTCTGGTGTAATCCATCGCCTCGATCAACGGCTCGACCGCGACCGGGTTGTGAAGCCGCTGCAGGGCGCGTGCCGATTCGCGGCGCACGCCGACGTTGGAGTCGGACAACCCCTCGATGACGGAGGGCACACTCTCGCTCGTGCCGTGCAGCGCCAGGGCCCGCGTCGCGACGAGTCGCACCGCGGGATCCTCATCCTGCAGGCGCATCTCATAGAGCTGCACGTACGGACGCTCGCCGCCGAAGGGCGCGTTCGCCAGCAGTAGGACGCCGCGCTGCCGCTTGTCCGCGTCGAAGGGGTCCGCCGCCCAAGAGGCCGCCTCGGCGGGCGAGGGCGGCGTGAAGAGCTCGAAGACGCTGTCCGCCTCCGGGTTCGCGTTCCTCGGCAGCACGTTGCACCCGCCGCAGAGCGCAGCCGCGGCCAGCGCCGCAATCGCAGCGAGTCTGGACGCACCGCGCGATGGTGTCGGGTCGCTCGTTCGCATGGTTGGTGAATCGGCCATTTCCCTCCGTTTCGGCCTCCAAAATATACCCACCCGGGCGGCCGCAGACCCGCCGCAGCCCAGATTCACACTCCGGACGCGTTCCCCCGATCGGCGAGACCAGCGGAGAAACCCCCGCTTGGGGCTATCGTACAGGCATGAGCACTCCCGCCCCCGATCGCATCCACAGGCCCCTCGGGTTCATCGCGGCGACGCTCGCCATCGTGGGGGCCGTCTCCGCAGCCGGCTGCCGCAGCGCGCCGATCGACGTCGGCGAAGATCTCGGATTCATGCAGGAGGCCGCGCCGGGAAAAGTGCTCTCAGGCCATGACGCGATGCCTGCGAAGGCGTCGCGCTTCACCTACGCAATCACCGAAGGCCGCGGCGCCGGGAGCGATGTGATCATCATCCAGGAGCGCGATGAGAATGACGAGATTGTGTGGATCGTCAGCCGTGCTCCCGCGAACGATCCCGACAAACCGACCCGGCGCGATCGCATCCGCTACGAGGACGACGGCTCGATCGTGCTCCTCGAAACCCACAACATCGACCGGGACGTCATCTCACGCTTCGACCCGCCCCTGATCATTCTGCCCAGCGAGCTCAAGCCCGACGATCCCCACGAGCAGAAGCTGACCATGACGCTCCACCCCCCCTCCACACCCGACCGTGAGCGCGACCGCGGCGACGCCCGCAACACCATCACGCTGGTCGCAAGCCAGCGGCTCGAAACCGGCGACGGCGGGTTCGATGCGCTGCGCATCGAGGCGGTCCTCGAGGCCGACCTGCGCGCCGCGAAAGTGCTCAACAAGACCGACACGTGGATCGTCCCCGAGACGGGCATGGTCGCCGAGCGCTACAACGAAGAGGCGCGGGCGTTCGGCATCGTGGTGAGCAGCCGGACGCACCTGATGGTCGTGAAGGAAATCGAGAACGAGTGATCGCTCCGCCACGGCTCAGCCCAGGCGCCGCCCAGCGCGCACGCGCAGCAGCAGGCTGTTCCCCACCACACTCACGCTCGACAACGCCATCGCCCCCGCCGCGAAGATCGGG
Source organism: Phycisphaeraceae bacterium (assembly GCA_007693965.1). Taxonomy (GTDB): domain Bacteria; phylum Planctomycetota; class Phycisphaerae; order Phycisphaerales; family UBA1924; genus RECQ01. Next base: position 2,362 of record RECQ01000061.1, on the reverse strand, counting down.
TGAATCAGCCCGAAGGCCGCCAGCGGGATGAGCGAGCTGTTGTAGAAAAAAGCCCAGAAGAGATTCTGCCGGATGGTTCGCATGGTCGATCGGCTGAGACGGATGGCGTCCGGCACGCCTCGCAGATCGCCGGAGACCAGCACCACGTCCGCCGCCTCGATCGCCACGTCCGTCCCCGCGCCGATGGCGATGCCGACATCCGCCTCCGCCAGCGCGGGAGCGTCGTTCACGCCGTCGCCCACCATCGCCACCAGGCCGTCGCCATTCAGAGATTCCCGCAGCGCGCCCACGCGCTCCGCCTTCTCCTCCGGCCTGACCTCGCTCAACACCTCGTCGGCGCCCACCTGCTTCGCCACCGCCTCCCCCACGCGATGGTTGTCGCCGGTGATGATGACGACGCGCAGCCCCATCTCCTGCAGCCGCGACACCGCCTCGGCGCTCGACTCCTTCACCTCGTCCGCCACCGCGATGAAGCCGAGCAGCTCGGCGCCCTTCGCCACGCACATCGCCGTCCATCCCTCGTCCATCATCGCATCTCGCTGCGCCGACGCCTCGTCAGAAAACGCGATCTCATGCCGCTCCAGCAGCTCCGGCCCGCCGACGAGAACGCGCTCGCCGTCGACGCTCGCCTCCACGCCCGCGCCGGCGACGGCTTTAAAATCCTGAGACTCGGGAATCTCGATCCCGCGCTCCTCCGCCGCCCGCATCACCGCCTGCGCGATCGGATGCTCGCTGCGCCGCTCCGCCGCCGCGGCGAGCCGCAGGATCGAATCCTCCTCCGCGCCGTCCCCGAAGGGCGCCACCTTCGTCACCGCCATCTCGCCCTTCGTCACCGTGCCCGTCTTGTCCAGCGCGATCACGCGCAGCTCGTGGGCGAGCTCCAGCACGCGGGCGTCCTTGATGAGCACACCCCGGCGCGCCCCCGCCCCGGCGCCCACCATCACCGCCGTCGGCGTCGCCAGCCCCAGGGCGCACGGGCATGCGATGATCAGCACCGCCACCGCCGCGAAGACGCCCCGCCCCCACTCGACGCCCGCCTCGCCCCGCATCCCCGTGAATGTCCACCACGCGATCGCGGCGACCATCGCGATGACGATCACCGTCGGCACGAAGATCCCGCTCACGCGGTCCGCCAGACGCTGCGCATCGGTGCGCGACTCCAGCGCCGTCTCGACCAGCTTCACGATCTGCGCCAGCGCCGTCTCCGAGCCCACCTTCGTCGCCTTCATGCGGAACGAGCCCGATGTGTTCAGCGTGGCGCCGGCGACGGAGTCGCCTTCCTTCTTGTCCACAGGGACCGATTCGCCGGTCAGCATCGACTCATCCACATAAGAGGCGCCGTCGATCAGCTCGCCGTCCACCGGGATCGTCTCGCCGGGTCGCACGACGACGACATCGCCGATGCGCACCTCCGACGCGTCGATCTGCTCCTCGCGCCCGTCGCGCTCGACGCGGGCCTGCTTCGGCGCCAGCTCCATCAGCTCTTCGATGGCCCGCCCCGCCCGGCCGCGGCTGACGGCCTCCAGCCACTTGCCCATGCTGATCAGGGCGATGATGAAGGCCGACACCTCGAAGTAATAGTGAACCTCGGCGCCCGTGGTGATCCAGCGCCCCAGCTCGAAGACGCTGTAGAAATAGGCCACGCTGGAGCCGCCGGCGATGAGCGTGTCCATCCCCGCTCCGCCGCGCTTCAGATCGCGCCACAGACCGACATAGAAGGGCCAGCCCACCCAGAACTGCACCGGCGTCGCGCAGAGAACACCGAGCCAGCCGTGGGCGTGGTGCAGCGCCCCGGGCCACGTCCACGCGATGGCGCCGAGGCCGATCGCCTCGAGCATCTCCGGAAGCATCAGCACCATCAGCGGCGTGGCGAGCGTAAGACCGACGACGGTGCGTACCAGCCACATCCGCCGCTCGCGCTCCCGCTCCTCGGCCCGTGTGAAGCCGTGGTGGTGGTGATGGCCGCCGCCGTGCGCGCCTTCGCTGTCCTGCGCTTTGTTGTCATCGCCGGCGCGAACGCCGTACCCCGCCTTCTCGATCGCCTGCCGCAGCCGCGCATCGTCGAGTTCGGGATCGAGCAGGCGAATCGTCGCCCGCTCGGTGGCGAAGTTGACCGTCGCCTCCGAGACGCCCTCGACCCGCTCCAGCGCCCGCTGCAGGCGCACAGCGCAGGAGCCGCAGTGCATCCCGGTCACATCGAGCGTGCGTGTGCGATTCAACTCCGCGGAGCCGCTTGTGGTGTCTGGAGTCATGCATCAAACCTTCAACGCCCAAGTCTACCCGCGACATCCCCACCCCTCTCCCCCCGGAGGATTATGCGCCGTTCGGCGCGTGTTAGGCGCAGATTTTGGCGCGCGTCGCG
>RECQ01000050.1 GCA_007693965.1 Phycisphaeraceae bacterium | reverse complement strand
TCCTCCACTGGTGAGGAGGGCAACGACCACAGTTTGTTCCCCTCAATTTCCGCCGACGGGCGTTTCGTGGCATTTTACAGCGACGCCAACAGCCTCGTCTCGGGAGACACCAACGACGCAACGGACGCCTTCGTGCACGACCGCCAGACGGGTGTGACCGAGCGCGTCAGCGTCTCCTCCACGGGCGTGCAGGGCAATAACAACAGTTTCTTCCCCTCCATCTCCGCCGACGGGCGCTTCGTGGCGTTTCACAGCGAAGCCAACAACCTCGTCACGGGAGATTCCAACGACGCGTCGGACGTCTTTGTCCATGACCGCCAGACTGGTGTGACCGAGCGCGTGAGCGTCTCCTCCTCAGGTGAACAGAGCAATGGAGACAGTTGGAACCCCTCCATCTCCGCCGACGGGCGCCTCGTGGCGTTCATGAGCGAAGCTGACAACCTCGTCCCGAATGATACGAACGACACCTGGGACGTCTTTGTACACGACCGCCAGACGGGTGTGACCGAGCGCGTCAGCGTCTCTACAGCCGGCGAGCAGGGAAATCTATGGAGCGGCTGGCCATCCATCTCCGCCAACGGGCGCTTCGTGGCGTTCGAAAGCCTCGCCAGCAACCTCGTCCCGGACGACATGAACGATATCTGGGACATCTTCGTCCACGACCGGCAGGCGGGCAGAACGGAGCTCATCAGCGTCTCTTCATCCGGCGAGCAGGGAAATCTATGGAGCGCCGGGATTTCCATCTCCGCCGACGGCCGCTACGTGGCTTTCGGGAGCGAATCCACCAACCTCGTCCCGGGCGACACCAACGGCTTCCTAGAAGCCTTCGTCCGCGACCGCCTTGCGGGCGTGACCGAGCGCGTCAATGTCTCTTACTCGGGTGAGCAGGCCAACGGCGCCACTTGGAGTGCCCCCTCTATCTCCGCCGACGGACGCTTCGTGGCGTTCGACAGCGCAGCCGACAACCTCGTCCCGGGAGTCACGAACGATACGGCGAATATCTTCATCCGCGACCGCGGCGCCCCTGACACCTGCCCCTGGGACCTCACAGGCAGCGGCTCGATCGGCGCCGCCGATCTTGCAGGGGTGCTCGGCTGCTGGGGCCGATACGTCCCCGGCGATTCGTGCCATGTCGCAGACTTCACCAACACCGGAGATGTCGGTTCGGCTGATCTCGCCAATCTTCTCGGAAACTGGGGACCCTGCCCCTGAGGAAACACCCACAGCCCCGGAGCGTTCACGCGGCGTCTCCTGCCCGGAGCGATCAACGCGCGACCCCCCAGCTCCGCGCATTCACGGCCGGACACGTTCCCCCTCCAAAATATCTTGTATTCCGCGTCCCCCACAAGATTCGTTCTACCCGGCCATACAAGACCCCTGCGTCCCGAACCCGACCACGCTGGACTGTCGACCGCCAAACACCGGCCCACCCTCCTGACGCCCGCAGGCGCGAGCCACACCGCTCCGTCCGTGCCCGTTGATGGACGGACGACTGGAGCAAGAAGGCGACCAATGTTGAAAACATCGAACCGGAAGAAGAGTCCGACCGCGCTCCTCGCCGCCTTCACCGCGGCGTGCATCCTCATCGCCCCCGCCGCAGCCCAGACCACCGAGCGCGTCAGCGTCGCCGCGGGCGTGCAGGGCGACGGCGGCAGTTTGTTCTCCTCCATCTCCGCCGACGGGCGCTTCGTGGCGTTCGAAAGCGACGCCACCAACCTCGTCCCGGATGACACCAATGACGCCCGGGACATCTTCGTCCACGACCACCAGGCGGGCGTCACCGAGCGCGTCAGCGTCTCCTCATCTGGTGCGCAGGGCAATGGCGATAGTTTCAACCCCTCCATCTCCGCCGACGGGCGCTTCGTGGCGTTCGAAAGCCTCTCCACCAACCTCGTCCCGGGCGACACCAATGACGCCCGGGACATCTTCGTCCACGACCGTCAGACGGGCCTGACCGAGCGCGTCAGTGTCAGATCCTCGGGTGAGCAGGGCAACGGCGATAGTGAAAACCCCTCCATCTCCGCCGATGGGCGCTTCGTCGCGTTCGAGAGCCTCGCCACCAACCTCGACCCGACCGCGAACGGTCCAGTCTTCGACTACGTCCAAATCTTCGTCCACGACCGCGAGACGGGCGCGACTGAGCGTGTCAGCGAAAACTCCTCGGGCCTGCCAGGCAATAACCAGAGTCGGTTCCCCTCCATCTCCGCCGACGGGCGCTTCGTGACATTCGAAAGCGCCGCCTCCGATCTCGTCACGGGCGATACCAACGACGAATGGGACGTCTTCGTCCACGACCGCGAGACGGGCGTCACCGAACGCGTCAGCCTCTCCTCCTCAGGCGTGCAGGGCGATGGCGGCAGTGGGCTCCCCTCCATCTCCGCCGACGGCCGCTTCGTGGCGTTCCACAGCAACGCCACCAACCTCGTCCCGGGAGACACCAACGGCGACCCGGACATCTTCGTCCGCGACCGCCAGACGGGCGTGACCGAGCGCGTCAGCGTCTCCTCCTCGGGCGAGGAGGGCAATGACTGGAGTTTGCGCCCCTCCATCTCCGCCGACGGGCGCTTCGTGGCGTTCCAAAGCAACGCCACCAACCTCGTCCCGGTCGACACCAACGGCGCCCTCGACATTTTCGTCCACGACCGCCAGACGGGCGTGACCGAGCGCGTCAGCCTCTCCTCCTTGGGCGTACAGGGAAATAGCTCGAGCGCCATCCCCTCCATCTCCTCCGACGGGCGCTACGTGGCGTTCCACAGCCTCGCCTCCAACCTTGTCCCGGGAATTACGAACAACACTTGGGACGTCTACGTCCATGATCGCCAGTCGGGCGTGACCGAGCGCGTCAGCATTTCCTCCTCGGGTGGGCAGAGCAACGGATTGAGTCAGTTCCCCTCCATCTCTGCCGACGGCCGCTTCGTGGCTTTCCACAGCATCGCCTCCAACCTCGTCCCGGGCGACACCAATGGCGCTGCGGACATCTTCGTCCACGACCGCCAGAAAGGAGACACCGAGCGCGTCAGCCTCTCCTCCTCGGGCGAGGAGGGCGATAGCCACAGTGTCGAGCCCTCCATCTCCGCCGACGGGCGCTACGTGGCGTTCGAGAGCGCCGCCATCAACCTCGTCCCGGGCGACACCAACGGCAGGTGGGACATCTTCGTCCGTGACCGTCAGACGGGCGTGACGGAGCGCGTCAGCGTCTCCTCCACAGGCGAGCAGGGCAACCACCACAGTCGGCGCCCCTCCATCTCCGCCGACGGGCGCTTCGTGGCGTTCGAAAGCGACGCCACCAACCTCGTCCCGGACGACACCAACGGCGTCCGGGACACCTTCGTCCATGACCGCCAGACGGGCGTCACCGAGCGCGTCAGCGTCGACTCCTCGGGCGAGCAGGGCAATTCTTGGAGTGAACACACCTCCATCTCCTCCGACGGGCGCTTCGTGGCTTTCCACAGCATCGCCTCCAACCTCGTCCCGGACGACACCAACAGCGCCATCGATATTTTCGTCCACGACCTCCAGACGGGCGTCACCGAGCGCGTCAGCCTCTCCTCCAAGGGCGAGCAGGGCAACGGCGACAGTTTCAGCCCATCCATCTCCGCAGACGGGCGCTTCGTGGCGTTCGACAGCAACGCCACCAACCTCGTCGCGGATGACACCAACGGCGCCCGAGACATCTTCGTCCACGACCGCCAGAAAGGTGACACCGAGCGCGTCAACCTCTCCTCCTCGGGCGAGCAGGGCAATTCCTGGAGTGAACGTTCCTCCATCTCTGCCGACGGACGCTTCGTGGCGTTCCAAAGCATCGCCTCCAACTTCGTCCCGGGCGACACGAACGACGCTTGGGACGTCTTCGTCCGAGACCGCGAGACGGGCGTGACCGAGCGCGTCAGCGTCTCCTCTTCGGGCGAGCAGGGCGACGATAGCAGCATTCTTTCTTCCGTCTCCGCCGACGGCCGCTTCGTCGCGTTCATGAGTTTGGCCACCAACCTCGTCCCGGACGACACCAATGACGCCCGGGACATCTTCGTCCACGACCGCGGCGCTCCACTTCCCTGCCCCTGGGATCTCACAGGCAGCGGCTCCATCGGCGCCGCCGACCTCGCAGGCGTACTCGGTTGCTGGGGCACATACACACCCGCCGATCCCTGCGAAGCCGCCGATTTCACCAACACCGGAGATGTCGGTTCGGCTGATCTCGCCAACCTTCTCGGAAACTGGGGACCCTGCCCCTGACGCAAACGCCCGCGGTCCATCCGTCAACCTCGCTCCAGTCCAGCTGCAACAGTTGTCCCGAAGACATCGCGCAAGCGCAATCGGCGTCAGCCGCGGAGCTCAGGCCGCAGTCGCGGACATGCGCAGCGTCATGCCCATCTTGGCCCAGGTCGGATGCGATTCGCCACGAGAGCGGTTGTTCGATGCGAAACCGTACGGCGACACGCTCTGGGAGATGGGTGGAAGAATCAGTTCATGATCCCGTCGGCCGCAGCGGGATGGCGCGGACTTCGGCGAGGCTCGCGGCGTAGAGGAGCGACTGCTCGATGTGCTTCGCCTCAAGGGCCGGGTAGGCGTCGAGGATTTCGGCGGTGGACATGCCGCCGGCGACGCAGCGGACGATGGCGGCGACGCGGGTGCGCAGGCCGCGGATGCAGGGCTGGCGGCCGAGTTTACCCGGGATCGGAGGTGATGCGGGTGAACTGGGTCATGATTCGATTCTAGCACGCGGTTTCCGAGATCGAAGTCGAAATCCGGGAGCGGGCTTCGGAGCGGGATGGCCTATCATCGGGCCATGGCTCGACCCAAAGCCAAGGTGCTCGTTGCGATGTCCGGCGGCGTGGATTCGTCCGTCGCCGCGGCGCTGCTGGTGCGCGCAGGGTATGAGGTTGTCGGGTGCTTCATGCGGTTGGGGACGCCGGGGGAGGAGTTGGAGGGGTTGGCGGAGGTTGGGGTTGGGGATGGGGATGAGGAGTCCCTCGCTCGCGCTTCGGGCTCGTGTGGAGTGGATGGGGGGTCCCTCGCTCGCGCTTCGGGCTCGTGTTGTGGCGGCGGTGGGCGTTCTGAGGGTGGCGTTCGGATTCAGCATCGGGGGTGTTGTTCGATCTCGGATGCGGCGGATGCGCGGATGGTGGCGGCGGAGCTGGGGGTTCCCTTCTACGTCTGCAATTTTAAAAAGGAATTCGGGCGGATCGTTGATTACTTCGTGGCGGAGTATGCGGCGGGGCGCACTCCGAATCCGTGCGTGCGTTGCAACGACTGGTTGAAGTTCGGCAAGCTGCACGACTATGCGCGGCAGATCGATGCGGACTTTGTCGCCAGCGGGCATTACGCGCGGATCGAGGATGGGCCGGACGGGCCGGCGCTTTTGCGCGGGGTGGATGTGTCGAAGGATCAGTCGTATGTGCTCTTCGGGGCGCCGCGGGGGAGGCTGCTCGAGATGATGCTGCCCGTCGGCGCATACGAGAAGTCGCGGGTGCGCGAGTTGGCGCAGGAGTTCGGGCTGCCTGTCTTCGACAAGCCGGATTCGCAGGAGATCTGCTTCGTGCCGGATGATGATTACGCGGGGCTGGTGGAGCGGCGCTCGCCGGGGGCGGCGCGGGCGGGAGCGATTCTTGACGCCGAGGGGCGCACCATCGGCGAGCACGGCGGGCAGCACCGGTTCACGATCGGGCAGCGCCGCGGCGTGGGAGTCGCGTTCGGTCATCCGATCTATGTGGTGGAGAAGGATCCGCGGGCGAACACGATCACCGTGGGGCCGCGGGAGATGTTGATGAGCGGCGGTCTGCGCGCCGGCGAGGTGAACTGGCTGGTCGATGAATCGGGGTATGAAGAATGGCGCCGGGTGCGGGTGAAGATCCGCTACAACGCGCCGCCGGTTGAGGCGCAATGCCGGCTGACGGAGGGCGGGGAGACGCTGGAGGTGCGTTTCGATGAGGCGCAGGCGTCGGTGGCGCCGGGGCAGGCGGTGGTGTGCTACGAGGGGGAGCGCGTGGTCGGGGGCGGGTGGATCCGGGAGACGGATCGGGCGTGAGCTGCGCCGGCGCGCGGCTCAGGCCGCGTTCGCACGGCGCTCCAAGAAGCGTCGGCACAGCTGAAGCAGCTCGTTCCTGTTGATGGGTTTGGTGGCGTAGTCGTCGCAGCCTGCGTTGATGCACTTGTCGCGGTCGCCGGTCATGGCGTGCGCGGTGAGGGCGATGATGGGGCCGGTGTGGCCGCGGCTGCGGAGCAGGCTGGTGGCGCTGTAGCCGTCGAGCTCGGGCATCTGCATGTCCATGAGGATGAGGTCAAAGGGGCGCCCGTCCTGCTCTGCCTGCGTGGCCATGTCCACCGCGATGCGGCCGTTGTCCGCGACTTCGATTTCGGCACCCGCCTTCTTCAGGATGAAGGAGAGGAGGCGCTGGTTGTCGAGTCCATCCTCGGCGAGGAGGATGCGACCGGCGATCCGGATCTCGCGCTCATCGGTCGGGTCGTCGGGAGCTTCGTCCAGCATGCACTCCGCGTTTTCGATGAGGGGAACACCGTCGAGCGGGCCGGTTTCGATTTCGAAGGAGAATGTGCTGCCGCGTCCGGGTTCGCTGGCGACGGTGATCTCGCCGCCGAGCATGTGGACGAGCCGCCTGGAGATGGAGAGGCCGAGCCCCGAGCCGCCGAAGCGCCGTGTGGTGGAGGAATCGGCCTGCGTGAAGGGTTTGAAGATGTTTTCCTGCTGTTCGTGGGTCATGCCGACGCCGGTGTCGATGACATCGAAGCGGAGCCGGGGGTGGGGATCGTCGGGCGGGGAGGCGAGACTGACGGCGACGCGCACGCCGCCGGTTTCGGTGAACTTGACGGCGTTGCCGATCAGGTTCATCAGCACCTGGCGCAGGCGGACAACATCTGTTTCGATGAACTTCGGGATCGGGCCCTCGAAGCGGATGCAGGACTTCAGCCCCTTCTCGGCGACGCGGACGCGCATGAGGGCGCTGACTTCTGAGAGCACTCTGGCCGGCGAGCAGCGCACGCGCTCCAGCGTCATCAGGCCCGCCTCGATCTTGGAGAGGTCGAGAATGTCGTTGATGAGTGAGAGCAGATGCTCGGAGTTGCGCCGAATTGTCTGCACGCTCTGCGCCCGCTCATCGGGGGTGACGGAGGGCGAGAGCATGAGGTCTGCGTGGCCGAGGATGGCCGTCATGGGCGTTCGGATTTCGTGGCTCATATTGGCGAGAAATTCGCTCTTTGCGCGATTGGCGGCCTCGGCGGCGTATCGCGCGTGCTCCAGCTCCTTCGTGCGGAGGGCCAGCTCGGCGTTCTTTTCCTCGAGAACTTCCTTGGCCTGCTGCACTTCAGCGGCGTGGCGGCGCAGGGCCTCCTCGGCGCGCCGCTTCTCGGTGATGTCGCGCTGCACAGTGGCGATGCAGAGCGGCTGATCGGTTTTCTGATCGCGGACGAGAAAAATGCTCGCCTGCGCATGTCTCGGTTCGCCGGTTTTGAAATCGCGCGTCGTGAGTTCACCTTCCCACACGCCGTGCTCGAAGACGGCGGGCAGCACTCTGTCGCGCATATTGGGCCAATTCTCCACTTCAAAGAAGTCACGAATGGAGAGCATGGTGATGTCTTCGCTCTCATCGATACTGACCATGTGTCGACCGCTGGAGTTCAAATAGATCACGCGGCCTTCGAGCGTCGCCATCCCGACGAATTCGCTGCTGTATTCGATGAGAGAGACGAATTTCTGACGCTCTTCCTCCGTGAGCTTGCGCTCGGTGATGTCGCTCTCGATCGCCATGAAGTTGGTGAGTCGGCCCGTCTCATCGTGGATCGGTTGCGCTTCGATCGCGAGCCAGTAGCGGCGCCCGCACTTTCCGTAGTTCACGATCTCGACGTTGAAGCCCTCGCCATTTCTGAGACGTTCGCGCATGAGCTCGGCCGTGTCTGGATCGGTGTCGGGGCCCTGAAGGATTGAGCCCGGCGTCCGGCCCCGGACTTCTTCGAGTGTGTAGCCGGTGATGCGGGTGAATCCGTCGTTCACCCACTCGATGCGCCCTTCCGCATCGGTGATGATGACGGCGTTGTCCGTGCCGCTGGCCACGAGGGCGAGCTTGCGGGCCTCGGCTTCACGGGTGAGCAATGCTTCTTCGATGCGTCGCTGCTCGGAGGTGTCGCGCAGGCTGAGCAGGGCGCCCGCCTCACCGGCGCGCAGCTCCATGGGCGTGAGGGACATGGCCATGCAGACCCATGCGGTGTCGACGCCGCGGACGCTGGCTCGTTCGATGCGCAGCGTCTCTCCGGAAGCGATGATCGAGCCGATGTGGTCGCCCTTTAATAGACCAGCGCCGTGCTGATCTTCAATCGTGATGATCTCGTTCAGATGACGACCGACAACATCCATATTTTCTCGGGTAAAGACGTTGCTGAAGGCCGGGTTCACAAAATGTATGACGCCGTGCTCATCCACAGCGCACAGCGCAGCTTCGACGGTGCGGACGACCGATCCCAGTTTCTCACTTTCGATCTCGAGTCGCTCATGCAGCTCCTGCATCTCGCGAGAGGAGATCGCCAGCGAGCGCTCCATCAGGTAGCGCTCCTGGTCCGCATCGGCGTAGGCCCGGCTGACCCGCTCGAGCAGCGCGGCGAACGACGCGGTGTCCGGAGGCGCATCGGCGTCGAGACCGAGCCGTTTGAGCTGGCGCTGCAGGGTCGGGTGGAGCATTTACGATTGTTCCGTGATGGTCGTGAGCGTCATGGTCTGGTTGTGCAGATCGCTGCAGCCCGTGAAGCGGGTTGAGATCTCTCCGTAGGAGTAGAAGCCGAGCTGCTGGGTCTGCTCCGGCAATTCATCAAGCGTCGCCTCCAGCTCCTCTTCGATGCGCTCGCCCAGCACCAGGCGGCGCCCCACGCAGCTCACCGCGATCGACAGACATGGACCCGTATCGCCCTCGGTTCGGGTCTCCAGGGCCGAGTTGGCGGCGCCGGCGATCAGCCGGTCAAAGTTGGCGCGCATGAGCTGGGCCGTCGCTCCCTGCGGGATGTCTCCCGCGAACGTCATGGAGCGCTCCTGTTCGTCGACGCCCAGGATTGTGCGCACCAGCCAGGATTCGTCATCGCGGTTGGAGCGCAGCGCCAGGGGAAAGAGCAGCCCCGCCGCGGGAAGGCCATTGGCGCGATCGCCGAGATATTCCTTGTACAGATCGAGCGCCGGCCTGCCATCGACCTCGTAGAGCACCGCGCCGCTGGAGCGCGTGACGATGCGCTCCGGGCCGAAGATGTCCCATCCGCCCTGCGAGCCCTGTCCGATGCGCAGGCTCTCGCCATACAACCCGACCGCGCACACCCGACCGGGGCGGCATTCGTCGCCGTCGAAGGTCCAGGTCCGCTCGAACCGATCGCCGTCCGCCGCCAGCCCGCCGCTGAGAACGACGCCATCCGGGAGCGAATCGCTGAGTCCGCGCACCAGCTCACTGCCGTTGACCCGGAGGCCGTCGGAATACACCAGCACGCCGCGCAGGCCGGGTCCGGCCAGTTCACGGGCGACGCTGCGGCCGGCGTCAAAGGATTCCGCGGCGGACTCGACGGACGCCGAGGCGGCGCGAACCTGCGCTGCATCGAACCGGACGGCCGCGACCACAAGCGACTCATCGATCAGTCGATCGTTCTGAATCTCACCGGCGCTTGAGCAGCCGACCAGCGTCGATTTGGGATAGGCCGCACGAAGCTGCTTCAGCGGCGCCTGATCATCGATGTACGAACTGGCGCCGAAGACCAGGATGAGCGTGCGATTCGAATCGAGTGGAGGAAATCCATGTTCGGACCAGCCACCGCTCTGGCTGTGGGAAAGAAGGGCGCATTCCATGTGCAGACTCCCGGCTGTGGCGTGATTCGAGCGCGGCGCATGATGCCGCTTCTGCGAATCCGTCGCATCGCGCAGTCTGTATCGACTTTCCCGGCGCCCGCCTTTCGAGCTCGCTTCGGCGGAATCCGGGCAGCGCCCGGTTCTCGGACCAGAGACTGGCTGTGGTCGGTCGGAGCTTTGCTTCAGCGGGCGTATTCGACCGCCCGCGTCTCCCTCAAAACGGTGACGCGGATTTCACCGGGGAAGGTCATCTCCTCGCTGACGCGATCGGCGATCTGCTTGGCGATGTAGAGGGCCTCGTCGTCGCTGACGCTCCTGGCGTCGACCATGACGCGGACTTCTCGGCCGGCCTGGATGGCGTGCGCCTCCTCGACGCCCTTGTGCTCAAGGGCGATGCCCTGGAGCTGCTCGAGGCGCTGCACATACTTCTCCAGCGATTCGCGCCGGGCGCCGGGGCGGGCGCTGGAGATGGCGTCGGCGGCCATGACGATGGGCGTGTAGAAACTGGTCGAGGGGATGTCAGCGTGGTGGCCCCCGATGGCGTTGAGGATCGGGTCCTTCTCGCCGTGCTGTCGGGCGAAATCCATGCCGATCTTGGGATGGCCGCCCTCCATCTCGTGGTCCATGGCCTTGCCGATGTCATGGAGGAAGCCGCAGCGCCGCGCGATCTGGCCGTCGAGTCCGAGCTGCTCGGCGATGAGCTGGCAGAGGAAGCCGACCTCGATGGAGTGGCGCAGCACGTTCTGCCCGAAGCTGACGCGGAAGTGCAGCTTGCCCATGGCCTCGACGATCTTGGGATGCAGGCCGCGGAGCTTGACTTCGAGGGCGCTGTCCTTGCCCGCTTTGAGAATTCGATCGTTCACTTCTGAGCGCACCTGGGCCACGATCTCCTCGATGCGGCTGGGATGGACTCGACCGTCGGCGACGAGCTTCTGCAGCGATTCGGCGGCGACGGTCTGGCGGATCTTGTCGAAACAGGAGACGACGATGACGCCCGGCGTGTCGTCGACGATGATGTCGACGCCGGTGGCGCGCTCGATGGCGCGGATGTTGCGACCCTCGCGCCCGATGATGCGACCTTTCATGTCGTCGGAGGGGATGGGCACGGCGCGGACGGTGGACTCCGAGGTGTGCTCCGCGGCGTAGCGCTGGATCGCCATCAGGGTGATTTCGGCTGCTTTCTCGCGGGCCTGGAGCTCGGACTCCTCGATGATCCTGCGGACGCGGACGGCGGCGTCGTGGCGCACATCGCCCTCGATGCGCTCCAGGAGCATGTCGCGGGCCTCGTCGGCGCTCATGCCGGAGATGCGTTGCAGCTCCTTGCTCTGCTTTTCCAGCGCCTCATCCAGTTCGCGGGCCCTGGCGTCGGCCTTCTCTTCCCGGGCCCGGACGGCCTCGCTGGCCTTGGCGAGCTGCTCCTCCTTGACGGCGAGCGTGTCGAGCTTGCGGTCGAGGAGGTCCTCGCGCTTGGTGAGGCGCTTCTCCTGCTCGCGGAGCTCGGTGCGGGTCTGCTCGGACTCGGCCTCGAACTTGCGGGAGCGCTCGATGACGGCCTTCTCGGCGTCGATGCCGGCGCGTTCGACGACGGTGGTCGCCTCCGATTTCGCCTGATCGATGAGGCGTGTCGCCTCGGCCTTGCTCTTGTTGAGGGCCTGGACGCCGAGCAGGCGCATCGCTGCGAAGACGGCGCCGGCGCCGATCGCGAGTCCGACGATGAGGGCGACGACCGTGCCGCCGCCGATTTCAAGTCCGAGTGTCAGAGGCACATGCGCCATTGGCGGAATCCTTCCGCGAACATCGTGGGGCGCGGCCAACGCGCCCGACGAGCGAGCCGTCGGAAGGACACGTGTGTTTCCCGCCGCACGCTCCCGAGAGAGCGAACGGATGCAGAGGCAAGGCGCCGACGTCGGCGACGATCGGAGAGACCTTTCGGATCTTCAGATCGTCGGATCAGTTCTGAGCATGTTCCTCCACGGATTTTGTGGCAGATCGCTCAACCATGACGCATGGCGCTCGGGGTGCTCCGCTGAATCTATGCCGCTCCGGCGTTCGCCGGCGCGGGCCCCGTTCGGCGGCTCAGATTGCTCTGGCGGCGCCTGCCGGGGCGGGAAACGGCCGTCCGTGTCTCTCCGGGCGGACCGACAACTGGGGTTACATCCCGGCGGCGTCCGCCGGGTCAGTCCGGCATTGTAAGGGATCGGGGCGGGGTGTGGTCAAGGGGGGCGAGGGGGGGTGAGCCATGAGCAATGCGGGGTGAGGAGACCGGGGGCGTGTCAGCGGGGCAAAGTGGGGATACGATCTGGCCATGCCGGCGATTCTGCGGTGGCTGCTGCGTCTGGGGCCCACCAATCCGATTGCGGTCCGCATCGTCCAGGGAGGCTCCCGGAGGACGCGCCACCTCTACATCCGCACCGGCTACCTCGCCCTGCTGATCACGGTCCTCATGTGGTCGCTGCTGGTCGAGGCCAGCGGCGGGCAGCTCAGCTACCGGGCCCTGGCGGCGGCGGGCGCCACCAGCTTCGCATACACCGCCTATCTGCAGATCATCCTCATCTGCGTCATCGCGCCGGTCTTCATGGCGGGCGCCATCGCGCAGGAGGCGAACCCGCGCACGTGGGACATCCTGCTCACCACGCCGTTGAGCGGCGCGCAGATCGTGCTGGGGAACCTGTTCGGCCGGCTCTTTTTCATTCTTGCCCTGCTCTTCGCCTCGCTGCCGCTCTTCGCGGTGACGCAGTATTTCGGCGGCGCCCCCGGGCGTACGATCTTCGCGAGCTACGCCATCGCCGCGTGCGCCGCGGTGCTGGTGGCGGCGATCGCGATCATGCTGAGCGTGAGCCGACTGGCGGGTCGCCGCGCGGTCTTTTCGTTCTACGTGGCGGTGATTTCGTATCTCGCGGTGACGTGGGCGATCGACCTGTGGATGCGCCCGATGTACGGCGGCGTCACGCCCCTGACCGCGGTGAATCCGTTCCTTGCCCTCGAATCGCTGCTGAGCCCGGCGAGCTATCCACGTCCGGAGACGATCGAGCTGGTCGGGCGTCCGGCGCTGGAGCGGCTGTGGATGGGCTCGCCGGCGCTGGCGTGGTGCATCGCCAGCGGCGCGCTGAGCGTTCTGATGATGGCCGCGAGTACGCTGGCGGTGCGCCACATGGGCGCGGTGGCTCAGATCGACTGGCGGAAGAAGCTGCGCTTCGGTTCATCGATCGAGCGCATCCGTCCGGCCCG
The DNA here is from genome assembly GCA_007693965.1 of Phycisphaeraceae bacterium. GTDB lineage: Bacteria > Planctomycetota > Phycisphaerae > Phycisphaerales > UBA1924 > RECQ01. Next base: position 944 of record RECQ01000050.1, on the reverse strand, counting down.
GCGCGTATGGCAGAACCCGGTGGCGTGGCGCGAGGCGGCGTCGCGGCGGGGGACGCTCCCCAAGGTCGCCGCACGGTGGAGCTTCATCGGCGCCGGCGCGCTGTGGGGAATCGGACTGGTTGCTTTTTTCCACTCCGGGGCTCTCGGCGGTGATGCGTTCCGCTTTGCGCTGCTGGCGACGGTGTGGGCGGAGACGGCGGTGATCGCGTTCGTCGCGATGAACATGGCGGGCAGCGCCGTCTCGCGGGAGCGCGAGGACGGCACGCTCGACCTGCTGCTCATCACACCGATCACTGCATCGCAATACGTCGGCGGCAAGCTGCGCGGTCTGATCAGCTACCTCGCCCCACTGCTCGCCGTGCCCGTTGGCACGATCGCGCTGGCGTCGCTCTATGTGCTGGCGGGCGGGCTGGGCCGCCCCGACGGGGTGCTGGTGAACGTGCCGCTGGGGACGGGGACGGTGGATGTGCCGGTGGTGCTGCCGGTGGGCGCCATCGTGGCGCCGCTGACGATCGTGCCCTTCGTGGCGTTCTGCGTGATGGTGGGGCTGCAGTGGTCGATCAAGAGCAAGGGCACGATCAGCGCGGTGATCGCGACGCTGGGCATCGTGTCGGTGGTGGCGGGCATCATGGGCCTGTGCGGCTGGAAGGCGGGCGAGACGATCCCGCTGGTGGGCCCGGCCCTGGCGTGCCTGAACCCGGCGACAGCGCTCTTCTCAATCGTGCGGCCAGAATATGGCGTGACCGAGACGCTGCAGATGGGTCCCGAGCACGTGCGCGGCTCGCTGATTGTGGGATCGCTGATCGCGGCGGGCGTGTACGCGGCGATCGTCTACGGCATGCACGCGAGCATGGTGCGGACGTTTGATATGACGGTGCGGAGGTTGGCGGGGACGAAGTGAGGCCACCCGCCCCCCACAAAGCGAGCCGGGGCGTCCCGCCCCG
>RECQ01000014.1 GCA_007693965.1 Phycisphaeraceae bacterium | reverse complement strand
AGCCCATTTCAGACAGCGCCTCAACGCTGATGCCGGTGCGGGCGCTCATCTTGTCCAGCTCGTCACCGACACGGGCGAAGACCCGCGTCGAGGCGGCGAGCGGGGCCAGCACAGCGCCTCCGATGGCGGTGAGGCCGATGCCGATCGACCGCACGCCCGCCCCGAAGGCTTGCAGACGACGCTGGGCGTTGCGCAGACCGCGGGCCATGCGATCGTCGACGCCGAGCTCGACGAAGGCCCTGCCCGCTCTGATGCCGCCGGAAGCTCCCATGGCGCGTGCATCATAACACCCGCGCGATCATATGACGCTGAAAAATTGAACGATATCTGCGAAGGCGCCCCCCTCACTCATTCTCTGAGAACCTTACAACCTTCGGGTTTTCAGGCTGGAAACGCGGTTTTGCGTGAGCATCTTCGCATGGCGACCGTGAGCGCCTTCGCGTAACTCGCTGCATCTTCGGAAACGACCGGCGACTTGCACACACTGGCAGAGTGAGGCACTGTAGGACACACCGAAGGAGGATCACCGATGGCTGGAGCGATCAGGCGGACCCCCACCGCAAAGAGATGGACGGCGACGTACACCGGCGCGGACGGGACCACGAAGAAGGCCCCCGGCTTCATCGACAAGCGGGCGACGATCGACCTGGCCCGGCGTCTGGAAGATGAGGCGCGCAAGCGCCGGGCCGGTCTGATCGACGACGCGGCGGTCCGCCTGGTCGGCCACGGACGATCACCGATCGCTGAGCACGTCGAGGCGTACAAGGCGCACCTGCGGAGCAAGGGCGGATCCACGGAGCACGTCCGGGCGACCTGCAAGATGATCGAGGTCGTGGCCGAGGAGTGTGAGTGGTGCACTCTCTCCGACATGGACGGCGCCCGGCTCAGCGCCCACCTGGCCGACTTCGCCGCCAGTGGTCGCGGGGCTCGGACGGTGAACTGGCGACGCGGGGCGCTTCGGAGTTTCTCGAGGTGGCTGGTGGCGAATGAGCGGCTGACCCGCGACCCCTTCGCGTCAGTCCCGCGAGCCGGTGAGCACACCAGGACGCGGGAGCGCAGGGCGTTGTCAGATCACGAGATACGCAGTCTGATCGTCGCGACCGAGGCCGGCCCCGTGCGCTTCGGCATGGACGGAGAGCGGAGGGCCATGCTCTACCGCGTCGCCATCGGGACGGGGCTGCGCCGTGGCGAGCTCGCCTCACTCACACCCCGGTCATTCGACCTTGACGCCGAGCCGCCCACCGTGACGGTGGAGGCCGGTTACAGCAAGCGGAGGCGCCGGGACGTCCAGCCGTTCCGCCCCGACCTGGCGGACGCCCTTCGCGACTGGCTTGATGCTCAGCTGAAGGGCTCGCTGCTCTGGCCCCTCAGAGGGCGTCACACCGCCGCCATGATCCGGACGGATCTCGACGCCGCCGGTGTGGTCTATCGCGACGACGCGGGGCGTGTGGCGGACCTGCACGCCCTCAGACACACGTTCATCACCAGGATGGCGATGGCCGGCGTCTCTCCGAAGGTGGCGCAGTCGCTGGCCCGTCACTCGACGATCACCCTGACGATGGATCGGTACGCCCACGTCGGTCTTGCCGACCACGCCCGAGCCCTCGACGCCCTGCCTGCCCTCGCGCCCGATCCCAAAGTGGGAACATATGCGGCACATTCTCAGCGCCGGGAAGGTCAGACAAGGTCAGTCGCTGACAGTGAGACGCGTCAGAACGCCGAAGGTGGCGACGCTCAGAAACACCGGAAAAACAAGGCGAAACGCACGCCGAGTCAACCCGTGTCAGTCACTGACGCAATAGCCCCGGTCGGATTCGAACCGACGACCACACCGATTATGAGTCGGGCGCTCTGACCGCTGAGCTACGGGGCCGGCATCGGACAGGATACTCACAGCGAACCCCATGCGCCTCGCGGCCCACGCATCGCCGCAATTCAGGATGCCGGACGGAAATCGCCGGACGCCCGAGTCCCGAAGCCTGATACCTGATGCCTGATGCCTGATGCCTGATGCCTGATGCCTGATGCCCACTTATTTTATGAACAGCAACTCCCGGTACGTCGGCAGTGGCCACAGGTCATCGGGCACAAGCGTCTCCAGCTCATCCACGAGTGTGCGCAGCTCCGCCATCGCCGGTATCACCCGCGCCTTGATCCGTTCGGCATGCTTGAGCGGATCTTCCACCTCGGAGTCGTACATCGCCTTCTCCAGCGTCAGGATCGCCTGCTGCTGACGCGTGATCAGCGAGACCAGCTCTTCGAGCACCCGCCTCTGGTAGGCGCAGTCAACGCCGGCGCTCTGCGTGGACGCGATCGCGTTGGCGAGCTCGGTCTGGTGCCGGACCGCCGCGGGGAGAATGAGCCGTCGCGACATGGACGCCATCGTCATTCCCTCGATCACGAGCTGCTTATTGTACTTCTCGAGGAAGATCGCGGTCCTGGACTCAACCTCCGCCTTGCTCATCACCTTGAAGGCGCTGAAGAGCGAGACGGATTTCTTTGTGCCCAGCACAGGCAGCGCATCCACCGAGTCGTCCAGGATCGGCAGGCCGCGTTTGGCCGCCTCCTCGCGCCACTCCTGTGAATAGTTGTCGCCGTTGAAGATGATGCGTTTGTGCTGCTTGATCACCTTCTTGAGCAGCTGCCTCGTCGCGCTCTGTCTTTTTGCCTGCGTCGAGTCCGGCCCGATCACCTGCTCCAGTTCATCCGCCATGAACTTCAGCGATTCAGCCACGATCGTGTTCAGCACCGTATTCGGCCACGCCACCGATTCCGAAGACCCCACCGCGCGGAACTCGAACTTGTTGCCCGTGAATGCGAAGGGCGAAGTCCGGTTCCGGTCGCCGTCATGACGCGGAATCTGCGGCAGCGTGCGCGCGCCCAGATCGATCTTGCTGGTCTTGCGCGCCGCGCCAGGCTCGCCTCGCTCGAGCTTCTCGAGCAGTTCTGTCAGCATTTCTCCGAGAAAGATCGAAATAATCCCGGGAGGCGCCTCGTTCGCCCCCAGCCGATGATCGTTTCCGGCGCTCGCGATCGAGCAGCGAACAAGGTCCGCGTGCAGGTCCACACCACGGATCACCGCGCACAGGCACACCAGGAAGAGCATGTTCGAATGCGCCTCCTCACGAGGATCGAGCATGTTCACGCCCGTGTCCGTCATCATCGACCAGTTGTTGTGTTTGCCGGATCCGTTCACGCCCGCGAACGGTTTCTCGTGCAGCAGCGCCCGCAGCCCGAACCGCGGCGCCAGGCGCTCTATCTTCTCCATCATCAGCATCTGGTGATCGGTTGCGATGTTCGTCGTCTCGAAGATCGGCGCCACCTCGTACTGTCCCGGCGCCACCTCGTTGTGGCGCGTCTTGACCGGCACGCCCAGCGCGTACAACTCACGGTCCAGCTCCGCCATGAACGCCAGCACCCGCGGTGGGATCGAACCGAAATAATGATCCTCGAGCTGCTGATCCTTCGGCGATTTCGCCCCCATCAGCGTCCGACCGCACACCATCACGTCCGGACGCAAGTAGTAGAACTGGCTGTCGATCAGGAAATACTCCTGCTCCGGACCCAGCGTGGTGTACATACGCGACACGCCGTCCTCTTCACCGAAGATGCGCAGAATCCGCATCGCCTGCTCAGAAAGAGCATCCATCGACCGCAGCAGCGGCGTCTTCATGTCCAGCGCCTCGCCGGTCCACGAGACGAAAACCGTCGGAATGCAAAGCGTCACATTATTCACGCCGCGATTCAGGAAGACCGGGCTCGTCGCGTCCCACGCGGTGTAGCCCCGCGCCTCGAACGTCGCTCGCACGCCGCCGGAGGGGAAACTCGAGGCGTCCGGCTCGCCCTGCACCAGTTGATCCCCCGAGAACTCGACGATCGCCCCGCCCGTGCCGTCCGGGCTGATGAACGAGTCGTGCTTTTCGGCCGTGAGTCCGGTCAGCGGATGGAACCAGTGCGTGTAGTGCGTGGCCCCGTTCTCGATCGCCCAGTCCTTCATCGCGTTCGCGATCGTGTCCGCCACAGCAGGGTCGAGCGGCGCCCCGATGTTGATCGTCCGCTGCAGCGCCTTGAAGACGTCCCGAGGCAGACGCTGTCGCATCACACGCTCCGAGAAAACATCACGTCCGAAGAGCGCTTCGGCCCGTTCACTGCTCTCTTCAGATGCGCGCACCCCCCTTTCATCCCATCGTGAAATATGAGAGACAGCCAGACGCCGCGCGTTCAGTCCGCCCTTGGTCGTTCCATCGCCGTTCATGGTGGTATACGTTTCCTGCTCTGGTGTGGACATCCTGGCTCCAGTCTCGTCACAAATCTCGATGCGACGCTCCGCTCAAAGCGAAGCGCATTTCTCTCACGCCGCAGCTCCGGCGTCCTTGAGTCCAACCCCCAGCTCCCGCACGAACGCGCCCGCCGCCTCCGCGGCGTCCTCCCCACGCTCCGCAGCGTCCTCGATCCGGCGCACCAGCGCCGAGCCCACGATCGCCGCGTCCGCGTGCTCCACCACCGCCCGCACATGCTCCGCCTTCGAGACCCCGAATCCGCACGCGATGGGCAGATCCGTCATCTCCCGAAGCTCCGCGACACGCGCGCCGATCTCCGGCGCTGCAGCGCTCTCTCCCGTGATCCCAAGCCGAGCCATCAGGTACACGAACCCCGAGCACAGCCCGACGATCTTCTCCGCTCTTGCCCGCGGCGTCGTCGGCGCCACCAGCAGCGACGCCGTCAGCCCGACCTCCCGCACCGCCTCCACCAGCGGTGGCGCCTCTTCGAGCGGCGCATCGGGAAAAATGAACCCGTCAATCCCTGCATCCTTCGCCTCGCCCACAAATCGCGCGACGCCCACACGCTGCGCCAGCGACACGCTCGCCATCGCCACGATTCCCAATGAGCAGCTTGACCTGGCGCGCTGCACCGCATTCAAGACATCGCGCGTGTGCACGCCCGACTCGAGCGCCTTGTGCATTGCGGCTGCGATCACCGGCCCGTCGGCGATGGGATCGCTGAACGGAATCCCCACCTCCACGATCGAAGCCCCCGCCGCCTGCAGCGCCGGCAGCAGCCGCGCCGTCTCTTCGACCGAAGGGCGCCCGCCCACGATGAAGGGCGCCAGCCCGCGCCGACCCTCTGATCGGAGCGTGCTGAAGATCGTTTCGATGCGTGACTCAGACATGAATCGTGGTGGTGATGCTGAATACGGAAGTCAAAGGACGAATGACACAGTCGGGAGGCGGCGGGCAATCGCGGTGTTCAGTCCTTCACACCCTCCACGCGATCGGCGTCCGTGTATTTCCGGAGCGCCTCCTGCAGATCCACCCCGTTGATGTTCGCCAGCGTCGTCAGCCACGCGAGTACATCGGCGAACTCCTCATCCAGGTTGGCGCGATGGGCCGGAGTGGGGCTTTTGCCGGGTGCGTTGTCATGCAGCGCCGTCGCCAGCTCCCCCAGCTCCTCAACCAGCCACATGAACGTCCCCGGCGTCCCCCGAGCCGCATCCGTCGCATGATACCGCTCCCGGATCAACCGCTGAAACGCGGCGAAAGTCAACTCCTGCCCGTCGGAATCCTGCCCTGATCCTGCTGCCATAGCGGACACAATAACAGGCTCGCGCCGATGCCACAGAGACGTACGATCAGCGATCCCCGCGGATTTCCTCGTCCGTCATCGGCCGGGGGCCGCCGCTGCGGCGTTCCTCCCGAAGCTCCAGCGCCCGGCGCTCCAGCTCCGCCCATGCCTCCGAGCTGCGTAGCCGCGTCTCCAGCGCCTCGATGCCCCTCAGGCTGTTCAGGTAGCGCTCATCCACCTCTCGCCCGTCCAGCTCCATCAGCACGAAGGTGCGATACTGGCCGTCGGACTCGATGTACGTCTCCTTGCGCACCACGTGCGACCCGTGCAGCGAGCGGCTTGCAACCACCGCGTTCACATCCTGAAAGCGCTGCAGCAGCTCCGGCCCGGCCGAAGTCTGCACCTGCTCCTGGAAGTTTCGCTGCAGCACGTCCACCCGCGCGTCGATCGCCAGCGCCATCTCCTGCCGGGCCTGGTTGATCGCCAGAGACTCCGCCATCGTCGGCGATGCCCCGACACCCTGGGCCGTCTTGCGGATGCGTCCCTCCTCCTCAATCGGCGCCGCGTCGTACCACTCCGGCGTGAAGATCCGCGTCACCGGCGTTTGGTCAAATTGCGCCTCCGGCCGACCATCCCGGTTCGACCTGCACCCCGTACCCGTCAGCAGCGCCATGGCGCAGACGGCGGCGAGGGCCACGCCCACCGGGGCCGCGCGAAGAATCACCGTTCCATTTCGATACGACATTGCCGAGCCTCCTCTTTGGATTGCACCCGATAGCACAAAGATCGGCACAACGCACTTCTGGCGTGAAGTTAGCGTCTACTATTCCACGCCAATCTTCTGCTCACAGTGAGACGGCGCCCCTCTCCGGACGTACAAGCGGAGTCAGCCATGCCCGGCCCCACCACGATCCTCACAGCCGCAGCCCGCTTCCGGCCAGATTCCGGTCGTGGTCGCCGCTCCCGCATGGCCGCCTGCATGGCGCCGCTTCTCCTTCTCATTCTCCTCACCGGCTGCTCCCCCTTCGACTCCCATCGCCGCTCCCTCGCCGACCTCCACGCCTCCGGCCGCTACGACCTCGCCCGCGACACGCTCCAGACCGCGGAGATCGCCGACCTCTACGACGAGAAGAACGAGCTCCTCCGCCAGCTCGATCTCGGCGCTGTCGCGCTCGCCCTCGGCGACTACGACGAGGCCGTCCGCCACCTCAACATCGCCGAGGCCATGATGGAGCGCCGCCGCGAGGAGTCCTTCCTTGAATCGCTCGGCGTGCTGCTCATCAACGACCGCCAGCGCCCCTACCTCGGCGAGCCCTACGAGGACATGTATCTCAACGTTCTCAAGATGGCCGCCCACCTCGGCGCCGGGCGCATTCACGACGGCGCCGCCATCGAAGCGCGGCGCATGGCCACCAAAGCCAACCTGCTGCGCGATGAATACCTGCGGCTGCTGCCGAAAACCCGCGACGCCGCTTCCTTCGCTGCGGACCGATTCCCCTCTCAGCTCCGCTCCACCGCCGCGGTGAACGAGCAGGGCGAGTTCATCGAATCTCCCCTCGGCGTCTTCCTCACCGCGGTTGCATGGATGCACTCCGGCGATCCATCCAACCAGGCCGTCGCCGGGCGGCGCCTCCTCCAGGCCATCGAAGCCCAGCGCCCCTTCATCGGCCCCGTCGATGAAGCCCCTTTCCGCGAAATCGTCGAACTCCATCCATCCGACGCCAACACCCTCATCATCGCCTTCAGCGGCCGCGGCCCGATCAAGACCCCCTGGCGCTTCGGCCCCCTCCTGATCTATGACACCCCCGTCTACTTCGAGCTCCCCGTTCTCCACTGGACGCCCAGCGAAGCCCGCACCGTCACAATCTCCCTCCGCTCCGGACCTGAAGGCGCCACCGAAGAAACCACCGTCGCCCTCCACCTCATCGAAGATCTCTCCAGCGTCGCCAACGAGAACCACCGGCGCCAGCTCCCCCTCACCTACATCCGGACCTTTGGAAGAGCCGCGGCCAAGGCCGTCGGCGCCACCTTCGCCACCCGGGCCGTTCGCGACAGCTCCGGCGACGACGCCGCCCTCGGCGTCGCCATCGCCAGCCTCCTTTTCATCATCTTCACCGAAAGGGCCGATCTTCGGAGCTGGACCTTCCTCCCCGGTCAGGCCCACGTCGGCCTGATGAGTCTCGAACCGGGCGTCCACCAGATTCGCGTCGAGTACCGCTCCGGCTCAGGCCAGGTGCTCCACGCCGCCCCCTGGCGCGAGGTCGTCATCGACGACTCGATCGGCCTCGCCACCACGGTGGAGCATTACTGGAGGTAACCTATGCCTCTCCTCCGCCTCGACGCCCGCCGCCGCGGATCGCACTGCGCCACCTTCGCCGCGCTCGCCGCCGCCATGCTCGGCGCCGGCTGCGCCGGAACGTCCACCACCGCGCCCGGAGAGCGCCCGGCCTGGATCGACTACCCCGAATCCGAACGCCCGACACAACGATACATGACTGCCGTCGGCGCCGGCGCCGATCGCGCCCGCGCCGAGGAAAACGCCTACGTGCGCCTCGCCCAGCAGATCTCGACCAACGTCGACGCCGTCGAGACCCGCCTCGAAGAATATTCCCAGCGCGATGACGGCCACACGGTCCGCTTCCATGTGCGCACCGTCACGCTCCTCAGCGGCGTGCGCCTCAGCGCCGCCCGCGAACTTCTCGGCGTGCGCATCGCCGAAACATGGCGCGACCCCGCTCGCAAAGAGCACTACGCCCTCGCCATTCTCGAACGTCGCCGCGCTGCGGAGATCTATTCACAGGAGATGGACCGCACCGAGAAAGAAGCCCTCGCCGCGCTCCGGCGCGCCGAGCAATCCGAATCGCCCCTCATGGCCATCCTCGACCTCCGCGCTGCGCTCACCGCGGCCCGCGCGTTTCATGAGCTGAAAAGATCCTGGCGCGCCATCGCCAGCGGCATGGCCGAACCCAACGACCCATTCCCGGACGGCCCCGCCGCATCCATCTCCGAGATCGAGGCCCGCATGGCGGCGCTCCAGCGCTCCATCGGCGCCTCCGTCGAACTCAATCGCGACGCACCCCGCCCCCTCCAGGCCGACGCCGTCGAGGCCCTGCGTCGCCTCGGCCTCCCTTCCGTCAGCGGCGGGCGCCCCGGTCTTCGCCTCCTTCTCGACTACACAACCGAGCCCATGGCCTCCTACCAGGCCGACCGCCGGGCTGTGAGCTGGCGACTCCGCGTCCAAGCCCTCGATGGACGCACCGATCGCCCCCTCGACGAGATGACCCTCGAGGGAATCGGCGTCGGCGCCAGCGCCATGCAGGCCGACACCGAGGCCTCCGACGCCGCACGAAGACAATTCAACGCTTCGATTGAAAACTTCCTGCTCCGTGCGTTGTATAGAGAAGAGTGATCGCCCCGGCCTGCCGTCGAGACCCATGGAGCTGAACCACATGCGCACCCACCGCGTCGCCGTCGTCCTCGTCACGCTGCTCGCCCTCTTCGCCCTTGCGGCCGCCCCCGGCTGCAAATCGCGCCAGGTCACACGCGTCGACCCCGAGGACATCCTCGACCTCGACTACCGCTTCAGCGACGACGACGCCCGCATGACCGCGGACACCATGATCCGCGATGTCCTCGGCCGCCCCTGGCTCGACAACTGGCTCGTCAGCAACGGCAAGGCGCCCATCGTCATCGTCGGAACGGTGCGCAACGACACCAGCGACTACATCGACACCAAGCTCTTCACCAAGCAGATCGAAGTCGAGCTGGTCAACTCGCCGCGCATCCGCGTCGTCGCCGCACGCGACGAACGAGGAGAGATCCGCGACGAACGCCTCTCCGGCCAGGACTGGAACCGTCCCGAGACCGTCAAGCGCATCGCCTACGAACTCGGCGCCGATCTGATGCTGCTCGGGCGCGTCGGCGAGAACGTCCAGGTCTCGCGCGACCGGCGCCGGCGCGTGCAGTACTACCAGGTCAACCTCGAACTCATCGACATCGAGAGCAACGAGAAGCTCTGGATCGGCGAGCAGCAGATCGAGAAGCGCGTCCGCGACCGGGGCTGATACGAAGCGCGGGTCAGATCAACCCGCTGCGCGTTTCACCACCATCGCCGAGTTCACGCTCGATCTCCTCCGCCGACAACACCGGAAAATCCGTCTTCCCGGTCTTGAGCATCAACCGCACATAGGGCTCGCACAGGCCGCAGCCCATCGAGCAGTTCGTCTCCTTCTGAAGACCCTCGAAGTCAAGGCCCTTCTCCTCCGCAAGGCCTCGAAGGTTCTCGAAGGAGAGGTCGTGGCAGAGACACCGATTCACAGCGCACGAAGTGTCCTGCGATTCACTCATAATCGAATAGCCCGTTGTCGTCTTCACGCCCGAACCAGCCGAGCGCAAGCATCGCGTCGCGGCCTTCGACGCCGTGGGTTTCCGCGTAGCTGCGTGCCATCGACGCGGATGTCACGCTCCCGTCCAGCCATGCCGCGTTGGCCGAACCGGTGTGTAGAAAGTGTATCGTCGGAATCGGACGGGCGCCTGCAAAATGCGGCCAGAATCGCGGCTCTGCGAAGCTGTACTCAATCACCCCCTCCGAACCGTGCGAATTCGGAAACGCCGCATCCGTGAAGACGACCGTCCGTGACGGCCCCGCGAACATCCATCGCGCCGACCCCCGCTCATCCGTTTCGATCTCCCACAGCCCTGCATCCATCCTGCGGCGAACCACGCCCACGAACGCATTGTTGTATCCATACCCCCCGTTGCCCGACTCGAATCCCGCCTCCGATTCGCGCAGCGAATCCAGCGTCCCCGCGAACGTCGGACAGCGGCGCACGCCGACGCTGCCGCTCTCGCCCGACAGATACGCCGTGATCGGCGCTCCCTCCGCACGGAAGGGCCTGCCCGTTTCATCGCGCACACCATGCCAGCGCTGCAGGTTGTCTCTCTGGATCCCCGCCGCGCCCGGCATCCAGTGCTCGCGATGATCCGATGCATACATCTCACCCGCGATCACCACCTGCCGCAGATTCGAAGCGCACGCCGCCTGCCGCGCCGCCTGACGCGCCCCCATCAGCGACGGCGTCAGCAGCCCCAGCAACGTCGCAATCACCGCCACCGAGACAAGCAGCTCGAGCAGCGTGAAAGCCAAACCTGTGCGCACAGGTCGAATCACCGCATCGCCCCCCACTGCCCCAGCAGCTCACCGAGGTCCTGCGCGTTCACCACGCCGTCGCCATTGATGTCTGCAGCGCACAGCGCATCTGCAGGACACACGCCCCACGAACCGAGCAGCACACCCAGGTCCTGCGCGTTCACCACCCCGTCGCCGTTCAGATCCGCCGACGGACCAGCCCGCCGCACGCGCGCCACGCCGCCGACCTCGACGGATAGTTCACCGAGCACCCCGCCAGGCCCCATCAGCGCATCCAGCCCGGTCGAGATGCGGATGAAATCAAACCCGTCAAGATTCGCGGGCGCCCCTGTCGCCGGATCGACAGCCCATGCGATGTCGAACGCATCCCCCCCGCCGCTGCCCGGCATGATCCCGACCAGGAACGGATCGTCCGGAACCGTGTAGAAGTCCGCCGGGTCCATCCCCGGCGCATCCACCACGTTGTTCCCCGTCAGATCGCCGAGACGCAGCGCCGGCGACAGGTCCCCGTAGCCCCAGTGCGCCTCCTCCTGCGCGCTGGGGCCGTTGGGATTCTCGATCACCGCGAATGGACCACTCGGGATCAGCTCCGCGTCCAGCTCATACGTCGCGGTCGTGTAATCGTCAGGAAAACCGGGATAGTGCGTCTCGCCCGGATACCACGCTGGATGCGCCGGCGCGTGGCTTGACCCCGACCCCCTCGTCCACATCCGCTCCCGATGCGCCTTCATCGGCGGCGAAGCCATGCTGGACCCCGGAATCACATACCACGTTCCCGGCGCTCCATCGCCATTGACATCCCGCGCGATCTCGATCACCGCCGCCTCCCCGGAACGCTGGGTCGGAACACCATTCAGCCAGAATGCGTTGCCGAAAACAATGAAATCCAGCCCCATCGGGTTGCGCGGATCGTCCCACACCGTCTCGGAAAACCGCAGCGTGATCGAGCCGCCGAACCCGCCGAGACTGACGATCTTGGTCAGATCGCCCTCGATCGTTCCAGCGCCCACCGGCGCTCCCAGCGCCTTCGTCGGATCGTTGAACTGCGCGTTATTAATGAACTGACCCGGCGCCGGCGCATACTCCACCACTTCCGAGGCGAAGTCACCGGCGCGCCCATCCGAAGCGCCGCCGCCGACAGCCAGCAGCCCGCCGAGCACCAAACTCACACGCGCCGGCCTGCTCCGCATCACGAGCACCCCCACGATCCCAGCAGAATCGCCAGGTCCGCGGCGCCGACCACGCCGTCGCCGCTCAGGTCCGCGCTCTCATCCGCCGTCCCCCACAGCCCCAGCAGCACGCCCAGATCCCCCGCGCCCACGACGCCGTCCCCATCCAGGTCCGCCCGCGGCCCGCCCGAGGTCGCCCACCACGTCACCGGAAACGGCGACTGGAAGAAGTCCGTATTCGTCACATACATCTCTCCCGTCGCCGGATTGTAATTCACACCGAAGAACGGAAACGCGCTCGTCTCCGGCCCCACGCGCCGCACCTGCGCCGGATCATCCGCATCAACCGGGCCCATCCCCATCGCCGCGGCCTGCACCGCCGACGCCGCGATGATCCCCTGCCGCACATCCGTCTCACTTCCCGTCGCCCCGCCACCGACGAACAGGTTGCCATCCGAGTCGAACGCCAACGCGCTCACACTCAGCGAGAGCGTTCCGATCAGGACGCCATCAAGCTCAAAATCCGCCGGGCCGAACTCCCATTCCGCAGGATCGAACGCACGGATGCGCCCCTCGATGAACTCACCCGTGTAGAAACGACCATCACTGTCAAACGCGATTCCCGCGCTCCCCGTTCCTGCGACCATGACGGTCACATCCGGGTTCATCGGATCGCTCGTGACATCCAGCAGCGCCCGATCCACCGCAAGTGTTGCATCATCCAGCCACGTCGCCGTGAAATGCGTGATGCTGAAGACCGTCGACGCCGCCGCCAGGTCCGCGGGCGCTCCCGGCGTTCCCAGCGCGCTCACCGGAAACACCATTATCTCCGGGTTCACACCCGCGGCCACCATTGAGCCGTCCGGGCTCACGCGGATGAACGTCGGCTCCGCATCCACGCCGATCGTCCCCACCACATCGAACGATCCCGACCCGACACCCGTCTCCAGAAAGACCGATTCCCCAGTGAGCAGAATCAACCGCCCGTCCGCCATCGCCCCGCCCGCGACGCCGAACGAGGCGCCCTCGATCGGCGGCAGATCGATCTGACGGAAGAATCCACCGTAATTCTCGAACGCCTGAGGGCATGCGCCGCCGGCGAGTGTCGAGGAAGCGGCAGCGCAGCCGAAAGCCAGCGCGCCGGCCACAGCGCGCACAACAAAGCATGATGTCTTCAAGGCAGGTCTCCGTCCCGTCCTGATTCGCGCAGGACGACTCCCGGGTCAGCATGGTGGCCCTCGCGCGGGGGTCTTCAGGACATGGTCGGCGCTGCCCACGCCGCCGGAAGTGCGCGGCGTGAAGCCCCGACGCCCCTGAACGCGAGGGCGGTTCGGTCACACGCTGCTGGCAGGTCTTCCGGCTTCGGGCTCACGACGGGTCCGGCCTTCCCATCCGCATTCCGGCCTGTCATGGCCTGCGAACAGTGGCGCTCAGAGGGACCCTCGCGGCGATGCCCGTTACGGCGGCGCGTCCGCGGTGGATTCTCACCACACTTCCCTTTTCAGCCCCCTTCCGGCCATCCGGTCGGGAGCACCAACAACACAGTCAAGGCTACTGATGATGCGCCCGTTGTCAACACCCAACCGCGCCGATGACGCCCGCAACCCTCTACAATCCCTGCAATGGAGCTTCCGACTGACGACAAAATGATTGTCGAGGTGCTGCTTCAGGCCTACCGCCTCGGCGCCTTCCCCATGGCCGACCCCGACACCGGCGCTCTCAATTTCTACACCTCCAATCCCCGCGGCGTCTTTCTTCTCGAATCGGACAACCCCTTTCACACCCCGCGATCCGTCCGCCGCGCCATCCGATCTCGCGGCTTCGAAATCCGCGCCGATACTGACTTTGAAAACGTCATCCGCGCCTGCGCCGCGCCCCGACGAGACGACGACAAGTCCTGGATCGACGAACGCATCATCGACTGGTTCACCGCCCTCCACCGCGCCGGCCACGCCCACAGTGTCGAAGCATGGCGCCCCGATACCGAGACAGGCGAACCCCATCTCGTCGGCGGCGTCTACGGCGTCGTCCTCGGCGCCGCCTTCTTCGGCGAATCCATGTTCCACCGACCCCGCCCCCGCCTCCCCAGCGGCGAGCGCCACCCCCTCGACGGAACCGACGCCAGCAAGGTCTGCCTCACCCGCCTCGTCGAACACCTCACGCGCCAGGGCTTCACGCTCTTCGACGCCCAGCTCGTCAATCCCCACATCGCGCGCTACGGCTGCGTGAACATCGACCACGAGGAGTACATGAGCCTCCTCACCGAAGCCGTCGATCTCCCGGTCGAATGGGGCGAGTTCCAAGTGCAGCCCCAGCCGGACTGTTGACCCGATCACCCGTCGCGAATGCCATACCCCATCACCCCGGCGCCTCCTACGCGCCAACCGGCGCGCTCGCGAGCCGGCTCAGACGCCGACTCGCGCACACAACGCCGCCCCGGCGTCGCTCCACACGTCCCCGACACCGGATTACCTCCCGCCCCCCCCCCCCCCCCCCGGACCAACCCCCCCCCCCCCCCCCCCCCCCCCCCCCCCCCC
>RECQ01000042.1 GCA_007693965.1 Phycisphaeraceae bacterium | reverse complement strand
AGATCAACAACTCTATGCGCGGCATGAAGGGCGACAAGGACGGCGGCTGCGCCGTCCTCGGCGCCATGCACGCCATCGCCACCGTTATCAAGCCGAGCCGCCCCGTCGTCGCCCTGCTCGCCGCGGCGGAAAACTCCGTTTCCGACGTCGCCTACCGCCCCGACGATGTCATGAAGTTCCGCAACGGCGTCACCGTCGAGGTCACCAACACCGACGCCGAAGGACGCCTCGTCCTCGCCGACGCCCTGTGCTGGGCCCACGACAAGGAAAACCCCGAGTTCATCGTCGACATGGCCACTCTCACCGGCGGCGTGGTCGTCGCGCTCGGCAATGTCTGCGCCGGCATGTGGTGCGAGGACGACGCCCTGCGCGGACGCATCGAGTGCAGCGCCGAAGGCTCAGGCGAGCGCGTCTGGCGCCTTCCGCTGCACCAGGAATACCGCGACATGATGAAGTCCACCGTCGCCGATGTGCTCAACTCGAACCCCAACCGCAGAGCGCACCCCATCCAGGGCGCCGCCTTCCTGAGCTACTTCACCACCGGACAGATCCCCTGGGCCCACATCGACATCGCCGGCGTTCACAACGCGGACTCCGACTCGGGGCCCTACGTCGGCAACAAACCCACCGGCTTCGGCGTGCGCCTGCTGGCGGGGCTGTTCGACAGCGCGTGAAATTCGGGATGACCACAGAGGCAGAGAGACACAGAGGTGGGGAAAGGGGAGTGCGATATGATTTTGTCAGCGCTGTTGGTCACAACATCACGGCATCGCATCAACTTTCACAAATCTTTCTCTGCGCCTCTTTGTCTTTGTGGTTGATCTCTCATGCCCGACGACCGCCGCGAGAGAACGCAGCGATTTCTGTCGCTCAGCGACATCCCCTGTCCCTCTTGCGGCTACAACCTGCGCGGGCTGGGTGAAGGCGCCTGCCCCGAGTGCGGCGCCGCGATCGACCTTGACCGGGCCCTCGAAAATATTCACCGCCGGCGCCCGGCCGCGTGGTGGATCGGCGTCGTCGGCGCCGGGACCGGGGCGCCGCTGACGGTGCTCGGCGCCTGTCTGTTCCCCTTCACACTTGTGCGGCTGGCGCCGAATGAAATCATCGGCTGGCTGCTCCTCGCCTTCGCGTTCGTCCTGGTCTCGCTGGAATGGGTGCTGCTGCTGGCGCTGATAGACAGGCGTCGCCTGGTGGATCGCATGGCGCCCAAGTGGCGATGGACAATCGCCTCCTTCACCTGGTGGCCGCACGCGGCGCTGTTCCTGATGGTCATCGGCGTGGTGTGAATCAGTTCGCCACAGAGGCACAAAGACACAGAAAGGATGATGAAATGATCTGACGAAGTGCGCATCCGAAAACGAATGCGATCACATCATCACATCTTCTTTTTCTTCTCTGTGCCTCAGTGCCTCTGTGGTCATCTCACAGAAGAATCACAAGCACGAACGCCCCCAGCGCCACCCCCGCGCCGAAGAGCACCCACGGCTTGGGCTTCGAGCTTCCGCCCTCCACGCCCGAGTGCGTCATGGCGGCGCCGCACCTGGGGCACCATTCCGCCTCGTCGTACACGTCCTCGCCGCACTCTGTGCACGCGACCAGTTCGCACCCGAAGCGCTCCATGTCGGCCTCGCTGGGGCCTTCGAAGTCGGGGTCGAACTCGGGTCCTGTTCGTGGTCCGGGGCAGCAGCTCATGACGGCCTCATTGTAGCACGTGCGCGGGCGCGGGCGTCTCGTCCGAGATCTTCTCCCGCTTCACCTGCTCGTCCTCGGGGTTGTCGCAGGTAAAGAGGTGCATGTCCTGGTCGATGCGGGCCTGCAGGTGGACGGGCCGGCCCCACACCCGCCGCAGGTTGCGCAGCGTCTCCGTCGCCGAGGCGATCTCGATGTCCAGCCCGTTCCACTGGTGGGCCAGGTACAGCTCGCCCCGGTTCAGGTAGTTGGCGTCGACGACGTAGATATAGGGCTGGCCCATGTTGGCGATGCGGTAGAGCAGCGTCTGCTTGATGGTCTCGAAGTCGCGCGTCACGATGCGCACCTCGCCGGTGTGCGGGTCGCGCCGGTAGTGATACATGTTGTGCCGCTCGACGAACTCCTCGGTGAGGAACTCGTCGATGAAGCTCACATCGTTGTAGATCCGGCGCACCTCGAAGATCTTCTCGCGCCCGCGCATCGACTTGTCGTCCCACGCCTCGCGGGCGCCGATGCCCTCGAGCTCCTCCCACGCCGCGCCGTGCTGGCCGCGATCCCAGCGGCGTTCGATGTCCTTGAACATCTCGATGCCGATCTTGTACGGGTTGAACCCGCCCGGCGGCATGTGCACCACACCCGAGTGCTGCTCGGCGTAGTCCACGATCTCCTTCGCCTCGACGAAGTGCCGCGTCATCAGCAGCGAGTGCCAGTAGCTAGCCCACCCCTCGTTCATGATCTTGGTCATCGCCTGCGGCGCGAAGTAGTACGACTCATCGCGGATCAGCGAGAGGATGTCGTGCTGCCAGGGCTCCAGCGGCGCATGGCGCAGCAGGAAGAGCAGCACATCACGCGTCGGGCGCGTCGGAAGGCGCCCTTTTTCCGCGATCAGCTTCTCCTCGTGGCGTCGGCGCTGCTCCTCCATCGCCTTGGCGGGATTGATGAAGGGGTCCATGTAGGACTTGGCGGGCAGCTTCTCCGGCGTGAAACCCTCGGTCTGCTCCTCGTCCATCGCCGAGCGCCGCCGCCCGGCGCCGCGCTCCTCGCGCTGCACGAACATCGAGTGCGGATCGATCAGGTGCTCGATGCTCAGGCACACATCGAGAAACGTCTCCACCGTCTCCTGCCCCTGCCGCTCGATGTGCCGGCGCACGCGCGTGGCGTGGTTGGCCATCTCGTCGATCATGCGCCGGTTGGTCTT
This sequence comes from Phycisphaeraceae bacterium, assembly GCA_007693965.1. GTDB lineage: Bacteria > Planctomycetota > Phycisphaerae > Phycisphaerales > UBA1924 > RECQ01. Next base: position 122,435 of record RECQ01000042.1, on the reverse strand, counting down.
GCCGAACCACAGGTTGTTCAGGAAGAAGTCGGCGTGGCCGTAGACGTGGGCCATCACCAGCTTCTGATCAGTGACCGAGTTCGACTCCTGCAGGTAGGCATAGCAGGGATCGTTGTTGATCACCATCTCATAGATGCGCCCCAGCCCGTAGGCGTCGCGCTTGCTCAGCTTCTCGAACTCCATCCCCCAGCGCCAGTGCGGATAGCGCACCGGGAACCCGCCGTACGAGGCGATCTGGTTCATCGTCTCGAAGTCGAGCACCTCGAAGATCACTTCGTAGAAGCTCAGCCCGTACTCGATCGCCTTGGCCTTGATCGCCTGCATGTGGGCGATCAGCTCGGGCGAGAGGTTGGTGTTGGTCCGCTGCGCCATGGACAATCATATCGGCTGTTCGGGGGCCGTTCGCCAATCGCCTTGGAAAGGGGAGATCCACCCGTGCGGCGACAATCGAAGCCGTCCGCAAAGTTGTCAGTCCACCGCCCCCACAACCAGCTTCACCCGCCGCACCCCCGATGGCGACCGCCGGATGACCTCCATCTCCCCGCCCCCGCGCATGAAGCGATCGAGCTGGAACCGCGTCGAGGCGTCCGCCACGCGGATCGTCAGCACGCCGCGGCTGACGCCCTCGATCGCCGTGCGGTCGATCAGCTCCGCGGGGCACACCGCCTCCCAGGCGCCCGCCACGGCGCCGGTGCGTCGGCGCTGCCGCTCCAATTCCTTGGCCGCGCTGGCGAAGGCGTCGCCCATCGAGCCCGTCGGCCGCCGCGCCCCGCGCCGCTCCCGCAGGTCCGCCAGCCGCCTCGCCTCGTAGGAGCTGTCCATGGAGGGCATCCTACCAGCCGGGCGCGGGCTTCGGTCGTTGGGATACTGCTCAGCGGCCGTCGGCGTCCAGCACCACCGTCGCGTCACCGGCTGTGATCAGAATCCGCCCCTCGATCAGGACCAGGCCCGTGGGGTTGTCTCCAAGGGGGACATCCGCCTGCTGGCGGAGCCGCCCGGTGGTGTTCTCGTAGTAAGAGAGTGTGTACAGGCCCGCATCCCTTCGCTCCGCGTGCGCGGTTACATCGATTGTGATGGAGTCGTCCCGCGACAATCGGGCCGGGATGTTGAACCGTTCCGCGATCCGGTGGTCCATGCCCACCAGTTCGCCGCTGCGATCAAACAGGGCCAACCCCTTCGAGGTGCTGAGAGAGACCAGATCACCCACCTGTCGGATCAGCAGCCCCGACTGCGTGGCGGGAAGGCGGCCGCGGGCGTCCAGCGGTCGACGCCGCACTGAACCGTCCTCGCTCTCGATCTGCCACAGGGTCTCCGGCTCGACCAGGGTGATCAGCCGCCCGGGGAAAATCCAGGCTTCGGAGGTCTCCCGCGCCTGTTCGCCGGTGGCGGTCCATCGCAGGCGTCCCTGGAAGAGATCGTAGGAGCTCAGGGCCTCATTCGAGCCGACGTACAGCTCGCCATCGCTGGCCAGCCGCACCCAGCGGATCGGTCCCCCGACTGTCTCCAATTTGTGCAGCGTTCTCCCGGTCTCGATGTCGATGGCGAGCAGCGCCGGCGGCGCCTCCGGCTCAGCCCCGCGTGCGACCCGGTCGGCCCGGGCCGCCTGCGCCGCGCCGCCCATCACCAGCATGCCCGCGGCGGCGGCGGCGTCGTGGACGACATGGACCGAATCCGTGCGAACCCACTTCGGGCGACCTGATCTCAGGTTGAAAGCGACGCACCGACCCGTCCGCTCGATCAGCACGAGCGTGTCGCCCTCCAAGACCGCCAGCGTCTCGGCGAGCAGACGATCCTGATGCACCGGCGTGTCCACTGTCGGCATGCGCCCCGTCGTGCCGCGAGCCAGGCGACGCGTGATCGTCTCGTTCTCTGGGAAGATGTCGCGGAAGGGGGGCGTCTTCCATTGCCGCGCGCCGGAGGCCAGGTCATAGCGCGAAATGATCACACCGTTCTCGTCGGGCGTGGCGAAGTGTACGGCTTCGTCGCCCAGTTGCAGCAGCAGGGTCTGCTCATCAACTTCGACGGACCAGTGCAGTTTGAGACCACCCCCGGCGTCGACGCCCCACAGGCCGAACAGATCCTGGGAGCGATTCGCCAACACCACGAACTCGCTGGACGCCGAGGAGGCGCCCTGGCCGCCGATCAACGGTGTCACGAGCACCCACCCCTCCAGCAGCGACATGTTCGGCGTCGCCGGAAGCAGTGAGATGGCCGGCCTGCGCTCCAGCGAACCGAGACGGGTTGCGAGCGATTGGGTCAGCGCGGGGACGTCGATGGTGCGATCCGAGTCTGTCAGCACGAGCGCAGGGTGACGATCCTGAATGCGCTTCAGCGTTGTGCTCGCCGCCGCGATGCGATCGGCTCGCGCCAGCGACTGCACCAGACGCCCCGCCAGCTCGCCCAGCAATGGATCAGACGGATCCAGCGCATCTTCAGCGGCCTGCAGACCCCGCTCCAGCGCGTAGATGGCGCCGTGGGGCCTGCCGCGCGACGCATGCGCGCCGGCGGCTTCAGACCATGCCATGGCGGCGGCGCTGGAAACCGGGTACCGGCGCGCCACTTCGATGTACCGGTCCGGATCCCTCGAACCGCTGACTTCTGCGAGCGCCCGCTCCGCCTCCGCTTCGTACGCTGCGTAGTGCCCGCGGCCGTACTCGCGCAGGAGTTCGCGCAGTCGACGAGTCGCCTCGTCGGTCGCGTCCAGGCTTGATCCATGCCGGTCGAAGCGGGCCGACGCCAGTGACTCTTCGCTCAGGATTCGCTGATACGAGTCCACGGCTTCACCGATCCGGCCGATCGCGCCCGCATGCGCGCCCGAGGCGAGCAGGTGACGGACGCGCTCCTCAGGAGCGCCGGCGAGACGTCCGAGTCGATGGACCAGTTCGCCCCGCGCCGATCGCTCGTAGCGCGGGGCGTCCGCTGCGTCGTCCGGGTGCGGATCCACCATGTCCAGCACCGCCGCGAAGAGCCGCGACCGCGCCGACTGGTTCACGTCATCGAGCGGCGCATTTTCGATCGCGGTCAGAGCCGCATCGACCGCCGGGATGATCCGGTCCGTCTTGCCGGCCCGGTGGGCCAGTTCGGCGAAGGTCGCCGCGTGCGATGCGTTTTTCGGCTCCAGCTCCATGCGTTCGGTCAGCATCCGCTCGGCGACGGACCAGAGCAGATAAGTATGCACCTCGGCGTCATCCACCACGATGAGCTGGCTCTCGATCGCCAGCGGGTTGCCGGTGTAATCCAGGCGCACCAGTTCGGCGCTGCGCGGATCGGTTGCGCGGCTGGAGGCGGCCAGGATGCCGTTGACGACCGGCGCCAACGCGGTCTCACCCGCGATCGCCACCCTGCCCCGGAGATCCTCACCTGTCGTGGCGATGGTGCGCGCCGCGGCGTCGCTCTTCTCGAAGTCGGAGCCCGCCAGCGCCATGATGCTGCGATCGCCGACGGCGATCAGCATGCCTTCAGTCTGCAGCAGGTAGGCGGGTCGATTGAAATCTGTGGAGGGTCGCTCCGAAATTTTCCGCCCGGTGTGCGCGTCCAGCGCGAGAATTCGGCTCCGATTGGGCGAGATGGTGTACATCACGCCGTCAATGACCTGCGGCGATTCGAGCTGCCACGTCGTGGTGGGTGAGGTCCGCATCGTCTCTTCCGCGATCTTGCGCACCCAGCGGATGCGTCCGGTGGCCGACTCCACCGCCCCCGCGAAGCCGAGGCGGCTTGCGATGTAGACCAGGCCTCGATCGGCGACGGCCGGCTCGGCCACCCGCGCCCCCGCCGCGAAGGCGAGTGAGCCCGTGCTGCCGATCACACGACGCCACAGCAGATCGCCCGTCGCCAGGTCCAGCCCGGCGAGGTGCACGCTGTCCACGCGCCGCTGCCGATGCCGCTTGACCGCGGTGAGAATCACCACGCCCTGATCAATGACCGCCGGCCCGCGCACGCTCGATTCCTCGAAGGCGGGATCGAGCTGGCGCAGATCCACCGCCCAGCGTCGTTCACCTGTGTAGCTGTCGAGCGCATGAACACGCTGGTCTCCCTCGCGGTTTCCATTGGCGGCGAGTCCGGCCGGGGCGATCACCCACGGCCCGTAGACGGTGACGGTGTTGAGATCCTCCAGCATCCGCTGCGATGCGCTCAGCGCCTGCTGACGCCGGTTGGTGGGAATCGGCCCCAGATCCGTGTGCCAGCGCAGCTCCATGGTGAAGCGATCCCACGCTGTGACGGATTCCGAGTCATTGATGATGAGCATGTCGCCCGTCGCCACCGGAATGATGTGCAGCAGTCGGGCGTTGGGCGCCGGATCGGTCTCGGTGTCGTTCCGCTGCGCACGCCGCTGCTGCTGATTGGGCGAGGCCATGCGAATCGGGGCGAGTGGCAGCTCCCGGGTCCAGAGCGGCTTGGTCACCATGTCGTCCAGATCGATGCCGGGGCCTGCGGAGAGCGGATGGATGATCTCGCTGCCCGGAGGCGGCATGATCACCGGGCTCTCCTGCGCTGTGGTTTCTTTTCCGGCTTCGCGTCGCCAGCGATCCGCAAGGATCCAGACGTCATCGCGATCCAGGTATCGGGCGATGAGCGTGAGCAGTTCGGCGGCTTCCGCATCGCCAGTTCCGATGCGATCGGGGTGACGCTCCAGTTGCTCCAGCGCATGAAACGCGCCATCGAAGGCGCCGCGCTCCAGATGACGCTGGGCCTGGCGCAACGCGGCTTCGAACCCGGCCTTGGTATAGAGGAAGCGGCGCTCGACCTCTTCGTCTCGGCCTTCATCCAGCAGCCGCTTCGCCAGCCGGCCCTGCGATTCGCGCAGCTCAGCCATCAGCTTCGGCTCAGCGAGCAGCAGCTCGTGGGCCTTGCGGCGAACGCTGACATACAGATCGTCATCCGTGTCGGTGGGGACGACGCGATCACCATCCTCGTCGATGGTCTGCTGCAGAATGCGGGCCGCCTCGGTGAGATTGCCCGAGGAGATGAAGTCCTGGACGCGCACCAGCGATTCGGCGGCCCGGGGTGAATCATCCAGGTAGACCGGGTTCAACACCTGGGCGGTGCTGGAGGGACTCGCCCAGAGGGTCAGCAGCAGGAGGACCAGGCCGGGCAGGCAGAGACGAACCGCGAGGGCGGGCCGCGTGGTGAGGCGCCAGGAAGTTCTGTCTGCGTCCGGTATTGCCGCCATCCATGTCATACATCGCACTCCACTGAGACCGGCGGTCCTGCAGGCCGTTGCAGGCGTCGCCAACCGCAGAGTCTATGGCCGCCAAAGCGGCCGGCGCCTTCATCGGTCGTCGCCTCGGGCCGATCAACGAGCCCATGGCTGGAGGCGTCGAGATCGGTGCAGTGATGATCCCACGCCCCGGCAGGGCGGCGGGCCCGGATCGGGGGGTGTCGTGCCAGTCGCCCGCGGCGGCGGCCCGGGCGCGACGCGTCACGCTGCTGGTCCTCGCCATGGCCATGATGGGACTGACCGACCTGGGCCTCACCCTCACCTACATGTCCTCCGTCGGCATGCTTGAGGCCAACCCCATCGCCCGCGCCATGATCGAAGTCGGCGGCGCCCGGCAGCTTGTCATCTACAAGCTCTTCACCATCGCGCTCAGCGGCGGGATTCTGTACATCCTGCGCCGACATCGGGCCGCGGAGGTGTGCGCGTGGCTCTCCTGCGCCGGGCTCCTGCTGCTCAGCGCCCACTGGGCGAATTACAACGCCGCGCTCGCCAGCGCCTCGGTTGATCTGGGCGTCCTGGCGACCGACGCGCGCTGGGTGCACCTGGCGGAGTGACGCCTCGGGACGAATTTCCCATTTATTTCAGGAGAAAGCGCGCTGTTACGCATTGACGGCGGGCTGTCTGGCCATCGCCATGTCGATCGCGAGATCCAGCGATGCGCGCATGCTGCGCGCATCGGCGCGGTTGGCGCCGGCGATGTCGAAGGCCGTGCCGTGGTCAGGGCTGGTGCGCACGATGGGCAGCCCCGCCGTCACGTTCACCGCGCGCTCCCATTCCAGCAGCTTCACCGGGATCAGCCCCTGGTCGTGGTACATCGCGACCACCAGGTCAAACTCGCCCCGGGCGGCGCTGATGAAGATGGTGTCGGCCGGGAAGGGGCCGCGCACATCGATCCCGGTGTCCTGAGCCATGCGGATGGCCGGCTCGATCACGCGCGTCTCCTCGTCGCCGAAGAGCCCGCCTTCGCCTGCGTGCGGATTCAGGCCGCACACCGCGATGCGCGGCTTCTCGATTCCGAGGCCGCGGCAGACGTCGTTGCCGATGTCGATGGGGTCGAAGACGCGACCCAGCGTGAGCAGGTTTCGCAGATCCATCAGCGGCACATGGGCGGTGGCGAGAATGACGCGGAGCCGTGGCGAGATGAACATCATCGCCCAGCGCTTGGCGTTGAAGCGGGTGGCGAAGAGCTCGGTGTGCCCGGGGTACTTGCCGCGGCCCGCCATCGCCCACGACTGCTTGCTGATGGGCGCCGTGACCACGGCGTCCAGGCGCAGGGGGTGGCCGGGGGAGAGCTTGGCGTCACGGATGGCGTGCTCAACGAAGCGGAAGGAGGCCTCGCCGCCGGCCCGGGTGGAGCGGGCCCGTTCGCGCCCGGCGCCGGGGGAGCCGATGGTGGTGTATTCATCGTGATCGAGGATCACAACGCTCTGGCCCACCGCCGTCTCGACCAGGGGCGAGTCGTGCTGCACGCGCCACCAGTAGGGTTCAATTTCAGCCAGGTCCGCCGCGTAATGCATCGTCTCGGCCATGCCGTAGACCATGAAGCGGGCCCGGCGGCGCAGAGCCGGGTCGGCCAGCGCCTTGACCACCACCTCGGCGCCTACCCCCAGCGGATCGCCCATGGTCACGCCAATGGTGGGGCGGCGGGCGCCGGCTCGCTCGTCTGGGGTGGGGGGAATCTCGGACATGGCGGGCAATCGTAAGCTGGAGGAGGCGGGCTCGCCGAAGAAAAGATGCAGCGACGAGAAATCTGAACCCGTCGCTCCCCAACAAAGGAGAGAGGAGCGCTTTCCAAGGCGCAGGAGATTTCTCACAATGACTCTCGTGGCGACGCCGACCATGGTCAACCAGGCACAACAGACCGGACGATACATCGACGTCGAAGCGACCGAGAACGAGCGCAATTACGGCCTGTTCAACCACCTTATGGGCCTCATCGGCCTCAGCGAGTTCGGCGGCGTCCTCGCCCTCATCGGCTGCATCATCATGTGGCGCATCAAGGCCGACCAGTCGCCGTTCCTTGATGATCACGGGCGCGAGGCCGTGAATTTCCAGATCAGCCTGCTCGTGTATTTCATCGGCGGCGCCGTCGTCTCGCTCGGCATGCTGATCCCGCTGCTCATCCCCGCGATGATCATCCTCCGACTCATCGGCTGCATCCGCGGCGCCATGGCCGCCCACCGGGGTGAGTATTACCGATATCCCATGTGCATCAGGTTCATCAGCGAGCCATGATCTACTCGCTCCTCAGCATGCTGATCGCGATGGCGGAGACGCCCGCGGACTCCGGCTGGACCGGGCTGGAACGCGCCGTCGTCATTATTCTGGCGACGGTGGCCTTCCCCTTCATCGTGTGGGGCATCTTCCGGATTCCGTATCTGGTCGCGAGTAAGGCGAAGGCCCGGCGCGAAGGGCGTTGACAGCACGCTGCTTGGAGGAACAGCTCTCCTGAGCTGTTGCTGAGCGGCGAAGGAACGGCTCTGGAGAGCCGTCCCACCAGGAGAGCCGCACCACGGACGCCCGGCTACACTCTGGGCCGAGATGTCCCTTCTGGCAGCAACGGATCTGAAGAAGCAGTACGCCGGACGCTTCGTCGTCCAGGGTGTCAGCTACCACGTCGAGCCCAGCGAGATCGTGGGCCTGCTCGGGCGCAACGGCGCCGGCAAGACCACCTGCTTCCGCATGACCATCGGCATGATCGACTCCGACGGCGGAAGCGTGCAGTTCGACGGGCGCGACGTCTCCGGCCTGCCCATGTACCTCCGGGCCCGCCGCGGCATGGGCTATCTCAGTCAGGAGCCGAGCGTCTTCCAGCGCCTCACCGTCGAGCAGAACCTGCTGGCCATTCTGGAGACCCAGAAGCTCTCGCGGCGCCAGCGTCGCACCCGCTGCGCCGAGCTGCTCGATCAGTACGGCCTCACCCACAAGGCGAAGGACCAGGCCCGCACCTGCTCCGGCGGCGAGCGGCGCAAGCTCGAGATCGCTCGCGCCCTCGTCACCAGCCCCCGCCTCATCCTGCTCGATGAGCCCTTCAGCGGCGTCGACCCGCTCGCGGTCGAAGATCTGCAGGTGGAGATCCGGCGCCTCAGCGACATGGGCATCGCCGTGCTCATCACCGATCACAATGTGCAGCAGACATTGCGGGTGTGCGACCGGTCCTATGTGATCGACGAGGGGCGCGTGCTGCGCGAGGGCACGCCCAGAGAGCTGATCAACGACGAGCTGGTCCGGCGCTCCTACCTCGGCTCGCTCTTCAAGGGCGACGAGTTCGACGACATCCCCAGCGGAAAGAAGCCGCTGAAACACACGTCGAGTCCTGAAAAGGTACGCTGAACGCAATGCGAAGGGCGACTCTGAATCCGGTTCGACGCGCATCCACCGCCTCGCTGATCGTCGCGGCTGGCGCGCTGTTCGTCGGCATGTCCGGCTGCGCATCGGAGCGCCGCATTTTTATTACCTCCGAGCCCTCCGGCGCCGTGGTGGTCCTGAATGATGTCGAGATCGGCCGCACGCCGGTGGACATCGATTTCACCTGGTTCGGCGTGTACGACGTGCGGTTGCGCAAGGAGGGGTACGAGCCGTTGATCACCAGCGCGAAGGCAGAGGCCCCGGCGCACGAGTGGCCGGGGTTCGATCTCATCGCCGAGACGCTGCCGGTGCGCTTCAAGACGCATGTGCAGTGGCATTTCGAGCTGGCGCCGTCTGTGAGCGATCCCGATGAGATCATCGCGCGGGCCCGCAATCTGCGCCGCCAGGTCGGCGCCGAACTCGCCCCGGACGACCCGCGCCGCTCCCGGCCCCCGACAGACGAGGGCTTGCTGATTGAGCGGGATGCGGATGTCGAGGACGAGCCGCCGGTCGAGCTCCCGCCGCTGCTTCCGCCTCCCACGCGCGATGAGCGCTCGCCGCGGTGAGCGGGAGGATGAACGCGGCGTGAGACGGAGTTTTTGAGTGAGACGGAGTGGAGAGCTTGTTCTTGCTCCGGATTTCGCGCTGTTCAGTTTTTCAAGAGCGCTCTGTGCATTGCTGCACGCGCCCGCGCGCGGAAGTACAATTCTCTCTCTTCTCCGTTTTCCTCAAAAACTCCGTCTCACTCCGAGTTCTCTCCCTCCGCGATCTCCGCGACCTCCGCGTTCGATCCTCACCGGCGAATCGAAGCCGGGATCCTGATCGGGTCGTGCGTCGCTTTCGGCGCCGGGTCGATGCCGAGGAGTTTGCACACCGTGGGGTGGAGCTGGAGTGAGTGAACCGGGCCGAGGTCGGCGCCGCTGAGGGGCTCGGGGTAGCGCCAGAGGATGGTGATGCCGAGCATCTCCGGGTTTTCCGTGACGTTGTAGCCGTGCATGCCCAGCGGGCCGCCGTGCTCGCGGGCGTCGCCGACGACGCCTTCGGGCCTTGTGCTGAAGGTGTAGCCTTTGTCGAGCACCAGCGTCAGGTCGCCGGTGCGTGTGGGGTGCTCGTAGCCCCATTCGGCGGGCGTCTCGCCCTTGCGGAAGACGCGGGCGAACTCGTGCTCCGCCGCGGCGTCGATCATGCGCTCCATCTGCGCCTCGCGATCGCTCGCCGGCTCATACTCGTTCAGGAAGACCGCGCCCACATTGCCGCTGGTCACGATGCGAATGCCCCGCGTGCTCTCCAGCCCCAGCATCGCCGCGGCGTTGACCAGCGAATGCACCTCGCTCATGCCGTGGTCGGTGGTGATGAGCAGGTACAGCTCGTCATTTTCATCCATCTTCTCGCGGAAGGTCTCCTTCAAGCCCTCGACAAAGCGGCCCACGATGCGATCGGTCTGGTTGATGACAGCGCTCATCTCCGGCGCATCGGGCCCAAAGCGGTGGCCGGCGCTGTCGGTGGCAGTGGCGTAGCCCATGAGCAGCCGCAGGGGCTCTTCGTGCGTGTCGTTGCGCCAGATCTCCAGGACGCGCCCCAGCCGCTCATCGTCCGAGAGTCTGCCGTCGTAGCGTTCGCCGAAGTAGTCGGAGCGGATCTCGCCCGTCTGCTGGTGCGACATGGTCCAGTCGACCACGGCGGTGCGCACGCCCTGCCGCGGGGCTGTGAACCAGATCGCTTCGGATTCCACCAGCTCCGAATAGGGGGGATACCGCCACTGCATGCCGATTTCGGAGTCGTAGAACGAGTTGCCCGGCGCGCCGTGCTCCGACACCGTCACGCCCGTCGCCTGCGCGACATGGCTGGGGAATGTGAGCGAGGGGAAGACCGGCGCCAGCTCGCGGCTCCACGCGCCCTCGCGCATCAGCATGTCCAGCGTGGGCGTCTCGGCCCGGTCAAAGTAGTCCGGGCGGAAGCCGTCCAGGCTGATCCACACCACGACGCTGCGGCCTGAGGCCCCGTCATCATGCTGCGCCACTGGCTCAGCCCGACCGACACATGATGCGACGGACATGATGAAGAGCGCGCAAATCGCAGGGAAATGAAATGCGCCTCGTGTGATTCGCTCGGAATTGTCTGAAGTTCGCATGGTTCCTCTCGTCTCTTGTGGATGCCGGCCCTCGCCGCTGAGTCGAAGATGGTAGGGCAATGGCCCTCGATTGCGAGGCGGGGCGGTGAATGCCGTGTGTCATGAATGTGTAAAGCAGTCGAAGAGGTCGCGCATCAGCCCCCCCGCGCCGGCACACCGAAGACCAGCGCTCCATCAGGCACGTCCGTCACCACCGCCGCGCCCATCCCCACCACGCAGCGCACGCCGATCCGCACGCCGGGCAGCGCCCGCGCCCCCAGGCCCACCAGCGTGTTCGCCCCCACGCGCACGTCGCCGCCGAGGGCCGCGCCGGGGGCGATGTGGGCGTTCTCGCCAATCACGCAATCGTGCTCGATGATCGCGCCCGAGTTTATGATCGCGTGGTCGCCGATCGCGGCGCCGGTATGCACCACCGCGCCGGGCCCGATGAAGACGCCCCGCCCGATCCGCGCCGAGGGCGAGACCGAGGCGTGCGTGTGGATCACCGACGCCACCGGCTCGGCCAGCTTCGGGATGAGTTTGCGGCGCAGGGCCAGGTCGCCGAGGCCGAGGATGAGCGGATGCCGCAGGCCGATGTCCTCGTGGTCGAGCAGGGCCAGGGCGCCGAGGCGACGCGCCTCGATTCCTGCCAGTGCGGCTTCGGGGTCGTCGTCGAGGAAGCCGGTGATCGCCCAGCCCGCGAGGCGGGCGCCCTCGGCCACAACGCGGGCGTGGCCCCCGCCGCCGACGAGCACAAGCCCGACATCATGGGCGGCGTCCGATCCGGTCGTTGTGTCGCTCGGCATGGCGCCATGATGACCCGCCGCGACCCGCCCCACAAGGCGACGCCATCCTCCGGGCCGCGGCCGGTGCACCGGCGATACCATGATGCAGTCATGAAGAGCCCCACGCCGCAGATTTCCGAGCCGCGCATCGACCCCCCCGGAAGCGCCCCCGGAAGCGCCGGCACGGCCCCCGTCCGGCTCGGGGCGGTTTCGTACCTCAACACACTGCCGCTGATCGAGGGGCTGGAGAAGCTGAAGGATGTCGAGCTCACGCTCCGTCCCCCGAGCGAACTGATCGGCGAACTGCTCTCCGGCCGCGTCGATGCGGCCCTGGCGCCCGTTATCGATGCTCAACTTGGGACAGAGCCCCTCGCCCTGCTGCCCTGCGGCATGATCGGCTGCGATGGCCCCACGCTCACCGTGCGCCTCTCCAGCGACCGGCCGCTGAACGAGCTCGAGCGCGTGCGTGTGGATTCGGAGAGCCACACTTCGGTCGTGCTGATGCGCATCATTCTCAAGCGCATGCACGGCGTCGAGCCGGCGCTGGAGGTGGTGGACGGGCAATCGCTGCTCCGCGGCGACGATGCCCCGAGCGGCGCCACGCTTCTCATCGGCGACAAGGTCATCACCGGCGCCGAGACGCTGGCGGATGCGCCCATTCAGCTCGACCTCGGCGAGGCGTGGAAGGAGATGACGGGCCTGCCCTTCGTCTACGCGGTGTGGATGTGCCGCGCATCGCAGGTGGATGCGCCCAACATCGATCTTGCGATGGCGGTCCTCGACCGGCAGCGCCTCCACAACCGCACGCGGCTGGACCGGATCGCCCGCACACGCGGTCCAGAGCACGACTGGCCGACCCGCAGCGCGAGCGAGTATCTCGGGCGCATGCTGCGCTACGAAGTCGGTCCGCGCGAGCGCGAGGCCATCGAACGCTTCTACGACGAGGCGGCCGATCTGGGCATGATCGAGCGTTCGCCGACGGTGTGGGTGGACCGGCAGGGGGTGACGTGATGACGCCCCAGTCTCATCTTGAGTTCCGAGTTCCGAGTTCCGAGTACCGAGTACCGAATCATTCCGACTCGGCGCCCGGTTCTCGGTACTCCGCACTCGGCACTCGGAACTCGGTACTCGGAACTCTGACAGTCCCATGCCCCGCCTGAGCGCCCTGCGCATCGGCGCGCTGGAGGAGCTTTCGGGTCAGCTCCGCTTCGCTCCGCGCGCCCGCCTGCTCGGCCAGCTCGAGCGGCTGCGCGAGCTGGCGCCCGAGATTGATCCTGATCGCAACTACCCGGAGGACTGGGTCGTCTTCCGCATCACCGGCTACCGCCCCGATCTGCAAAATCCATCGACGTTTGTCGGCGCCGCCCTGCTCGGCGATCTCTCGTCGCTGGCCGAGCGGCTGAGCGCGCACGCGGCGTTGACGCCGGATGATGTCGAGGGTGAATCGCTCCGCGTCGAGGATCTGCAGAATCGCTGGTCCGTCAGCCGGCGCACACTGGAGCGCTACCGGCGTCAGGGCCTGATTGCGCTGCGGGTGCGCGAAACCGGCGGGCGTGTGCATTTGCGCTTTCCTGTCGCGGTCGTGGAGAGCTTCGAGCGCAGGCGCACGGCGTCGCTCGACAAGGCGCGTGGGTTCACGCGCACGCCGGATGCGCAGGAGCGGCGACTGGTTCGCACAGCACGGCGCTGCCGCCTGCGCTATGGCTGGACACTCAATGAAACCGCCGCTCGACTGGCGAGGCGCTCCGGCCGGGCCCACGAGACGGTGCGCCAGATTCTGTTGCGCCACGATGGTGAGGAGGGCTCGCCGATCATCCAGGAGGGTGGTCCGCTCACAGCCCACGAGCGCCGTGTGATCTTCCGGGCCGCGAGGGCGGGCGTCTCCATCGCGAAAATCGCCGAGCGCTATGGGCGCAGCCGCGCCAGTGTGCATCGTGTTGTCAACGAACGTCGCGCCGAGCTGCTGCGCCGGCTCGAGCTTCCCACCGATCCCGCGCCCGGCGCCGACGAAGCAGCGCTGGAGCTTGATGTTGTGCGCACGGGACTTGGCGAGAGCGCCGAACAAACACTGGAGAGCTTTCTGCAACTGGCGGCGATGGCGCCCATCCCCAACCGTTTCGTCGAGCACGCCCTGGCGCGGGCCCAGCGGGCGCTGCTCGCAACCACCGGCGCAGGCGTCGGCGCGCTTTCGCGGCACAACCCCCGGGCCGCCGATCTCGACCGCGCTGAGACCAACCTGCGATGGGTTGCGTTGCTTCGGGCCGAACTGGTGCGCATGCAGCGTCGCCACGCGCTTCAGGCCATCGAGTCGGCCCTCGGTCGGCCGCTGGCGGAGTTGTCCCCGGATGATGCGCGGCGGGCGCATGCGATGGCGATGGATGCGATCATTCACGCCGCCACCGCCTTCGACCCCGCCCGAGGCGGTCGCCTGGCTGCTTCGGCGGGCCTGGCCATCAACCGCGCCCTGGCGCCACTGCGGAAATCTCCGACGCCGCCCGGAGCCGCCCGCGCTACGCCCTCGTCCATCGTCCTCACCGACTGGACGCGCCGGCTCGCCCCCTGGCAGGCCTGGCTCGATCCCGACCCGCGGCTGCGCCGGCGCCTCGATCGACTGGATTCCTTGGCACGAACGGTCATCGAGCGTCGCTACGGCTGGGCCGGCGCTCCGCCCAAGACCGCGCAGGAGTTGGCGGCGGCTCTTGCGATCACGCCAATCCGCGTGGTCTCGATCGAACGCGCTGCGCTGCGAAGCGTCCGCGCCGGCGCCGACCGGTCGTGATCACTCCGGCAGCTTCTGACCGTCCCCGCCGGGATCGAGCCGATACCCTCTTGACCCATGGACACCAGTCGGCCGCTGCGGCTGCAACGGATTGAGGAAAAGAGCGCCTGGAGCTGGCGGCGCGGCCTGCTGGCCCTCGGCGCCTTTGCGCCCGCGATCCTTCGCATGGGGTGGGCCGCGGACGACCAGCTCATCGCGCCCGCTTTGGTGCACGGCATCCAGGCCGTTCTGCTCCTCATCTACGCCATCGTGATGCTGCGCACGCGCATCGCGATGGGGGAGTGGCCTGCTTTCGTCAAGAAGCACGGGTTCGAGGCGTCGCTGGTGGGCGTCGCCATTGTCTTTCTCTGGTGGTGGCCGGTTCTGGCGCTGCTGACCGGGCTGCTCATCGTTCACCAGCTCCTGCAGCTCTACCTGCTGGCGGTGGACAAGTCCAAGATGCCGCCGGGGTTGATCTTCATCGGATCATTCATCGTTCTGATCGCGATCGGGTCGGCCGCTCTGATGCTCCCCGCCGCAACGCCTCCGGACCAGCCCATCGGCGTGGTGGACTCGGTCTTCACCATCACCAGCGCCATCAGCCAGACCGGTCTGGTGGTGCGTCCGACGGGCGAGGGTTTTACGCGTTTCGGGCATGTCATCATCATGGTGTGGATCCAGCTGGGGGCGCTGGGGATCCTGGTCTTCGGGGCAGTGTTTGCGCTGATGCTGGGGGCTTCCTTCGGCCTCAAAGCCACCCGCGCGCTGGGGGACTCCACCGAGCAGGGGTGGTCCGGGCAGATCACAGTGGCCCGGCTGGTGGTCTTCATCATCGTGGTGACGCACGTGTTCGAGGCCATCGGCGCTGCGACGCTGTATTTCGGGTGGCCCGAAACGTGGGAGGGCGCCCCCGGCATGGAGACCCGGGCCGACCGCCTGTTTCACAGCGTCTTCTTCGCCGTCTCAGGATTCTGCAATGCGGGTTTCGTCACCACCGACAACAGCCTGAACGGCCTGCGGACCCACTGGACCAGCCTGATCGTCATCGCCGGGCTCATCTTCATGGGCAGCCTGGGCTTCCCGGTGCTTGCGAACATCCTCCGCGTCGTGCGCGGGAAAATTCGCGGGATGCATGTGATGGATGGCACGCTCGTCCGGCTCGATCTCAACGCCAAGCTCATCCTCTCCATGACCCTGCTGGTCTATGTCCTCGGCTACCTCATGCTTCTCACCGGCGAGCTCTCGCAGGCCGAGCAGCCGTTCCGGCTGGCGATCGCCGACGCCCATTTCATGACCATCAGCCGCACCGCGGGCTTCGAAACCATTCCCCCCAGCGAGATGGGCGCCTTCAGCCAGCTCGTGCTCATCCTGCTGATGTTCATCGGCGGCTCGCCCGTCTCCGTGGCCGGCGGCATCAAGATGATGGTCTTTGCCGTGCTGCTCATGACCGTCTGGGCCGCCATCCGCGGACGCACCGAGACGACTGCCTTCGGGCGGACCATCCCCGACGAGCTGGTCCGCAAGAGCGCCGCGATCATCGTGCTGTGCCTGGTGTCGGCGATGGCGACGGCCGGGTTCCTGGCGGCGGTGGAGGGCGGACGCGACGGAATGCCGCTTGCGGATCTGATTTTCGAAGCGGTCTCCGCCTTCGGGACCGTCGGCTACTCGATGGGGATCACGGCGGATCTCAGCCCCGCCAGCCGCATCGCCCTCACGATCGCCATGTTCATCGGACGCGTGGGCGTGCTGGCCGTGCTGGCGACGGTGGTCGAGGTGGCGCGGAAGCATCAACCCCGCTATTCGTATGCGTCCGAGGGCGTGCTGGTGTACTGACCCTCGGGCAACCCAATGGGCATGGAGGTAGCCTGTCAGCCGTATGGACACTTTCGCAGTCATCGGGCTCGGACGGTTCGGTTCGCGGCTGGCGGGGCAGCTCGCCTGGGCCGGCGCCGAAGTCATCGCCATCGACAGGGACCGCAACATCGTCGAAGAGCTGCGCGACCGGGTGACGCTGGCCATCGCCCTCGACTCCACCGACGAGGCCGCCCTCAAGCTTCAGGGCATCGACCAGGTGGACTGCGCCATCGTCGGCATCGGGCAGAACTTCGAGGCCAACGCCCTCACCACCGCGCTGCTCAAAGGGTCGCTGCATGTCAAACGCGTCATCGCCCGCGCCCGCACCAGCATGCAGGAAGAGATCCTGATGCGCATCGGCGCCGATGCTGTGGTGAAGCCCGAGGAGGAGTCGGCCGATCGCTGGAATAAGTTGCTGCTCGCTCCGTACGCGCTCCGGTACGTGGAGCTCGGCGCCGGCTACGCCGTTGTTCAGGTGAAGACCCCCAAGGCCTGGATCGGGCCCACGCTCTCCGAGCTCGACCTTCGGACCAAGCACAATGTCACTGTGGTGGCGATCAAGCGGAAAAGCTCCGACGCGGTCGACATCGGCCCCGCCGACACCCGCAAAGCCGATGCGCGCAAGCATGAGGCGAAGGAGGTCGTCGATCTTCCCGTGCCCGGCAGCCGCCTCAACACCGGCGACACGATCGTGCTCGCCGGCTTCGACAAGGACATCAAGACAATCCCTCGCAATGTCGACTGAGTCCTTCCTCAACCGCGCCCGGCGAGGCTGGTGAGGATTTCCGGCATGTTGTGGTCGAAGGCGCCGCGGGTAAGCACATCGTCCGCCCCGGCGTCCCGCGCCTGTTGCAGGACGGCGCGCTCAACGTGCGGACCGAAGGCGACAATGCGGATGCGCCCGGGCGACTTTCCGGACGAAACTCCGGCTCCGGCCGGCGGCAGGCCCCCCTCCAGTTTCTCCCCGCTCTCGGGGCCCGTCGCCTCGGCGTCGGCGGCCTCCGCTCGGACATGCCGGATCATCTCGAGAGCCTCGCCGGGATGGTCCAGATCCACGATCAGGGAGCTGACGGGCGAGTCGGCGAGGCGGGCGTCGAGCATCTCAATCGACCGCACCGGGCGGCAGGGAAGGCCCATGGCGTCCGCCGCCCCCTTGATCTTCGTCGCCCAGATGAGATCGCCCGCGAAGTACAGTATCATCGTCTACTCTACCTCCGTCCCGCCCAGCGGCGAGGCGTCGGTCCTTTTCGAAGTGTGTACGACCTGACCAGTGTGGCTGGTCGTTTTTTTCATCCATCTTCCCGAATCGTTGCGCCGGAGTGAACGCCGATCAAACCTGAGCGGCGCCGGCGAGGTGAAACTGTTATGGCCAAGGCCACGATCGCTGCTCCAACCGACACACCCAATACCAAATCGTACCGCTCCGGGCACGTCTTTGACGAGCTCGGGATGGCGCACGATCCCAATAACCTCTACCTGCAGACGATCGACGCGGTGCTCACCGCCGCCGAGGTTCTTGAGCTGCCGCACCATCTGCAGCTCATCCTGGCCCAGCCAAAGAACGAGGTGATGGCCCACTTCCCCGTCAAAATGAACGACGGGAGCTACAAGCTCTTCAAGGGCTACCGGGTGCAGCACAACAACGCCCTCGGCCCCTACAAGGGCGGCATTCGCTTTCACCCCGAGGTGAGCCTCGACGATGTGAAAGCGCTCTCGGCCCTGATGACCATGAAGTGCTCCCTCGTCCGCGTGCCATTCGGCGGCGGCAAGGGCGGCGTCAAGTGCGACCCCCGCGCCCTCGATCGCGATGAGCTGATGCGCGTCACGCGCCGCTTCGTCTCCGCAATCGCCAGCATCATCGGCCCCGACCACGACATCCCCGCCCCCGATGTGGGCACCAACTCGCAGGTCATGGCGTGGTTCGCCGACACCTACCAGAACATCGCCGGCGCCAACATGCGCCACGACTCCCTCCGCGTCGTCACCGGCAAACCCATCGAGATGGGCGGCTCGGTCGGGCGCGAAAAGGCCACCGGCCAGGGCCTCGTCGACGTCGTCGCCGAGATGCTCCCCGCCTTCGGCACGCCGCTGGAGGGGATGCGCGTCTCGGTGCTCGGCTACGGCAACGTGGGCTCGTGGGTCGGGCGCCTCCTGGCCGAACGCGGCGCCATCATCGTCGCCGTCATGGACCACACCGGCGCCATCCACAACGAGAAGGGCATCGACGCCCAGATGCTCGCCGAACACTGCGCCGAAACCGGCGGCGTGGCGGGCTTCGGCAAGGGCGTCGCCACCAACGGCGGCGTCAAGGCCGGCGTCGGCGCCGACGCCATCAGCGAAGAGGAGTTCTACCGCACCACGGTCGATCTCTTCGTCCCCGCCGCCCTCGAACAGATGATCGACGAGGAGAAGGCCGGCTGGCTCGACTGCAAGTACTACGCCGAGGGCGCCAACGCCCCGACCACCCCCGCCGGCGAGCGGGTCCTGATGAAGAACGGCGTCGAAATCCTCCCCGCCATCCTCTGCAACGCCGGCGGCGTGACGGTCAGCTACTTCGAATGGGTGCAGAACAAGTCCAACGTGACGTGGGACATCGAAACAGTCGACCGAGAGCTGAACAAGCACATGGTGCTGGCGGCCCGGCGCACCCAGCTCGCCAAACACCGCTACGAATGCGACATGCGCACCGCGGCCTACATCGCGGCCCTGGACCAGATCGGGAAGGTGTATGCGATGCGGGGGATCTTCCCCTGATCGACAGCGGAGGGGCCGCTTGTGGGAGATTCAGAAGGCGTAGCATCGACGAGCGCGGTCTCGCCGCTGTGGGTGCGCGTCGAGCCGCAGGGCCGATCAATGCGAGTCGCCGTCATTGCGTTGTCATTGCTCCTCCCGAGCGTGCTCGGCGTCGCAGCGCTGTTGATCGTCGATCGGGAATTCTCATGGATGATGGGCGTGCTGGCTGGGTTGTCGTTTCTGTCCATGTTTCCGCTCCTGCGGGGTGTGGAGATCCGGCAGCTGATGCAGCGGGAGGCCCGTGATCGCCTGGCTGACACCCATGAGCTCTTGAGCAGCATCCGGCCGCGAGGCGAACGCTGCGACGATGAGAGGATCCACGAAATCGCGTTCACAATCGCGACTGACGGGAAGCAGACGACGCTGTGGGATGAGCATCAGTTCGACTATCCGGCGTGGCGGGAAGTGTACGAAACGTCCGGCCTGACGCCTCCTCGAACGCTGCTGCTGCTCTCGGACACTGCGCCGCTGCTGCCGCTGCTGCAGAACGCCGGCCCCCGTACGGAATTCGTGGAGCCGGAGCATCTTCGCATGGGCCGGATCGGCTCGATCTGCGGCATTGCCATCGGCATTGCTGTCAACCTGGTGCTCATAGCGGCGTTTGTGATGATGTGGTTGACCAGAGATTTACCGATCTGGCTTGTATGGATAAACGGTGTGGCTGTCCTGATCCTGCTCGCAAAGCTGATTCATAATTATGGCGTTGGCCCGATATGTCTCCTGATCGCGCCGGGACGGTTCGCGTGCAGAGGCCTCAGAACCCAGTGGGAAGTCCGTGCGGACGAATCTGTCATGATCCTGCATCGGACGCATGGTCAGTACAGGTGCGATGTCTACAGTGAGAGCGGAGCGCTCATCCATCTGGCGCCGTGTTCACTCCGCGACAAGCAACTCGCCCGGCTCTGGACGCTCTGGAATTTCGACGGCCCGCCGGCGCCGCCGATTTTCGAACCGGGTCCGGTTCCCTCGGGGGCCGGTCAATGAGTCTGCCTTCGGAGCTTGAGGCGGCCCCATCGCACGCGATCGACCGAGTCGAGTGGATCGGCGTCATCCCCGATGATTTCGACTGGAAGTGCTCCCGCCTCCTCCTGCCTGTCGGAATGGCGCTCGCATTGATTCTGATTCCGCTGAGCGGCGCTGCGATGTCGCTCGGGTTTCTCCCCTCCTGGCCATTCACGGCGAGTTTCGCGGCGATCGGCATCGCCCTCGGGGTGCTCGCGACGGCTCTGGTCAGCATGGCGCGGAAGTGGCACGCGAATTTTCATCGCTGCAGTGAATGCAGGATCCAGTCGATCGAGGCCGCCTGGTTCGCGAGCGAGAATGACACGGCGCGGCGGCACGAGCTCGCCTTCTCCATCGGCATCCGGGGCGGGCGGACGCCCTCGAGCGGTCAATACCAGCTTGACTACAAGAGTTGGCGCGGCATGTACGAAAAGTTCGGGATGGTCCCTCCTCGCGCGATCGTCGTCGCGCCGGATCCCGAAGCGGTGGATAAGTACATTTATCAGTGTGCGGAGCTCTCCGCGGGCTCGCAGGGCGAGGTCGAGGAGCCGGGAAGGCTCGATACTGCCTGGACGGTGCGTTCTGTGCTGGTCTCGACGCTCTTCGTCATCGTGTTTCTGGCCGTACTCCCTGCGGCGGTGATACTCGCTGTGACCGGGAATCTGTCGAACGCACTGTGGACTTCCGCATCGTTCACGATGTCCGTGATACCGTTCGTCGGTATGGCGATCCTCGCACCTCGCCATCTTGTCGCGCCTGGACGCATCCAGCGGCGCCGACTCTGGCGCCGCCACGAACGCACGTATGAAGACGCCGCTCTGATTCTCGAGATCGACCGCGAGGGGTCGCCGAAACGATGCCTCGTGGTGGACGAACAGACCAATCTGTATTTCGGAGAGGCAAGCCGCGATGACGACTGGCAGCTCTTTCGACTCTGGCTGCTCTGGACGCGTTCCGGCCCGCCGGCGCCGCCGATACTTGAGCAGTCCTGATGTGTTTCAGCTTGTTCCAATCCCATTTGCAGCCTCATCGCCCCGCAGGGGCGCCGGCGTGTCGCCACGGGTGAAGCGGAGTCCGACAAACGCGCGGGCGAAGCCCGCGCTCGTCGGACGAAGCGCAACCCGTGCATGAACTCGCTCCATGTGGACATCACCCCGGAGGGGTGAAGGAATCGCAGATCAGCTCGATATCTCGTATACGGCGCATGAACGGCGCCTCCTCCACCCCTCCGGGGTGGTTCCGGTGTATGACATCATCCCACGGGTTCCATCCGCCAGGGGCGGACTCCACCCGTGGCGACACGCCCGCGCCCCTGCGGGGCGGTGTTGCGAGCAAACTGGATAGCGATATGACAAATGCTCTGACAAGCAGACCGCGTCCGCGAAGCGTTCGCGCGCACGCCGCGCGCATCGATTCAACCACAGTCCGTGAAATATCGTGACCGAGGCGCTCCAACATTCCATCACCCGCTCACCCCCTCACCCGCTCACCCACTCACAACCCAAGCATCTCCTCCGCCGCCCGCAGATTCTCCCGCGCCTCCTCCAATTCCGGCGCCAATCGCACCGCTTCGCGGAACGCCTCGATGGCCTCCTCGGTGCGCCCCGCGAGCGCCAGCGCCATGCCCAGGTTGTTCCACGCCCCCGCGTCAGCAGGGTCGAGCTCGATGATGGTCCGAAACCGCGTCGCCGCCTCGTCGTGCTCGCCGCGGGCGAGGTGGGCCATGCCGAGGCGGTGGTGGGCCTGGCGCAGGCCGGGTTCGATTTCCGCGGCAAGGCGCCATCGCTCCATCGCCTCTTCGCGCCGGCCCAGCGCTTCGAGCGCGAGGCCAAGATTGAAATTCGCCTCCACATGCCGGGGCTGGAAGTGGATCGCCGTTTCATAGAGGTCAAGCGCTTCCTGCATCCGGCCGCGGCGTTGGAGCGTGAGCGCCAGGTTGGCGTGGGCGTCGGCGCTCTCGGGGTCGGCCTCGATCGCGCGCTGGAGCAGGCGTTCGGACTCGGCCAGATTGCCGCGCTGGGCCGCGATGACGCCCAGCGCGTTCAGCGCACGCCGATCGTGCGGGCGCGAATCCAGCGCAGCCCGCAGGTGTCCCGCCGCGGCGTCGAGGTCGCCGAGGTCGCGGTGGGCCATGCCCAGGTTGGTGCGCGCGTGGGCGGTGTTCGCGTCGATCTCGAGGGCGGCGTCGAAATGGGCGATCGCCTCGCGCGGCCTGTCCCGTTCGAGCAGGGCAAAGCCGATGTTGTTGTGCGCCAGCCCGCTGCGGGGGTTCACCTCGATGTTGTGCGTGAAGAGCGTGATGTCGTCGCGCCAGTGGGCCGACTGGCGGAAGCTGAGCGCCGCCAGCGCGACGAGGAGGAGCGTCGCGCCCATCTTCCACGGCCGCCGCGCCTTGTCGGAAGAGCGATCGAGCAGCATCGCCGCCCCGATCGCAGGGCCGAGCAGCGCAAGCGCCGCGTAGCGGTCGGCGACCGTCGAGATTTCCTGGTGATGGAAGCTCACCAGCCCCAGCACCGGCGCCACCCCCGCGGCGTACACGGCGAAGGGCCCGAAGCACGGGCGCAGTCGCTTCACAACGACCAGCGCCCCCGCGAGCGCGATCGGGATCGCCCAGTAAAACTGCCGCCACCCCATCGCCGCGACAAACTCCGGCGTGCGCCCGTGGTCCGGCGCGAGGCCGATGGGCACGAAGAGTTTCCACAGGTAAAAACCCAGCGCATCGAGCGCGACGAGCGGGCGGATCCACAGCGCCGCCGCGGCCTTGTGCTGCTCGGCGTCCTGCAGAGCGCTGGTGAGCAGCGCCGCCCCCGCCGCAAGCGCCAGCCACGGCGCTGTCATCATCAGCGTGCGCCGCCAGTCGCTGCGCAGGATGAAGAGGTCGATTGCGATCACAACCAGCGGCGCCGCGGCGGCGGAAGGCTTCGAGAGCAGCGCCAGCGCAAAGGCGACCGTCGCCGGCGCCCACCAGCGCAGGCGCCGGGACAGACTCGCAGACCCCTGCGCCGCATGGATATAGAGCAGGGTCGCAAGGCACGAAAAGAGCAGCGCAAGCTGCCCCCGCTGCTCGGAGATCCACGCGACCGTCTCGACCTGCAGCGGATGGACCGCGAAGAGCGCCGCCCCGATCGCCGCGGCGTGCGGCGAATCCACCAGCCGGCGCAGCGTCACGAAGACGAGAAGAACCGTGATCGCGTGCAGCAGGATCGACACGGAGTGGAAAATCCGCGGATCGAGCGTGTCGAGCGCCGGCCCGCCGCGGAGTGATTCGGAAAGGCCGACCTGGAGCGCATAGGCGTTGTAGCTGATGGGGATGTAGAGATCGCCGTGCTGATCCCGCCAGAAGTGCGAGAAGCGGCCCGGCTCGCCGGGCGCGAGGCGCGCGTTGTCGTGCAGATGAAAGCGGTCGTCCCAGTTGAGAATGTCGTGGCCGACATTGCGCCCGAAGACCAGCACGACCAGCAGCGCCAGCCCCGCGGCGAGCAGCCACGGATCGCGATGCGTGCGTGGTGTGTCGGTCGCAGTCAAGCGAGAAAGCTCCACGATTGGGGATCGCGCTGACGGTAGGGGATGCGGGCGGGCGCCGCAATCGTGAACGGCGATGAGGGAGAAGCCGCACGCTCGCGTCGCATGGCTTCACCGGTCGGCGTCGACTTCTCGACGCCCCAACGGGGCGCTGGGCTGTCGCCACGGGTGAAGCGGAGTCCGACGAACACGCGGGCGAAGCACGCGTTCGTCGGACGAAGCGCAACCCGTGGATGGGCTCGCCCCTTGTGGACGTCACCCCGGAGGGGTGAAGGGGCGACCGAATGAAGACAGCGAGCAGATTGTCTTCGGACTGGATTGGCAGGACATCCCAGCGACGGACCCTCCGGATATCATGCAACAAGGAGATGTCGTTCACAACACTGCGTTTCGACCACTTGAGGACGACCCGATGATGATCGCGGGCATCAAGAGCGTTGAGAGCGACTCTGAACCTTCGTGGGCCCACGTCAGGACGGATGCCGGATCAGGAATTTACTTTGTGCTGCTGGGCGCTGTCATCCTGCCTGGCGCCGCCGCCTTCAGTCTCGCGCCATGGCTCGAGTCATGGGAGCCGGTCGTGCCTGGCTGGGTGCTTCGTCTGGATCCGGCGCTGCTCGCATCACTCGTGCTATCCGCGATTGTAATTGTGTCTCTTCTGGGTTGTCTCGCCATCTCGATGATGGCGCACTCCATCGCCCGTCGAGATGTTCCAACTCTGAAGCGAAAAATCCAGATACTCGCCGACGAGGATGACCCATCACGAGGCGCCGAGATCGATACGCTCGCGTATCGAATAACCATCAATGGTTCGCGATGGCGATTGCTCCAGCGCACAAAGTTCGACCGTCAGCGATGGGAGGCATGCTACAGGCAGATTGGACTGACGCCAGCTCGTTCGATCGTTTACTCTCAGCGCGAAAGCCGGATCGGTCGGATGCTCGAATGCGTGGATCGAATCCCGGAAACTCCGCCTCGGAAGTGGGTATGGACGGGCGGCGCTCAGGACATCGTGGTGGTGTGCATTGTCGCAGCGGTGATGCTGGGTATGAGCGCGCTGGTTCTTGTGCGAGCCGATCTGGCATTGCCGTCGTGGCTGGTGTACAGCGCCATCACGCTGTGTGTGTTGCTGCCGTTCTTGCTCCTTGCGGGGATCCCCCGGGTGCACGCCGCCTCCGGGAGAATCGCGGCGAAGTCCTGGTTCAGTGAACGGGAGGTCGCGTGGCCCGAGGCTGTCCTGTTCCTTCACCTTCCCACGCGGGGGGATGAAATCTCATGGCGTCTTGTCGCGGACGATGGAAAAGTCATCGTTCGTGCTCGTGCGCACATGAAGAAACCGGAGTCGCTCAGATTCTGGCGCGCTTGGCATGAGCCGGGAGCGTCGGGGCCAAGGATTCTTTCTCCGTCCCGTCGGGGCGACGACAAAGAATGATCCACCCATCCACGGGCCCCGTCCCCGGTGGCGGATTACACCCGTGGTGTCATGCCCGCGTCCGGTTGCGGCTCCCCGTCACGCCGGAACATATGTATAGTCCCGCACATTATGAAAGACACCGAGCTTTCTCAGGATTCACCCTCCGGCGTCTCGCTCGACGCCGAGCGCGAAGCGCTGCTCCGCCTGACATACGCGCCGGGGCTCGGGCCCGTGCTGATCCGGCGCCTCGTCGAGTGTTTCGGCTCCGCATCCGCCGCGTTGCGGGCCTCGCCGGCGCAGCTCACGCGCGTGCGGGGCGTGGGCGACACCATGGCGCGGCGGATCGTCGACGGGCTGCGCGACGATTCGGACATGCAGGAGGAGCTCGAACTCGCCGGACGCCTCGGGGTGCGCATCGTCACCGCGATCGACGCCGACTATCCGCCCCTGCTCCGCCAGCTGCGTGACGCCCCGCCGGTTCTCTACGTCCGCGGCGAGCTGGACGCAGCGCAGGACCGCCACTGTGTGGCGATGGTCGGCTCGCGCGCCTGCACGTCCTACGGTGTCGAGCAGGCGGAGCGGTTCGCAGCCACGCTGGCGCAGGCGGGGCTGACCATTGTCTCCGGCGGCGCCCGCGGCATCGACGGCGCCGCCCATCGCGGGGCGATCCGCATCGGCGGGCGCACCGTCGTGGTCATGGGCTGCGGCCTGGCACACTGCTACCCGCCCGAGCACGCGGAGCTGTTCGACAAGGTCGTGGAGGCCGGCGGCGCCGTTATCTCGGAGCTGCCCCTCTCGACACATCCCGCCGCGGAGAACTTCCCGGCGCGGAATCGAATCATCTCCGGCATGAGCCTGGGCGTGCTGGTGATCGAGGCGGGGCGGGCGTCGGGGGCGCTCATCACGGCGAGGGCAGCGGCGGAGGAGCAGGGGCGCGAGGTGATGGCCGTGCCCGGGCGCATCGATTCGCAGGCGTCGGAGGGCAGCCTCGAACTGCTCAAGGCCGGCGCCGCTGCGATGGTGACGAGCCCCGCCGATGTGCTGGAGATCCTGGAAACCCCCGCGCGCCATCTGCATCGCGGCTCGCACGGCGATCGCTACCTGCCGGACGCCGGCGCCGACGGACTCTTCGACGGCGAGCCGACCTCCGCGGCCGAGGTGAAGCCGGGCATCGACGAGTCGGCCCTGCTTCGCACGCTCAGCGTCTCGCAGCGCACGCTGTATGAATGTCTGGTCGAGCCCAAGAGCCTCGATGATGTGGCGCGGGAAACCGGCCTCGACCCCGGCGCCCTGCGGGCCGACGCCACCATGCTGGAACTGCGGCAGGTGATCGTACGGACGGGCGGGCGGCTGGCCCGGCGGCGCTCCGGCGCCGCCCCCGGAAGCGGTGGAAACGGCCCCAGTAAAAAAGAGTGAACAAAACCCGGATATCGCTTGCGGTGCGGTGGCTGATCGGGTACCGTACGCCGAACAGACTGCAGTTTCGTTTCTGCAGGCGACTGGATGAGTTCGTCGATGCTTGGACCGGGCCGGTGGAGGCCCAACATGTCGTGGAGCGACATGCTGATTCATCCAGATGCGGTGTCGGGTGCTGTTCGGCGTCGGGCCGGCTGCGTTCCGGGGAGATCCGGGGCGGCGAGTGCGGGTTCGAAGGCCGGTTGGCGGCGGCGCGGCGTCTGGCCGCTCGATTTGGTTTTCCTGAGCGGATGAATCGCTGAATCACGACAGACCGCGGCCGGACGAACCGGCGTTTCGGCGGAGGCCGGGATGCGGGGGAAGCCGGGCCGGATCCGACCATTGACGGGCTTCATCAGGACGGGTTGATCGCGCTCTGGCGCTTCGCCCTGTGTCCAAGCGTCGGTGGTCGCCTGCTCGGGAGAAGAGGCGTATGCCTTTCAGTCACACCGCCATCCTCAGGCTCGGCCCCGGAGGGGATTACGTGTCCCAGTACCACGCCGACGGCTCGCGTCTCCTGAAAGACACGTCCGGCGGCGGCGCGGTGGGGGCGTCGGACGGCGGCGGCATGGGGGACGGCGACCACGCCCGCCAGGGCCTGCCGCACGCCCTGCCCCGGAATCCGCGGCGCGAGAAGGACTCGGCGGAATTGCAGCGCGATGAATCGGGGGGCGCCGGCGGGGCGCACACGATTGGAATCGGCGTCGATCAATTGGAAATTTCATCCCTCGCGGTGCGGGCCGGCGTGTCGTACGCGCTGGAGCGGGCCCTGGGGGAGCAACGAACAACGATGGCGCAATGGCGCCGCACTTTTCTCGACCTGAACAGCTCCGATGCAGCGGGTGAACCGTCATCGGCGCGGGGTCGTTCTGTCCTGTCTTTCCAGGTCCGTCAGCCGGAGGCGCGTTCCCATGACACCGAAACTCAATCTCACGCCCAAGCAGCTCAAGATCCTCAAGCTCATTCGCGACAGCCGCGTGCGGTTTGGTTATTCGCCGACCATGCAGGAGATCGCGGACGAGCTCGGGGTCAGCAAGGTCACCGTCTTCGAGCACGCCGAGGCCCTCATCAAGAAGGGCGCTCTCGTGCGCGAGCCCAACAAGGCTCGCTCTTTGGCGATCGCTGAGGGCGTCGTCGTCCCCGATGAGGATCTCCCCCTGCGCTATCCTCTGGTGGGCAAGATCGCCGCGGGATATCCGATCGAGAAGTACGAGGACCAGGACGAGCTGGACCTGATGAACGTCTTCGGCCCCCGCGTCGGCGCCGCCGGCGCGACGTTCGCCCTCTGCGTCGATGGCGACTCGATGAAGGACGAGGGCATCCTCGACGGCGACTACGTCCTGATCGAGCGCCGCGACACAGCCCGCGACGGCGAGCGCGTCGTCGCCCTGCTCCCCGACGGCGCCACCACCCTGAAGACCTTCTTCAAGGAGAAGGACCGCATCCGCCTCCAACCCGCCAACCCCGATTTCGACCCGATCTACGTGAAGGATTGCCGCGTGCAGGGCGTGGTGATCGGGGTGCTGCGGCGGTATTGATCGCCATCAACGATCGGCTCGCATCGTCCAGGCCCCCTTCATATTCCCTCGAGTGAAGGGGAGTTGTTGCCAGTATGTCGCCCCAGACCGGGGTCGCGGCGGCGGTGACGCCAGCCGGGGTCACCGCCGCTGGGCGTCGGCCGGTTCGACCCACCGGGCCCACAACTCGGCCAGACCGGGATCCTCCCGCCCGCTCATGAACGTCAATCTGGCCCGCATCCCGTCATCGCGGATGAAGGTCGCGGTGATGGGGCGCCGGAATCGCCGCAGCCCAACGGCCTGCTCCAGCCGGCGCCATCGCCCGAGCCAGCCGCGCCGGGCCCACGCCCGGGCCGCCCGATGAAGGATCGGCGCCGCTCTGCCCGCGAGCCGCCACGCGGCGCCGGCGGCAAATCCGATCGGCCCGACGGGATGCATCACCGGTTCGATGACCAGCGTGGAGTCCGCCGGCGCGAAGATGCGGCTGCGCCCGGCCCGGACGAACTCCATCCGCCCCGGCGCGCACAGCGCCGCCGACAACTGGATCGGCGACAGCCCTCGGCGCGCAAGCGTTCGGGCCACGGGTATTGCAAGCATGAAGGGGAGAATGAACCAGAGCATCAGCGCCTCGACGATCAGCTCGCCCGAGAGCAGCGCCAGCGCCGTGAGCACAGCGCACGCCGAGGCGGCGATCAGGTTCAGGCACACCCAGAACCGCACTTCCTGCGGCCCCATCGGTCGGGCGGCGCCGAGGTCGATCTCTTCTCCCGCAGCGCTCGCGGGCGCCCCCGTCGGCCGGACATTCTCAAAGAGCACCACCGCTGGCGGATCGGCGCCGAGGCGTTCGAACCGCGCTCGCCATGAGACCGGATCAAGCGTCCGATCGGAGCGCATCATCGCACCGCGCGCCCGCTCGATGATGGCGATTGTGGCTGCATCGTTCGTCGCTCGCGCGGTGCGCTCCAATTGTTCGATGCGCCGGTGCGCGGGTCGGCGTGTCTGCCAGGAGAGCAATTCACAGAGAACGATTATGGAACCGAGCCCGATGATGCTGTAGACGTCGCTTCGCCACAGTGTGTCTGTCCAGGCGAAATAGAAGACTTTGATAAAAACCAGACCAAGGATCACCCACGCCCACACCGGCGGCGACGGCAGCACTTTGACGCGCCAACGAATTCGCAACACAACCGGCGTCGACGCGGGCGGTGCGTGAGTCTCATCCTCAGTCTGGCCGGCGGCGAACATCCGCACGCAGGATAGAAAGCGACGCATGCGCGGGGGCGACCCCCGGCCGCCGCACGACCAACGAGCCTGACCTGAGTCGGTGTACCATGCCGCCACGGCGGGGCCGAGTTCGCCGCCCGAGGAGCATCCCGAATGGCGACAACGACGGAACGGAACCTGGAGGGGCGGATCGGTGCGGTCACCGGCGCCAGCAGCGGCATCGGCGAGGCGATCGCGATCGAGCTGGCCGACCGAGGCGCCGCGGTGGTGGTGAACGCGCGGCGCGAGGAGAGGCTCGACGAGCTGGTGCAGACCATCCGCAAGCGCGGCGGGCGGGCGGCGGCGGTCCCCGGCGACGCCGCCTCGCGCGCTGTCATCGGCGCCATGCTCGACGAGGCCCGGCAGTCCTTCGGCGCCGAGGCCGACATCGTCGTCGCCAACGCGGGACGCGGCCTGGCGGGCAGCGTCGTCACCTCCGATGATTCGCAGTGGGAGGAGATGATCCGCACCAACGTGCTCGGCTGCGCCCGCCTCATCCGGGCCGCGGCCCTGCGCATGGCGCCCGAGGGCAAGGGCGCCGGCGCGCTGCTCGACAAGGCCCGCGACATCGTCGTCATCGGCTCGAACGTGGGGCGCCACGTGTCGCCCTATTCATCGATGTACGGCTCGACCAAGTTCGCCGCGATGGCGCTGGCAGAGGGCGCGCGGCGCGAGCTGGGGCCCAAGGGCGTGCGCGTCTCGCTCGTCGAGCCGGGCATCGTCGAGAGCGAGTTCCAGGGCGTCGCGGGGTACGACGATTCGTGGCGGGCCCAGTTCTTCGAGAAGTTCGGCCCGGTGCTGGCGCCGGCGGACATCGCGCGGATGATCACGTTCATAGTTTCACAGCCGGCGCATGTGCACGTGAACAACACGCTGATCCGTCCGACTCGGCAGGACTATCCCTGATTCATCGGGGGGATGGAACGCAGAGTGAGACGGAGTTTTTGAGGGAGACGGAGTCGGAATCTGGGCAGGCGCGATTGCGCGCATGTCGGGCGCCGTGGTAGAGCCGTCTTCGGCTCTGCCACGCGTCTGGAAGTTCGGCGTGGCAAAGGCGAAGACGCCTTTACCACGGCACCCACTCAGCACGCCCGTTTTACATTCCGAATCACTAATGTGATTCCGAAAGCGTCGAGATAAGTCATTCAGTCGGCGATCATGCGTGATCAACACGCGATCACAATCAATCCATCCGACTCCCAGAAACTCCATCCCCCTCCGCGCTCCTCCGCGCCCTCCGCGTTCATCCACGCGTGCGGAACGACCGCTCAAGAAACGCGTCGACCGCCTCGATGCAGCGTTCCGCGTATTGCGGATCCGTCCACAGGTCGTTGTGGCCCGCATCCGTGATCTCGCAGATGGCGCCGTCCTTCGCCGCAGCGGCGATGGCGCGGCCGTCTTCGACCGGGCTCACCGTGTCGCGGGCGCCGTGCAGGACGAGCAGGGGCGAGCGCATCAGCGCCGCCAGCTCCGCCCGGTCGAATCCGCGCCACTTCGGGCCCACGCCGAGGCGGATGCCGAGATACGCGAAGGTCAGCGGCACGTTGATGCGGTAGGGGTACCCCGCCGCCCGCATCACGCGCCGGGCGGGCGTCATCGGAACGCGGTAGGGGGCCTCGGCGATGACGGCGGGAGCCGGGCCCGGCCCCTCCCACGCCGCGGCGGTTGCGATGCTCACGCCGGCCCCCAGCGACCACCCATAGAGCGCCAGTCGTCCGGCGTCCTTCCCCGGTTCGATCGCGCGTTGCGCCAGCGCCGCGAGCGCCTCGACCTCGGCGCTCGTTCCCAGTGCGCACTCGCCCGGCGCTTCGCCGTGCCCGGGCGGGTCCCACGCCAGCAGGCGCGCGCTCATCGGCGCCAGGTGCGGGATGCGCGCCAGGGCGCCGATGCGCGAATCGCCCCATCCCGGCGTGAGCATGATCGTCGGGCCGTTCGGATCGTCGCCGGGGATGTCCCAGACCGGCATCTCAAGGCCGCGGAGCGACCGGGTCCGCGGCGAATCGACGCGGAGCATCCACGTCTCGAATGTCCGCGGAGTCGGCAGCTCGCCGGGATCGCCGGGCAGCCCGCGCGCCACCGCGGCGCCGTAGGTCCGCTTCGGAGGCCGGCGCAGACGGCGCACGGTGAAGCCCGTCGCCGCGGCAACGGCGATGAGCAGCCCGGTGAGCATGATGGTGATGAAGCCGGACACGCGTGGCGGGGATCGTACTGCGAACGCCTCAGCGTCGCGGCCTGTTCACCCGAAGAGCGCCACAATGTCGTGGTACGTCACCACCAGGAAGAGCGTCCCGATCAGCGCCAGGCCGATCAGCGTCGCCACGTTCTGCACCGCCACCGACACCGGCTTGCCCGTGATCCCCTCGATGATCAGGAAGACCGCGTGGCCGCCGTCGACGATGGGCAGGGGCAGGAAGTTCAGCACGGCCAGGTTGGCGCTGATGATGGCGAAGAGGAAGAGCAGGTGGATCATGCCCTGGTCGATGAAGAGCGTGCCGATGTGCACAATGCCGACCGGGCCCTTCAGGTGCTCGACGTGGACAGTGCCCTCGAAGAGGCGCAGCATCGTGACGTAGGTCATCACGATGATGCGCTTCGTCTCCGCATAGCCCATGGCGATCGCGCTGAAGGGGCCGTCGGCTTTCAGCGTCGTCATCGCGACCTCGAAGAGCGTCGGGTCCAGCGGCATTGACCAGCCGAGTGCGTGCAGTTCTTTGATCTCTGCGGGTTCGAGCAGCCACGCCATCTCCTCCGTCTCGCCGACGTTGAAGCCCTCTCCGATGGGCAGTCGCACGGTGAGCGTCGCCTCGGCGCTTGAGCCCGCCTCGAGCGCCGACGCGGTGGCGCGGCGCAGCTCGGCGCGGAGGGCGGCGTAGCCGGTCACGGGCGCGCCGTTCACGCGCAGAATCGTTGAACCGGGCAGCAGGTTCAGCCGCTCGGCGGCCGATTCGCGCCGGGCGTCGGCATCGTCATCCGCTTCCGATCCCGGCCGCGGCGGGCGCGTGACGATCGCTAGGTCGTCCTCTTTCTGCCCCACGCCGATCCCGATTCGTCCTGCGCCGTCCACCGACGACTCGAGTTCGAGGTACTGGCCATCCCGCACCACCACCAGCGGCACGCTTCTCCCGGCGTGGCGCCGGATCTCGGCGATGCCCTGCGCGCTGTTGGGCCAGTCGATGCGACCGATCCGCGCGAAGATGTCGCCTGTCTCCAGTCCGGCCCGCCGGGCGCGTGTGCTCTCGGATGAAAGCACGGTCATCGGCGGCGTGAGGCCGAGCAGGTGACGCACATCGATCAGCACACGCTCGCGCCCGGAGGCATGCAGATCGACCGTCGTCTCCTGCAGCCGCGGCGTCGGCGAAAGTTCGATCTCGACGGCGCCGCCGCGTTCGTCTTCAAAACGAGCTCGCATCGGTGAGCCATCCGCTTCACGGAAGATGACGGCGACTTCGTTCAATGTTTCGACGGGCTCGCCGTCCAGGCTCACCATGCGCATGCCCGGCGCCAGATCGTCGTAGCCGAGCCGGGCGAGGATGTCGGTGATCACGTTCTGCTGCGAGCGCCGGCGCGGATCGTGGATCGTCGTCGAGATCGGCGGCGCCACGCCCAGCTCGAGCAGACGCGTCACGTCGCTCTCGCGCGGCTCGATGAGGAAGCGCAGCGGTTCATCGACGCCGGGGCGGTCGATGGTGAGGTCGAGCGGACGACCGCGCTTGGCCAGGCCCGCCGCCGCGGCAATGTCCTTGAAGGAAAGCGTCTCCTGGTCCCCGATGGAGACGACGCGGTCCCGCGGCTGGAGGCCGACTTTGGTGACGCCCAGCTCCTCGGCGTTCACCGCCACCGCCTCCGACGCCGCCGAGCCGGGCTGCACCGAGCCGATGGTGGCGGGCGGGCCGTCCAGGCCGACCATGAAGACCGCGATGAAAAGCACCGCCGCGAGAATGACGTTCATCACCACGCCCGCGGAGATGATGATCAGCCGCTTCCACACCGGCTTGGTGTTGTAGCTGTCGGTCGATTCGGACTGGGCGCCGGGCGCGAGGTCTTCCTGGCCCAGCATCTTCACGTAGCCGCCGAGGGGGATCCAGTTGAGTCGGTATTCGGTGGGGCTGACGCCGGGGATGTCGGCGTTCTGCGGGTTGAGGCCGCGATCGCGGGCCAACCGTTCATACTCCTCGCTCGTCGAACCCCGCCGCAGGCCCAACCCCTTGCGGTAGGCGAAAATCGACGGCCCGAAGCCCACGGCGAACTCATGCACGCGCACCTTGGCCCAGCGGGCGGCGAGGAAATGCCCCAGCTCGTGAATCACGATCACGAGTCCGAAACCGAAGATCACCAGGGCAAGGTCGAGCGAGCGTATGAGCAGTTCAGGCATCGAAGAATCCTATACCGGTCCGTCGCCGCCAGGAGCGGGGGGGTGAACGCAGAGGTCGCCGAGGGGCGCGGAGAAGGGATTGAACACAGAGTGATACGGAGTTCTTGAGTGAGACGGAGTTGAGGCGTGGGGAATTGTTCGGATCTGGAACGGACGGTGTTGGATGTTCTGATGAGCGCCGGTAAAGCAAGAGTGAGCGATTCTATTGGCGCAGACTTTGCAACGCGCCAACGCCAATCTGAGACCCGGTTTCTCTCAGACGCCATCCTTCATTCGCGTTCAATTCCATCTCCCTGACATCTTTCCGACTCCGTCTCACTCCGCGTTCGATCCTTCTCCGCGCCCCTCCGCGGCCTCAGCGTTCAAAGATCAACACACACCGGAACGTTCATCGGCGAGCAGGGCCCGCGGCGACAGGGGAATCGTGGCCGATGGCGCCCGCCACGAAGCGCCGCGACTCCGCATCCGCCTCGAAGACATCGTCCAGCGAGCGGAGCGGCGGCTGCCGGCGGTCGCCGACGATCGCCTCCATCGCCTCCGCCGCCAGCTCGGTGACGCGTCCGAAGGGGATGCGCCGCGCCAGGAACGCCTCGACCGCCTGCTCGTTGGCGCCGTTGAAGACGGCCCCCGCCACGCCGCCGAGCTCGATGGCGCGGTGGGCCAGGCGCAGGGCGGGGAAGCGCTCAAAGTCCGGCGGCTCGAAGTCGAAGCGCGAGAGTGCGGTCCAGTCAAGATGATCTGAGACGCCGCGGGGGCGCTCCGGGTGAACGAGGGCGTACTGGATCGGCGTGCGCATGTCCGGTGCGCCGAGCTGCGCGATGGTGGCGCCATCGGCGTATTCCACCATCGAATGGATGATCGCCTGCGGGTGCACCAGCACGTCAATGCGGGCCGACTCGACGCCGAAGAGCCAGTGGGCCTCGATGATCTCGAGCGCCTTGTTCGTCATCGAGGCCGAGTCGATCGTCACCTTGGCGCCCATGCTCCACGTCGGGTGCGCCAGCGCTTCTTCCGGCGTCGCGTTGTAGACGTCTTTGCGGGAGCGCGTGCGGAACGGGCCGCCGGAGGAGGTGAGGATGATCCGCCGCACCTCGTCGCCCAGCGCGCACGGTGGGCGAACGCCCGTCGGCAACGACTGCCACAGCGCCGAGTGCTCGCTGTCGACCGGCAGCAGGGCGGCGCCGGTTCGCAGGGCGACGGGGACGACCAGTTCGCCCGCCGCCACCAGCGTCTCCTTGTTCGCAATCGCCACATCGCATTCGAGTTCGAGGGCCGTCATCGTCGCGGGCAATCCCGCGGCGCCGACCATTGCCCCGAGCACGATGTCCGCCTCGACGCTGCGCACCAGCGACTCGGCCGCATCCGCGCCGCGATGCACGCGCACGCCATCGGGCGCCGGGACATCGCCGTTGCCGTTCGCCAGCGCCACATCGCGGACGCCGAACGTTCGGGCCTGTTCATAGAGAAGCTCGGCGCTGGCGCCGGCGGCGAGGCCGACGATCTCGAACCGCGTCCGCGACGGGTCGTCCTGCGCCAGCGCATTGAGGTTCGCGACGACCTCCAGCGTCTGCCGGCCGATCGATCCGGTGGCGCCGAGAAGAAGCAGGCGGCGGGTGCGTTGCTGTGTGTGTGTCATGCGTCGCGGGCTCGTCAGCGGTCCGGCGCGGGGGTGGGCGTGGGTGGTGGCGGCTGCAAAACGTCCGCGCAGACTAGCAGATCAACTCCGTGTGAGAACCAGCGCACGCGCCATATCTCGCCGCCGGGCGCCGTTTAATTCTCAGTCGAATCTCCCGGAGCGCCGGCCCTGGCCTGCTTCTTCTTCTGTCCCTTGGCAGGGGCGCCGGACTTGGCCTTCTTCTTGCTTGAGCTGCGCTTGCGCGGCTTCTTCTTGCTCTTGGCGGCGGGCTTTGAATTCGCGTTCGCCGCGGCGTGGGCGTCGCCGTTGTCGCTCGGGTCGGGCGGGGCCGAGGTCGCCGCAGCTCGCGACGACTTCTTGCGGCTCGATTTCTTCCGCTTGTTGGAGGCCGCGGGCTTCCTGTCGCCCTTCGTCTCGGCGTCGGCGGGAGCAGGTTGCGGCGTCGCGGGCGTCACCGCACCGGGTTCAAGATCCCAGGAGTCGCCACGATCGTCGCTGGCGGGTTCGGGCTTCGGGGCGCGCTTCTTCGGCGCCTTCGCCGCCGCGACATCGTCCATCAACGCATCGACGGACGTTTCCGTCGCCGCCGCTCGAGCGGCCTTCTTCTTGCCCGAGCCGCGCGATCGCCTGGCGCCCTTCGCCTTGTCGGCGTCGGGCGCCGGGGTGGATTCCTTCGCCGGTTCGGCTGCATCTCGGGATGGCTCGGAGGCCTCCGGCTTCGGAGCGCTGGGCGCCGGGCGCGCCGGCGTCACCGCGCCGGGTTCGAGGT
This sequence comes from Phycisphaeraceae bacterium, assembly GCA_007693965.1. Lineage (GTDB taxonomy): Bacteria > Planctomycetota > Phycisphaerae > Phycisphaerales > UBA1924 > RECQ01. The sequence goes on along the minus strand of RECQ01000042.1, from coordinate 86,619 downwards.
CCCATGAATCGCCACGCAGGCCGGTGTTGCGCGGCGGGGGAGGCAGTTCTTCCTCCTCCTCATCCCAGTGATGCGCCTCGTTGGCCTCCCTGACGTCGCGTGTTTCCCGGGCGTCGCGTGCGCCGATGTCTTCGCGGATCGGGGCCTGGGAATCCTGCTTCTGATCGCGCTGTTCAGTGTCTGCGCCACGACCGCCACGCCGGCGCCGGCGCCGACGTCGCTTTCGCCGGCCTCCGGTCTCCTCGCCGTCGCCATCGTCGCCGGCAGGCTCCGGTCGTTCGGGCGCCGACGGTTTGGATTCCTTCGTGGATTCGCCATCCGGCGCCGCAGCGGCTTCGGTTGTCGTGACGTCCTGCTTGTCCTTGCGTCCCCGGCGTCGGCGACGGCGGCGTTTCTTCTTGCCGCCGCTTTCTTCCGACTCGGATTCGAGCGGCTCCACATCCTCGATCTCCACGAGGTCGAGATCGCTGGTGTCCTGGGAGCCGGGGGCCGGCTCGAGCGATTCGGCGAGGCTCTGCTGGGCTTCGTCAAGCGGATCGACGGCCCAGTTCTGCTCGGGCCTGGGCTGCACATCCCATTCGTGCAGGTTCTCCGGCGACTTGGGCGCGGGGAGTTTGTCAATCTCGATGTCGGCGCCGCGTTCGTCGTAGGCGTAGAAGACGACGCGCGAGAAGGAGATCGTCTCGCTGACGCGGACGTCCACCTGCTTGTTCGCCAGCCGCTCCAGTCGCCCGAGCCGCTGGCGCTTGGAGGAGAGCAGCTCGCCCGCGACCCGCGGCGAGACCACCATCTCGACCTTGTGAACCCGCGGCTGGCCGAGCAGGTTGGCCAGCTCGCGCATGCCGTCGTTGGCCAGAGACTCAGGCCGCTGCACCAGGCCCCGGCCGGCGCAGATGGGGCAGTCGGAGAAGTGAACGCTGCGCAGGCTGCCGCGCATGCGCTGCCGCGTCATCTCGATGATGCCGAACTGGCTGGTGGGCAGGATCTTTGATCGGGCCCGATCCTTCTTCAGGTTGGTGCGGAAGCGCTGCTCGATGTCGCGCTGGTGGGCTCGCGAGCGCATATCGATCAGATCGTTGATGACCAGCCCGCCCAGATCACGCAGGCGGAGCTGGCGGCAGATCTCGTCGACGGCCTCGCAGTTGGTCTTGTAGGCGGTGGTCTCGGCGTCTCCGTGGCTCCGCATGCGCCCGGAGTTGACGTCGATCGCCACGCACGCCTCGGCCTCGTCGAAGACCAGCGACCCGCCCGATGGCAGCGGCACCTCGCGGGAATGGATGCGCTTGATCTGCTCCTCGATGCCGTAGGTGTGGTAAATCGGCGTGGGCAGGTCGTATTGCAGCAGCTTGATGTTCGAGCGCGGGGCCACGATCTTCAGGAAGCGGCTGGCCCGGTTCAGGGCCGACAGGTCGTCGATGATGATCTCGTCGATCTCCCCGGTCAGCACATCGCGCAGCGCCCGCACCAGCAGGTCGCTTTCGGCGTAGAGCAGGCGGGGCTTGGCGCCGGCCTTGCGGCGGCGCTCCATGTCCTTCCACAGGCGCATCAGGTACGCCAGGTCGCGCTTCAGTTCGGTCTTGGTGCGGTCCATGCCCGCGGTGCGGAGGATGAAGCCGAACCCGTCCGGCAGATCGAGCTGGTCAAGGATCTTGCGCATCTCGCGCCGCTGGTCCTCGTCCTCGACCTTGCGGCTGACGCCGACCTTGTCCATCACAGGCATCATCACCAGGAAGCGCCCGGGGATGGAGAGATACGAGGTGAGCGTCGGCCCCTTGGTGCCGATGCCCTCCTTCAGCACCTGCACGATGATCTCCTGCCCGCGCTTGAGCGCCTCCTGAATGGGGGGGCGCTGGCGGCGCGGCGTCTTCTTCCCCACCAGCTCGGTGGTCGTGGCGCTCTCGCCGGGGAAGTACTGCGGATGCAGATCCGAGATGTGCAGGAAGCCGTTGTGCTCGAGCCCGAAGTCGATGAACGCCGCCTGGATGGACGGCTCCACGTTCATGACCCTGCCGACGTACACGTTGCCGACGTGGCTGATCGCGTTCAGACGTTCGGCGTGCAGTTCATCCAGTTTGTCGTTGCACACCACCGCCACCCGGCATTCTTCGCCTGGGATGTAGTTGATGAGCATTCGATGCTTCGCCAATGTGGCCTCGCTTCCAGCGAGCCGCCGTGTCGGACGAACAGGACGCAGACCGATGTCGGCGCGGAACGGCGAGGCCGGTCCCGGCTTTGTCATGCAGCATGGCGCTCTGCTCGCGATCGCACACGTTCGGGCGCTCGCTTCACTTCGGCGTGGCGCGTTTCAGCGCAGGTCATCGGCCGGTGGGCCCTGCCCGGGCGCCGACGCTGCCAGCTTCCGGATTTCGCCGGAGCCAGGCGCCATCGCCCGACGCCTTTCGCTCTGACTCCCTACGGACGCATCCGGACGCACGGTCCGGCGGTCGACGAGAGGGATGCGAAAGGCCTGCCTGACCCTGCGGCCGGGACCGCATGGAAACGGGCCGCCGAAGGGGGGTGTTCTGATTCCGAAGGCGGCGGCGAAGACAGGGCCGCTACTCGACGGTACGCCCGTCGAACGCCTCGGGGATGATCGCGCGCGTCTGTTCCCGCAGGAATGCGGTCACCTGACGCTCTGAATCGAACGAGCCGACCCGGCGGGCCAACCGTTCGCACTGCTTCACATCGACGCTCCGGATCACCTGCTTGATGCTGGGGATCACGGATGGGGTCACGGAAAGGGTACGCAGGCCGAGCCCGATCAGCAACATCGTGAACTCGATCTCGCCCGCAGCCTCCCCGCAGATCGAGCAGGGGACGTTGTGCCGCCGGGCCGATCGCACGACCTCCTTGATCAGCTTCGTCACCGCTGGATGGGCCGCCGAATACAGGCTCGCCACCCGCTCGTTGGTCCGGTCCACCGCCAGGGTGTACTGCACCAGGTCGTTGCTGCCGATCGAGAAGAAATCGACCTCCCGGGCGAAGACGCCCGCCATCACCGCCGCGGCGGGGGTCTCGATCATCATCCCCACTCGCAGGTTGGTGTCGTACTCGATCCCCTCCTCCTGGAGGTCCTCCATCACGTCGTGGAGCACCATCCGGGCCTGGCGAAGCTCCAGCGGGTTGGTCACCAGTGGGAACATCACCTTCATCGGACCCAGCACGGACGCCCGAAGAATCGCCCGGAGCTGCCGCTTGAACATCGGCAGATTCTGCAGGCAGTAGCGGATGCTGCGGCAGCCCAGGGCCGGGTTCCGCTCGGGCGCTTCAGACCGCGACTGCGTCTGCTTGTCCGATCCCAGATCGAAGGTTCGGATCGTCAGCGGCTTGCCGCCGAGCAATTCGACGCACCGCTTGTACGCCTCGAACTGCTCATCCTCACTGGGCTCGATCTCGCTGGTGAGGTACAGGAACTCGGTGCGGAAGAGGCCGATTCCGTCGCCGCCGTTGGCGAGGACGGTCTCGATCTCATCGGGGAACTCGATGTTCCCGTACAGCTCGATGCGGACGCCGTCGGTTGTCTCTGCGGGCAGGTCGGCGACTTCGCTGAGCGAGAGCTGGAAGACCCGCATGCGCTCGATGTACACGCGGTGCTGATCGAGCGTCTCCTGGTCGGGATTCAGAATCACCACGCCGCGGTCGCCGTCGATGATCACCGGGGCGCCGTCGTAGGAGGAGAGCGTGATCGTCTCCAGGCCGACGACGGCGGGAATGTTCAGGGCCCGCGCTACGATGGCGGTGTGGCTGGTGCGTCCGCCGGCGTCCGTGGCGAAGCCGATCACCTTATCCCGCTCGAAGCTGGCGGTCTGGCTGGGCGTGAGGTCGCGGGCCACCACCACCGCCTGGTAGGGCAGGTCCGACAACTCCTCCATGTGCTCGCCGATCAGGTGCCGCAGCACCCGGCGGTCCAGATCCCACACATCATCGACCTTGGTGCGGAAGGCGCCCTCGCTCATCTCGGAGAAAAGGCCGGCCAGGCGGTGGAACTCCTGCGAAACCGCGTACTCCGCCGTGACCTGCTCCTCGTCGATCCGCTTGTGGATGGGGTCGATCAGCGAGCTGTCCTGCAACAGGCCGATGTGGAACGCGAAAATTTTGGCGGCCTCAGCTCCGAGCGACTTCTCCGCTCGCTCGCGCAGCGCCTGCAGCTCCGCGATCGAGCCCTCCAGAGCTTCGGTTACTCGCTCGTGCTCTCGCTTAATGCGGTTCTTCGGCGCAGAGCGCCGGGGGATGCGGCGGCGCTCGTCGTCGATCGTGAACACCTTGCCGATCACGACGCCGGGAGAGACCGGGATGCCCTTGAATACTTCCATGCGTTCGCAGGCCGTTCGGTTCGAATGACGACCCACCACTACCCGGGACCTGACCTCGGGAGCCGTCGTGGCCTCGAAACCGGTCGGACAACTCAGGCGACATGCTAACGAGGCGGCCTCGCTTCCGCGACGGGTCCGCTGCGAACCGGCCGGCGGCGCTGCGCTCCCCGCCCCGGGACCAGTCCCGCCACACTGCGTTCCGCCGCCTGACCACAGGGCGATTTTCCCGGTCCCCGGTTCGCTGGAGTCCGACCCCTCGAACGCCGATGATGATTATCAGCAGACGTCGCGTAGGCTCCGGCCGCCGGTTTTTGCGATTCCCATGAAGAATTGTCCGCTCCCGGTGGTTCTTGTTGAAGAGCACTGGTGCGGACACGGGGTTCCGACTACACTACCCGCGGCACAGCCGCATTGAGGCTTTTACGCCACCAGGACAGTGCGTCCGGGTGAGCGCCGAGCCGGAAGGCCGATTGCAGGCTTTCCGAAGGCGTTGCTCGGATCCACGATCGCGAAATCAAATATGACAACCGTGACAGGCATCCTTGAGTGGCCTGAGCGCGCGGAAGGTCGCGTACGTCAGTTTGCTGACGGACTTATCCAGAGCGCCAGCGACCCTTTCGTCCCAATCACCCTCGCAGAGCGGTATCCGCTGCGCAATGGCCAGCAGGTGACCGTCGAAGTCGTTGACCGACGGCCCCGGCGACGTCGTCGCGGCGGGAATTCGCAGGCGCCGCGCGTGGCCCGCCCCGTCGTTGATCAGATAATCAGCATCGAAGGGCTCGAGCCCGGCGCCTTCGCCGACCGACCCGCTTTCGAGAATCTCACGGTCATCGACCCACAGCCCCGCCTCACCCTCGAACACCCTGGCTGCCCCGACTCCTGCCGCCTGATCGACCTGTTCTGCCCCATCGGTCGCGGCCAGCGGGCCCTGATCGTCTCGCCCCCCAAGGCCGGCAAGACGACCCTGCTCAAGGACATCGCCCTCGGCCTCAAGGCCAACCATCAGGATCTCGAAGTCTTCGCCCTGCTCATCGACGAGCGCCCCGAAGAGGTCACCGACTTCCGCCGCAACACACCCTGCACCGTCATCGCCTCGAGCAACGACCAGGACGTGGACCGTCATGTCAACCTCGCCGTCATCGCCCTGGACCGGGCCCGGCGCATGGTCGAAGCCGGCAAGCACGTGGTGATCCTGCTGGATTCGATCACCCGCCTCGGCCGCGCCTTCAACAACTCGCGCAAGCACGCCAACTCCGGCCGCACGCTCTCCGGCGGCCTGGACGCCAAGGCCCTCACCGTTCCCAAGCAGCTCTTCGGCGCGGCACGCAACACGGAAGAGGGCGGCTCGCTCACCGTCATCGCCACCTGCCTGGTCGACACCGGCAGTCAGGGCGACCAGGTGATCTTCGAAGAGTTCAAGGGCACCGGCAACATGGAGCTGATCCTCGACCGCAAGATCGCGGAGAAGCGCCTCTTCCCCGCCATCAATCTTGCGGCGAGCGGCACGCGAAAAGAAGACCTGCTCATGACGCCCAAGGAGCTGCAGACCATCACCGCTCTGCGCCGGCGCCTGCTGAGCATGCCGCCGCCCCAGCAGGTCGAGCAGCTCCTCGCCGCCATCAAGCGCTTCCCCACCAACGCCGCCATGGTCGGCGCCGCCGCGTGAGCCCACATCGAACCCGAATGCGCAAACCCCGAGTTCCAAACCAGTACTCAGCACTCGGAACTCGCAACTCACCCCGATTCCTTCCCCATCAGGATCGTCGCATCGTGCCCGTAGGGCAGGTAGTCGTGGCGCATCGCCACGCACGTGGTGCGCGAGAGGGCCCAGTCCGTCAGTTCGATCGTATTGAATCGGTGCGCCGGCCCGGTGTTGTCGGGCAGTTTCCGGGGGTTGCGCCGATCGCTGAGAAAGTTGAAGAGCAGCGCCACGCCGCAGTCGCGCCAGGCCCGATCCAGCACGCGCATCGCCGCATCCTGACGCAGCGTGTTGAGCGCGCCTGAGATGACGATCACATCCACGCGCCGCTCCTCCGGCGGCGCCGACTTCGGCTCGCCGAAGCGTGTGAAAGAATCGGCTTCGGCCACGAAATCGCACGTGTGAAACTCAGCCCGCGCCAGTTTCCGTGCACGCGACATCTCCACCATCTCCGGCATCGCGTCGAGACCGATGTATCGCTCATACTTCACGCGCCGCTTGCGCAGATACTCCGCGAGATCGCCCTGGCCCGACCCCGCGTCGAGCACGCTCAGCCCCGACATGTCCAGCAGTTCGACAAAGATGCGGAACCGCTCGAACTGCCACTGCCGGTTCGCCCACAGCGTCGCCTCGAACGAGGCGCCGTGGCTGTCCACCGCAGAGCGGTAGGGATCGAGATACGGCGACTGCCGCGGCGGAGTCGGTTCACCGCCGCCATCCGCGTCATGCTCAGATTCGACATTCATGGTCATGGCCAGATGCTACTGGGGGCGATGGGCAATGGGGAATGGGCAATGGGAATTCGTATGCAAGAATGCATACGCCCATTTCCCATTGCCCACTGCCCATTCCCCATTGCCTGCTCCCAACTCTTACTCTCTTCGCACCGCCACATGCTCAACGATCTCCAGCCCGAACGCGTCCAGCCCCGGCAGGTCGCGCGGGTGGTCGCTCAGCAGGCGCAGTTTCGAGAGCCCCAGCTCGCGCAGAATCTGGCCGCCGATGCCGAACTCGCGCAGCGGCATGGGCATCGCGTCGGCGCCGGGGCCGACGGGAGCGGTGAGATCCGGGTGGTTGGGGTCCGTCATCGTAGAGCGTCGGATCGCCTGCAGCCGCTGGCTCAGGGCGTCGCCATACCCCTCGGGGCGCAGGTACACCAGGGCGCCGCGGCCTTCTTCCTGGATCATCCGCATCGACCGGCGCAGCGTCTCGCCCGTCGGCCCCTCCGGCGACGACGATAGATCGCCGAAGATGTCGCCCAGAACATTCCGCCGGTGCATGCGCACCAGCGTGGGCGCCGGCGAAGCGTTCACCACGCCCGACGGATCCAGCGACCCCACGCCGCCGACCGTCAGCGCGATGTGCGGCAGCGGATCGACCACGCTCTCGAACGCGATCAGGTTGAACTCGCCGAACTCGGTGCGGATGGGCTCGCCCTGCGCCGGCGGCAGGCGCCGGATCAGCCGCTCGCCGCGGAGTCGGTGCTCGATCACCTGCGCCACCGAGCAGATCTTGAGCCCATGCTCGGCGCAGAGCTTCTCAAGGTCGGGCATGCGGGCCATCTCGCCGTCGTCTCGCATGATCTCGATGATCACGGCGGACGGATGCAGCCCCGCGAGGCGGCACAGGTCGACCGAGCCCTCGGTCTGCCCGGTGCGCACCAGCACGCCCCCGTCCCGCGCCCGCAGCGGGTTGATGTGTCCGGGGCGGACGAAGTCATCGGGGCTGGAGCGCCCGTCGATCGCCATCAGGATGGTGCGGGCCCGCTCGTGGGCCGAAACCCCGGTGGTGAAGCCGTGGCGCGGGTGTCCGTCGATCGAGACGGTCATGGGCGTGGCCCGGACGCTGGTGTTCACGTTGGTCTGGGCGTGGAGGTCGAGGCGGTCGCAGTCGGCGCCGGTGAGCGACAGGCACATGTAGCCGCGGGCGACGCGCAGCATAAAGTTGATCGCCTCGGGGGTGATCATCTGCGCCGGGATGACCAGGTCGCCCTCGTTCTCGCGGCCTTCATCGTCCACCAGCACGATCATGCGGCCTGCCCGTAACTCGTCCAGTATCTCCGGAATGGGGCTCAGCATGGTGGAGATGGTAGGGGAGAAGTCGGGGGTGTGGTTGACGGGGTTCTCGTGGACCACTTTCATAAGTGGCGGCGTGCTTTGTACTCTGTCCCCGCCATGAAAACGAACATCCTCGCGATCGTCGCCCTGCTGGCGCTTCTCTTCACACTCGTCCTCCCTGCCCCCGCGCTCGCGGAGCCGACGCGCGAGGACCGGGCCGTCCTCGATCTTCTCCAGGAGGATCTCGACGCCCTGGCCCGGGCCAACCCCATCGGCGCCAGCATCCGGGGCGACCGCCGCTTCGACCACCTGCTGCCCGATGTCAGCCCGCAGGCGATCGCCGCCCGCACCGAGGCCAACCGCGACCGCCTTCGCCGTCTGAGCGCCATTGACCGCGATCGGCTGAGCCCGGACAACCTGCTCAACGCCGAGCTGCTCGAACTTCACCTCAAGATGCGCATCGAGGGCGCCCGGTTCCATCCCGAGCAGACGCCCATCTCCCAGCAGATCGGGCCGCACATCACGCTGCCCACGCTGCCGGACCGGCTCACCTTCACAACGGAGAAGCACCTCGAAGACTACCTCGCCCGCCTGGCGGCCGTTCCCGATTACATCGACCAGGTGATTGAGAACATGCGCGCCGGTCTGGAGGCGGGACGCACGCCGCCGCGGGTGGTGATGCGCGGCGTGGAGTCGCAGATCGCCTCACTGCTCAAGTTTGAGTACGTGCAAAGGCCCGCAACCCACCCGCTCTACCGGCCGCTCTTCGCGCTGCCCGCGGACGATCCCCGCGTGGTCAAGGCTCGCGACACCATCGTCGAAGAGATCATCCCCGCCCTGGTGCGCCTGAGAACGTTCATCCGCGAGGAGTACGTCCCCGGCTGCCGCGAGACCATCGGCGCCTCCGAAGGCCCCGACGGCATGCCGTTCTACAACCATCGCATCGCCGATTTCACCACAACCGACATGACCGCCGAGGAGGTCCACGAGCTCGGCAGGTCCGAGGTGGCGCGCATCCGTGCGGAGATGTTCGAGGTGATCGCCCGCTCCGACTTCCCGCAGAAGGATGAGCTGGAGGGCGACGATCTGTTCGACGCCTTCGTCCACTACCTGCGCACCGACTCCCGCTTCTACCACGAGACTGCCGAGGACCTGCTCGTCGGCTATCGCGACATCTGCAAGCGCATGGACACCGAGCTGCCCCAACTCTTCCGCAAGCTGCCTCGCCTGCCCTACGGCGTCGAGGAGATGCCCGCCTTCATGGCGCCCGCAGCGCCCACCGCCTACTACTACTCCGGCTCCCTCGAAAACGGCGTCGCCGGCCTCTTCATCGCCAACACCTATCGCCTCGATCAGCGCCCGAAATACGAGATGGTTCCCCTTGCGCTCCACGAGGCCGTGCCCGGACACCATCTGCAGATCGCGCTCGCGCAGGAATTGAAGGACGCCGGCCTGCACGAGTGGCGCACCATCGCCGACTACACGGTGTTCGTCGAGGGCTGGGCGCTGTATGCCGAGCGGCTCGGCCTCGAAGTCGGCGGCCCTCCCGGAGGCCGCGGCTTCTACGAAGACCCCTACGACGACTTCGGGCGCCTCAGCTACGAGATGTGGCGGGCCCTGCGCCTGGTCGTCGACACCGGCATGCACGCCATGGGCTGGAGCCGCCAGCAGGCGATCGACTACATGCTCGCCAACAGCGCCCTCACCGAGTCCAACATCATCAGCGAGGTGGACCGCTACATCTCATGGCCCGGCCAGGCGCTGGCGTACAAGATCGGCGAGCTGAAAATCCGCGAGCTGCGCGCCATGGCCGAGGAGGAACTGGGCGACCGCTTCGACATCCGCGCTTTCCATGACACCGTGCTTGAACAGGGCGCCCTGCCGCTGGGCGTGCTGGAGCGCCGCGTGCGCGACTGGGTGCGGGAGGCGAAATAAGCAATGGATCGGGAAATGGGCAGTGGGCAATGGGGCGAGAAGGTTCGCGCACGGCAACGTCCATTCCCTATTGCCCATTCCCCATTGCCCAACCTTCACCCCGCCCGAAGCAACGCGAACGCGACCGCCGCGACAAGCGCCGCCGCGGCGCCGATGAAGACCAGCCTTCTCACCAGAATGTGCCGCATGATGCGCATGGGGTATGGGGGTTCCGAGGTCGCTTCTCAATCCAGGCTCACACGATATTAAACCGTTCCGAGTGAATCCGGCCCAGCGGCGCCCCTCGTCTGAGGAGCGAGTGCTCCACCGCGTCCATCATCGCCTCGGGGCCGCAGATGAAGGCGTGGATGTGTTCACCGAGTTCGGGCAGACTTCGATCCAGAACGCCCTCGTCGATGAGCCCGCGTTCGCCGGGCCACGCTTCATCCGCATTTTCGGCCACCAGCGTCAGCTTCAGGCCCGATTCGCGTACCATCGCCTCCAGCTCATCGCGGAAGACGAATTTGTCCGGCGCCGGCGCGCCGTAGATGAGCGTGGCGGGCGTGGTGACGCCGCGGTCGCGTATGGTGCGCAGCATGCTCATCACCGGCGTGATCCCGATGCCGCCGACGATGAAGACGAGCCCGTCGCAGCGGACATCGTCCTGGAATGCGAAGCCGCCGTACGGCCCTTCCAGAAAGGCGCGGGCGCCGGGCTGGATCTGTCCGATGGTCGAGGTGAAATCGCCCAGCTCCTTGATCGTCAGCTCGATCCGCCGTAGCGAGTCGGCGCTCGATGCGATCGAGAAGGGGTGCTGCTGCAATGACAGCGGAGAGTCGGAGACCGTCAGCCACACGAACTGCCCCGGCAGGAATCGCATGCCGTCGTGGCCTTCGGGCTCGAGCGCGAGCGTCCAGACCCCGGTGGATTCCGGCCGCACCTCGGCGATGCGCCACGGGCGCCTTCGCTCCGTCAGCGGGATCAAGACGCGCATCCGCGCCAGGAACCCCATCGCGCCGACCGTCATCACGATCCACACCAGTTGTTTCCACAGCGGCGAGATGTAATGCCCCACCATCAGCACATGCGCCAGCCCGATCGTGAGCGTGAAGAACCCCAGCGCCCCGTGCGTCAGGCGCCACCACTCATACGACAGCCCGATCTGCCTGCGGAAGATCGAGAGCGCCACGATCAGAATGAGCACGACCGTCACGAAGCTCAGCGCCCCCGCCCGTGGCAGGTTCACACGCGGATCGAAGAACGACAGGTACGCCGGCTCGGCGATGATGGCGATCACCGGATGCGCCAGCACCAGGCACACCGCCACGATCCCCGCCTGCCGGTGAAACTGCAGCAGCGAATCCTGCCCGTACAGTGTCGAGATGCGCCGGAACCGCGCTGTCAGCGCGAACTGGGCGCCCATCATCGCAAGCCCGATGAATCCCAGCGCAATGGAGAGCTCGATCCAGAATCCCCGCCCCTCCGGCAGCGGACCCACCAGAACGACCGCCAGCGGCGCCAGGACGGCGAGTGTGTAGAGGGCCAGAGCGAGGACAATATGTGGGAGACGGAGTTTCATACCTGATTCCGCATCGTGAGTGGCGGATGAGGATATCCGCAAAGAGCCTTGCGTGTGCCTGCGCGGCGAGTCAGCGGGCAAACCTCAGGAGGAATGTCCGAGAAAGTCTTTGGATCTCATGCCCGCTTCAGCTACTCTATAGATGCACAGGCGCCGAATCTGCGTTTCCGGACGATTCGGCGCTGCGGGGATGCATACCTCGCACGGAAAACGATTGCTCCAGATTTCGGAGGAGACTCAGATGAATCGATTGCTCATGATTGCCGCATGCGCGGGCTTCGCCGCGTCCGCCGGGGTTGCGCACGCAGGCGGTGACAACGTCGAGACGTTTTTCCTGACCATGACAGGCGCCCAGGAAGTGCCCCCGACGACCGATCCCGATGGCATTGCAACGGGATCCCTCACGATCAACGCCACCACCGGCGTTGTCTCGTGGGACTTCATGTTCATGGATCTCGAGAACGTGATGGAGGCGTCCGATCTCACCGGCTTCCACATCCATTTCGGCCAAGCGGGAACCAACGGCCCCGTAATTGTCGACCTCGGCACAGACACCAGCGGCGCCTTCGGCACGCTCATCGACTCGACCATGGCGAATACAGAACTGCTTTCGATGATTCTTGGAGATCCGTCCTTCTACTACATCAACCTGCACACCAAGGAATTCCTCGATGGCGCTGTGCGGGCACAGATCCCGACGCCCGGAACCGCGGCGCCCATCATCGGCGCCATGCTTCTGATGGCCCGTCGCCGGCGCTGAATCCAGCGCCGTCGCCAGAAATTTGTTTTTTGTAAAAAGAGCCCGCGCCTCCGGCGCGGGCTCTTTTCATGTTCACACCATCGCTTCGTCGGCGCCCGGCGCCGGCGGCGTTTCAGTACGTCGGCCCGTAGATGATCGCGTTGAGCAGCAGCCGCGCCGGAGCGTGCATGAAGCCGCGGATCGTCACCTCATCCGAGATGCAGATCACGCTGCCGGAGCCCAGCCGTGTGTGCGTCATCATGGGCGTGTTCGCCAGGCGGGCCTGGTTTCGCTCCGAGATCACGCCGCCGATGCGGGGCGGGTCCTCGAATCGCGCGACGACGGCTCCCGAATCAGCCACAGCCATCGGCGCCCCGCCGCGGCGGATGACGCCGACCCACTCGCGCATTCCCGCCGACAGGGGATGGGTGAGATCGAGCTCGGCCCGCAGCACGGCGCCGGGGATGTTGTCCTCGACGCGGCGAAGGCGGCGCTCCTCCCATGTCAGCTCGTTGAGCTTGGGCCGCTCGGCGTCGGTGTTCTCATCGTCGTCGGACGATTCGGCGCCCGACAGCTCGAGCAGGGCGCGATTGGCCCACGGCGCCGAGCGTCCCACCGCCACCACCGTGCCGCCGGAGCGCACCCAGTCGCGCAGGCGATCGACATTCCGCGATCCCAGCGTCGAGCCGATGTTGCCCCAGGCGCTTGGGAGCACGACGACATTGAAATCATCCAGACGCACGCGTCCGAAGGAATCGGCGTTGACGGGCGTGTAGGGCATGGGCGATTCGATGTCGAGAAGGTGCCACGTCTCGCCGTAGTTGAGCGAGCTGACCGGGCTGCCGCGCAGAACGAGCGGCCGGGGAAGCGTGTAGAGGCGGTTGTGGTTGGCGCCGAGGACATGCCCGCCGGTCGTCATTCCGGTGTCAACACGGTGGACGTTCACGCCCGCCTCCAGACACTCGGCGATGAAGGCGTCGATGTCGCGCTGCGGGTTGCGCACAAGATGCACGATCAGGCTGCCCATGCGGAAGTCGTGCCCGCCGATCGAGATGTCGCCGCCGGCGACGCGGCAGAACAGCTCGTGCCGCATGGCGGCGCCGACAGCGCGGGGGAAGTGGTGCTGGGCCGCGTCGATCACCAGTGCGACATCGCCCTCGCCGATCACGCGGGCCTCGGGGGCGCTCCACTCGCGCAGGCGGGCCGTGCGGACCCGGATGGGGCTCGTCGCCTCCCACGATTCGAGACCGAAGAAAATCGGCAGCGACCAGCCGGTGATGTCGTACGTCTCCTCGTGCGTCACCTCGGTCTCGCGCTCGAAGATGGCTCGCGCCAGGCGCCCCATCGGCTGGCCCGCGGGGATCACCCACGACCCGGCGGGAAGCTCGATCGAATCGTGCGCCTCGCCGGTGCGATAGTCGCGCAGGCCGGGCAGCGAGGCCGCGCGATTCAGCTCGTGGATCTCGATGCCATGCGCACTGCACAGCTCCCACACCTTCTGCAGCAGCGCGGGATCGTTCTCCGCCGAGATCACGAACGCCTGCGGCCCGTCCTCCTCCGCCTCCATCGAGCCGGCGAAGTAGTTGCGGAAGCGTTCGAGCTGTCCTTCGCGATGCGCCGCCGTGGTCTCCAGATAGTTCATGCTGGTGAGAAAGTGATGGCGCGTGCGCTCGACGAGCGTGAGCGTGTACTGGTCGCTCACCTCGATGGCCAGCCCGGCCCGGCTGTGCCCCGCCTTCTCCGTGAGCAGCCCGACGGCGCCGTGGTACACCGGCAGCACCTTGCCGTATCCGGGGTAGAGATAGTCGAACCGCTCGCGCGTGGCGTAGACCAGCCCCTCGGCGTCGAAGACCTTGGCGTTCGCCTCGCCGTACAGGTCGATCCACTCGCGCGTCTCCGCCGGGATGTTCACGTTGTACGGATCGTCGCCGGCGCCGAAGAAGTAGGGGGCGGTGTACTGCTGCTCGTGGTTGTCGATGTGCAGGTGCGGCATGTAGCGCCGGTAGACAGGCAGGCGCGAGCGCGACTCGGGGTGCACCAGCCACAGCCAGTCGCGGTTGAGATCGAAGAGGTAGTGGTTCGAGCGCCCGCCCGGCCACGGTTCTTCGTGCTCCGCCGCGATCGGGGCCGCGATCGGACCCGCAGCGCCCATCGCGTTGTCGTAGAACGCGAGATAGCGCGAATGCCCGTCCGGGTTCAGCATCGGGTCGATGACCAGAACGACGGTGTCGAGAATGTCGAGGATCTCCTCGTTCAATCCCGCCGCCATGGTGTAGGCGACCTGCATCGCCGTCTCGGCGGGCGAGGGCTCGTTGCCGTGCACGTTGTAGCTGAACCACACGATGGACGGGTTCGTCCGCACGATCTCCCGCGCCCGCGGATCGGAGAGATTGCGCGGATCGGCCAGCTCGCGGTTCTTCGACAGAATCTCGTCCAGCCGCTCGTGGTTGGCGGGCGAGGTGATGGTGAGGATGTGCATGGGCCGGCGCTGGTGCGTCCAACCGTAGCGCTCGATGGTGACGCGGTCGGAGGCGTCGGCCAGGGCCGTCAGGTATTCGACGATCTCGTGGTGGCGCGTGAATCGCTCGCCGGGCCGGTGGCCCAGCACGCTCTCGGGCGACGGGATGTCGGGGTCGAGGCGCAGGCCGCCGAAATATTCGTACTGCCCCTCGGCGCTTGTGTGGATGGCGCCGGGGCGCTCAATCGCGTTCCGCTGCTGCGCCATGGCGCCGGCGCATCCGAAGACGTACGCGCCCGCCAGGGCCGCGAGGATTCCCAATCGCATCAGACCGATCTGTCGTCTCATCTGCATACTCCTTCCGAACACATGCTCACACACAGACTCCAACGGGTCGGGGCCCGCAGGAGCGTCTCGAAGCACAGCATACGGGATGGCGAAGCCGCTTCGCCCGCGGCGTCGAGGACGCCGGAAACTCGACGCCCTTCGATCGATTCCTGGAATATCGAGGGGCGGGCGGGCATTCTCCATACCGGGGAAGTGGTGTGCCCGCCGACGCCATGATGCGTCGGCGTCCGTGATTTCTACCTCGGCGCTGCGCGGCGGCGTGCGAAGATGACGCCGCAGCGACTCTGCGCCAGGAAGCCGTCGCGTTCAGCGCCAATTGGACCGGACTTACGAAACAAGAGGAGCGACCCCGATGACCACCCACGGAGCGACCGCGACCGGCGCCGGCGCCGATAAGGGCAGACTGATCGCGACCTGGATCGCCCAGATCATCCCCGCAGCCATCTTCATCTTCGCAGGAGTGAACAAGTTCGCCGCCCCCGCCATGCTCGCCGAAGGGCTCGGTGTGCCGACCGCGCTGGTCTACCTGATCGGCGTCACCGAGCTCGCCGCCGCGGCGCTCTTGCTGATTCCGAAGTTCGCCGTTCTCGGCGCCGGACTCGGCGTTCTCATCATGATCGGCGCCCTCGGCTCGCACGCTGTCAAGCTCGGCTGGACCGGAGATCTCGGCGGCATGTGGTGGATGGCCCTCATCGTCCTCGCCGGCTGCATCGCGACGCTGGCGCTGCGCAAGGGGCAGGCGCAGGCGATGATTGCGCGGGTGAAGAAGCAGGCATGATGGGAGATTGAACTCAGAGTGCGCTGAGGAGCGCGGAGGGAGGCGGAGAGGAGACAGGAATGCGGAGCGAGATGGAGGATGGGGGGGAAGAGCGCGTTTTTCGCCCGCCGCCGGACTCTCTCAACACGGATTCTCTCTTCTCTGCCTCCCTCTTCCGCCGCGTGCCTCCGAGTCCTCCGCGTTCACCCCTTTCCGCCTACCCTAGCCGCATGAGCAGCCCCGACCGCACCGCCCGATCCGCGCATGAAACTTGGCTCCGCGAGCTGACGAGCATCCCCACCGCCGCGGGGCGGGAGGACCGCGTCATCGCCTGGGTCGAGAACTGGACCGCCGACCGAGCCGACCTCGCGCTCCGGCGCGACGAGGCGGGCAACCTGGTCATCTCGATCGCCGGGCGCGAGCGATCCGCCGAGCCGCCCATTCTCTTCACCGCCCACCTCGATCATCCCGCCTTCCACATCGACCGCGTGATCGCCTCCGGCGCGGTCGAGGCCTCATTCCGCGGCGGAGTCATGGCGCCCTACTTCGAGCAGGGCCGCGTCATCGTGCACACCGACGGCGCCCGCATTCCCGGCGTCATCGTCGAGAGCGAGCAGGGCGAACTCTTCCGGCGCTGCGTGATCGAGCTGGAGGGCGGCGCCGGTGAAGTCGCGATCGGCGACATCGCGACGTGGGACCTTCCCGACGCCCGCATCGAGGATGGCATGCTGCACGCGCCTGCGTGCGACGATCTCGCCGCCGTCGCCGCGGCGCTCAGCGCGCTCGATGAACTGCGCACGCAGAGCCCCGACCGCGACATCCGCATCCTGCTCACCCGCGCCGAGGAAGTCGGCTTCATCGGCGCCATCGCCGCGTGCCGCCTGGGGACGATTCCCGCGGGCGCCCGCGTCATCGCGCTGGAGAACTCGCGCAGCTTCGCCGAATCGCCCATCGGCGCCGGGCCCATCATCCGCGTCGGCGACCGCCTTTCCACCTTCGACCCGACCCTCACCAGCGCCATCGGCAAGGTCGCCGAGCGCCTCGCCGGCCACCACGATCGCAAAGTCGGCGATGCGACGCCGGCGCCCGCGCCTGCATTCCTCTGGCAGCGCAAACTCATGCCCGGCGGCGCCTGCGAGGCCACCGCCTTCTGCGCCTGGGGCTACACCGCCACCTGCCTCTGCCTGCCGCTCGGCAACTACCACAACATGGGCGAGCTCGACCGCATCCAGGAGGCCGTGCTGCACGGCGAGAAGAACATCATCGCCCGCATCGCCCCCGAATACATCTCAATCGACGACTACCACGGCCTGATCGACCTGCTCATCGCCTGCGGCGAGTCGCTCGGCGATGTGGAGCCGGTGTTGAAGCGCCTGGAGAAGCTGTACGAGGAGCGGGCGTTTGTGCTGGGCGGGGCCGGGGACTGAAGTGGAAGTGTGCGCCGCGTCATCGGCGCGAGCGACCGGCATCAGTACGGGGGCCTCTGCCGAACGGCGGGGATCGACTCCTCCTGCTGCGCCTCGCCATTGTGCGGCCCATCGTCCGCTTCCGGCTCGGCGGCCGATCCCCCACCGAGCTGTCCGCTGAGTCGGTCATCTGAGCGATAGGTCTCTACATAGCCGTCGCCAGAGTTGATCACGAACGCTCCACGGAGTTGGCGCTCGTTGTCGTAGATCAGCAGCGCGCCGCCTTCTCGCGCCGCCATAAGACGACTGACGAGCGCGCCGTCGATCGTCAAGGCCTCAATCGATCCTCCAGTCTCGACAGCGCCGAACACCGCCACTCGCTTGCCCGTCTCCGCGTCGAAGACCATGAAGGCGCCGCCATGGTCAGTGGACGTGGAGATCGTCGACATCTCGCCGTTCTTGAATGTTCTGATGATGCCGGTTTCAGATTCCGTCAACAGTTCAATTCCAGGGAGTCCAGTGGCGTCACGAACCTGCAACGCACCAGAATCGTTGTGAACGAGGAGCGACGCCACCGCGTCTCCATTGCGATTGAACGTGACAACTTGTCCCCCGTCCTCGACGCACCCGAGTCGGGTGAACTCGTATCCTTCGTGCGAGCGGGCCGTCACCACGCCGCCGTGCTCGGTCGCGGTGACTTCCGTCAGAATGAAGTCATCTGCGTTCACGATCTGGAGATATCCGTAATCCTGCGAAAATCCCAACACCACCCTGGAAACGCTTTTTCCTCCGTCTTCGCCCCCATCGGCGCCGGAATCCGTAGCGGGTTCGGAGTCAACAGTGGCGTTGGAGACCTGATAGACCTCGATCATGCCGCCGTTGTCCTGTGGTGTGACGGCCGTAGAGAGCTCCCCCGAGAAATCGAACGTGAAGAGTGCGCCGCCGAAGCCGCCGCTGAAGAGCCGTGCGCCGGAGTACCCGGCTGGCGTCCGTGCATCGATCAGGCCGCCTTCGTTTACGGCTCCCATAAACGTGCGCAAGACATGATCTTCGCCGAAGGTATACACCGCGCCGCCGTTTTCGGTGACCTCAATAGAGGCGACCTCCGCGCCGGTGACGGAATAGACGCGCACGCGCCCGCCATATTCATCAGATTCGAGCGAGATCGTGGTGCGACCCTCCGCATCTACGATGCGAAGCTCGCGCGCCTCGATCAAGGATCTCTGTGATGCGCAACCTCCGACCACGCAGGCGCACAGTCCCAGTGCTGCGACAACGCAAACAATTACTCTCATCATGATATTCACCAGTTCCACTCACGGCGCGCGCCTCGCACGCCTCACAACGTTCTGAACAACGTCCGATCCATCTCGCTCACGCGCGCATCCGCCTCAGGCGCCATCGCGTTGATCTTCTCAGCGTACAGCGGCAGATAGCCCCGCTCCGTGTTCGTGTGCCCCGCGAGGATGATCGAGCAGCCATTCGCCACCGCCGCCGCCGCCTCGTGGTGGCGCATCTCGCCCGTCACGAACGCGCGGCAGCCGTCCGCCATCGCCGCCTCCAGCAGGCTCACGCCCGCGCCGGGGCAGACGCCGATGTGGTCGATCGGCTCATCGCTCGCTTGCGCAATCTTCACGGCGTCCACACCCAGGTTCTTTTTCAGCCGCAGCGCCAGCTCCCGCGGCGTGGCGGCCTGGTCCAGCACCAGGCGGCGCCCGGCGCCGATGGAGCGATCGGGCTTGGGCGTCAGCGGGTAGATGTCCCACGGCGGCTCTTCGTAGGGGTGGAACTGGCGGATGATCTCCGTCACCAGCCCCAGCGCATCGCCGGGGCACACCAGCTCCATTCGGATTTCCTGCACGGTTTCAAGCTGTTCAGATTCACCGATCGCCGGGTTGGTCCCGGCCCGGCCGCGAAAGGTGCCATGGCCGGGGATATTGAAAGTGCACAGCTCGTACTCGCCGATGCGCCCGGCGCCGACGCTCGCCAGCGCGTTGCGCAGGACCTCGGCGTGCTCGGCGGGGACGAAGGTGACGAGCTTGTGTGTCTGGCGCGGGTCGAGCTGTGTGTGGGCGCAGAGGGCGCGTCGGTCGCCGAAGGAGGCGCCGGGGCCGTCGTCGGTGCGGATCTCCGGCGCCAGCATGTCGCACAGCCAGTCGGTGACGCCCCCCGGCGCCGCGTCGATGGCGGTGTGGGGGGAGTAGATGGCGATGCCCGCCTCGATGGCGCCGATCAGCACGCGCGAGCGCGGATCGTCGCTCTCGATGCGCCGGACGGCGTTGAAGATCGTCGGGTGGTAGGCGATCACCGCGCCGGCGCCGATCCGCCCGGCCTCCTCGAGCACCGCCTCGGTGAAGTCGATGGCCAGCAGCGTCGGGCCGCGCAGCTCGGCGTCGCGCCGGCCCACCAGCAGCCCGACGTTGTCCCACTCCTCGGCGTAGGAGGGGGGCGCGATGGTCTCCAGGGTCTCGATCAGTTCCGAAATCTTCATGGTCCCCGATGATACGGCAGGGGGAAGAACCCCGATGCCGCCGGGAGGATCCCACGCAGTTTTCCGCATCTGGAGGGGGCGAATCCCAGTCGCTGGCCTCGCAGCCCCAAAGGGCCGATACACTCACAGGCAGGAGTAGAGCAGGAGCGCGTCCGCCATCACGGAGGAGAGCCCTTTGAGCATCGGCAGGATGACCCAGGGATCGGACCCAACCGCAGTTCGGGCCGTCGCATCAGAAGCCACGACGCAGGGAAGAACGGGCCGCACGGAATCTCGCCCCCGCGAACGCGACCAGCGCCGCCCCGGCGCCCAGTCGCCGCCCGGCGCAGCCACCGCCCGGAAGGAGTCCGCCTCGCCGGAAGCCGCCCAGGACATCAAGCACTTCGTGCTCGACACCAACGTCCTGCTGCACGACCCCGACTCCCTCTTCGCCTTCAAAGAGAACAACGTCATCATCCCCTTCGTGGTGCTCGAAGAGCTCGACACGTTCAAGTCGGGCAACAACGACATTAATCGAAGCGCCCGCCACTGCATCCGCCACCTCGACCGCCTGCGCGAACGCGGCCAGCTCGTCGACGGCGTCGCATGGGGCGATGAAGAAGACAAGGCCGCCAACCGCCTGACCGGCGTCATCCGCATCGACCTGGCCATGCAGGAGCGCCCCGCCGCGATCTCCGCCGACACGCCCGACCACCGCATCATCGCTGTCGCCTACGCCCTCCAGAAGGACGGCAAGCACACGGTCTTCGTCACCAAGGACATCAACGCCCGCATCAAGGCCGACGCACTCGGCATCCAGGCCGAGGACTACGAAAACCAGAAGATCGACGCCGAGCGCCTCTACCGCGGCTACCTCGACGTCCAGACTCCCGGCGATCTCATCGACGAGCTCTATCGAGAGCGCATGCTCGAAGTCGAGCGCCTCGGCGAATCGCTGATCGTGCGACCCGAGGGCGCCGAGGAATACAAGCGCCGCGTCGACGCCAACCAGTTCGTCCACATGGAGGACGTGCTCGACGAATCGCACTCCGGCCTGGCCCGGCGCATCGGCGACACCGACCACCTCGTCCCCGTCACCGCGCCGCGCAAGCCCATCTTCGGAATCATGGCCCGCAACATCGAGCAGACCATGGCCCTCGACCTGCTGCTCGATGACGAGATCAAGCTCGTCACCCTCACCGGCGGCGCCGGCACCGGCAAGACGCTGCTCGCCCTCGCCGCGGGCATGCACAAGGTCTTCCAGGAGCAGCGCTACGACCGCCTGCTGGTCGCCCGCCCCATCATGCCCCTCGGGCGCGACATCGGCTTCCTCCCCGGCGACAAGGAGGAGAAGCTGGCCGCGTGGATGCAGCCCATCTTCGACAACCTCGACTACCTGCTCTCCACCCGCGGCTCGCACCTCCAGACCGCCGAGAGCAAGACCACCGAGCAGCGGATCGAGAAGCTCCTCGCCGACGGCAAGCTGGTCCTCGAGCCCCTCACCTACATCCGCGGCCGCTCCATCCCGCACCAGTTCATGATCGTCGATGAGGCCCAGAACCTCTCGCCCCACGAGGTCAAGACCATCGTCAGCCGCGTGGGCGAGGGCACCAAGCTCATCCTCACCGGTGATGTCGAGCAGATCGACCACCCCTACCTCGACGCCTCCTCCAACGGCCTGAGCTTCGTGGTCGAGCGGATGCGCGGCGAGTCGATGGTCGGACACGTCACCCTCGCCAAGAGCGAACGCAGCGAGCTGGCCTCCATCGCCGCCGCGAGGCTGTGAGCCGCATCCCTGATGCCCAGTGCCCAGTGCCTGATGCCTTCTTCTCCCCAAACCCCCGATTCGCCGATATGATCCGGGCAATCAGCGGCGCCCGCCGCCGCAGGGGACCACGCCAACCCGGCGCCTCGCGCCTGACATGACCGGGAGGACCGACCAACCATGCTTCGCACATCCAACCCAGCCATGAAGAACAACCCCTTCGGCGAGCCCCAGACCTGGGACCGCTTCGGGGACTCGGATCTCGCCTCCGAGGCGAAGTCCAAGCCGGTGCGCACGCCCGGCGTCATGACGCTGCAGGGCACGATCAACAAGTCCTTCTTCCTGCTCGCCATCTGCATCGTCACCGCCGTCTTCGCGTGGGACCTCACCACGCCCATCAAGGACGGCGTCATGGTGCAGCCGACGCTGAACCCGTGGTTCACCGCGCTCGGCGGCGTGCTGGTCGCCTTCGTCCTCTCGCTCATCACCACGCGCAAGCCGCAGATCGCGCCCGGAACCGCCCCCGCCATCGCCGTGGCCGAGGGCGTCTTCGTCGGCGCCATCTCCGCGTCCTACGCCTCGTGGTTCGCCAGCAGCGACATGGAGACCGGCGGCCTCGTGCCCGACCACACGATCGTTCTCCAGGCCGCCCTGTGCACCTTCGGCGTCTTCGCCGCCATGCTCACGGCGTACACCACCCGCCTCATCAAGCCCACCGAGAAGTTCAAATCGATCGTCGTCTCGGCGACGCTCGGCATCATGTTCCTTTACATCGGCTCGATCCTGATGTCGCTCTTCGGGATGCGCATGCCCCTGCTGCACGACGCCAGCCCCATCGGCATCGCCATCAGCGCTGTGATCATCGTGGTCGCGGCGTTGAACCTCGTCCTCGACTTCGAGTTCATCGAGACCGGCGTGAAGAACAAGATCCCCACCTGGGGCGAATGGTTCGGCGGCTTCACACTGCTGATCACGCTGGTGTGGCTCTACTTCGAGTTCCTGCGGCTGCTGTGGAAGATCCGCACGCTCGTGGACGATTGAGCAGAACAAAGAGACAGAACACCGAATTCGTGCCACCGACCGCTGCCCTGAGCGGTCGGTGCTCGTTTTGCGCAAGAAGTTTCAATGGAGCATCCCGACACAACGAGCCCGAAGCGCCAGCGAGGGAAACGCGCAACAACACGCGCCAACCCTCGCTTGCGCTTCGGGCTCGTGTTCTCGCACACTTCACCCACTCACCCACTCACCCACTCATCTCCTCACCCACTCATCTCCTCACCGCGTATACGCCGGCCCGCCGCCTCTTCGCATCACCTTGCTCAGCCGGTTGTTCACATACAGAAACTCCAGCACCAGCTCACCCGCGCACGCCAGCGCCTGCTCATCGCCCGCATTGAGCCCGGCGCGCTCAGCCAGCGCCCTGGCGTGTTCGAGGAGGCCCTTCACGTGCTCCATCCCCGCCACGGCGTCCTTCGCGCTCAAGTCGTCGCCGAGGTCGAGCTTGAGGCCGGTTCCGAAGGACTCCGCCAGCGGCTCAACATCGTCAAGATCGATGTGCCGCCCCACGACCTCCTTCACCGCCTCGCCGAAGAACGCCTCGATGAGACGGTCCTCCGTCGAGCGCCCGTCCGCCCCCGCGCCTTCTTCCGCGAGCATCAGCTCGATCTTGCCGCGCAGCGCCGCCGTCACGCCGCTCGCGTCGCACACGCGCGCCATCGCCCGCTTCTCACCCGTCACCGCCGCCCGGCGCTCCGCCGCCGAGACCAGCGTCTCCAGTGCCGCGATCGACGCCCGCACGCTCACACCCGAAGCCTGGTTCACATGCGGGCTCCGCCGCGCCTGCGCGATCGTCTCCTCGATGATCTCGTGCATGACCTCGGGCACATCGACGACCGGCGAGCTCGCGCTGTCCGACTCCGTCCGCCGCTTCAGGAACGCGTTCGCGCGTGTGATCTCCATCGCCATGCGGTTGTCCGCCGGATAGTGCGTGCGCACAACCGTGCCGATGCGGTCCTTCAATGGCGTCACGATGCGCCCGCGGTTGGTGTAGTCCTCGGGGTTGGCGCTGAACACCACGCACACATCCAGCGCCAGCCGCACCGGGTAGCCGCGGATCTGCACATCGCGCTCTTCGAGCAGGTTGAACAAGCCCACCTGAATCCGTGGCGCCAGATCCGGCAACTCATTGATCGCGAAGATCCCCCGGTTCGAGCGCGGGATCAGCCCGAAGTGCATCGTCTCCATGTCCGCCAGCCGCCTGCCCTCGGCGTGCTTCACAAGATCGACCTCGCCGATCAGGTCGGCGATGGTCACATCCGGCGTGGCCAGCTTCTCGTGGTAACGCTCGCTGCGGTGCATCCAGCGCACCGGCGTCCGCTCGCCCAGCCGCTCGACGATCGCCCGCCCCGCCCGCGTCGTCGGCGCCATCGGGTCGTCAGGCAGCTCGACCTCCGGCCCCTCGCCGTCCGAGCCGATCACCGGCGTCCACTCGTCGAGCAGGCCGGTCAGCGACCGCAGGATCCGCGTCTTCGCCTGGCCGCGTAGGCCCAGCAGCAGCAGGTCGTGCTTCGACAGCAGCCCCGACACGATCTGCGGCGTCACGGTCTGTTCATACCCCATGATCCCCGGGAAGAGCGGCTCGCCCGCCGCCAGGCGCGCCAGAGTATTTTCACGCAGCTCCGCCTTCACCGACCGCGGCCGATATCCGGACTTTCGCAGCTCGCCCAGCGTCGAAATCGAGGGCGGATCGACGTCGCGGATGGTGGGGGGGATCTGGGACATCTCTTCTCCGAATACTGGACGTTCGGTGCGGCCGGACGATGGATTCGCCGGCGCCCGAACAGGCCCGGGAGGCTAGGCGGGCCCGGAAACCGGATCAAAGCGGAGTTTTCGGCCCGTCAACCCAGTTTTCCCAACTTGCCTGGTCGGCGCCGAGGCGCGCATCTCCCCCCGACTGCCGGTGGACTCAGCCCTCCTGCGTCGATAGATTGTGGGTACGGTGAGCCGCCGTCGCCGGGCCTTGGAGCCCGTCGCGAGGTCGGCTCTCGCCGCCGGACGTGACTCTTGCGGCGACATGAACCCGAGAACGCCCGCCTGTGTGTGGGCCAGGGGCTGCTGGAGGCACGCTGATCACCATGGGACTCGACTTCGCAATTGATGAGCTGTACGCCACCGGCTGGTCCGATCTGGACTCAACCGGCTGCGATCACACTCCGGATGGCCGCGTATTCCCCCGCGTCGAGCGCGTCAGGCAGGAATTCGAGCGGGCCGGCTTCTCGCTGACGATCCGCTTCGTTCAGCTCTTCGATTGCCACCGGGCCGAGTGGTCCGACGCCTCCGGCGCCGCGGCCGGGGCCGTGGTTGGCCAGTCGGAGTCCGAAGCCGCCGTCTACGCCCTCGCCCAGCTCCGCCGCCAGCTGGCCGCCGTCGGCGCCTGACCGCAGCGCCGGGAACTCCCACAACGAGCCCGAAGCGCCAGCGAGGGACCATCCCCCGCCGCGCTGCCCCTCGCTTGCACTTCGGGCTTCGTAGGCCACCCCCGCCCTCGATTGACCCGCGGCTGAAGCCGTGTAAAGTGACCGACCCTCCCCAGAGGGTGCGTCCGGCCCCATCGTCTAGCCTGGTCCAGGACGCCAGGTTCTCATCCTGGAAACCGGGGTTCGAATCCCCGTGGGGTCACTTCCCCATCGAGACGCCTTGCGCTCGATCGAACACCGCCCCGCAGCTTCATTGTGGAGAGCCGATCTCCAGAGAAGCCGCGGGGCGGTTTTCTGTGCGCGATGGGCGCACGTGTGCATCAGTCACGACGCTGCATCGCGCGTCCCTGCGGCTACGAAAAAACCCTCCCGGAAAGCTCCGGGAGGGTGAATCGTAAGTCAGATGGAAGCTCGTTCGCTGGCTCGAGCGTTGAGGCTGATTACTGGCAGGGGCCCCAGCTTCCGAGCAAAATGGCGAGGTCGGCGCTGCCGACGGTGTTGTCGCCGTTTATGTCCGCGATGCTGCCGCTCTCGCCCCAGGAGCCGAGCAGAACCGCAAGGTCGGCGCTGCCGACAGTTCCGTCGCCGATCAGGTCGGGCGGGCATGCCTGGCGGCAGTCAGCGAAGAAGGGCGCCGAGAATCCGGCGGGAGGGTCGGTCACTTCGCCGGACGCCGCGCCCCAGGCGCGAACATAAAACTGGACGCCGTCGCCGCAGTCACCGCCCGGGAGCGTCGCACGGTAGTTGCCGCCGCCCAACGGCTGGAGCGGGACGGCCTGGAACTGGCCGAATGTTCCGTAGCGGTACATCAGCTCGGGCGTCGCGCCGGGAACGAGGATGTCGCTGTTGGCGTTGATCACGACGTTGAATTCGGTGGGGTCCGGATCGTCGATGATCTCGAAGGGGGGGCTGCTCGCGGTCACGGTCAGCGTGGCGCAGACGTCGGACAGGCAGGGACGGCCCGCGGCGTAGCTGGTGATCACGCTGATCGAGCTCCCGCCGAACTTGGGCGGGTTGCCCAGTCCGCCGCAGCCGCCAAGGCCGGCGCACATGATGTGGCAGGATCCGCCGGAGCAGTGGCCCGCATTGAAATTGTGACCTATCTCGTGCGCGGTCAGGGCCATGCGCGAGTTGGTGTTGAGGCTGAAACGGCTCTGTGAAAGGCCGAATCCGAAGTTGCCACACACCGCGCCGACCCAAGCGACGCCGATTGTCGAACCGTTGAGCGAGCGGCCAGTCATCAGGTGAGCGATATCACGATTGAGGCCGCTGAAATTGTTGAGCCAGTGGCTGCGGAACTGGCTGAGCAACGTGCCGGCGTCGGTTGAACTGTAGGGATCATCAGCTTCGGTGGTCCGCACAATGATCGCGGGGATGATGAACGTTATGCCCATATCACGCTCATATGCGACATTCACATTGGCTTGGACGAACTCGATGTCAGCGATGGTGCTTTCCACTGAGTTTCCATTGAGCTGGAAGAAGGGGAAGTCGGCTTCATATGCGATTTCAGTGAGGCGGAAGCAGTCGGCGCCGCGTGAGGAGAACGCAAAATCATCGGGCTGGGGTGGGGGGGCGAGCATGTGGTCCGCCCCACAGGTCCAGCCTCCATCCACGGTGTCCGCCGCGCGGTACACAACGTGGATGTCCGTGTCTGCTTCGGCGGCGGCGTCGGTCAGAGGCGTCACCATCCACGGCGTGACCTGGTCGCCGTCAAGCAGGATGTATGCGTTCAATTGGCCATCAAGCAGCGTTGCAGAGACGACGCTGTTCTCGAACCCCTCAACAAAGCCGCGATACAGCCGCGACGGCGGCGGAGCGATCTCCTGAAGTCCGCCGGCGCCATCGGAGACGAGCAGTCGATAATTCTCAGAGCGCACCGAGTGCGGCGAGAGGAGCATCTCAACCTGCTCACCCGCAATCTCAACAGTCGCGTTGAAAGGCTCATTCACCGTCGCAGGCAGCGTCATGCGCTGAAGCTGGTATGCGCTCACGGATATCTCATGCTGGATCACGGAATCCAGTTCGCGTGCGATCTGACCGAGTCCTTCGTGCGCGGCGTTCGCCGGGATTTCCGTCGGCGACCCCATCGCCGATCCCGACACGATACATGTTCCCACCACGCCGATTGTCGTCAGCAACGATCCAAGCTTCATCTTGCGATTCTCCTTATTGGGTTTTTAAGCACGCATACTGAATCGTCTCGCGACGGACGGAACAGGAGGCTGCTGCGCAGCGCACAACCACTTCGCAACGGTGGGTGAGAACAGACGCAACTCTGCTGGTTTTCCGATCTCGCCTTCCAGGATGCATGCATATTTCCGGGCAGAATCATCCATCATGGGACGCCAAGACCCGGACCTCGCCTTTTCAAGCCTTGCTGATGTAGAGTAGTAGTCATATGCCAGTCATGCGATAGAAACACTGAAAAAACATGCATGTGGCGCCAATGACCCCTATTTCAGGACTTTCAACTGCAATCAAGCACGATATTTATTGGTGCATGGGGGGCGATCGACCCCGCCTCTGGCGCCATCCGCCTCTCAACGGGGTTCGTCACGAACGACGTCCCCTTCGATGACCACGAACAGGCATCTGCTGGTGTATTCGAACGGATCGCCGCTGTAGAGAGCCAGGTCGGCGTCCTTGCCCGGCTCGATCGAGCCCGCGCGGTCTTCGATGCCCAGGATTCGCGCCGCATCGATCGTGATGGACGCCAACGCCCGCTCGAAGCCCAGCCCATTGGCCGCGGCGATGGCCGCTTCGAAGAGCACCACCCGCACCTTGGGCACATACCCCTCATACCCGCTCTGAATGGCGACCGGAATGCCCGCATCCGCCAGCCGGGCGGCGGTCTCGAAACTCAGATTCTCGGCGTTGCCGACGGAGCGCATCATCGTCGGATGGAGCAGCACAGGCACGCCCGCCGCCAGGATCTCCTCCATCATGACGTAGCTTTCCACCGCGCTGTCCAGCCACAGTGTGAAGCCGAATTCATCCGCCAGCCGCAGCGCGCTGGCGATGTCCTGGGCCCGGTTGGCGGTGATCATCAGGGGCGTCTCGCCGCGGAGCGCCATGCCGAGTGACTCCAGCCGCAGATCTCGCGACGCCGGCTCATCGTCGCCGGCCTGCTCCCGTTTCGTCATGTGCTCGCGGGCCCGGATCAGTTCGGCCCGCAGCATGGCCATCATCTTGCCGCGCGTGCCGGGTGAGTCGTCCTGGCGTTGCGCCGATGGATCGAGCGTCGCCGCCACCGCCGCCGGCGAGCGCACCAGCGCCGCCTCGACCGTGGCGCCTCGCGTCTTGACAATGATCGTCTGACCCGAAATCAGCGCGCCCGGCGCGTGGCCGGTGTGGGCCGTGGTGACGCCGAAGCTCCGCACCCAGTCGATGAGCTGCTCGCGCGGGTTGTACGCGTCGATGGCGCGCAGCTCCGGCTGCATCGGGCTCGATGGATCGAGTTGGTCCTGATCATGCGGATGGTTGTAGATGCCGGTGAGGCCCACAGTGGAGCGCACATCCACCAGCCCGGGCGTGACGACGGGCGCCTCGAGCACGCGCCAGCCATCGGGAATCGCGATGTCCCTGGCGCGTCCTACGGCCTGGATCTTTCCATCACGGATCAGCACCACGCCGTTCTCGATCGGCGCGCCGGCCATGGTGTGGACCACATCGCCGCGAACTGCGAGCTGGGCGGCGGCGCAGGGCGCGATCAGAACACCGAGCGCAACCGCCAGCGCGAGCAGAACAGGACGATTCATGATGGAGCTCCCCTGCAGCGCGCACCGAGACGCAGGGCCGCAGCAAAGAGAAAGTGTGTGGGAACGCGACGCGATGCGGATCCTGCCGAACATTTCAAACTCCTCTTCGAAACCTGAATGAGTGCCTCTGCGTCTCCGCGCCTCTGCGTGAGCCGCCACGCGAAGTCTCAATGCCCGAAGCAGCAGAAGTAGGGGGTCTGGTCGCGCCCCGCGCCGTAGCCGCCCACGGCGTGCAGGCGATCCTCCGGATCCTCACGGTCGAAGACCTTCTCTCCCTCGATCCACGTCTGGAGCACTTTGGTGTAGACGCTCAGCGGATCGCCGTCGAGGATCACGAAGTCCGCATCCTTGCCCACTTCGAGAGAGCCGATACGATCCTCCAGATCCAGCATTTCAGCGCCGGCGAGTGTGAGCGCCTCGAGCGCGCCGGCGCGCGACATGCCCGCCCGCACGCCCAGCGCCGCCATGCGAAGGAACAGCCGCGAGTCGGTGATCCAGTCGTCGGTGTGGAACGCGGTGCGCACGCCCGCCTCCTCCATCACGCGCCCGGTATCGAGGCTGATCCGGCTCGCCTCCAGCTTTCCGCCCGGGCTGTCGAGCAGGATCATCGACACCGGCGCCCCAGCCGCTGCGATCTCGTCCGCCACCAGCCACGCCTCGCTGACGTGATGCAGCACGACCCGGAAGTCGAACTCTTTCGCAAGCCGCAGCACTGTGATGATGTCGTCGTGGCGGTGCGTGTGGTGATGCACGATGCGTTTGCCCTGCAGAACCTCGACCAGCGCTTCGAGCCCGATATCCCGGGCCGGCGCCTTCTCGGGATCGTCGCCGGCGCGATCAAGCTTCGCCATGTACTCCTGCGCCTGCACGAAGCGCTCGCGCATCAGGGCCGCCGACTTGCCGCGGGTGCCGGGGAAGGGTGGGGCGCGCAGCGGGTTCGTCCCGTTGGCCATCTTGAGCCCGCCCATCGGCTCGCCGTCCGAATCAAGGATGAAGAAATCCTCGATGCGCCGCGCATCCGGACGCAGCTTCACATAGATCGTCTGCCCGCTCAAGAGGTGGCCGGAGCCCGGCATGATGTTGAGCGTGGTCAGCCCGCCCGCCACCGCGCGCCGGAAGCCCGAGTCGAGCACGTTGATCGAATCGAAGATGCGCACGTCCGGCTGAATGGGTCCGCTTCGATCGGCGCCGCCGATCCCGCCGATGTGGCTGTGCGTGCAGATCAGCCCCGGCATGATCACCAGGCCCTCCGCATCCACCACCTCGGCGCCCCGCGGCACAGGGACCTGGTCCACAGGGCCAACACCGATGATCTTCCCGTCCTGCACCACCAGGGCGCCGCGCTCGATCGGATCCCCGGACACCGGATAAATCTGCGCGCCCACGAAGGCCCGCGCCCGCTCCTGCGCGAAGCTCGCGGCGCTGGTGAGTCCCAGAACAATCATGAGCGCCAGCGGCGCTCCAACACGTTTCATCACGTTCAACGCTCCTCTTCCGGTCTCTCGCGAGTGGAATCGCGCCGGTGAACATGACCGGTCGCGCTCCAGCCCCGA
The DNA here is from genome assembly GCA_007693965.1 of Phycisphaeraceae bacterium. Classification (GTDB taxonomy): domain Bacteria; phylum Planctomycetota; class Phycisphaerae; order Phycisphaerales; family UBA1924; genus RECQ01. The sequence goes on along the minus strand of RECQ01000042.1, from coordinate 56,324 downwards.
TTGACGCCGCCATTCTATCGACGCCCGGCGTGGGCGTCGTCCCAGAACTCGAAGTTGCGTCAACAACGAGTTATTCCCGAATGAGGTCTGGACATGAAAATTGTTTTCCCTACCTTCGGATCTCCAGAGCAGTATGTCCTGGCGTTGAATCCCCGTGCGTGTATTCCGGGCGGCGCCATGGAGCGAATTTCAGGAGAGAGAAAGATGCCATTTGTTCGCAGTGCATCGGCGCTCGGCGTCGCGTGTGTGGCTGTCGCCGTCGGCGCCTCGGCAGCCTCGGCGGCCACCCATATCTTCCGCCTGTCCGACCATCCCGACGGCAACGCAGCCCCGCCGACCTATGGGCTCCGGCTCGACAACATGTTCAGCGCCCATGGCGCCGGACCGTCTGGGATCACCACTTTCTCCTTCGTGGATGTCCTGCTGACCGTCAATGACGAAACCGCCATGGGCGGCGGCATCGACATCAATATTTCCGGACTCATCTACGGAGGCGTCGACACCGGCGCCTCGTACGGCTTCGGGGAAGGCTTCTACACCGTCGATTTCAACTACATCATGGGCGTTCAGCCCGATGGCGACGGATGGAAGACGAACCCCGTCTCCGCCACCAACTCCGGCGTCGTCACCGCCCTCGGCAACGCCGACGTCGCCGCGGGTGAGCAGTTCTTCTTCTACGAGAAAGTCTCGGGCGGCATGTCCATGCGATTCGTTCCCGACGGCCATCGCCTCTCGGGCGACAACTCCACGTGGGTCGGTCGCGGCTGGCACACGTATGATCCTCAGGGCGGCGCCGCCGGCGGCGGCTCTCAGGACTGGCTCTTTGTCGGCCACCTCGTGCCCGCCCCGGCGCCCTTCGCGCTCTGCGCCGCTGGCCTCACCGGCGTCATGATCCTCGGCCGACGCCGCCGCGCGTAACCAAGCCCGGTAACTCTGGTCCGAAATGCTGAACACCGACCACCGACGCCTCGCGCCGGATGTCGGTCTGCGCCGACTGCGACGCCTGGCGGGGCTGCGCGGCGCCCGGGGCGCCACCGCGCTGTGGGGACTGAAGCGCCGGCGCAACAATCGACCATTGAGTCCTCAATCCTGTCGGCCGATGAGTGGTTGAGCGTCATCCGCTGTCGCGGATGTCCGCCTGTGCCATTGTTCGCGGTCAGCGCGGGGAGAGAGCCATGTCGAAACAGAATGTCAACGGGGAGCCGATTCACAGCCTGTTCGCTGATGATCCCGAGATGCACGAGCTGATCAGCTACTTCGTGCAGGAGCTTCCGGACCGCGCCCGCACCGTCGCAGAGCTGTGGCGCGAGCGAAATCTGGAGGACCTGCAGCGCATGGCGCACCAGCTCAAAGGGGCCTGCGGCGGGTACGGGTTCACGCCGGTCGGCGTCGCCGCCGAACGCCTGGAGGATTCGCTCAAGAGCGAGGCTGACATCGACGCCATCGGCGAGCAGGTGACGCAACTGATCGATCTTTGCCGGCGCGTCGCCGCCTGACTGTGTTTACACGCGAGTCGTGGTGGGCGGGCGCACGGAGGTTTTCGGAACGTGCACGAACAATCGACGAAACCGGTTGTGCTGCTGATCGACGATGCGATCGACATCCATCGACTGCTGGAGACGCGACTCCGCGCCGAGGATCTGGAGCTTGTCTCGATCCTCCGAGGCGCCGAAGGTCTCGAAACCGCCAAGCGCATCAACCCGGCGCTCATCCTTCTCGATCTCAACATGCCCGACATGGACGGCTTCGAAGTCCTGCGCCTGCTCAAAGCCGATCCGCAGACCGTGGACACTCCCGTCATCGTCATCTCCGGAAGTGATCAGACGGCGGACAAAGTCACCGGACTCGATCTCGGCGCCATCGACTACGTGTGCAAGCCATTCAACTTCCCCGAGCTGCGCGCCCGCGTCCGCGCCGCACTGCGCATCCATCATCTCATGCAGCTCCTGGCCCAGAAGGCGCACATCGACGGACTCACCGGCCTGTGGAATCGTCAGCACTTCGACGAACGCCTCGCGGAGGAAGTGGCGGCGTGCGAGCGCAACGATCGCAGCCTCACCGTCGTCCTGTGCGATCTGGACAACTTCAAGAGCCTCAACGATTCCTACGGTCACGCCGCCGGCGACGCCGTGCTTCAGGGTTTCTCACGCCAGCTCGGCCAGCTCATCCGGCGCACCGATATCGCATGCAGGTACGGAGGTGAAGAGTTCGCGATCATCCTTCGCGATACGGACGCCGCCAGCGCCATGTCCCTGCTGGAGCGCATCCGCTCCGAGCTGGCCTCGATGGTCTGGCCGCGGCATCCCGAGCGCAGCGTGACGGCGTCCTTCGGCCTCTGCGACGGCCCACCCGGCGCCCGCAACGATCCCAACGCATGGGTCGAGGCCGCCGACAAGGCCCTCTACCAGGCCAAGGAAGCCGGCCGCAACAGGATCGTCGTCGCCGGAGGCAACCCCGGAGACGCCATGCCGCTCGCCAAAGCCGGTTGAGTTGCGCTCGATCCGCGGGGCGCACGGGGCCTGCTACACTGGAGTTCACGTTCGGCGCGGGCCGAATGAACCCCGCCACACTGCAACTGCACCAGCCTACACCGCGCCCATGACCCAACGACAGACCCAGGTCCAGTCCCCGCCCGCTCCCGTGTATTCCGGCGTGCTCGACATGATCGGCGCCACGCCGATGCTCGAGCTGCGCCGGCTCGAAACCGGCCCCTGCCGTCTTTTCGGCAAGCTCGAGCTGATGAATCCCGCGGGCTCCATCAAGGATCGCATCGGTCTCTCGATGATCGAGACCGCCGAGCGGGAGGGAAAGATCGACCCGGGCGCCGATCCCAAGCCCACCATCATCGAGGCCACCGCCGGCAACACCGGCATCGGCCTCGCCCTCGTCGCCGGGCAGCGCGGCTACAAGATGCTGGTCGTCGTGCCCGACAAGATGAGCCGCGAGAAGGTGCAGCACCTGCGCGCCATGGGCGCCGAGGTCGTCATGGCCCGCTCCGATGTCTCCAAGGGCCACCCGGACTACTACCAGGAAGTCGCCGCCCGCCTGGCCCAGACCACGCCGAACTCGTTCTACATCAACCAGTTCGGCAACCCCGCCAACATCGAGGCCCACTACGCCCACACCGGTCCTGAAATCTGGGACCAGGTGATGAGCGCCACCGGATCGGGTGTGGATGCGCTCGTCGTCGGCGTCGGATCCGGCGGCACGCTCAGCGGCGTGGGGCGCGCCCTTCGCGAGCGCAATTCCGATGTCAAGATCATCCTCGCCGACCCCGCGGGCTCCATCCTTGCGCCCCTCGTCAACGAGGGGAAGCAGGTCGATCCCGGCGCGTGGCTCGTTGAGGGGATGGGCGAGGACTTCGTGCCCGACATCTGCGACCTCAACCTCGTCGATGAGGCGGTCGCCGTCACCGATGCAGAGTCCTTCCTCGCGGCCCGTGAACTGCTGCGCCTCGAAGGCGTCCTCGCCGGCTCCAGCACCGGCTGCCTGCTCCACGCTGCGATCACCTGGTGCGCACGCCAGAGCCGCCCCATGAACGTCGTCACCTTCCTCTGCGACAGCGGCGCCAAGTACCTGTCCAAGATGTTCAACGACTACTGGATGATCGACCAGGGCTTCATCCAGCGCGAGCAGACCGGCGACCTGCGCGACCTGATCGCGCGCCGCCACGCAGAGCGCGAGGACCACATCCTCTCGCCGCGAGATCCCGTCAAGCAGGCCATCGCCAGCATGAAGCTCTACGACGTCTCCCAGCTCGCCGTTCTCGATGAGAACGACCGCGTGGTCGGCATCATCGATGAGAGCGATGTGCTGCTGGCCATCATGGCGGGCGACCAGAAGGAGCTGGAGAAACCGGTCTCCGACATCATGACCAGCCGGCTCGAGACCATCCCGCCCACAGCGTCCGTCAAGGATCTGCTGCCCATCTTCCGCGCCGACCGCGTCGCCATCGTTGTCGACGGGGACGGCGCCTTCCTCGGCCTCATCACGCGGATCGACCTCATCAACTACCTCCGCCGACAGTTCGCCACATCATGAGCGCACAAAACGACCAGCCGCAGCGCATCGCCACCCGCGTCATCCACGCGGGCCAGGCGCCCGATCCCTCCACAGGCGCTGTCATGCCGCCCATTTCCCTCGCCTCCACCTACGCGCAGGAGTCGCCGGGGGTTCACAAGGGCTTTGAGTATTCCCGCACGCACAACCCAACGCGCTTCGCCCTCGAGCGCATGGTCGCGCGCCTGGAAGGCTCCGCCCTCGATGAGGCCCAGGACCGCACCAGCGGCGGCTTCGCCTTCGTCAGCGGCATGGCCTCGATCACCACGCTGATGAGCCTGCTCGACGCCGCCGCCCACGTCGTCTCCATGGACGATCTCTACGGCGGCACCGGGCGCCTCTTCCGGCGCGTCCTGGCCGGCTCGCAGAAGCTCGATGTCTCCTTCACCGACATGAGCGACGCCGCCAACGTCGAGAAGACCCTCCGCGCCGACACCGCCCTGATCTGGGTCGAGACGCCCACCAACCCCACGCTCAAGATCGCCGACCTCGGCGCCATCGCCCGCGCCGCCCGCGCTGTCTGCCCCGACGCCCTCCTCTGCTGCGACAACACCTTCGCCAGCCCCATCAACCAGCGCCCCCTCGAGCACGGCTTCGATCTGGTGATGCATTCCTCCACCAAATACCTCAACGGCCACTCCGACTGCGTCGGCGGCGTGATCGTCACCAACCGCCCCGATGTCGCTGAACGCCTCCGCTTCCACCAGAACACGCTCGGCACGAGCATGTCGCCCTTCGACGCCTACATGACGCTGCGGGGGATCAAAACGCTCGATGTGCGCATGCGCCGCCACAACGAGAGCGCCGGGCGCATCGCAACGTTTCTTGAAGAGCATGCGAAGGTCGATCGCGTCGTCTACCCCGGGCTCGCGTCGCACCCGCGCCACGACGTCGCGAAGCGCCAGATGTCCGGCTTCGGCGGCATGATCACCATCTTCCTCAAGGGAGGGGTGAATGAGTCCCGGGCGTTCCTCGAGCGTGTGCGCATCTTCGCGCTCGCTGAGTCGCTGGGCGGTGTGGAGTCCCTCATCGAGCACCCCGCCATCATGACCCACGCCTCCGTCCCCCCCGAAACCCGCCAGCAGCTCGGCATCTCCGACTCGCTCGTCCGCCTCAGCGTCGGCATCGAGGACTGCGACGACCTGATCGAAGATCTGGAGCAGGCGTTGCGGTAGACGGGGGACGGTAGATGGCGGATGGGGCGTTGGAAAAGCAGGCGCCCACATATCCGACCTCCCCGTCTACCACCTACCATCTCCCACCCCCATGTCCTCCCTCCGCCTCATCGACGCCAACGCCAACCGCGCCCGCGAAGCCCTGCGCGTGATGGAGGACGCCGCGCGTTTCGAACTGGACGATGCCGATCTGTGCGCACGGATCAAGTCGCTCCGCCACGACCTCGCCGGCGCCCTCGCGCAATTCGAGCGCGCCGGCATGATCGCCTGGCGCGACACCACCGGCGACGTTGGAACGCAGATCACCACCACATCCGAATCCTCGCGCGCAACCATCCGCGACATCGCCGCCGCCAGCGCCAAACGCCTCACCGAAGCCCTGCGCGTCATCGAAGAACACGCCAAACTCACCCCAGCGGCGTCGATTCCACAACCCTCTCCCCCTGGGAGAGGGCAGGGAGAGGGCTCCTTCTCTCCCTCTCCTCCCACGCTCGAAGACCAGAAGCCCCGAACAACCGCGGCGACGCAGATCAAGAGTGCGCACACATCCGAATCGAGCGAAGGAGAAGAAGAGAGAAGAAAGAGCCCTCACCCCGCCCTCTCCCAAGGGGAGAGGGTGGAGTCCGCCGCCTCCATTTTCGAATCCCTCCGCTACCGCGCCTACGACATTGAGAAGCAACTCCTCCTCGCCCTCTCCCCGTCCCGCGGCGTCTTCAAAGGCTGGCGACTCTGCCTCCTGCTCACCGAATCGCTGTGCGAACACCACACATGGCTCGATGTCGCCCGCCTCGCCCTCGAAGCCGGCGCCGACTGCATCCAGCTCCGCGAAAAAGAACTCACCGATCGCGAACTGCTCGCACGGGCCCGCTCCCTTGTCGATGTTGCGAATGCGCACAACGCCGCAGTCGTCATCAACGACCGCCCCGACATCGCCCGCCTCTCCGGCGCCGCCGGCCTTCACCTCGGCCAAACCGACATGCCGGTCTGTGACGCCCGCCGCATCGTCGGCTTCGACACGCTCATCGGCGTCTCCACCTCCTGCATCGAGCAGGCGAAGCAGGCTCTCCGCGACGGCGCCGACATCTGCGGCGTCGGCCCCATGTTCGCCTCCGCCACCAAACACAAACCCGAGCTCGCCGACCCCGACTACCTCCGCGAATACCTGCATCACGACCCGCCGCTCCCGCCCGCGCTCGCAATCAGCGGCGTCACGGAGGAGACCCTGCCGCAGCTCATCGAAGCGGCGGGGGGGCGCCCCTTCGGCGTCGCCGTCAGCAGCGCCATCTGCGCTGCGCGCGATCCCGCCCAGGCCACGCGCCTGCTCCTTGAAGCGATTGAACACATGAAGAAGAAAACCACAGAGACACAAAGACACAAAGAAAGTATGAGTTGAAGCCGGTGAGCGAGGCGCCGGCCATTCCAAACGAGCTGGCGCAATACATTGTCCTTCTCTCTTTGCCTCCGTGCCTCCGTGGTGAATCCCCATTACGATAAAGCCCGCACACAGAAACCCCCGCCCACCCGCTCAGGACCATTCCCATGCCAGTCGAATTCAAGCACGCCACCCTCGACAACGGACTCACGATTCTCGCCGAGGTCGATCCCGACGCCCACACCGCCGCCAGCGGCTTCTTCGTCCGCGCCGGCGCCCGCGATGAAGCATCCGAAATCATGGGCGTCAGCCACTTCCTCGAGCACATGATGTTCAAGGGCACCGAGCGGCGCAGCGCCGACGATGTCAACCGCGAGTTCGATGAGATCGGCGCCAATTACAACGCCTACACAACCAGCGAGATAACCTGCTTTTACGCCAGCGTCCTCCCCGAGCACCTGCCCCACGCCAACGACATCCTCGCCGACATCCTGCGCCCCGCCCTGCGCGAGGACGACTTCACCAGTGAAAAAGGCGTGATCCTCGAAGAGATCGCGATGTACAAGGACAACCCCTTCTGGGTTCTCTACGAAGAGACCATGGCCCGCCGCTACGGCGGCCATCCGCTCAGTCATCGAGTCCTCGGCCTCGACACCACCATCACCTCGATGCAGTGCGGCCAGATGCTCGACTACTTCAACAACCGCTACTCCGCCGACAACACCGTCGTCGCCCTCGCCGGGCGACTCGACTTCGACGCCGCGGTGGAGCAGCTCCGCAAACTCTGCGGCGAGTGGGCCCGCACCGACGCCCGGCGCGACATGGGAACGACGCCGACACCCGATGAAAAGTTCGAAATGCGCGATGACAAAGTCACGCGCTGCTACCAGCTCATGCTCTGCCCCGCTCCCTCCGCCGACGATCCGCGCCGCTACGCCGCCATGCTGCTCGCCAAAGCCCTCGGCGATCCCGACAACAGCCGCCTGCACTGGGCCCTTGTCGAGACCGGACTCGCCGAAGAAGCCCAGTCCGCCTACGACCCCCACGACGGCGTCGGCGACTATTTCGTCTATGCATCCTGTCCGCCGGAGCGGGCCGGGGAGGTCTGGTCAGTCATCGAGCGCGAGATCGACAATCTGGTCGATTCCCTCGAAGAATCCGATCTCGAAAAACTGCGCAACAAGCTCGCCACCGCCGTCACGCTCGCCGGCGAGCGCCCCGGCGGACGCATGCAGCGACTCGGACGCCTGTGGACCTACCTCCACAAGCACCTCACACTCGAAGAAGAACTCGACTCCATCAACGCGGTGACCATCGACGACATGCGCGCCGTCTTCGAGGCGTTCCCCTTCTCGCCGCGAACGGTGGGGAAAATGCTGCCGAAGTGAGTGCGTGGCGAACGGCCTTGCCCTGGTGGAAATCTGGGCAATCTCGGTGATATACATCGAGGAATTAGCACCGATAATTCGCGATGCGGCGCCATACGGTGTGTCGGTCGCATGTTGCTTGAGACGCGTGCGGGGGTCGGCGCTGCTGTGCATGGGCGAAATGCCCCACTGTATTCAACTTTATGATCACGCGATCGACGAAATGCAACAGAAAAATATTGAATGGCACTCCATCTGTGATATGTTCGCACATGTTCACTGACGTTGAACCCGTGTCTTCACGGTTCGCGCCAGCAGAACGAGTTCGCCAGTTCGCCGCCTGTACGGCGCATTGTGCGATTGCCGGATCGAATTCGGAGCATGATCCTGGATGCTCGTTTGAAGTCGGCGCCGCGTCAGGGAAATTCGACTACGTTGCCAGGAGAAAAGGAAGAAGTATATGTCACGTAGCATTCTCGCAATCGTTGCCGCCACCGGTCTGGCCACCGCCGCCGCGAACGCCGGGGAGATCCCCGTTCTGATCATCGTCGACAACACCGACCCGTCCAGCGTCACCTTCAACTCCACCGGCGCTGCAGCCGCCGTCACTGACGACAGCGCAAGTATTGTCGGCGGCATCTCGCTGCTCGACCTGTTCGGCGGTGCCGGATTCAACACCGGCGGCTCCCAGGTCATCGGCGGCGACCTCAGCCCCAACGGGAACACCAACGCCTACAACCGAGTCTTCAACGACATCGGCGCCCTCGGCACGAGCGGCCTGAACTTCTGGGCCTCTGGTATCGGCGGCGGCCCTCAGACCTTCAACACCACCGATCCCGCCTTCACCGGCGCCACCACCGGGTTCGATTTCAGCGCCGCGACCTTCAACCTCTCCGGCGATATCGTCATCGGCGACACCGCGGGCATCCCCGGCTCCGGCGCCGTCCTTGGCTCCTGGGTGCTCATTCCCACCCCCGGCGCCGTCGGGCTCTTCGCCATGGCCGGCCTCGCCGCATCCCGCCGCCGCCGCGCCTGATTCTGCTGCGACAGCGACACTGAAAACCACACGGGCCGCGGCGAAAGCCGCGGCCCGTTTTTCATTCAATTGACCGCGCCCCAACGACCAAACCACAAGGCAACCAAGGCGCCACAAGAGTAATAAACGATGCCGATGCGCCGTCCGTCACAAGGCGCACCCTCACCGCCACAGTCCCTCGCATCACCCCATCTCTACGTCCCCATCCCCCGCTCTGTGCCTCAGTGTCTCCGTGGTTCTCCCTTCTCCGCAACCAGCCGCTCAACAGCATCCACGCCCTTCGCCACCGCCGGATGCTCCGTCGCCGCGGGCTTCGCGATCTCGACTGCCCGACGACACTTATCCAGAACCTTCTTCGAATCGCCCGAAAGGTCGCACAGGTTGTCGTACACATCCGCCAGCTTGATCAGCTTCGCCCGCCAGTCCGCCCGGCGCAGCCCCTCGTCGTACGCAGGCTCGCGCTGCGGCTCCGGCAGGCGCATGTCCTTCGACAGCGCCGCCACGCAGTCGGCAACGTGCGCGCCGAACAGCTCCGCCAGCTCGTCGTAATCGGTCCCGGTGTCCTCGATGGTGTCGTGCAGCAGCGCTGCGGCGATCGCGGTCGTATCATCGCACCCGAAGACATCGCGCACGACCATCGCCACACGGAACGGGTGCGCAACATACGGCGTCACGCCGTCCTTGCGCACATGTCCCGCATGCGCCCGCGCCGCATACGATGCCGCCCGCTGCCACAGCGCTGCGCCGCTCATGAACCGGCCCCCGCGCTCGTTGCGCGCATCAGCAGCGCCACCACATGCACCTCCACCGCCCGCCCCTCGCCCACGGCGTCCACCTTCTCGTGTGTCTTGCCCTTCACGTTCACATCCTCCACCCCGATGCCCAGCATCTCCGCAATGTTGGCCCGCATCGCCTCCCGGTGCGCCCCCAGCTTGGGCCGCTCCAGGATCACCGTGCAGTCCACGTTCACCACGCCCCACCCCGCCTCGCGCACCCGCCGCACCGCCTCATTCAGAAAATCCCGAGAATCGCGTCCCTCGTTCTCCGGCGCTGTATCGGGGAACAGACGCCCGATGTCCGGCAGCCCCAGCGCCCCCAGCAGGGCGTCCGTCAGCGCGTGCAGCAGGGCGTCGCCATCGGAATGGCCCACCGGGCCCCGGTCGTGCTCCAGTCGAACGCCCCCGAGCACCAGCGGTCGCCCTTGCCCTCGCGGCGGGGGCTCCTCCAGCCGGTGCAGGTCATATCCATGCCCGATTCGCAGCCCTCCCGGCGTTAAACCCGCCGACGGCCCGCCGTCCTGTCTCGCTTCCGCGTCGTTTCTCGTCATTTCATCCAGTTCAGGTGGAGCGGCGGGCGTTCTCGGACGATGATGGTGTCCGAAGCTGGCGCCGACGGACCGCCCGTCGCCCGCCGCCCTCATGGTGAACTTCGCCGCCTGCCGACGTATCTTACGGAACACGCACGCGGGCCGGACCCCGGCCCCCATCCCAACTTCCGGAGCCTCCCAGATGTCCACGGACCGGCCGACCAGCTTCCTCTCCCGCCGTCGCAGCGCGATCGCCACCGCCGGCGCCCTTTCCATCCTCCTCCTCACCGGCGGCTGCTACTTCGCCGGCGGCCCCGGCTACTCCGCCGACCGCTTCACCTACCCAAGCCACTCCTGGGCGCCGCAGACCGTCTCGCTCATCGACACACGCACCGACGAGACGCTCTGGTCCGTCGATGTCCCCGTCGGTCAGCAGCTCGTGGTCAACTTCATCCGCGACCGCGGCGACAACGACACCATGGCCGACATGATGCAGTGGCGCGTCATGGACCTCGGCCGACGCTTCGGCCCCCTCGACAACCGCATGTCCGTCCCGCCCTATGACGCACGCCTGCTCGATGTGCGCATCCGCGAGCCAGGCGAGATGCCCGGCGCCGTCCTCCCCGAACGAGGCCCCGCCGAGCCCGAAGAGATCTTCATCCCCGTCGAGGAAGAAGAGTTCGTCCCCATGGACGACGACGACTTCGACTGGAGCCCCGACGAAGTCGACGAAGTCGACGAAGACGACAGCGACGGCTGAACAACAGTCGCTGAAGCCTCGGTCGCCCGGAGCGAGGGCCAGACGTTCGATCGCTGCGCCAGTCGCTTCGGCGATTTTCCCCGAGGCTTCGCAGGCTCAGCCTCGGCGTCTGCTTCGAACGTTGCGATTCAGTCCGAGCAAGCGCATCGCTTCAGTGCGTGCATCGCTTTCTCAGAATCTCCGCCCGCGCATCGGCTTCCCGCGCTTTGTCCAGTTTCGCGAGAATGTTCGCCACGCGCTCCCCCGTCCGACCGTCGCCGAAGGGATGCGTGATGCCGGTGCGATCAATCTTCAGCGCCGATTCCAGCGCTCCTCGCACACCGTCGATTGATGCGCCGCTTTCGACATCCACCACGTTCGTGCCCCGCTCTCGCCCGTTCTGCCGCCGCCCGATGTTCACGGCCGGAACGCGCAGCGCCGCCGCCTCGATCAGCCCAGCTGAGCTGTTCCCCACCAGCAGCCCGCCGCGTTCGCTCAACCGCTTCAGCAGCCCGACGAACCGCTCTCGCGCCAGGTGCGCCTCAATGCGCACGCCCGATTCCTCGATTGCCCGCACGATCCCCTCGCGCCCCGGATCGTGATTCGGCGCCAGCGCCAGCACGCGCCGCCCGCGCAGCGCCTCCAGCGCACACGAAGCGTTCGCAAACTCCGTCTCGGCGCTCGCCCCGACCGGGTGCATCAGAAACACCGTGTCCGGATCGCCGAGCTCCGCCGCCTCCGCATCGTTCATCATCGCAACATCCGCCAGCCCGTCCATCGCCGGCGATCCCACCACATGCACGCGCTGCGGATCTTCCCCCATCCGCACCAACCGCTCGCGCGACTGCTCCGTCGCCGGAAAATGCAGGTGGGCCAGCTTGCTGATCGCGTGGCGCATTGCCTCGTCCGCCACGCCCTCGGCCCGGTCGCCGCCGTGCAGGTGCGCCAGCGGAAACCCGCCCACGCTCGCCGCGCACGCCGCCGCCATCGGCTCGATGCGATCGCCGAGAACCACCGTCCAGTCCGGATCGATTTCGACCAGCGCCCGCGCGAACCCCGCCACCCCGCGCCCCAGCGCCAGCGCATCCGCCGCCCGCCCCGATTGCCCATCCATTTGCATCTCGACTTCCGCATCCACACGAAACGCTGCCGCCACCTCGCGCCCGGTGCGGGCCGGCGCCAGCAGGTGGGCGCCGGCCACGATCACGCGCAGCTCCAGCCCCGCATGCGCCTCGATGGCGCGCATCACCGGCGCCAGCAGGCCGAACTCCGCCCGCGATCCGGTCACCACCGCGATGCGCTGCCGCTCCGTCGCCGTCACTTCAGATCCTCCTCGCGGATCGGCGCATCCGCCTCGATCCGGCCCGCAGCGGTGCGCCCCACCACATCCTCCATCCGCCACGGCTCGAGCCCAGTCCCGGGGCGCTTCACCGTCACATCCTTCGCTTCAATGCGCGCTCCCGCCTCGATCGTTCTCGCGCTCGTGATCGACTGCCGCGCCGCCGCCATCACCTCGCGCTCGCACGCCTGCACGCGCTTGCCCACCGGCCCCAGCATTTGCTCCGCTCGGCGCACCAGGCGCACATATTCAGCGAACTGCCCCGGATCCAGCGACGCCGCGTGGTCCGGGCCCGGCGCTGAGCGGTCATGCGTCAGGTGCTTCTCCAGCGCACTCGCGCCCGCGGCGACCGCCAGCGCCCCCGTATCCACCGACTGCGTGTGATCGCTGTACCCCACCAGCGCCCGCAACCCCGTCGCCCCATCCCCGCAAAAAACTTCCCCCAGCGCCCGCACGCCATTCAGGCTCGCATCGTCATCCTTCGTCGGGTAGCTGCTCACGCAGTGCAGCAGCGTCAAGGGCGGCTTCGCGTCGGCTTCCCGCGCCCACCCCGCCGCACGCTTCACCTCATCCATCTCCGCCCCGCCCGTGCTCATGATCAGCGGCTTGCCCGTGTGCGCCAGTCGCTCGATCAGCGGCCGATGCACGATGTCGGGCGAGGCCGTCTTGTAGGCATCCAGCCCCAATCCCTCCGTCGCCTCGACCAGCTCCACGCTGAAGACCGTCGCGATCGCCAGCAGGCCGCGCTCCCTGGCCCGGTTCACCAGCGCCCGCGCATCGTCGATCGAGAGTTCGAGTCGCTCGAGCATCGCCGCCGCATTCGTTTCGCCCGAATTCGCCTGGTACGTCGCCAGCCCGGCGCCGGCGCCCAGCAGCCGCGCCGCTTCGAAGATCTGCAGCTTCACCGCGTCCGCCCCCGCCTCCGCCGCGGCGTCCACAAGCTCAAGCCCCCGCCCGCGCGAACCATCATGGTTCACACCGATCTCGGCGATCACCAGCGTCCGCCCCGGTCCGCTGCTCTCCAGCGATTCATTCGCCATGAGGCTTCCCCTTCAGAGAACGCCCGAGGTTCGCTCGCGCAGAATCGCATCCGCCACCAGCAGATCGATCCGATCATCGATATCGACCACCGCCCCCGCTTCATTGATCACGCCTCGCATCTCCCGCCCGAAGAACGCGTGGGGGCTGGAACGGTCCACACCATCGACCTCCAGGAACAGCGCCCGCCGGCGCACGACCAGCACGCCCCCGTCCGGCACGAACGCCGGCGGCAATTCCTGCCTCCGATACACGCCCTTGTTCAGCACATCGCCCTCCCACGGATCCACACGACCCGAGGAAGGATCCACCCGCGCCATCCACCACGGATGATGCTTGCCCACCGGCGCGTAGCTCTGCACCGAGTCGGCGCCCGTCTCCTCGAAAATGCGCACCGCACGGTCGATCAGCCCCGGCGGGCGCACCGGCGCGTTGGCGTACAGAATCACCACCGAGTCGAGCCCGTCGTCGCCCAGCGACTCCACCGCGTGCCGTGCCGCCGCGTCGACGGTCGCCTTGTCGCTCGCCAGCTCATCCGGCCGCGCCACCGCGTCCAGACCCGACTCCAGCGCGATCCGCTGCAGCTCCACCGAGTCCGAGGAAAGCGCCAGCCGCGCCAGTGACTTCGCCTGCACCGCGTCGTCGATCGTCCAGCGCACGCACTCCCGTCCCGCGATCATCGCGAGGTTCTTCCCCGGCAACCCCTTGCTTCCGGCCCTCCCGAGTATGAGTCCAAGCGCTCTCATGCGACTCCGTTCATCCGAGTTCACCACCCCGTCCACAAGTCTGCATGACCATACCCCTCGCGCCGCCATGTATCCCGGCGCCGCTCCAGCAGTCGCCTCCACACCGTTCCCAAGGGCTCATCCGTCAGGTTCCCGATCGCCCCCTCGCCCGCCGCATCGCGCTCATCAACCACGACCGCGCCGTCCGACAGCACCATCATCCGGCTGCGCCAGTCGCGCCGCTTCGCCGCATTCGGCTTGCCCAGCGGCCTGATCCGCTCGCCCTCGATCGCCCGCGGCGCCTGGTCGATCACCGCCGCCCCCGCCAGCAGCAGCCACTTGTCGAAGAACGACTCGATCTCCTCGTACACCGCATCACACCGCGTGATCCGCGGCGCAATCCACGGCGTCGGCAGGCCGCCGTTGCTCGTGCGGCCATTCAGCAGCCGATCGACGTTCGTCAGCACGGTCTTGTACGCATCCTGCCCCATGATCGCGCGATACGTCTCCGCCGTCTGCGCCATCAGGTCGACGCTGACGATGTCCACGCCGCTCTCCAGCAGCGCATCGACCGTCGCCTCATCGCACAGCAGATCCGTGCGCACATGCACGCCCGCCACGCCGCAATCCTTCGCAAGTTTCACGAACTCGATGCACTCCGGATGCAGCAGGGGGTCGCCGAATCCCGCGAAGTCGACGACCGCGTCGTTCCGCTCTTCACCCAGCGCTGTGAAAATCCGGTCCGCCAGCTCGCGCGTCATCACCGGACGCTCGACGACATCGCCGCCCGGCCACAGCCACTCCACCCGCCGCCCGAGCGAGCGCCTCCCCGGGCACAGCTCGACGATGGTCTGCTTGGGCAGCCCCGTCGGCATATCGCGCATGCGCTCACGGATCGCCTGCGCGATCGTCTCCGCATCCGCCTCCACCACCGCGCTCCAGCCGCGATCGCCCGCGATGAGCAGCATCGCCTGCTCCAGCATCACCCGCCGCGGCGCCGAATCGGGAATGCACCGGAAGAGCGTGTCGCGCACCAATGGCGACACCGGCGCGCACATCGGATGCGCGATCGGGTCCGCCTGCGGCTTCACCGGCACATATCCCAAGAGGCCCGCCACGCTCGCGAAACTCCCACCCTTGTCCATCGTCGCCGCGAGGTCCGTCACCAGCCCGCGCTCGATCACGCACCCCGCCAGCCCCGGCGGCGCCTGCGAAAAAGACACCCGGTGCTTCTCCGGACGCTCCAGGTGCCGCTCGATCACGGCGTCGCACAACTCGGGATCAACCAGGCACCAGTCCGCGCCCACCAGCAGGGCCCCGTCCAGATCGAACCGCTCCAGGGCCGCGGCCGTCGCCTCCGGCGCCAGCGCCTCGTCGAAGCACGTGAACGAGCCCAGCCCGCCCCGCCAAGAGTTGTCCGTCCACAGCCGCGCCCCGCGCAATCCCTCGACCCGCCTGCCCAGCGGCGGCCCCTCCGTCGCGACGATCTCGATCCGCAATCCCCGGATCTCCGGCCGCACGATGCGCTCGAGCGCTTCCGGCGCATCCGTGAGCAACACAACGCGGTCCAGCCGCCTGCAACGCGCCAGCCGCTCCAGCGTTGCCCGGAGCGGATGGCGCCCGAGGAACGTCGCGCCCTGATCGCGCCGGGTTCCCAGCGCCGTGCGCTCGAGCTCCACGGGAATCACCGCGCCGATCCGGCGCGTGGCCCGCCGCGACGGCGCGTTCTTGCGTTCTCCGGCGCCATCCGGTGAATCGATCGACGCAATCTCCCCGCGCGACACATCGCGCGTGCGCTTCGGTGCGCCGTCCAGCGCCTTGCAGGCTTCTTCGAGAATCTCCGCCATCGCATCCGCAGCCTCTGCGAGCCAGCGGACGTTCATTGCATCGCGATCGATCTGTCGCCGCTGCGTCTCGAGCGCGGTCAGCCCCGCCTCCAGCCGCAGCTCGCGGTCGGCCCGGGCTCGCTTGAAGGCGCCCGTCTGGTTCAGCTTCTGCACCAGCTCGTAGCCGGGGTCGATCGCCTGCACCTCGTCGCGGATGCGGTTCACCTGCGCGATCAGCTTGTTCACCAGCTTCTGATCGCCGTGGTTCTCCCGGATTCGCTCCAGCAGCGATGCGGTCTGCCGGCTCAGCGCTCCCATTCGCACCACGCCGCGGCGAACCTCATCGAGCCGCTTGCGCGCCCCCGCGCGCATCGACGCCTCCCCCGCAGGCGCAGCCGGCGCAAGCGCCGGCAGCAGGGGGGCGTCGGGCCCCGCATGTCGTTCGAGAAAATCTGACAGCGCCATAGGACGCGTCTGCGCTTTGGCCACGCCTCCCTCGGTGGCGTCGATCGTCGTCAGTCCGCGCTGCGCATCGGCCTTGAAATCGCGCTCGAATTGCGCCAGGTACGTTGACATCTGCTCATCGGTATACACCGGACGCCCGAGATGGTCGGTGGCCCGACGCAGCATCGACTTCGCCCGCGCGATCCGCTGCCACTCCATCATCTCCAGCGTGTTGAACGAGTTCAGCTCGCACGCCCACACATCATGAATGGCGGCGCCCGCCGAGTAATACTGCCCGTCGGTGAAGCCCAGATCCTGACCGATCAGCGCCACCGGGTCGCACCCGAGATGACGCGCCAGGTAATACGCCAGGTGCGCCACCGTCGCCCCCGGCGTCAGATCGCCGTGCTCGCCGGCCAGCTCCTCGCCCAGCGCTCTGTCCAGCAGCCCATCGCCCGCGCAGCGGATCGCGCCGGGAAACGCATCAAGAATCGCCGGGTTCGCCTTCGGCTCCGCCACCAGCGTCACGCCCTCGACATCCGACTCGGTCAATCCTTCGTAGAACCTCCGGCTGATCTCGTGATAATCCAGCGCCGTCACGAAGTGCGGCTTCACGCCCATCGCGAGCAGGGTCTTGAGCGTCGTCTGCACCGCGATGATCACCACCCGCTCGCGCACCCCCGGAGTCTTCAGCAGGTGAATGTTCCGCTCCAGGCTCGGACCCGCGGACACCACGATCGCAGGACGCCCGGCGCACGCCCCCGCCAGGTCAGCGACACCGGCGCGCAGGCAGTAATGGTCTGCGTTCATGAAGAGGTTGCGCATCGTGACTTCGGTCTGCACCATCGTGGTGACGACCGTCGTGCGCACGGAAGTGACCAGCCCCGAGAAGTTCACTCCGAAGCGTCGGGCGCTGTCGCCAAGCCTCGAGCGGCTGGGCGGGTGCTCGAGAATGTGTACTCCCATCGCGAGCACGCCCTCCGCGCCGTTGAGGAGCGCCGACATCGAAGCCGTGTCTTCCGCATCCGTCAGGAAGACGACGTTGCTCTCGCGCAGCCAGGAGCCATGGTCAATCCGCTCCATCGCCGCCCGAAGCAGCCGCAGATCCGGCTCGTAGACGATGATGATCCCCTCGCGCTTCATCCGCTTCGCCAGCGCCGCCACGTGGTGGCCGAGCCCGAAGCCCATCACCACCACCGCGCCCGCTTTGCGCAGATCCACCGTCTCCGCCAGCCGCTTCGCTTCCTCAAGCGGGCGGCGCCGGCTGGCGAGGGCCTTTCCGTCCATCATGGCGCTCAGGGCGCCGTTGTCCTCAGTCGGGATGAACTCGATCCCCGGCGCCGCATCCGTCTGGCGCAGCATCGCCACGATGTGCGGCGAGGCGGCGCCGATCGCCGACAGGTTCGATTCGAGCGTCAGGCCGCCCCCGATCAGGGGCGCATCGGGCGAGTATGAAGGCGTGGTCAGCATGATGGTTCGTGCGGCTACGAGCGTGGCGCCGGCGCGTGCATGGCGGGGGGCGCTCGGCGGGTGTCGCGCCGCTATCCTCCTGTAACGAAAGTATCGGGGGGAGCCGACGACCACCTGCAAGAATGCTCGCCATGACGCACCTTTTCGCCATCATCACGCCCCTGCCCGATCCCCCGTTCCTCCAGGTCTGGGCGTTGGAGCGGCCGCTGCCCGCCGCGATCCTGCTCATCATCGTCGGGCTCCTCATTGTCGCCCTGCTGGCCCGGCGCAGCCAGGCTCGACTGGGCGGCGCGATCGGCGCCGTCCTTGTCCTCGCCGGGCTGGGCGTCTTCCTGCTCGGCGCCATCGTCACCACAGAGCGCGAGCGCGTGATACGCCTCACACACCAGCTCGTCGACGCCGCCGAGACCGGCGACTCCGGACGCGCTGGCGAGATCATCGGCGATGACTTCGCCCTCGCCATCTCAGGAACCCGCCTCAGCCAGATCAACCGCGATGTGCTGCTCGGAATCGTCGAAAACTTCCCCGCCGAGGTGCAGCCCCGCGGCATGACGATCCTCGAGACCCAGGCCGTCGTCTCCTCGCCCATCGCCGCCCGCACCCAGTTCCGCGTCCGCGTCATCTCCAATATCGGCCCGCCCTCCGTCACCTGGTGGCGCCTCGACTGGCGCCGCGGCGACAACGACGAATGGATCCTCGACACCATCGACTGGCAAAGCCTGAACGGCCGCCGCCCCGGAGTCGAGCGGGCCGCGGATGTGATGCGCTTCGCCCGCTGATCGGGGGGATGAACGCGGAGTGGGATGGAATTTTGGGGAAGACGGAGTCGGAGAAGAAGAGATTGAACTCGGAGGGCGCGGAGAAGCTCAGAGGAAGAAATCAGGAAAAGAAAGATTGGTGAAAGAAGCCGCCCAACACCTCCGAGCGCGCTCCAAATTCACCCCAAGCGATCATTCCAAACCCACACAATCCCCACTCTTCCCAACTCCGTCTCACTCAAAAACTCCCTCTCACTCCGCGTTCCTCCCCCTCCGCGCCCCTCCGCGCCCTCCGCGTTCCATCACATCCGATCCAGCGCCACGATCCCCAGTGTCTCCAGCCCGCTCTCCAGCACCCGCCCCGTCAGGCGGCACAGGCGCAGGCGCGACAGGCGCATCACATCATCCTGCGCCCGCAGCACCGGGCAGTTCTGGAAGAACCCGCTGAACGCCGTCGACACCTCGTACAGGTAGCCGCACAGCCGGTGCGGCTCCAGCGAGTCCGCCACCGTGCGCACCACGCCGGGGAAACGCAGGATCAACAGCGCCAGATCCTTCTCCTCCGGCGCCTCGATGCGCAGCATCGCGCCGTCCCCGCCGAGCGCCGCTTCATCAACGCCATGCTCCGCCTTCGCCTTGCGCAGGATGCTGCGGATGCGCACCAGCGCGTACTGCAGGTACGGCCCCGTGTTCCCCTCGAAGGCCAGCATGCGGTCGAAGCTGAACACATAATCCCGCACCCGGTCGTTGGCCAGATCCGTGTACTTGATCGCCCCGATCCCCACCGCCTCCGCCACGATCCGCTGGTCTTCGGGCGACAGATCCGGGTTCTTCTCCTTCACCGCGGCGCCGGCCCGCTCCACAGCCTGATCCAGCAGGTCCGCCAGCTTCACGTTCTCACCGGTCCGCGTCTTGAAGGGGCGGTTGTCTTCGCCAAGCACCGTGCCGAACGCCGCGTGATCGAGCTGCGCATCGGTCCCGTCCGGACGTTTCGCGTATCCCGCCTTCTTCGCCGCGGCGAAGAGCTGGCGGAAGTGCAGCGACTGGCGCGCATCCACCGCGTAGATGATCCGATCCCCCCCGAATTTCTGCACCCGGCGCCGGATCGCCGCCATGTCCGTCGTGGCGTAGAGAAAACCGCCGTCGCTCTTACGCACCAGCAGCGGCTCTGCGATGCCGGCGTCCTTCAGATCCACGATCACAGCCCCCCGGCTCTCCTCCGCCACGCCCCGCGACAGCAGATCATCCACGATCCCCGCCAGCTCATCGCGGTACGTCGACTCACCCGCCGTATGCTCGGGCAGCACCGTCGCATGCAGCCGTGCGCACACCGCCACGCACTCGTTCACCGTGATGTCGCTGATGCGCTTCCACGCCGCGACCGTCTCGGCGTCGCCCGATTGCAGCGCTACCAAGGTGGTTTTCGCCCGGGCCAGGTTCTCCGCCGCGGCTTCGCCCGCCGACTCGGGGTCGCACGACTTCTGCGCCGACTTGTAGAGCGCATCCAGTTCATCAAGGTCGATCGCGTCGAGATCGATCTCGCCCTTCGCGGCCCGATCCATCACCGCTCGCGTCACCATCGCGATGGGCAGCCCCCAGTCGCCCAGGTGGTTCTGCCGGATCACGCGGTGCCCCAGCCGCTCGAAGACACGGGCGATGGTGTCGCCGATGACCGTCGAACGCAGGTGCCCGACATGCATCTGCTTGGCCAGGTTCACGCCGCAGAGATCGACGACGATGGTCGAAGGCGACTCCGGCGGCTCGATGCCGAGATCCGGCGAGTCGAGGGCGTCCAGCAGCCCCGCCAGCGCCCCCCGGTCCAGCCGGATGTTGATGAACCCCGGCCCCGCGATGGTGTGCTCGTCCACCGGCTCGGCCACACCGGAAAGATCCAGCTTCTCGACGATCTGCGCCGCGATGTCCCGCGGCTTCATCCCGAGCGCCTTCGCCAGCGGCATGGCGGCGTTGGACTGGTAATCGCCGAACTGCGGATTGCGCGAGGCGGCGATCATCGGATCGGCCCCCTCGGGCAACCGGTCGCCGAAGGCGCCCCGCATGGCGTCAAGAAATCGCTCGCTCAGAATCTGAAGTGGGTCGTGGGACATGGGAAGTGGGGGAGGGGAAGGCAGTGGGCAAATGGCAATGGGCAATGGGCAGTGGGGAATGGGGAATGGGGAATGGGGAATTGGAAGCGGGCAATGGGGAGAGAGAGTGGGGAGTGGTGAAGGGCGATGTTGAGTGATGAAGAGGATAGCGACACAGACGCCGAGGCTGAGGAGTCTTCGACGAAGCCTCGGAGGCCCGGAGAGACAGCCAGATTCTCCACACCGGCGCCCGTCGCGACTGTCGCTCAACCCGAGGCTTCCTGCTCACATCGAGGCATTGCGCCCACTTCCCGAGGCTTCGCAGACTCAGCCTCGGCGTCTCATCGCACTGTGCAGCGCGAAAAAATTGAAGACAGCAGCGGTCGGCGTCTGCGACGGCGTCTCCACACCAGCGCTCCACAACCCTTCAGCAGCGTACAACCAGACGCCGAGGCTGAGGAGTCTTCGACGAAGCCTCGGACGCCCGGAGAGCCAGCCAGAATCTCCACACCGGCGCCCGTCGCGACTGTCGCTCAACCCGAGGCTTCCCGCTCACCCCGAGACATCGCGCCGACTTCCCGAGGCTGCGCAGACGCAGCCTCGGAGCCTTGATCGAGTGATGGGGCGCGCCGACGAAGGTTTTGTTGACGGTCGGTGAGCGCCGTGCGTCCACCGCATTCCGGGCATCTGGCGCCTTTGCCGAGTCCGCCAAGATCGTAATGGCAGTACGGGCAATGCCCCGCTGGCGCTCCCCGCCAGAGCCGCACGGCCATCGATGTGATGGCGAAGATGAACACGAGGGAGCCGAGCAGCCAGAACGGCGTTGAGGAGAAGCTGACGATCCATGTCGAGCCATGTTCGAATCGCCAACCAAATGTCATTCGGCCTCTGCGAATCTGGATCGCAACCGGGTCGAGAACAGCGCTGCGAATCCCCTGTGGCCCTGCGCTCGGCTCCCATTGCAGCATGGCGCCGTCGCAATGGGTGCGCCAGAGTCGGAATCCGAATATCTCAATTCGGGGCTCGAAAGTGACAAGATACTTCCATCCTACGACCTGCATCGACCCCATTTGAAAGGATTTCCTGTCTGATACGAACTCCCAGGAAAGCACCGTTGCATACCGAGTTTCCCCCAGGATTTCTGGTGTAGCGGTCGCGAATCCCGACGGCCACTCGCCACGAATCGCATGCATGGCGAGGGCGAAGCCCAGGAACAGCGCCCCGACGGCGAGCAACTTCAAGTCATTGCGATGCATGCGGTTTGAGTCGTCGGGGTTCGACTCTCTGGACGCTGCCTTTCGCTCTCTCTCAGATCTGAGCATATGTGGCCCGATTCATTCTGGACAAGCGTCGCCGTGTCCGCACTCCGGACAGCGTGCGCCGATCGCGAGCTCGCGCAGATCGTACCCGCACCGCATGCACAGCCCGCGCCTCCGTCGCCTCCACGGCCGGATCGTCCGCCACACTGGCACAGCGCACAGGAGCGACGCCGCTCCAAGGCTCCACAAGAACGCCGAGTGAATGATGATGAAGTACGACTTTCGATATGGAGTCTGCGCGAATAGCGCGACTTTGCCGTTTCCGGCCAGCAGCCCGACCGGATCGGCCACAGATGCGATGTGGATGAGCTGCTGCGAGCGCTCGCAATACCGGAACGAGATCGCCCGCGCCTCATCACTGGACTCGGCAAAGAGCCTGACGCCTGGCGCCGTCAGATCCGGCTCCGATCGGCTCCCATAGAAGCAGGAGCCAGTTTCGCTCAGGGAGAGATGGTCGGTGTTTGATGCCATGCACCAGCCCGCGAGCTTCCAGCCGGAAGGTCGATCGCGCGACTGGTCAAACGTCGCATCGTCCCGATCCCACTTCGGCGTCGCCACGGGCCGCCAATGCGAGGATGCAGCCATCGCAAGCGATGACAGCCCGAAGAACAGCCCCATCGCGCACGCCGTGAAGCCGAGAACCGTGCGAATTCCACAGGCCCGTCCCGCCATCGAGTTCCTCCTGCCTTCTTCTACGCACGATCGGCGGAGAGGGTCTGGTGACTTCACTTCGCCCGGCTCGGACGCCCACTTCCCGAGGCTTCGCAGACTCAGCCTCGGCGTTTCATCGCACTGCGAAGCGCGAAAAAAACTGCGGAAAGCTGCGATCGACGCCTGCGACGGCGTCTCCACACCAGCGCTCCACTACCCTCCGGCAGCGAACAACCAGACGCCGAGGCTGAGGAGTCTTCGACGAAGCCTCGGTCGCTCGGAGAGACAGCCAGAATCTCCACAAAGGCGCCCCTCGCGACCTGCGTCATCTCGAAGCGACGCGCCCACTTCCCGAGGCTTGGCAGACTCAGCCTCGGCGTCTGGTGGGCGCAATTCAGTTGCGTGAGATCAGCTCGAAATCCCGCACTCGGAGCATGAATTCATGGCACGCCGCGCCGCCGACCGCTGCCCTGAGCGGTCGGCGCCTCCGTTCAACATCGCCTGGAGTGAAACAACATACCGGTGAAGAATGCCGGTGAAAAACACCGACCATCGAAACGATGGACGGTGGCACGTAGCGATTGAATTGTCGATCCCGGCCTCACCCCAGCTTGATCTGGCTCGCGAGCCCTTCCAGCCCCACGCCCTCGACTTCGCCGAGGCCGCTCTTGAGGCCCTGTTCGCCCTTGGCTTTCTGCTTGGCCTGGAACTGCTCGCGCATGCGACGCTGGGCGGGGGTTTCCTTGCGGATCTCTTCTTCTGAGCGCGATTCCTCGCCGCGGCCCTTGCGTCCGCCGCCCTTCGGCGCCGGCGCCTGCGTCATCTGCTTCAGGCTCAGGCTGATGCGCCGCCGATCCGGGTCGACCTCCAGCACCTTGACGGTGATGACCTCGTCGACCTGCACGATCTCCGACGCCTGCCCGACGCGCCGCCACGCCAGTTCGCTGATGTGAATCAGCCCCTCGACGCCCGGCGACAGCTCGACGAAGACGCCGAACTCGAGCAGCTTGGTCACGCGGCCGGTGATCTCGGCGCCGGCGGCGACTTCCTCTGCGGCTGTGGCGAAGGGGTCCGGCTGGGCCTGCTTCATGCCCAGCGAAATGCGGTCCTTCTCCCACTCCAGCTTGAGAATCTTGACGGTGACTGTGTCGCCTTCCTTCACCACCTTCTCGACGTTGTGCACGCGGTCGTGGCTCAGGTCGGAGATGTGGACCAGCCCGTCCACGCCGCCGATGTCGACGAAGGCGCCGAAGGGCATAATCTTGCGCACCACGCCCTCGACCGTCTGGCCCTCTTTGAGCTTGCCCTTGAGCTGCTCTTTCAGCTCCTTCATCTCCGCTGCGATCAGCTCGCGCCGGGAAAGCACGATGTTGCCGCGCCCGGAGCGATCCACTTTGGCCACGCGGCACTTGAGCTTCTCGCCCACGAAGACGGACAGATCTTCGATGTGGCGGACATCGACCCGGCCGGCGGGCATGAAGGCGCGATGGTTGGCGACTTCCAGCTCCAGGCCGCCCTTGTTCACACCGGTGACGCGTGCCTCGACGATCTGCCCCGGCTCCAGCAGCTCCCACTGGGCCTTCTGGACGGCGCCGGGGCGCGAGCAGATGTAGATCTGCTCGTTGGGCTCGAAGCGATCGACCACGACCTGCACCGTCTCATCGACCTTGGGCAGTTCGTCGTCCGGCCACTGGGTGCGCTGGGCCACGCCCAGCTCCTTGGGGCCGAACTCGATGAAGATGTCGGAGGGGCCGACCGAGACAACCCGCCCGGAGCGGTGCTCGCGACCCGCCTGCACCACCCGCGGCCCGCGGATCGCCGGACGCCTGGCGCCGGGGTCCGTGACGGGCGCCGGAGAGCTGGAAGTGTCTGGCGCACCAGGACTTGCGTCGGTGGACGGGCCGCCGTTCGCGCCGGGGGTGGGAGTGGGGGCGGAGGCGTCTTCGCCCTGCATCGCCTTTTCCATCTCCCGGTCCATCTCGCGGCTCATGTCGCTGGGGATGGCTGGGGGCGATTCCGACGCCGGGGCAGGCGCCGCGGCCGGCTTCGCAGTCGGCGTCGAGCCGCCCTCATCGGGCGGGGACTCCGCGTTGCGAGGCGCGTTGGACTCGGAATCTGAGTTCGTTTCGGAGTGGTTCGCAGGCGCCTGGGCGGCGTCCGACGAACGATCCTGGGGTGCGGCGGACATGAGCGAACCCTGGGCAAAGAGGAACAGAATCTCGATTCTCCACCGGCGGCGGAGAGCCAGCCAGTGTACCGCAGGAAATCATAGAGACCACCGCGGACGCCAGCCACCCGGTCATCGGCGTGAAATTGGCGAAAATTGACACCCGCGAGGCCGGTTGGTGCAATGATGGGGCGAAAAGCCGAATAGGGCCTCTCTCGTCTGCAACGGGAACAAGTGCGCTCCGGCGCTCGTATTGTTTCAGAAGATCGACTTCCCATTGATTTTTCGCGCCGCCGCCGCGAACGAGGTCGCCGGCGCCGAACCGGGCGCGGCCTCTGGCGAGGCGGGACGTCTCACACATCGACCCTGAGGAGCACAATGGCTTCATCCAACGTCTGCTGGGGCATCGAAATCGGAGCCGGGGCCATCAAGGCCCTGAAACTGTCTCGCGACGGCGCCGACGTGAAAGTCGAAGACTTCGCCGTCGTGCCGCACTCCAAGGTGCTCTCCACGCCCGACATCGACCAGGCCGACGCCTTGCGCGTCGCCCTCGGCACACTCGCGGCCCAGCACGATCTCTCCAAGGCGTCGATCGTCATCTCGGCGCCGGGGCACGCGGCCTTCGTTCGTTTCGCCAAGCTGCCGCCCGTCGAGCCCAAGAAGGTCCCCGACATCGTCAAGTTCGAGGCGGTGCAGCAGATCCCATTCCCCATCGAGGAAGTGGAGTGGGATTTCCAGACCTTCATCAGCAAAGAGACGCCCGATATCGAGGTCGGCATCTTCGCCATCACCCGCGAGCGCGTGATGGAGCGGCTGAATCTCTGCGCCGATGTCAACCTGCAGCCCGACGCCCTCAACATCAGCCCCGTCAGCGTCTACAACGCCATCGCCTACGACCAGTCCTTCACCGAGGAGACGCCCGGCACCGTCATCATTGACGTGGGCACCCTCGCGACAGACCTCATCGTCGCCGAGGGCGGACGCGTCTGGATCCGCACCTTCCCGCTCGGCGGCCACCACTTCACCGAGGCGCTGGTCAACTCGTTCAAACTCCCGTATTCCAAGGCAGAGAAGCTCAAGCGCGAGGCCGATCGCTCACAGCACAAGCGGCACGTCTTCCAGGCGATGCGCCCCGTCTTCGCCGATCTGGCTCAGGACGTGCAGCGGTCTCTCTCCTATTACCAGCAGCTCCACCCCAACACCGATCTCAAGCGCGTCATCGGCGTCGGCTCCACTTTCCGGCTCATGGGGCTGCGCAAGTTCCTCAGCCAGCAGTTGCAGATGGATGTGGTCCGTCTCGACAAGCTCGGCCGGGCGACCGCTGAAGGAACAAAGGCGAGCGACCTGCAGTCGGTCACGCTCAACATGGCGACGGCGTACGGCCTGGCCCTGCAGGGCGTCGGACTCGGCGCCATCAACGCCAACCTTGTCCCCACCGCTGTCATTCGCGAATCGGTGTGGAAGCGCAAGACTCCATGGTTCGCCGCCGCGGCGGCCATCGCGCTTGTCGCCGGCGGCGTGAGCTTCTACCGGCCCATGACCGATCGCGCACAGGTCGAACAGACCCGCAGCGGCGAGGCCACGCAGCAGATCCGTCAGGCCCGCACCCAGGGCCAGACGCTCGTGAGCGCGTGGCGCGAAGTCGAACAGCAGGCAAACTTCGGCTTTAAGGCCGAGAACATCCGACGACTCGTCGATCGGCGCGATGTGCACGCCCACCTGATGAAGGACATATCGAGCCTGCTCGCGGCCTCCGATCCGCAGCCTGAACTGGTCATGGGCCGACCCAATGACATTCCCCTCGAAGAATGGAGGCTCTTCCGTCTGCACGAACTCCAGGTCCGGTACCTCACACCCTCCGGCGAGCTGCCCTCCGGGCCGATCGCCGAGCCCGGCGCACGGGACGACCGTCGTCCCGGCGGCACACGCCGACGTGGCGGCGGGGGCGGAGGCATGTTGGGTGGGGGACAAAGCATGGGCGGCGGCATGGACGGCATGGTGGATTCCCGCGAACAGCGCCGAGGCGGCGACAACGGCGCCGCCGCGCCGAGACAGACACCCTACGGCTCACTCTTCATCAATCTTGTGGTTGAGTCTCCAAACGCCGACAAGCAGGCGTTCGTTGATGCGCACTTGCTCCGCTGGCTGCGCGAGAACGCCGAACGCGATGACGCGCCCTACACACTGACTGTGCCGACCGTCGACCAGGTCAGGGTCGAAGAGATCGTGATCGGTGAGACCACGTCCGGCGCCGCGGGTCGACGGGAAAGCGCCGCGGGCCCTGATCGCCAGCGTGGCCAGTCCTCCAATGAGGAAACCACCGCAGCGCCCGGCGAACTCACGCAGCTCGCGCCGCTACCACCATCGCCCACGGCGCTGCCGCAGGGCGCCACCATCTACCGGTACACCCTCACCCTGCAGGCGACGCTCAAGGCGCCGGGTGAACATCGTAGGGCGGACGCCGCAGACGCCGCAGACGCCGCAGACGAAGCGGCCGATGACCCATCGCAGAGCCAGGCCGCGGCGTGGGAGGACAACAGATGAACAAGGCCCTTGGATGGATCAAATCAAATCTGGCGATCGTCATCATCGCCGCCGTCGCCATCATCGCGCTGCCCACGCTTCTCTTCCTGAGCGCGCGCATGAGCACCGGTCTTCGCAACCAGGTGCAGAGCGAAGTCGATGAGGACTACCGCGCAATTCAGCAGATCAGCGCGCGCTTCAGGATCCCCTCGCTCGATCCCACCGAGCCGGCGATCGAGTTCACGCGCCCGCCCAATCAGCCCACCATCGATCTGATCCGCGAGCGCATTGAGGATCTGAGTAACCAGAGTGAAGAGTTCCGCGTTGTCGCGGAGCGCCGGAATCGAGAGGGCAAGCGCATCCTGCTCGGGCCCACCGTTGATGAGGCGCTGGTCATGATCGACAATGGCGAGAAGCCCCCCGGCCTCTTTCCCGAACCCGACTCCGGGCGCGAGACGCGACTGCGCCAGGAAGTCAGTTCCGCATGGATCGAAGCCCATCGCCAGGCGCTCCGACGCAACGGGGCCGGCGCGCCGCCGAGTCCGCAGGTCGTCCTGCAGCAGCTTCAGAGCCGCTGGGATCAGGAGCGCAGCCGCCTCATGACCGATGGCCGCACCGTCATGGACGAGGAGGATCAGCGCGAGCTGCGCGAACGCCTCACCGCCGAGCGCCTCAGCCTGTATCGCCAACGGGCCCAGGATTCATCGTTCTACGCCGACATGAGCGTTTTCGCCGGAGTTTCACCCTGGACCGAGGCGTCACTGCCCACGCTTCCGACCATCTGGGACTGGCAGCACCGCCTCTGGGTGCATGAAGATCTGCTCGCCGCCATCGCCAGGGCCAACATCGACCCTGACACCGGCGCGCCCCGCTTCGTTCCCGAAGCCGCCGTCAAGCGCGTAGAGCGGATCCGGGTCAACCCGTGGAGATTTGACGAGGCAGGCGCCACGCCGTCCACCGGCGGCAATATCTCAAGCGAGATCTCACGCAATTTCGACGCCTCGATCACCGGCCGCGCCGGCTGGCCCCTCCGGCCCAATCCGCTCTACGACACCCGCTACGCGGAGCTCACGCTGATCGTCGCCAGCGACAAGATTATCGATCTCATCAACGGCTTCTCGGCCGTCAATTTCATGACCGTGATCGATATTGACATCGAGCACGTGGACCACCAGTCTGCGCTCGCGCAGGGGTATGTCTATGGCGCGGACCACGTCGTACGCGCCCGCATCACCGTCGAGACGCTGTGGCTCCGCTCGTGGATGTCCAGGCTGATGCCCCCCGAGGTGCGCAACGCCGTGGGTGTGGGCGAAGGCGGCGGAGCGTCCGGCGCATCGAACATCGAGTTCTGAGCATTCCGGGATAGTCCGGCACAGACGCGGCCACGGGTCGCCAGAGGAACAGGCATGAAGCTCAAAGGGATCAAACCCATCGAACAGCACGTCGAGAAGATCTTTCTCGCAGTCATGGTTGTCACGCTGCTCGCCGTTCTGGCCCTGCAGTTTGTCGGTGGCGGCAACACCGTCAAGGTCGGCTCCGAGGATGGCGTCCCCATCGACCGCGCCCACGCGCGCATCGCCGAGCAGGCCCAACGCCAACTCGCCCGCATCCGCGACAACGAGCCCGCAGAGCAGGCCCGCGTCCCCGTCCCCGATTACGTCAGTGAGTTCCTCAATTCGCTCGAACAGCCCGTGGCGCAGTTCGCTCAGGGGATACCCTTCGGTCAGCAGGAAGGCGCCGATGGCGAGATCGGCACGCTCACGGGTGTCCAGGCCCTGCGCGTCGATCCGCCCCGGCTTCCCCGGCCCGACAGGCCCATGGTGAACACCATGGGCGGCGCCGTCGATCCGCTGCTCATCGCCCAGCGCCCCGAACTGCGCGATGTCGCCGAGTATCTCCCCTCCGATCAGCCCTTCGATCTCCAGAAGGTGACCATCGAGTCATCCTTCGACGCCGGCTCGCTCGTGGCCGCCCTCCGAGCGGATCCGTCCCCCGACGCCGATGTTCAGCGGCTTCCCGAGCTGTGGTGGAGCAGCGTGCTGGAAATCGTCGACGTCGAGCTCTATCGACAGGAGATCTACCCCGATGGCGCCTACGGCCCCGAAGAATTGCTTCCCCCGTTGCCCGGCCGATTCACACTGCGCGATCGCCTGCAGAACATTCAGACGCTCAGCGACAATCGCACCCTCGCCCAGCTCGCCCGTGAGAACGGCCGCGCGATCCTGAGGCCCCGTCCGCTTGGCATGATCGCCGGCGATCCGTGGCTGCCACCCGCCGACGCCCAGATGGCCCGCGCACAGCTCGGTGAAGTCGATCGGCTTCGGCGCGACTTCCAGAGCGTCAACCGCGAGATCACTCAGATCCAGGAGCAGCTCGACAACCTCGGCAGGCAGTCCATGGCGCCCCCTGCATCCAGCAGCCCTCCGGCAATGGGGCAGATCACCGGCCCCGGCGGCGGCGGGTCGCCCGGCGAACGCGATCGCAGACCGAACACCACCTCCACCGGCATGCAGCAGCGCCGCGACGGCCTCACGCGCCGACTCGATGAGCTGCGCGCACGTCGGGATGTCATCGCCCAGAGCCTCCGCGACCAGGGTGTCGATCCCGCGGGCGTGCGGATGCTTGACCCCGCGCGCGATGCGTTGGCGGCGCCGGTCGGAAGGCTCCGCGACAGCGCCGACATGCGCCTCTGGGCCCATGACATCTCGGCCCGTCCCGGCGCCACCTATCGCTACCGATTCCGCGTCGTCACCCCCAATCCCCTCTTTGGTCACGGCGCCACCCTGCACGAAGACATCCGTCAGTTCGGCGAATCCACCATCCTCCGCAGCGACGCTTCGCCCTGGTCACAGCCCGTCGCCATCGATGAGGATTCCTACCTCTTCATCACCAACGCCAGTCTTGGCGGCGGGATCGGGCGTGGCGTCCAGTCACCCAACGTCAGCGCCGAGATCTTTCGCTTCTTCAACGGCTACTGGCGGAGCGATCGAGTCACCCTCGAGCCCGGAGACGCCGTTTCCGGAGCGCTCCGCCTCGAACAGCTCGACCTGCCCTACTTCGTCATCGAAGAAGACGAAGGGACGTCGAAAGTCGTCGAACAGATGCGCCTTGAGGGCACACTGCCCTTCCGCGTCGCCGGGTGGTACCTGGTGGATGTGAGCGAACTCGCCGCCCGCGGCCAGGGCGAGGCCCTCCAGGCCGTGCTCCGCGATCCCACCGGCGAGCTTGTGGTGCGCCAGCCCGAACGCGACCGCCAGTCCGAGCGTCTGACCCGCCTCCGCCGCAGCGCTGAGACCGGCCGGACCGCCGTGGTCCGCACCCCGGAAGGGCAGACCGATGGCGCCGACGGCCGCGCCCGCCCCGGCCGACAGGCGCCCCGCGAGGAGCCCCGTGACCAGCGTTCGGAGCCGGGTCGGCAGCTGGACGGATTCAGAAACTGAGCACCGGATGAGAAACGGGGGGACTTTCGTAATTTTGTGAAGATCTACCCCCAGGCCGCTTGACAGACCGTTGGGGGTCGATACACTCTTCGATCCAGTCCTGAAAGGGGACTCCGGACACAGCAGAGATGGGTTTTCGACCCGATTTCGATCGGTCGGGACTACGCCGCTGTCTGTGACCAGATTTCTTTGACAACCGGATATGAACGCGTAACGCGGCTCCATCGGATCCCGACATTGGGTCTTCCGTCGGCGCGCGGCTTTGTCCGTGCGTCAACAAGTTGGGAACCCCGGTGGAGTTTGCATCGAGAATCGAACGCCGAAGGCGAAAACGCATTGAAGCCGACACGGGTCGGCGGAGATGTGAACTTCGTTTTTTTAGTAGTAAGTAGTTTGTAAGCATGACGTATGTTGTGAGTGCGCTTGATGCGTTGGTTGGCGTCGTCGAAGTGTCGCGAGCCGTGTGTGAAAGCACGCGGGGAGCGGTCATGAAGTCGGCGTCCGGTTGACGCGATCAAGCTACAAAGAGCGTACGGTGGATGTCTTGGCGTCAAGAGGCGATGAAAGACGTGGGAACCTGCGATAAGCCCAGAGGAGCTGGTAACCAAGCTGCGATCCTGGGATTTCTGAATGGGGCAACCCGGCCCGTAGAGGGTCATCACACGCTGAATGCATAGGCGTGTGAAGCGAACCCGGGGAACTGAAACATCTCAGTACCCGGAGGAAAGGAAAGCAACCGCGACTCCGTAAGTAGCGGCGAGCGAAAGCGGATAAGCCAGTAGTGTCGTGAGCCGGTTGGAAAGCCGGGCCGAAGATGGTGACAGCCCAGTAGCGACATAGCTGGTGAGGCCTCGAGTAAGTTCGGGCTCGTGAAACCCGGACTGAACATGGGGGGTCCACCCTCCAAGCCTAAGTACTCCTTGACGACCGATAGTGAATCAGTAAGGCGACTGAATGATGACAAGCACCCCTGTTAGGGGAGTGAAAGAGTACCTGAAACCGTGCGCTTACAAGCGGTCGGAGCCTTCGAAAGAGGGTGACGGCGTGCCTTTTGCATAATGAGCCGGCGAGTTGCTCTGTACGGCGAGGCTAAGGTCTGACGGACCGGAGCCGGAGCGAAAGCGAGTCTGAGAAGGGCGCTGAGTCGTACGGGGCAGACGCGAAACCTAGTGATCTACCCATGGGCAGGTTGAAGGGCGGGTAAAGCCGCCTGGAGGACCGAACGCACCAACGTTGAAAAGTTGGGCGATGACCTGTGGGGAGGAGTAAAAGTCTAATCAAACTGGGAGATAGCTCGTTCTCTCCGAAATAGCTTTCGGGCTAGCCTCACGCGGCAACTGTTGGGGGTAGAGCTACTGGATGCCTTTGGGGCCCTGCCCGGGTACCCGGGGCAACCAAACTCCGAATACCAACAGCCAAGGCGTGGGAGTCAGTCCGCGGGTGATAATATCCGCGGACAAAAGGAAAACAGTCCAGATCGCCAGCTAAGGTCCCTGATCTCCGCTTAGTTCTTAAGGAGGTCGGATTGCCCAGACAGCCAGGATGTTGGCTTAGAAGCAGCCATCATTTAAAGAGTGCGTAATAGCTCACTGGTCGAGGAATCCGGCGCCGATAATGATCGGGAATAAGCGGGGAACCGAAGCTGCGGGCTCTGAAAAGAGCGGTAGGAGAGCGTTCCTGTCGGCTGTGAAGCGGTCCCGGAAGGGTCCGTGGAGCGTCAGGAAGTGAATATGCCGGCTTGAGTAACGATAAAGCGGGTGAAAATCCCGCTCGCCGAAAGCCCAAGGTTTCCTGGGGAAGGTAAATCCGCCCAGGGTTAGCCGGATCCTAAGGCGAGGCTGAAAAGCGTAGTCGATGGACAGCAGGTTAATATTCCTGCGCCTCTGTGGAGATCGATCCGGAGTGCGAATCTGCTTGGTCAGCAGGGCGGTTAGAAGCGCCCAGGCCCCTCGAGGCCGACGCTGGCGACGCGGGTTCCGAGAAAAGCTCCGGTGGCGAAGCAGAGTCCGTACCAAAACCGACACAGGTGGGCGAGGCGAATAGCCTCAGGCGCTCGAGAGAATGGTCGTGAAGGAACTAGGCAAATTGACCCCGTAAGTTCGCAAGAAGGGGGCCCTACTCCCGCAAGGGAAAGGGCGCAGAGAAAAGGCTCTAGCGACTGTTTATCAAAAACACAGCTCTGTGCTAACTCGTAAGAGGATGTATACAGAGTGACGCTTGCCCGGTGCCGGAATGTCACGGAAGCGGGTCAGCTTCGGCGAAGCTCGCAACCTAAGCACCGGTAAACGGCGGCCGTAACTATGACGGTCCTAAGGTAGCGAAGTTCCTTGTCGGGTAAGTTCCGACGCGCATGAATAGCGTAACGACTGGAGCACTGTCTCCACGACCAACTCGGTGAAATAGTAGTGGCGGTGAGGATGCCGCCTACCCGCAGCAAGACGGAAAGACCCCGTGGACCTTTACTGTAGGCTTCCATTGGCCACGAGCATGCACTGCGTAGCATAGGTGGGAGGCTTTGAAGCCCGGGTTCCGGCCCGGGTGGAGCCACAGGTGAAATACCACCCTGTACACGTTTGCGGCCTAACCTCGACTCCCGTGAAACCGGGCGAGGGACATTGGGTGCTGGGCAGTTTGGCTGGGGCGGTCTCCTCCCAAAGAGTAACGGAGGAGCGCAATGGTCGGCTCAGCGCGGATGGAAACCGCGTGTCGAGTGCAAAGGCACAAGCCGGCTTTACTGCGAGACCGACGGGTCGAGCAGTTACGAAAGTAGGCCTTAGTGATCCTGCGATCCCGTGTGGAAGGGTCGTAGCTCATCGGATAAAAGGTACCCCGGGGATAACAGGCTTATCGCTCCCGAGCGTCCATAGCGGCGGAGCGGTTTGGCACCTCGATGTCGGCTCATCACATCCTGGGGCTGTAGGCGGTCCCAAGGGTTCGGCTGTTCGCCGATTAAAGTGGTACGCGAGCTGGGTTCAGACCGGCGTGAGCCAGGTCGGTCCCTATCTGCTGTGGGCGTTGCAAGCTTGAGAGGAGTTCACCCTAGTACGAGAGGACTGGGTGGGACCCACCCCTGGTGATCCTGTTGGCGCGCTCGCGCCACCGCAGGGTAGCTAAGTGGGGCAGGGATAACCGCTGAAGGCATCTAAGCGGGAAGCCCCCCTCGAGATGAGGCTTGCTGGTTCTTCGGAACGAAAGACCCCTGGAAGACCACCAGGTTGATAGGCCGCATGTGTAAGGACAGAAATGTTTTCAGCAGAGCGGTACTAACGGTCAAAGGCTTGATCGCGTCAACCAGGCGCCGCCGAATCGTCTCCCTTGAGACCATCGGCGACAACCACTGACGCGCTCACAAGCGCAACACAACACACTTGTTCGTTTTCGACGCTGTGCGTCACGCGTTCAATCCGGCACATTCCGCTCCGGCGTCCCCCCAAAGGGACGCCGAGGCTTGTCGGTGACAATAGGTCCGGGGAGACACCTGTTCCCATCCCGAACACAGCAGTTAAGCCCGGGCCGCCGATGATACTGTTCTGCGGGAAAGTAGGTCATCGCCGACATTTATGGACCCGATCAGGTAAACCTGGTCGGGTCCTTTTCATTTAACCAGAATCTCATCTCACGCAGAGGCGCAGAGTTCGCAGAGAAGAGAAGGGCGCAGTGACTATGCTTGAATGCCAATCTATACCCCGGTCCACCTCCCACATCTCCTCTCCGCTCCGCGAACTCAGCGGCTCTGCGTGAGCCCCCCAGAATCGGCGCTTCAGCATTGACTCCGCCCCCGGGCCGACCGCCACAACCTCGCCGCCGTCTGGCCCGGACGCGATCGGCCCCGGTGCGGGATACACTGTCAGTTCGCAGGATCACGCGATGCGTCCCGAGGAGCCTCTGACCTTGACAGACCGCGAGACCGTCATCCATCCCACCGCCGACATTCATTCGACCGCCGAGATCGGCGCCGGCTGTGAAATCGGCGCCGGCTGCATCGTCGGCGCCCACTCGAAGATCGGCGACCGAACCCGCCTCCGCCCTCGCGCCATCGTGCTCGAGCACACCACCCTCGGCGCCGGCAACGATGTGCATCCCTATGCCGTCCTCGGCGGCGACCCCCAGGACCGCAAGTACGACCCCGCCGTCCCCGGACGCGTCATCATCGGCGACAACAACATCATCCGCGAGCACGTCACCATCAACCGCAGCGTCGGCGATGAGCACCCGACCCGCCTCGGCGATGGGTGCTTCCTCATGTGCGGCTCGCACATCGGCCACAACGCCGTCGTCGGGAACGCCGCCACGCTCGCCAACAACGTCGGCATCGCCGGCCACGCCCACATCGGCGCCGGCGCCTTCCTCTCCGGCGGCGTGATGGTCCACCAGTTCTGCATGGTGGGGGAGCTGGTGATGTTCCAGGGCCTCTCCGCCGTAAGCATGCACATCCCGCCCTATGTCATCACCGCCGGCGTGAACACCGTTGTCGGACTGAACCGCGTCGGCCTCACGCGCAGCGGCCGCTTCTCACCTGTAGAGCGCAACGAGCTGAAACGCGCCTACAAACTGCTCTACCGGCGCCGCGACGAGCGCACACTCAGCGAACGCCTCCACGAAGCCGAGCAGCATGAGTGGACCTCCGCCGCCGCCACATTCATCCAGTTCATCCGCGACGCCCTCGACCAGGCCCCGCCCCGCCGCCGCGGCGTGGCCGGGCCGATGCGGCACATGCGTACTGACCAGCCTGTGCTCACCCACCACAGCCCGCTGGACTGACTGATCTCCGGATCATTCGTCGCCGCCGGCGGCGGTCCGGGCGATCAGCCGCGGGTGGGCCGGCGGCGCGTCATGGAGAAGGCGATGATGGCGAGAGCGGCGGCGCCGGGAGTGGGGATGATCGTTCCGGAGATCGCGAAACGGTAGTTGATGGGTGGGCCGGAGCTCCAGTTGGTTCCGAACCAATTGAGGCTCTCGGAGGGGAGGATCTGGTCGCTCACCTCCATGATGTTGGCCGAGCCGGTGGCGCCGAAGAGGCCGGTCCCGAGGACAAGCGCGTAGGAGCCGGGCGCAAGTTCGAGGCCTCCGAAGTCGGCGGCGTATTCGTCTGATCCGGCCCCGACATCGACGAGCGCGGAGGCGACGACGGAGGATGCGAACCCGGGATCGGTCGGCAAAGGAGGGTTGGCGCCGGGGGATGAAAGCTCGACGATCGCGTAGAAGATGGAGCCGTTTCCGCTGCGAAGCCAGCTCGAAGCCTCATCGATGAATGTGGTTTCGGTGATGTCGAAACGAGTGCCCCAGAAGGTCGAATCGTTGATGAAAAAGCTTGACGAGGACCATCGCGCGTGGGAGCGCGCGGTTTCGAACTTGAAGGCGTAGGGATCTGTCGGCGCGGGGGGCAGAACGCCGCCCTCGACAAAGTAGCGCGTCGTAGCCGAGCTCAGTACGCGCGCGTTGGTGGCGGGGTTGATGGTGTAGGCGTTGCCCCATGAATCGGGGTGCGCCGCCGTGCCGGTGTTGTTGAGGCTGACGCCGAATTGGAACGCCGTGGCGCCGTGGCGTCCCCTTCCGGTGAGGATCGAGTACCAGCCGGGTTCGAGCATGAGGGAAATAGGTCCGGAGACATCAGAGGGGACGCCGGCGCTGGCGCCGACGTTCAGGAGCGTCGCGCCAAGGAAGTTGGATTCGTTGATGACATCCGGCAGCGTGTCGGGCGTGGCGACCCTGTAGAGGGCCGCGAAGACGGACTGATCGGAGAAGGCCGAGACGTACGCGCCGAGGGCCGAAACCTCGGTTCGCTCGTGCAGGCGGAAGGTGTGACCGGGGAAGTTGTCGCCGATCGACTGTCCCCCGCCGACGTTGCCGGGGGGACGGTTCTCGAAGATGATGCTCGCATCGGCGGGTGAGAACGAAGCGAACAGGGCAAGGATGGACAGGCTCGGCGCAAGGCGCCACGACGACGTGCGAATGTTCATACCGCTCCCTTTCAAATTCCCTTGTGACGTGTCGCCTGAGGCTTCCGACGAACCGATGTTCGAAGCCCAGGCCTGTGATCCCATGCAGAGTTCTTGCCCCATGCGAAGAGGCAATATTCTTATACTGCAGGGGCCGGGGGGAGTCAATGTTTTTTTGCGTTGCGGACGGGATTCCGCGGCCGCGGGCGGCGATGTGCCCTGAGCGCGATCACAACAACCCCGGCGATGAACGTTCCGGCGGGCGACCCGGCAAGAACTGCATGTCGCCGCCTCGTGCAATGGAGCGATTCTTATGTGTGCCATTCCCCATCATCTGTCCTGCGGCGCCCGGGAGGAAATGTATGAGATTCCCTTCCTTCCCTGCCGCGGAACGAAGCACTGCATTTATCTGGTTCTCCCGGATGGTCCTGGCTGTCCAAGGGCGAATTGAGGACATTCAACTCTGCTGTCGGCCCAGCCAGTGAACCACCGTCCGCGCCACGATGTCCGTCTCGATATTGCACCGGTCGCCCGACGCCAGAGCCCCCAGCGTGGTCCGCTCCAGCGTGGTCGGAATCAGCGCGATCTCGAGGATGTCGCCTTCCACCCGCGCGATGGTCAGCGAGACGCCCTCGACCGTCACCGACCCCTTCGGGACGATGCAGGGCAGCAGGTCGGCGGGGGAGCGGAGGGTCAGGCGCCAGTCCTGCGGGTCGTCCTGCACGCGGACCACCTCGCCGACACCGTCCACGTGCCCCTGCACGATGTGGCCGCCCATCAGCGTTTCCGGCCGCACCGACCGCTCCAGGTTCACCCGGTCGCCGGCGCTGAGGCCGCCGATCGTGGTGCGGGCCAGCGTCTCGCCCACCACGTCGAACGTCAGCGGCGTCTCGGTCCCCACCAGCGTCAGACAGCACCCGGAGACGGCGATCGATTCTCCCTCCTGGAAGGGCCCGGCGAGGCCCCCGGGGTCGATCCGCAGGCGCCGCCCCGCCGGGGACTCCGCCAGTTCGACCACGCGTCCCACGGCTTCAATGAGTCCTGTGAACACGCGGGGAGGATAGCCGCGAACCTTCGAGCGGGTTGACCGGATAGAAGGGGGGCCGGATACTGCTCTGCTCGGCGTCGCGGTGGGGGGTGTTCGCGTGGAAGCCGTTCCGCAGGCGTTGCGGCGGGAGAGTTTTCCGGGGGCGATTCCCGGGGGGCGATACCGAGGGCGATTCCGGGGGCGCGGGGCGTTTCTGGGGGATCGGGGGCGTCCCCCGATGAATTGGTCTGCATGATCGGGCCCGGCGGCTGATGCGCCGGCGTCCGGGGAAAGCACAGGATGTCACGACTCATGAATATCTCGACGAGCGGCGTTGCACGGCGCACACTTCGCGCTGTTGGCGCGGTGACCGCGGGCGCGCTGCTGGCGCTCAGCGCCGGATGCAACGGTCTCTCTTCCACAGGCCCCGGCGCCGCCGCTCCCGCCACACAACGGGCGGAGCGAGCCCCCGTCAACCACGACGCCTACGCCACGCTCGGCTACCGCATCACCTGGCGCGGTTTCCCCGTCATGAGCCGCGGCGGGCGCATCATCGACTTCGAAGTCTTCGACGATGTCATCGTCGTCCAGGAGAGCGGAACCACCGTCACGCTGATGGAGGAGGCCACCGGCCGCAACCGCTGGTCCACGCCGCTTGGTCAACGGCTCACACGCTTCTTCGGAACCGTGCGCGTGGGCGAGCGCATCCTCTGCTCCAGCGACAACGAGCTCTTCGTTCTCGGCATCGACACCGGCGAACTGCTCGACCGGCAGAACCTCGCGCTCGTGGTGAACAACAAGCCAGTCATCATCGGCTCCGTCGCCATATTTGGCACGTCCAGAGGCGAAGTGCTCGGGCACAACCTCGCCACCGGATACCGCCACTGGGGCTACATGCTCGACGGCGCCATCGAGTCCCGCCCGACGATCGTCAACGGCCTCGTCGGCGCTGTCAGCCGTCGCGGCGACATGATCATCATCGACCCCGCCAGTGGTTCGTCCCGCGCCCGCGATCAGATCTTCGGAGGGCTGGACAACAATCCCGTCGGCGATGAAGAGGGCATGTATGTCGCCGGGCTCGACCAGTCCATCTACTGCCTCAGCCCCGTCTCAGGCCGCATCTCCTGGCGTCACCGCGCCGAGGCGCCCATCACGGCCCAGCCGGTCATTCACGACGGCACGCTCTACATCGAGATTCCCGGCGAGGGGCTCACCGCCCTTGACGGCGCTACAGGCGATCATCTCTGGAGTTCACCGGACGTCCGCGGCAGGGTCGTCGGCATCAGTGATGGACGCATCATCACCTGGGACGGATCGCACGCCACCCTGCTCGACATGGATCGTGGCGATGTGCTCGAGCGCGTCCGTCTGCCCGGCATCGAGCGCATCATCGTGGCGCCCTTCGAAAACGGAGACATGTACACCGCGACTCGCGACGGCGTCATCGCGAAGCTCTCGCCGCGGCGCTGATCGCGCCGCCGCTGCGCATCTGGGAACACGATGGTCGATCTCATCCCCATCAAGCGAGCGATTCTCTCCGTCAACGACAAGACGGACCTGGCGCCATTCGCCAAGGCCCTCGTCGGCCGCGGCGTCGAGATCATCTCCACCGGCGGCACCGCCCGCGCCCTCGAAGAGGCAGGCGTCCCCGTCACGCACATCGATGCGATCACCGGCTTCCCCGAGATCATGGACGGGCGCGTGAAGACGCTGCACCCCAAGGTCCACGGCGCCCTGCTCGCCGTGCGCGACAACCCCGACCACCAGCGCGCCATGCAGGAGCACGACATCGCGCCGATCGACCTCGTCTGCGTCAACCTCTATCCATTCGAACGCGCCGTCGCCGAGCCGGATATCGAGCAGCGCGAGGCCATCGAGATGATCGACATCGGCGGCCCGAGCATGATCCGCTCCGCCGCCAAGAACTTCGACTCGGTCACCGTTGTCACCAGCCCGCGCCAGTACGACCGTGTGATCAACGATCTCGAGGCCAATGACGGCGCCACGAGCTGGCGATTGCGCGCCTCGCTCGCCGCCAGCGCCTTCGGACGCACCGCGGAGTACGACGCCGCCATCGCCTCCTATCTCGGTCGGCGCTCTCCCGGCGGTTTCCCCGAGATCATGCGCATCAGCTACATGAAGGTCGAAGAGCTGCGCTACGGCGAAAACCCGCACCAGGACGCCGCCCTCTACCGCGACCCCGCCTCCACCGGCCCCACCATCGTCAACGCCACACAGCTCCACGGGCGCACACTCAGCTACAACAACATCGGCGACGCCTCTGCTGCCCTCGAAGTCGTGAAGGATCTGCGCCGCGGCGTTCCCGATCAGGTCGGCGCCGCGATCGTGAAACACCTGAACACCTGCGGCGCCGCCATCGGCCCCGCCGCCCGCGACGCCGTGGACTCCGCCCTCGCCGGCGATCCACTCGCCGCGTACGGAGGCATCCTCGCCGTCAACCGCGAGTTCGATGCGCCCGCCGCGGAGCGACTGTGCGAAAAAGGCGTCTTCCTGGAAGTCGTCATCGCGTCCTCATTCACGGACGATGCGCTCGAAATCCTCCGCGCCAACTCCGCCAATATGCGCCTCCTCGCTGTCGGCGATCGCAAGGGCTCCTCCGCGCGCAAGCTCGATTTCCGCTCCATTCCCGGCGGCCTGCTGCTGCAGGATCGCGACACGCGCACAGCCTCCACCGAGCAGTGGCGCCACGCCGCCGGCCCCGCCCCCGCGCCCGAACGTCTCGTTGAGGCCGCCTTTGTCTGGACCATCGTCAAGCATCTCGGCAGCAACGCCCTCGCAATCGGCGGCGCCGATGCGTCGCGCAATGGCGTCGTGCGCCTCTTCGGCGTCGGCGCCGGACAGATGGATCGCGTCACAGCCTGTCGACTCGCCGTCGAGAAAGCAGGCGACCGCGCCCGCGGCGCCATCGGCGCCAGCGACGCATTCTTCCCCTTCCCCGACGGCCCCGAAATCCTTATCAGCGCCGGCGTCGATCTCATCGTCCATCCCGGCGGCAGCAAACGCGACGACGAAACCTTCGCCCTCTGCGAGCAGCGCGGGGTCACCTGCCTGGTCACTGGCGTCCGCCACTTCCGGCACTGACTCCGGCCGCTTCCCCACACGGCCGAGCCCCGGGCGCCGCCGCATGAAATCTGCGTGCTCGGACCCCCGAACCCGAACAGAATCCTGTCAAGTCAGGCAAGAAACGGTGTCCG
The DNA here is from genome assembly GCA_007693965.1 of Phycisphaeraceae bacterium. Classification (GTDB taxonomy): domain Bacteria; phylum Planctomycetota; class Phycisphaerae; order Phycisphaerales; family UBA1924; genus RECQ01. Next base: position 15,305 of record RECQ01000042.1, on the reverse strand, counting down.
GTCACCGTTTGTGAAACTTCATGTTGCCATCCCCCCGGCTGCCTTTAAGATGCAGGCAGCGAAAAACTCGCGCTGCCGGGCCGTTCGCTGGGCCCGCCACCGTCGCGTCCGAGAAACCTGGAGGAGCACATCGTGCCTGATTCGTCGCTGTCGTTCGCCTTGGTCGGCGCTGTCGCCGCCGGTCTCACATTCGCCGCCGCCACGAACGCCGAGCCCTCCGTGTCGCTCGACGCCGAGATGACGACGTTCAACCCGCTGCCGCAGCATCTGACCGACGAGGAGCGGGCGATCGTCGAGGAGTCGCCGCTGCACCTGCTGCGCGGCTCGACGCCTCCGCCCACCGGCCCTGTCTGGTGCCCGCCGGAATACGCCCCCGTTGACGGCGTGCTCTTCGGCTGGTCCGCCGGTCTGCCCATCTCGTGGCGCACCATCATCTCGCAGCTCAGCAACCACATCACCAACACCGGCGACGCCGATGTGCACGTCTTCGTCACCTCGAGCGCCAATCAGAACGACGCCTTCACCCGCATCAGCAACGCCGGCGCCGACATGTCGCGCGTCTTCTTCCACATCCGCCCCCTCGACTCGATCTGGATGCGCGACTACGGCCCCCGCTACATCTACGAGGGCCAGGTCCGCGGCATTGTCGATCACACCTACAACCGCCCCCGCTTGAACGACAACAACATACCCGGCCACTTCAGCGACATCATGGGCCATGAGTATTACCTCATCCCCCTCGTCCACGGCGGCGGCAACTACCACGTCGGCGAGGATCGCGGGCGCACCACCACGCTCATCAACGACGAAAACCCCGGACTCACCCAGAGCCAGATTTACAACTACTGGCTCGACTATCAGAACATCGACACCGCCTTCTACCAGCCATTCCCCACATTCGTCGATTCGACCCAGCACATCGACATGTGGATGCAGGTCTTCGGCGAGAACGAGGTCATGATCAGCGAGTGGCCCAACAACCCCGGCTCCATCCAGGCCAACATCTGCGACAGCACCGCCGCCGCCATGGCCGCCGAGGGCTACACCGTCCACCGCGTCCCCGCACGCTCCGTCAGCGGCACGCACTACACCTACACCAACGTCGTCATCTGCAACGACCTCATCATCATCCCCAGCTACACCAACGCGACCGTCTCGCCGCACAACAGCCAGGCCCTCGCCGCGTGGCAGGCCGCCGCGCCGGACAAGACCGTCGTCCAGGTCAACGGCCAGGCCATCGTCACCGCCTCCGGCGTCTTCCACTGCATCATGATGCACATGCCCGCCCACCTCGGCGGCGACAACCCCACCGCCTACCTGCGGACGCCGCGTGAATTTGACACCTACAACCCCGGCGACAACGTCCTGATCACCTGGAGCACCGACGACCGCGAGGGCGTGCAGAACGTCGACCTGCTCCTCTCCCTCGACGGCGGCGCCACCTACGGAACCACCATCGCCACCGCCATCCCCGACACCGGCGCCTTCAACTGGGACGTCCCCGACATCTACACCGCCCGCGGACGCATCCAGGTCGTCGCCCGCAACGGCGACGGGCTCACCGGCGCCGATACCGGCGACGTCGACTTCACCATTCTCGGCTCCTGCCCCGGCGACCTCACGGGTTCCGGCAATGTCGGCTCCGCAGACCTCAGCGTGCTTCTCGGCGATTGGGGCTCAGAGTTCTCCGTCGCGGACATGGATGGCAACGGCTCCGTCGGCAGCTCGGACCTCGCCGCCCTGCTCGGCGCCTGGGGGCCCTGCCCATAAGCGATGAATCTCGGCGCGCACCGCGCGAGAGGCGCACCGACATGATGCCCAAGCTCCGACTGGCGATTGTGTATCTCGCCATCGCGGCGTGCCTGCCGGCGACCCGAACCGCCGTCCGCGCCGACGCCGCGCCCGGCGCCCGCGCTGAACAGGTCCGCTACGACGGCCACGCCCTGGGCCGCATTCTCATCCGCGACCGCGACGATCTCGAGTTCGTCCTTCAGCACACCACCGACCACTGGGGCGAGCGCCTCGGCCTCGGGCCGCAGGACTTCCGCCTCCCACCCGGCGCCGTCGAGAAACTCGAAGCCGCCGGCCTGACGCTGAAGATCCTCCACCCCGACATCCAGATCCTCATCGACGCCGAACGCGATCAGCTCGCCCGCGCAGGCGCCGGCTTCTACGACGCCTATCGCACGCTGAACGAGATCAACGCCCGCCTCGACCACCTCGCCGCCCTCGACCCCGACCGCGTCTCGCTTTTCAGCATCGGCAACTCCGTGCAGGGCCGCCCCATCCGCGGCGTGCGCATCGAGGGACCCATTCCCGGCGCCGGTGGCGGCGGCGGCTCCGCCATCACCCGCCCCGCACTGCTCATCGCCGGTTGCCAGCACGCGCGCGAGTGGGTCTCCGCCATGGCGCCCCTCTACGTCGCCGAGCAGATCGTCGCCGGCGACGGGCTCGACGAGCGCATCACCACGCTTCTCGACAACGTCGAGATCATCGTCATCCCCGTCGTCAACCCCGACGGCTATCTCTATTCATGGACCACCGACCGACTCTGGCGCAAGAACCGCAAGCTCATCTCATTCCCGCACTTCGGCGTCGATCTCAACCGCAACTGGAGCGTCGCCTGGGGCGGTGAGGGCTCCAGCGGCCTCATCTCCTCCGAACTCTACCGCGGCGCCATCCCCTTCTCCGAGCCCTGCTCGCGCCACGTCCGCGACTTCATCCTTGACAACCCTCACATCCGCGCCGCGTACGACGTCCACAACTATTCACAACTCGTTCTCGGCGCCTGGGGACACACGGTCAGCGAACCAGCCGACCGCGATGTCACATTCCCCCTCGCCGAACAGATCGCCGAAGCGATGACCGATGTCGATGACGCCGAACACAGCGCCGGTCACGGCGGCTTCCAGCTCGGACTCGCCTCCGGAATCATGACCGACTGGGTGTCCCACGTCGCCAAAGCACACGCCTGGACACTCGAGCTGCGCGACACCGGCGAGACGGGGTTCCTCCTGCCCCCCGAGCAGATCATCCCCGCCGGCGAGGAAACGCTCGCCGCGACCCTCGTCCTCGGCGAGCGCCTCATGACGCCGCTGGAATTCCTCGTCATCGAAGGACCGCCCGACTTCACGCCCGCCGATGAGCCCGCGATGGTGCGCATGAAGCCGGTGCGCATGGGCGCTCTGCCCGGCGCCGCCCCGCCTGTTCTGCACACGCGCATCGGCGCTGCTGGCGAATTCTCATCCGCGCCCATGACGCCGCTCGGGGATGGCGTGTACGAGGGCGAGCTCCCCGCCGCCCCCTGCGGCGCCGTGATCCACTACTACTTCGAGATGACCACCGCCGAAGGCGCCACCGCCATCGGACCGGGCGAAGGCGCCGAGACGCCGCACGAAACAACCGCGCGCGAAGTCCACACCGTCTTCATGGATGATTTCTCAACAGACACCGGCTGGTCCCCCGCAGCGCCGGACGACGATGCGACCGCCGGACTCTGGGAGCGCATCAATCCTCTCGGCACTGATGCGCAACCCTCGGACTGCCACAGCCCGCCCTTCTGCTATATCACCGGACAGGCCGTCCAAGGCCAGCCTGCAAGCGCCAGCAGCGTTCGCGGCGGCAAGACGACACTGACCTCGCCGCGGCTGGACGCGACCGCGGCGCCGGGCGAGGCGTGGATCTCCTACAGACGCTGGTATTCGAACAACATGGGCGGCGCCACCTTCACCCAGTCCATGCTGATCGAGATCTCCAACGACGATGGCGAGACGTGGACACTGCTCGAAGCCGCGCGCGACAACAGGCAGGAATGGCTCCTGCGCCGCTGGCGCATCGCCGACTTCGTCGAGCCCACCGACGCCCTGCGCATCCGCTTCATCGCCCGCGATCATTCCGAGATGGACATGGCAGTCGTGGAGGCGGGCGTGGACGATGTGCGCCTCGAATTCGCCGCATGTCCCGGCGGCCCGATCGGCGATCTCAACGGCGACGGCGTCGTGAACGCGCAGGACCTCGCCATCCTCCTCGGCTCGTGGGGGCCCTGCCCCGATCCGGAAGAGCCCTGCCCCGCCGATGTGAACGGCGACGGCGTCGTGAACGCGCAGGATCTCGGCATCGTCCTCGGAAGCTGGGGCGCGCCCTGACGGTGTAGAGGGGGCGCCGTGGCAGAGGGCCGTGGAAGTGGGGCGCCGTGGTAGAGCCGTCCGCGGCTCTGCCACGCGTCTGGAAGCTCTGCGTGGCGAAGCAAAGACAAAGACGCCATGACCACCGCGCCCACTCAGACCGCCTGTTTTTCTACCCTGATCCGCGTCACTCATCCCCCTCGAATTCATCGAATCGCATGAACGCCGACGCGTCCGCCTGCGTCGGCTCCGCCGCACGCCACGCCGACCAGTACAGCGCCGACAGTGTCGCCGCCGCGTCCAGCAGGCGCTCCTCGATGAACTCGCCTCCGGCCCGGCCGTTGAGGGCGCCGCTCAGCTCGAGCTCGTACAGCGGCACAACCAGTTCGAACGACCGCCCGATGTGCGCCATGATCGCTTCCCACGGATCAGCCGCATCCACCTCCACACGCGGCGGCTCTCGATCGCGCAGCGACTCATACGTTATCCCATGCAGCCGCACCACGCCCCCGTCGATGAACGCATGGAAACGCTGGTTCGTCGTGTAATCCCTCGGATTGTCGCCCACCCACCCGTTGAAGTGCATCGTCGTGTGCAGCGGCTGGGCCGCGTCGCCCACGAAGTGGCTCAGCATCCCCATGTGGTAGATCGCGTTGGCCCGGGCCTGCGCCAGTTGGTTCGCCCTCGCCGGATCCTCCAGCTCCTCGATGATCCGCAGCGTCAGAAAGCTCGCCCGCAGCTTCGCGTGGTGCTCCGCCATCGCGTGCGGCAGGAAGCCCGGCCACAGCCGTGAGCGGTCCGCATCCAGCTCCGGGTCGTAGTGCGTGAACCGCTCCGGATGCTCATGCGCCGCCACCGCCAGGGCAGCCAGGTACTCATGCCGCAGCCGCGGCATCTCTTCGAAGTGGATTCCGAAATCATCCAGCCGCTCGATGTTGATGTAGTGATCCGGCCGGTTCACGTGGCTCAACGCGAGCGCCGGCGTGCTGCGCCAGCGGTCCGCCTCGTTCGACTGATGCGCGATCCGGTGGCGATATTCCGCCTCACGCAGCCAGTCCGGCGCCTCCTCGGGCAGCCCGTCCAGCGCCAGCAGCGTGATCACCCGGTGCCCGTGGGCGCTCCAGCCCCACGCGAACGGGGAGGGCTGACAGAGCACAAAAATCGCAATCACGAAGGCGGCGGTCAGTGGACGCATGTTCCCTCCCTTGAATCGGGTGTGGCGGGGGGCGCCGTGGTAGAGCCGTCCCCGGATCTGCCACGCGTCTGGAAGTTCGCCTTGGCAAAGGCGAAGCCGCTCTTGCCAAGGCGCTCACTCAGAGTCCCCTTTTACAACAAGGAACCGTATGAATCGAGTGTGAAGAACGCATCAAGAATCGCCACTCCTCGCCTCTGGGGATGCGTCCCGCCTGGGCGGCGGAAATCGCCCGTGAAGAAATAACCGCCGCGACGGGGTGAATCCGTCGCGGCGGCTCTCCTCCACGAACTCTCTCTCAACACAATCCGGGGCTCGGAAGCCTCCTCCTCTCCGTGCAGGAGAGAAGGAAGCTGGGAAGAAGAACACTGAGAGGGAAAATACCCAGCAAAATTCCGCCGTGGTTTCGATCGCGCAACAGCTTGTCAAGTTTCTCGTGAAGAGAGTCCCCGCCGCTCACACCTGCGCCAGCACGCCTCGAAGAACCTCCACCCCGCGCTGCAGCTCCTCGATGCAGATGCGCTCGTTCGGCGCATGGTCCAGCCCGCTGTCCCCCGGCCCGTACGCCACGATCGGGCAGCGCCACGCCGGACCCACGATGTTCATATCACACGTCCCGGTCTTCAGCTTCAGCGCGGGTCGCGCGCCGTGCGCCCGGATCGAACGCATGAAAAGCTTCGCCAGCGGATCATCCCGCCCCGTCTCCCACGCCGGCTCATGCGCATCCACCGCCAGGCGCCCGTCGCCAGCAAGTTCGCGCACGCGCCCTGCAAGCTCATCGACCTCCGCCCCCGGCGGCAGCCGCACGCTGACCACCGCCATCGCCCACTCCGTGATCCCATCCGATCCGGACTGCAACTCGCGCAGGCACGGCAGATAGCGGTCAAACAGCCGCTCCCGACCCGCGCTCAACGCCGCGCACAGCGTGCGCACACCGATCCACCAGTCCGCCATCCGCTCCGGCGCCGAGGGGCCCGGCCCGGCCGTGTGCGCGCTCGCCTGCTCCATCCCGCAGCGCAGCAACAGCCGCCCCTTGTAGCCGATCGTCACCGCGCCCGATCCGCTCGGCTCGCCGATGATGCACATGTCCGCCCGGCGCATCGCCGCCACATGCCGCGCGCCGCGCGAGGTCGCCGACTCCTCCTCGACCGCGCCGATGACCGTGAAACGAACGCCCTCCGGTGGCGCCTGCAACGCGACCGCCGCGATCATCGCCGCCAGCGGCCCCTTCGCGTCCACCGCGCCGCGTCCCCACAGCTCGCCATCCTCGATCCGCACCGGAATCCGCCCCGGCACCGTGTCCATGTGCCCCATCAGCACGATCTCGCGCTCGATCTCGCCCGCCCCGTTCGGCGTCTCGCGCACGCCGACGGCGTTTCCGACCTCATCCGTGTGCGCATGCAGCCCCAGCGCCGACATCCGCTCGACCAGAAACGCCGCCAGACGCTCCTCCCGCCCCGACAGGCTCTCGATCTCGAGCATCCCCCGCAGCAGCTCGACCACATCGACTTGCACACCGGTTTGAACGGCTTGGTCGGTCTTCATGCGAACACCGTCCCGCGCCCCTCCAGCGCCGCCCGGATCGGGTTCTCAACACGCGAATCGCCCAGCACCACACGACCCACGCCCCCCTCCAGCGCATCCGCGGCGCCCATCACCTTCTTCTTCATCCGCCCCTCGGCGCACGCCGCCGCCTCCTCGATGGCGCCTCGCTCGACACGACCGATCAGCGACGATTCATCAGGAAACGACCGGAAGAGCCCCGGCACGTTCGACAGCAGCAGCAGCGCATCCGCCCCCAGCGCCACCGCCGTCGCCCCCGCCGCCCGGTCCGCATCCACGTTCATCGCCTCGCCTTCCACGCTCACCGCCGGCGGCGTCAGCGCCGGCGTGTATCCATCCTTCAGCAGCGCCATCAGCAGCCGCACGTTCACCTTGTCCACCACGCCCGTGTAATCATCCCGAATGATGCGCACACGCCCGTCCGCCTCCACCGACCGAATCACCTCCTTGCGCCGCCCCTCCCAGATGCGCCCATCCAGCCCCGACAGCCCGACCGCGTTCACGCCGCACTTCTGCAGCCGCTCCACCACGCCCTTGTTCACCTTGCCGCAGTACGCCATCTCGAAGATCTCCAGCGTGCGCCGATCGGTGCGCCGGCTGGTGTGCCCGGAGGGCGATGTGATGAAGACCGGCGGATGCCCGAGCTTCTCAGACAACACATTCGTCTCGTGCGACCCACCATGAATGAGCACGACCCGCTCGCCCTCGCGCACCAGCTCCGCGGCGTCATCGCACACCGCATCCAGATCCACACCCTCACCGCCGCCGACCTTGACAACAATCATGCCATGCTCCGTACTTCGATCGGTTGGATTGAACGCAGAGGCCGCCGAGCGGCGCAGAGAAGAAGGAACGCGGAGGAAGACGGAGTGAGGCGGAGGCGAAGAATGGAAGAATTGTGATTCCACTCCAGAAATCTTCCAGGCACATCCAAGTTCAACCACTCAATCATGACCCATCTCTTTCCGACTCCGTCTGACTCAAAAACTCCGTCTCACTCCGCGTTCAAAAATCCCCTCCGCGAACCTCCGCGACCTCCGAGTTCAAAACTCACACAGGATGCAACCCCGCAAACCCAAGCCCCGCCGTCTCCTCAAAGCCCAGCATCACGTTCATGCTCTGCACCGCTGATCCCGCGGCGCCTTTCATCAAATTGTCGATCGCCCCCAGGCACACCACGCGCCCGGTCCGCTCGTCGCGCTCGAAGCCCACATCGCAGTAGTTCGTCCCCGCCAGGATCTTCGGCTCCGGCAGCCGGTACAGCCCCGTCCGGTCCTTCACGATGCGCACGAAGGGCTCGTTCGTGTACACATCGCGATACACCGACCACAACCCGCGGTCATCGATGTCCTCGCGCAAAAAAGCATGCGCCGTACACAGCACGCCCCGCACCATTTCCACCGCCGTCGCCGAGAAGTGCAGCTCGAAATCACCCAGAGCCTGCAGGATTTCCCCCTGATGCCGATGCCCCGTCGCCGCGAAGGAGCGCACCGCGCCCGATCGCTCCGGATGGTGCCCCCCCGGCCCCGGCTCGGCGCCCGCCTCGGACGAGCCCACCTTCACCTCCACAACAGCCCGCTCCAGCAGCCCCGCCTTTGCCAGCGGCGCCAGGGCCAGAATCGTCGCCGTCGCGTTGCACCCCACGCCGCTGACATACTTCGCCGTGCGCAATTCTTCACGGTGCAGCTCGGGAAGCCCGTACACGAACCGGTCCAACCAAGCCGGCGCCGCGTGCTCGGCGCCCATCCAGGCGCGATACCGCCCCGGATCGCGCAGCCGGAAATCGGCGGAAAGATCGATGATGCGCTCCGCCAGCCCCGCCAGATGCTCGATCCGCCCCGCCGCCCGCCCGTGCGGCAGGCACACGAAGAGCACATCGCAGGGCTCCAAGAACTCCGCCGAAGTGAACTGCAACTTTGTCCGCCCGCGCAAATTCGGATGCGCCGCATGCACAAACTTCCCCGCCATCCGCTCCGAGGTCGCCTTCGCCACCTCGACATGCGGATGATCCAGCAACAGCCGCAGCGCCTCCCCCCCCGTGTACCCCGAGGCGCCCAGAATCGAAACCCTCACCATGACACGTCTCCCACAACCACGGGTGCGGGTAAGGGCGCCGTGGTATGGCTGTCCTCAGCCATGCCACGCCGCCCGTCCACAACCGCTCCACCCCCAAAACCAACCCCAACAACAAACTCAACAATCTCCCCAGGAATATCCACACCAGTCGGCGCAATGCAATTCCGAAACTCCATGTTGTCATTCACCTCGTTCACCAGCAGCAGCCCGTCCGGCGTCTCGAACAGGTCGATCGCCAGCACCCCGCCGCCCACCGCCCGCGCCGCCGCCAGCGACAGCGTCTCGATCCCCTCGGAAGCCGGAATATTCTCAGTCACGGCGCCGCGGGCGGTGTTGGTGACCCAGTGCGCCGCCCGCCGCGCCACCGCGCAGATCACGCGGTCGCCGACAACGAAGCTGCGGATGTCGCGCCCGGGCTTGTCGATGTACTCCTGGATGTAAAAAATCGAGTGGTGGTGCGACCCCAGCGTCGCCTTGTGCTCGATGATCGCCTCCGCCGCGTCCCGGTCGCGCACCAGCGACAGCAGCCGACCCCACGACCCCGTCGCCGGCTTCAGCACCGCCGGATAGCCGATCCGCTCGATCGCCTCCAGCGCCGCCTCTTCCGAAAGCGCGATCTCCGTCCGAGGCGTCGGAACCCCCGCCCGCTCCAGCGCCAGCGTGGTGCGCATCTTGTCGCCGCACACATCGCTCACACCAGTCCGGTTCACGCACACCGCCCCCAGCGACTCGAGAATGTGCAGCGCCGCCTGCGCCTTCGAATGGCTCACGCACCGGGCCAGGTACACATCGCACCTCGGCGCCCCGCGCCGCCACAGCTCGAACCCGGCCCGGCGAACGTCGATCACCTCATGGTCGATCCCGCGCTCGCGCAGCCGCTCGATGATCAGCTTTTCCTCGACGCGCAGGCGGTCGCACAGCACGCCGATCCGTGGGGTTGAATCGCTCATTCGCCCCAGTCCTCTTCAACGGTCGGCGCCAGCTCGACCTGCGGCGGGCTCACGCTGATCACTTCGAGCTCCACGCCGCAGTCCGGGCACTGCAGCACCTCGCCCGCCATCGCGTCCGGCCGCAGCTCGGCGCCGGCGGCGCACTCGGGACATTCGATCGTCATGGTCGTCGGCATCGTGAAATCTCCTTGTGTGTGAGTTGTGAGTGGGGGAGTGAGAATCACTGAAAATGCGGAACAAGACCGGTCGCGCCCCGCAGGGCCCGCGGCGGGCGCAGAAAAACGCCCGCATCGCGGCTCCGACGCGGTCGACTCAGGGTCTGGCGGTCTTTTCAACTGGGTGAAAGGGGGACGCGCCCGAACGGTCAACCGGTCAGAAGCCGGTTTTCTCTTTGCCGTTCAGTTTTTTCAGGGCGCAGGCGGAGCAGGCGGCGCACACATCGTGCATTCGCTGGTTCAGGCCGAAATTCGTGATCTCAAGGGCCATGAAAAGGGTCGCTCCAGGTCGCCCGCCCGATCAGGGCGAGCAGCCGAAGAATACCCATCGGCCCCCCGATGTCAAGACTCCAGAAATTCGGACCCCCCAAACCCCTCCCGAACGCACCCCCCAGCCGCCACCACCCACATCAACCTCACCCCGCAACACTCCGAACTCCGAACTCGGCACTCGGAACTTCTCCCTCCCGGCGCCCGCGATTTGTGATCAAGCAGCGCCACTGTGCGCCTCCCGGGAGACGATCGACCGGGAGCGACCGAAGGCTGTCAGTGGTGATGCTCTCGGCTTCGTTCAGGGAGAGCGATCGACGGCAGGTCGTCAGGGGTAAGCGCACCGACATCAACCCCCGCGGCCTTCACCTGCTGCAATGACCAATCGACCATGCCCTGCCGGTCTCTGTCCGGCGCCAGAACAACGCGCTGAGACTCGACAGCGGCCGCGTGCTGAAGAATCGCCTCTCGTACCATCTCCGCAGGAAAGCCTCGTTCGACCGCGCGATGGATCGCCCACATGCGAAGATCGGCGTGAGTGGCGTGCTCGGTGGAGGCGATGTATTCGATCAGGCGCTCAGGGGGGTTCTGGAGTTCGATTTTCAGGATGTATCCCCGGAGGAAAGATCGTCCTGTACGCAGCGACAAGTTCACGGCTTGCTCGTAGAGGCGCCTTAGGACGGGAAGAATCGCCTCGTCGCCGCGGTGGGCCAGCACGGAGGCTGCGGCGAAATGGAGCTCCGCGACGTCGTTCCCCGACGTCGCCACGAGGTTGCGGAGCAGATCAAGCGATGCATCAGAAAAGAAGGGCAGCAGGATCGTCGGAACGGACCCGCTGCGCGGATTCCTTTCGACAATCCCGAGGGCAATGCGATCGCGCGTCCGGTCGTCCAGCGGGAGGGAGGCGATGGCGTCGAGCACCACGCCTGCGCCGGGTCCGTATGAGCCGCTGAGCAACTCGGCGATATCCGGATGGCGGGCCAGACGCTCGCGCCAAGGGGAGTCTGCGGCTCGGGCAAGGAGCTGGCCCGAGAAAACGCCCGGCTTGTCATCCGCGGCGACCCACTCTGCGCAGGTCTGGATGATGGCGTTGGCCGTGTCATCGTCGGCGGTGTCGAGGGCAATGTCGACAATGCGGACCGTGATGTGGTGTTGAATGTGTTCCCGCCTGTCAAACAGCAGAAGAGTTTCTGCAATCTGACGCCAAGCGGCGCCTTTGCGCGACGCGAGCTCTGTTTCAATTATATCCAGATGCGCATCCACAGCCGACCTACCCGCCCCGGGGCGCATAACAAGCAATGCGGACAAGGCGCTCTGCAACCGATCTTCACCGTTCGTGTACACGAAGCCATCTGAAGCGATGTTGAATGAAAGCATACTGAAGACGCCGCTGAACAATACTACGGTGATGAATGACATGGTGCTTCTCTTATGGTTGATTCCAGGTGCCCGCCAGAATCCTTTGCCAGATCTCGAACATTTCTGTTCCGGGTGAGTCGACATCGCCGGGAGGAATTCGGAGACGATATTGAAATTCTGGAAAGTTTAGAATTGGAATGGGAGGTTGAGCCAACAGATTGTTTGAACCCAACGCGGCATGTTCTGTATTCGGATCGTATGTTCTCGGGTTCTTGCCGCCAGAATCGAATGTTCGCCCTGCGAATCTGGACAGGTAATGAGCCATTTCATGTTCAATTGTTCTCCTGTTCAGCCCAACAGGCGGAGGGAAATCTGGGTGAAATCCATTGATTTCATCAAACCCCCCATCATTGATAAAGATGAATGCTGGAATCTCGGAGAAAGCACCTTGAAAGGGCTCAACCGTTGCAGCGAAGCTTCGAGCCGTTTTTCCAGTGGGCTGCACATTGCCGACAAAGTATATGTTGATTTTCTGCGAGTCCCATCGCCCTTGTTGCCATAGATTATACACAGGACTGACCCAAAAAGAGGACGACTGGGTTCGTCCAACAAAAGGCAAGTCCGTGTCAATCACGATGTTAAACTGGTCGTCCCAATTGAACGTGGCGTTGGGCCCGAATACAATAGCATTGTTTTGTAGGCTTTGGATGCGATCGCGGATCTCTTGGGCATTCAGCCGGCAACCGTCGTTCCCTCTGTCTCCGAAAAAATCATCTTGCCCTAGAACCACCCAAACTTTTATGTCGACGTTGCCTGTGCCCGGATTGATGGTGCTAGTGGTGCCGCTGCATCCGCCAAGACAGAGGATGCAGACCCATATGGTGAAAAGCCGCAAGCGCAGGCTAAATCCACTGATCATATCCTGCTGCCTCAGTCAGATGTTGAAGGAACAATCGCTGCGGATCCATCCGCTGCTCCGAAAATCAGGTGGAAATCTGGAAACGCTTTGGTGTCGATGGGCGTGTCTATAAGGATCACCGGCCTTTGCAGGTCGTTGTGATATAGGAGGACCTTCGAATCGGGCTGCTCAGACTGCAACATGAGTTCGATCCCCTGCGCCCTGTTCATCTCCATGCCAGCGGCGTCGTACATGACAACATCGACGAAAATGGATGTAGGCGCAGCGAGCTCACTGGATGCATTTCGACGGACATCAAGAACCATGGCGAGGTGATTGCTTGCTCCTGCGGCAAACTGTTCGGCGGTCGGATTCATCGGGTCCGGCGTTAGGGACAGGAGGTACATCGGCAACTCATCGAGGAAGGCCAATAGTCGCGGCGGGAAGATCCCCCCAAATCCGTCGATGTAGGTGACGGACGACCACCTTGCCGCATCCGTCTCCGGCGCAAAGTTCATCACCGTTGTGAGCACGCCGGTGCAGGAGCCCCACCAACTGAGAAGAATCGCCAGATCCTGAGCGTTCACGACGCCGTCATCATTCAGATCGGCTGACTTCTCCGATGTCCCCCAGAACGACAGCAGAATTGCCAGATCCTGCGCATTCACGACGCCGTCGCCGTTGATATCGCCCTGGCAAGCGATCTGGGTGGTCGTCGTGACCGTCCCCTCCAGAACACCGAAGCCCGCGAGACTTTCGATGTTCGGCTTCGGTGAGATGCTCCCGCCACCAAGCACGACGGAGATCCTCCACTCGTCGATCAGCATCACGTCCTTGGCGCTGTATGTGACGGTGAACGGCGCAGATTCTTCCTGCATCGGAGAGACGTACAGCCCCTCCCATTGCACCGTCGTAGTGGCGTTGAACTGATTTCTGATTGCAGTCTGTTCGGTGGAGACGATGGTGATCACCGTCCCGAGGCCGCCGGAGGCCGGTGTGACCGAAAGCGGCTCATCTCCCGCCACAGCGTGTGCAGCGCCCGACAAAAGCAACACGATTGCGATTCCAAACCATCGCATGGGTCGCCCTCCCACATCAGCGAGCGATTGCGAGTGAACATGATGCACACACGCTCGATCCGCAAGCAATATACGTCGCCGTCGAACGTTGGATCAATCTATTTATCGGATACTCGCAAAATCTGCATTCACGCCAAGGCGATGCGGGGCAATTGTCCCCCTTTTCACCGTCCCTGTCGTCGTTCGATCATCCCACGCTCCGCCGATCCGGCCCGCCCCTCGCGCTCGCTCGGATCATCCGCGATGCGATACGCCAGATCCGGCGCCCGCGATTCGTGATCATGCACGGCCTCCGTGCGCCACACGCCCACCCAGTGGTCCTGCTTCACTTCCTGCAGGTAGTAATCGCCGGCGGGAATGTCCTGGGCCGCCAGATCCTTCGGCGGCTCGTGCCACGGCCACCACGGGCGCACGCCGTCCTCCGCGCCGGGCAGCTTCCTGAACTCCGCCTCGTTCTCGACGATGTCGCGGATGGTGGTGAGCCGGTCGCGCCGGTCGCCCACCTTGGGGATCGAATCGAGCAGGCCGCGGGTGTATGGATGCATCGGATGGTCGAAGAGCTCGAAGACGGTGGCGTATTCGACCACGCGCCCGGCGTACATCACGCACACCACATCCGCGTTCTCCGCCACCACGCCCAGCGCGTGGGTGATGAGCATGATGCCCATCTGCCGCGTGCGCTGCAGCTCGCTCAGCAGCGCCAGGATCTGCGCCTGGATGGTCACATCCAGCGCCGTCGTCGGCTCATCCGCCAGCAGCAGCCGCGGCTGGCACGCCAGCGCCATCGCGATCATCACCCGCTGGCGCATGCCGCCGGAGAACTGGTGCGGATAGGCCTTGAGCCTGCCTTTCGGATCGGGAATCCCCACCGCCTCCAGCGCGCCCACCGCGATGTCGATCGCCTCGCCCATGCCCACGTTCTGGTGCAGCAGGATCGCCTCGATGATCTGATCGCCGATGGTGTACACCGGGTTCAGGCTCGTCATCGGCTCCTGGAAGATCATGGCGATCTCGTTGCCGCGGATGTCGCGCATCTGCTTCTCGTTGAGTGAGATCAGATCGCGCACGCCGGCGCCGTCGTCGTAATGGATGGCGCCGCGGTCGAACCGTCCCGGCGGCCGGGGGATGAGCTGGAGCGAGCTCATCGCCGTCACCGACTTGCCGCAGCCCGACTCGCCCACCACCGCCACCGTCTGCCGCGGATAGATCGCGATCCGCACCCCATCCACCGCCTGAATCCGCGGCCCCGAGCCGTTGTCGAACGACACGGCAAGATCATCCACCTTCATCAACGGCCGCGTCTCGTCCATGCGAACAGCGTCGGGGAGCGCATCGGTCTTCGTCTTCACTGGGGCTGTAGTCATGACTGTTCAGATTCACCATAGAGGCACAGAGACACAGAGAGAATAGATGATTCGTTCGCAATCCCACATTGACATTCCATTCCACACTCCATCACAAATAAAATCCCTCTCAGTGCCTCTGTGCCTTGTATGTTCTCACGATAGTCCAAGTTGTTTGACACGGAACACTGCCCGGGATCGCCGACGAGCGAAGCGAGGAGGCGATCCCGGGCAGC
>RECQ01000053.1 GCA_007693965.1 Phycisphaeraceae bacterium | reverse complement strand
CGCATCGCGGGCGCGGTCGCCGACGGCGTCGCGGGCCCGGTCGGTGGCGCGGTCGATGGCTTCGTCGGCCCTGCCGCGCACGCCCTCAGCCAGTCGGGCGGCGCCGGCGCGCACCAGCGCGTCCGCCAGCGCCTTGTCATCGAAGGTGATGCGCGGGTTGTCGATGGGGCCGCGAATCCCGATGGGGAGCGTCAGCTCCGTCACCTCGGACGAGCCGACGCCGGGGATGGTGATCGTGGCGTTGCGGATGACGGCGATGAGCGGCATGTCGATGTTGATGCCGTTGAGCGTGGTCGTCGCTGAGAGATCGACGGTTCCGCCGCGGATGAGCGGCTCGCCGGCGACGGCCAGCATGGCGCCGATCTCGTCGCCGCTGAGGCGGCGTCGGATGAGCTCGAAACGGCTCTGGCCCCCGGCGCGCGAGGCGCCGGCGAGGCCGGCGTCGAGCTTCAGGATGTCGCTCCTCGTGGTGATCTGCACGCGCGGGGCGGCGTCGACCAGGTGCGGGTGGGTGGAGATGTTCTCTGCGCGGATGTCCATCGTCTCGCCTTCGAGCTGCGCCGTGCGCACGCCCTGGGCGATCAGCTCGCGCACCAGCAGTGTGGGCGCGCCCTCGATCAGGTGATCGGCGCGGACGCGAGCGTAGCCGCGTTCTTCGGCCTGGCGGCGCAGGCGTTCGCGCAGCGTCTCCCGCGGCGGGGCGTCGGGGTGTTCCTCGGTTTCGGGGCCGCTGATGCGCTCGAGAATTCGGCGCACCTGCGAGAGGCGCTCCTGGAGATTGCGGGCGTCGGCGAGGTAATCTTCGATCGTTTTTTCTTCAGGCAGGCGTTCTTCGGGATCGGGCGCGGGCCGCGGCCGGGGGCCGATGCGGCGTCCGGGATGACGCCGGTCCTCGCCGCTGGAGGCGTCCACTGTGGTGACGGTGTCGATGGCCAGCCGCTTGCGCAGCAGGTCGCGCCCGCTGATGGCGGCTTCGAGACTTACAGCGCGGAAGAGATCGGTGTCGAGGGCGTTGGGGTCGGCCATGGCCAGGCCGGTGACGGTCAGGCGCCCTTCGCGCAGGCTCAGGTCGGCCGAGTCGAGGTCAACCGTGGCGCCGTTGGCGCGCTCCAGGCCGCGCTGCATGTAGGCGGTGACGATCGGTTCGCTCAGGAACGCCTGCAGAACAAAGATGAGCCCGAGGAAGAGCACCGCGAAGATCACACCGATGGGGCGGATCGGATTGCCGACCTTCTTCTGCATGAGCTGGGCGTAGGTCTTCTTGCCGTGGCCCTTGCCGAGGAAGACGAAGGTGAGCAGCTTCGCCCACCAGGCGCCTGAGATCCGCTTGTACTTCTCCGAGCCCTCTTCGAGGGATGCCATCTTGCGGCGGAACGCGCGGACCGCGGCGACAAGAGCAAAGCCCGCCGCAAGGCCGAACAGGGCGCCGGTGACGAGTCCGCCGGTGGTGGCGTAGTGCTCGAAGCCGAAGAGGGCGAAGACGGGGGCGTTGATCAGCGCTTTGAAGAGCGGCTGCGCCGGGCCGTCGAGCAGCACGCGCCCCACGGCGAAAGAGACCGGGAGCAGCGCCAGCGAGGCGAGCTTGGCCACCAGCCCGACCAGGGCGGCGGCGACGAGATTGGCGTTGAGGATGACGAGCAGGAGCAGCAGGAAGATCGTCAGCCCCGGCCCCTGCATGAAGCCGGGAATGAATCCGATGAGCGAGCCCAGCAGGCACGCCATGACGATCTGGAAGGGCGTCGCCTTGCCCCGGAAGAGTTTTCCGATCTTGCGTGTGATCATGGCGCCGACTCCCTTTCCCTGTTCTCTGCGTCTTTTTCCGGGAGCGCATCGCTACTCCCGCGGCGGCATCCCGCTCTCGCCGTCCAGATGGTAGTCCATCAATTCGACATCGAGAATTCTGCCGAACTTCTTCCCCACACGGCGCATGGTCCCGATCGAGCGAAACCCGAGGGATGCGTGCAGGGCGAGGCTGGGCTTCATCTCGGTGGCGATGCGCGACAAGAGCACGCCGACGCCCCCGCGCCGGGCGCGCTCAAAGAGTTCGAGCATCAGGGCCCGACCGACGCCCTTCCCGCGATGATCTGCGCTGATGTAAACAGATACCTCCGCCGCCCGGGCGTAGCTGCACTTTTCCGACCAGTCCGAAAGGCTCGCCCACCCGACCACTTCGCCGCTTTCTTCGGCGACGATCACCGGGCGCGTCACGGGGTCATGCTTCGCCAGCCAGGCGCGCTGCGCCTCGGGCGTCTCGATCGGACGGGTGTCGAAGATCGAAACGCTGTGCAGGATCTGCTCGTTGTAGATCGCCATGACGGCGGGCAGATCGGCTTCAGTGGCGAGGCGGATGTTCATTTCGGAATGATCGCCGGGGGTGGATCGGAAGTCGAGGCAGCGGAGTGGAGGAAATGTGCGGTCCGAGATCGTGCGCCCCGACCTGCGCCCCATTGCCCGTTCCCCATTGCCCATTGCCACCTCCTCACACCTTCACCCGGCTCCAGCCCCCATGTAGAAAGCGGCCGCCGAAGAGCATGGCCCGGATGACGATCTCCAGGCACAGCCCGATCCACAGTCCGTAGAGCCCGTAGTCGAAGGGGAAGGGATTGACGATCACACCCCCGCCCAGCCATCCCGGCAGGATGATGTCCACCCCGCACAGCGCGTAGGCCAGCGGCAGGCGGATGCCGTAGGTGGCGGTCCAGGTCAGGATCATGGCGACTTTGGTGTCCCCGGCGCCGCGCATCCCCGTCCGAAGCACCAGCATGATCGCGAACGGGATCTGCACCATGCCGGCGATGAAGATGATCGGCGGCGCCAGCTCCATGTGCTCCGGCTGCTGGCTGAAAAGACCGACGATCTTGTTCGGAAAGAGCATGAAGGCGACGCCGAACAGCCCCATCAGCCCCGCGGCGATCGCCGTGCAGCGCAGGATTGCAATGCGGGCCAGGTGCGGCGCCCCGGCGCCGATGTACTGCCCCGCCAGCGTCGCCGCCGCCAGCCCCATCGCGAAGCCCGGCAGGAAGCTGAACGCCTCGACCCGAATCGCCACGATGTGCGCCCCCAGCAGCCCCGGCGCCGCCATCCACCCCACGAAGAGCAGGATCAGGAAGTTGCCGAACCACATGCCGAAAGTCTCGATGAAATTCGGCAGACCCACACGGATGAGACGGCGCATGGTGATCCAGTGCGGCTTCAGGCGGCTCTTCTTCAGACGAACGCCGGATGATCCCCGCACCAGCCACCACAGGACGATCAGCCCGCCGGCGATCCACGCCGTCAGCGTGCCGATGGCGATGCCGCGGATGCCCATGTCGAAGCCGAATGGATTGGCGATGATGGTTCGGCTGACAAACTCGCCGGTTTCATCCATGCGCGACACCGCGATGTCCACGCCGCAGAGAACCCAGCTCACCACGATGTTCACCGCGTTCACGATCACCATGATGATGAGGGGTCGCAGCGAATCCCCGGCCCCGCGGCAGCAGGCGGCGCCCGAGCCGAAGACGCCCAGCGCCGGCACGCCCAAGGCGCAGATGCGCAGATAGACGATGAACGACTCCTGCGCTTCTCCCTCGAGCTGGAGCATGCGCGAGATTTCCGGCGCCAGCGCAAAGACGATCGCCGCGACGACCGCGCCCAGTGTGAACGCGAGCAGCATGGTCTGGCCCGTGGTCGCATCGGCGACGGCGCGGCGCCCCTTGCCAATCGCGCGGCTGATCATCGCCGTGGCGCCGACGCCGAGGGCGAGGCCGATCAGGTTCAGGAACCACATGATGTACGAGGCGCCGCCGATCGCATCGGTGGCGGCGACGCTGATGGCGGCGGAGAGCAACGTGTCCACGAACCCCACCAGCGAGGCCATGAAGGACTCGACCAGGATGGGCCAGGAGAGCACGAAGATCGCCTGCCACATGGTCAGCCCGGCCAGGCGGCCGGATCGGATGGGGGCGTCCGGACGCAGCGTGGCGACGCCGGGCTTCCCGCTCGCCCCGCCCCCGGCCCGGGCGGCGTCCACCTCACGCCCCCTCCCCGACTCCTCCGGCGCCCCTCCAATGGACTCAAATTCACCGGATTGATCGGGCGACGACGCTTCGGGGGACACGCGAACACTCCTCAGGCTCCCGGTATGGGGAGCGGGATGGTATGCCGGAAGAGAGTTCCGAGTTCCGAGGAGTACCGAGTGCCGAGTGCCGAGTACTTGGTTCTAGGTGCTGATTTCTGAGTGCTGAGTGCTGGGTGTCGCGCGGAGCGTCTTGCCAGCTCTGCGTCCCGAGGCTTCGTCGAAGACTCCTCAGCCTCGGCGTCTCTATCGAGCTGCGCCGTCCGATCCCACCCCCTGAATCACCACCACAAGTCCGGACTCCGAAACTCGGAACTCGGTACTTCTCAGAACTCAGAACTCAGCACCCAGAACTCCCTCTCTCACCGCAGCTTGATCGTCGCCAGCGCCAGCGCGCACAGCACCACCGTCACGATCCACAGCCTGGCCACGATCTTCTGCTCCGCCCAGCCGCTCATATGCAGGTGCCAGTGGAACGGGGCGCAGCGGAAGATGCGCCGGCCCTGGCCGTAGCGACGCGCCGAGTATTTGAAATACCCCACCTGCAGCGCCACGCTGCCGATCTCCAGCAGGAAGACGCCCGCCATGATCAGGATCACCGCCTCCTGCCGGATCACCACCGCCATGTAGCCAAGCAGCCCGCCGAGGCAGAGCGAGCCGGTGTCGCCCATGAAGACGATCGCAGGCGCGCTGTTCCACCACAGGAAGCCGAGGCACGCCCCCGCCATCGCGCCCGCCACCACCGCCAGCTCATCGCTCATCGGCACGTAGGGCACCAGCAGGTATTGCGAGGCTACCTGCCAGCCGGCGATGATGCACAACACGAACAAGCCCATCGCCACAGCGCTCGTCACGCCGGAGGCCAGGCCGTCCATGCCGTCCGTCACATTCACCGCGTTGGACATGCCCGCGATCATCAGCATGGTGATGACAACGAACGCAGCCCGATTCAGATAGATCAGTCCCTCGGCCGGCCCCTGCCCCGCGGCCTCATACGTCTTCTGGAACGGGATATTCAGCACGTGGGCCATGTCGCGCGGGGCGTCGGTGTCGCCGTGGCTGAAGGTGAACCAGCCGATGAGGAGGCCCAGCCCGAGTTGGAACGCGAGTTTCTCCCACGCGAAGAGGCCCTGGCGCGAGCCGCCCGCGCGGGTGGAGGCAGTGAGCTTGAGCCAGTCGTCGGCGCCACCCACCGCCGCCATCCACACCAGCACCACCAGCGCCATCTGGATGTACCGGTTGGACAGATCCGCAAAAAGCAGCGTGGACGCCGCGATGGCGCCGGCGATGAGCAGGCCCCCCATCGTCGGCGTGTTGGCCTTCGAGGCCATGGCCCGGTCGAGCGCCGCGACATCAAACCGGGCCGCATCGCCGATCTTCTTCGCCGTCAGCCAGCGCACCACCGGCTTTCCGAAAACGAGCACGATCGCCAGCGACAACAGGCCCGCTGCGAAGGCGCGGAACGTCACCCGGTCCAGCACCATGAACCAGCGGTAGAGGTCGACGTCCTCCAGCCAGGATCGCAGTATGTCAAGCAGCGCGTAGAGCATGGGCGGCGGGCGCCGCTCCCGGCGCCGCGGACATCATCGGCGATAACCGCCCCCGGACGCTACCGGCTCGCGCGGAGAGGGCTCACGCAGAGGCGCGGAGGCGCAGAGGGGGAGCGTGTGTGGAAAACTGTGGCGCTCCCGATCCTCTGAAAAACACATCTCCCTGGTTCTCTCTGCGCCTCCGCGCCTCTGCGTGAGCCTTCCGACCCTGCTCAACCCGGGGCGCCGGCCGCCTTCGATCGCCCCGCGAATCGCTTCTCGATCTCCGGCTCCAGCCGCTCGAGGCCCACGCGGCGCGAGCCTTTGAGCAGCACCGCGTCTCCCTCGCGCAGCAGCCCGGCGATCCACCCCCGGGCGGTCTCCGAGAGCGTGGGCACCACGCGGACCCGCTCCTCCGACCAGTCGCGCTCCAGCCGCTCGGCCAGATGCAGCGCCAGCGGCCCCACCGCGATCACGAGGTCCACGCCACCGCATTCGAGAATCACCTCCGCCACCTGCTCGTGCAGCTCCGGGGCGGCGTCGCCCAGCTCCAGCATCTCGCCCAGCACCGCCACGCGGCGCGTGGCGCCGGATGCGCCGGCGACGAAGGCGTGGATCGCCGCGGCCATCGAGTCGGGGTTGGCGTTGTAGGCGTCGTTCCACACCTCGATCTCGCCGATGCGTCGGATCTGCAGGCGCATCTCCGGCGCTGTGGCGGTGCGCAGCCCCTCGGCGATGGTCGGCTCGTCGAGGCCCAGCCGCCGCCCCACCGCGATGGCGGCCAGCGCGTTCAGCGCGTTGTGCTCGCCGGGGATCGGCATCTCGAATGTCGCATGTCCGTTGACGACGAAGCGCACACCGCGTCGGCCCGTTTCACTCACGATGGGCTCACACGAGGTGAGGCGCAGGTCCGCATCCTCGCTGACGCCGAATCGCACAACGTTGGGCGCGGGCTTGAGGTGGTCGTCCAGCAGGTCGGTGTCGGCGGTGACGACGGCGAGGCCTCCGGGGCGCAGGTAGCTCAGCAGCGACGCCTTCTCGACGGCGACGTCCTCGATGTCGCCCAGCCCCTCCAGGTGCGCAGCCCCGATCGATGTGATGACGACGATGTCGGGCTCGATGATCGCGCCCAACGCCGCCAGCTCGCCCGGCGCGTTCGTGCCCGCCTCGCAGACGAGATACTGATCGCCGGGCCTTGCGCTGAGGATGGTGAGCGGAACGCCGATTTCGTTGTTGAAGCTCTTAGGACTGGTGGCGCCGCGGAGACGCGTCGAGAGCGCGGCGTGAATGAGCCGAGTGGTGGTCGTCTTGCCGTTGGAGCCGGTGACGGCGATGACGCGCGTGGATTCGAGCGTGCGCCGGTACGCGCCCGCGAGCCGGCCGAGGGCCGCGAGACAGTCGGGAACTTTGATGACGCCCACACCCTCCGGCGGCTTCTTCGGCGCGGATGCGGGATCGTCGATGATCAGCAGGGCGGCGCCGGCTTCGATCGCCTTATCAAGGAAGTGGTGGCCATCGAAGCGCTCGCCGCGGAGGGCGAGGAAGACTTCGCCGGGCTTGAGCGTGCGCGAGTCGGCGCTGAGGCCGGTGATCTGGGGCGTCGACGATCCCTTCGGCCGCGCCACCCAGGCGCCGCCGGTGTTGATGCGGATTTGTTCGGCGGTCCAGAAATTCACCCTCTCTCCTCTCTGCTGTGGGCGCCGGCGCTGCGTTCGGCGTGTTCGGTTGGCGTCGACACGATCGCCGGCGGTGCGGACTGCTCTGTAATTCCTGCGAATCGTCGCCGAATCGCCTCGGCGGCGATCAGCAGATCATCGAATGGCCGGGGGGCCGTGCCGCCATGCCCATCAGGAAGAATCTGCTCTTTCTCGTGCCCTTTGCCTGCGATGAGCACGATGTCGCCTTCGCGCGCGGCGCTCACCGCCAGCCGGATGGCGCGTTCGCGGTCCGCTTCGGTGTCGATGCGGCTGTGCGTTGATGCGGGGGCGCCTGCGAGGATTTCGCTGATAATCGCCTCCGGGTCCTCTGTGCGCGGGTTGTCGCTGGTGATGATCACATGATCCGCCAGCTCGGACGCGACAGCGCCCATGCGCGGGCGCTTGGAAGTGTCGCGATCCCCGCCGCAGCCGAAGACAACCCGCAACTTCCCGCCCGTGGGCAGCGCCGGGCGCAGGGCCGTCAGCGCGCTGCGAAGCGCATCGTCGGTGTGGGCGAAATCGACCAGCGTTGTGAAGTGAGCTTCGATGGGCGCGCCCGAGTCGTCGCGGGCGATGACCGGCTCGCAGCGTCCCGGCGGCGCCGAGATCCAGCGGAGCGCCGCCTCGATCCGCTCCCGAGGCGCCCCGGCGCCGTGGACCGCCGCCACCGCCTGCAACAGGTTCATCAGGTTGTGCTCACCCACCAGCGCCACATCGCCCTCGATTTCACCCCACGGGCCGACGAGCTTCACATGCGTGCGCATGGGGCCTGCCGGCACGCCGCTGATGGCGCATCCCTCGGCGTCCGGCGCCTGGCCGATCGCGCACTTCAGGATGCGGGCCGGGCACTTTGCGACCATGTCGCGGGCGTGCGGGTCGGCGCTGTTAATGATCGCGAGACCGTCATCCGGAAGGAGTTCGAAGAGCCGCCGCTTGGCGCGGGCATACGCCTCCATCGAGCCGTGGTAATCGAGATGGTCGCCAGTCAGGTTGGTGAAGACGCCGACCTTGAACCGCAGGGCCGCGACGCGCTTCTGCTCCAGCGCGTGGCTCGACACCTCCATGGCGACCGCCTCGCACCCGGACTCGAGCATGACCGAGAGCAGGCGGCTGAGTTCGATGGCGCCGGGGGTCGTCATCGAGGCGGGGACGAGATCGACGCCGTCGTCGATTGTGACCGTGCCGATCAGGCCGCAGCGCTTCCCCGCCCGCCCCATGAGCTGGTGGGCCAGGTGGGCGACGGTGGTCTTGCCGTTGGTGCCGGTGACGCCGATGAGGGCCATGCTCGAAGAGGGATCGCCATAGAAGCGCTCGCCGAGTTGGGCCATCGCCAGCATGATGTCGTCCGCCTCGACGATCGGGACGCCGGCCGGCTTGACATCGCCGTCGCCGGCGTCGACCAGCACCGCCGCGGCGCCGGCTCGGACGGCCCCGGCGATGTGGACCCGCCCGTCGTGGCGTTCACCCCGGCGGGCGATGAAGAGCGAGCCAGGCATGACGGTGCGGCTGTCCTCGGTGATGTCGCAGATGCGAACGCCCGCCGCGCCCGGATCGCGCAGGCGGAGTCCGAATCCTGAAATCAGATCCCCGAGTGTCATGGTTCGCCGGCTCCGTGCGGAATCCTGAGCGGATTCCGACACCCACTGTATCGGCGGGCGGCGGCCGCTTTTTGGAACAAATCGGGAGACACGCGCCGGACCACTCCGAGGAAGCGTCAACCGCTTCACAACCGGCTCATTCCCAGGTCAACCCCTCAGGAATGGTGTTCAGATTCTCACAGCCATCTTCACGGACGATCACCATGTCCTCGACGCGAATGCCTCCCACAGCGCGGCCGTAGAGCCCGGGCTCGATGGTGAGCGCATCGCCCACCACCAGTTCAGGGCCGCCCGCATCGAGCAGGGGCGGCTCATGGACGTCGAGGCCGACCCCGTGCCCCGTGCCGTGGACAAAGCCGGTGTAGCCGTCGGGGGCGCCTTTCGGCGGCAGACCGATCTCGTAGCCATGCTCGCGAATCACCGCGCAGGCCGCCTCGTGCACCGCCTCGCCGGTGACGCCGGCCCGCGTGGCGCTGATCGCGGCCTGCTTCGCCTCGACGACGGCGCGATGCATGCGCACGACGGGATCGGGGATGTCCTGCTTGCGCCCGTGCACGACGGTGCGCGTGCAGTCGCCGCAGTAGAGCGAGACCGGGTCGCGCGGGAAGACATCAATGATGATCGGCTCACCGGTGCGGAGCGGTCCGGAGCCGCGGTCGTGGCAGTCGGCGCCCTGTGGACCGCCCGCGACGACGCTGTTGCAGGTGTCCATCCCGTGGTGGAGCAGGAAAATGTTGATCTGCGCCCGCACGAACTCGCTGGTGAGCGGTTCGCCGGCGCTGCGCAGCTCGCCGCGCTCGCCGACGGAGGCGGCGCCGATCAACCTGCACGCCATGGAGACCACATCTTCCGTCATCCGTTGCGCTTTTCGCAGGTGCTCGACTTCATGCTCGTCCTTGGCGCGGCGCTCCAGCACGCCCATCTCCGGGTCGCAGCGCACCACAACGCCCGACTCGGTGAGCATGTGGGTGAAGAGCATTGGCAGGGCGCGATCGGTCCAGATTTCGGAGACGCCGTGCTTTTTCAGCAGCTCCGCGGCGGCCTGGGCATTGGCCGTGTCGCGATCGCCGGAGAGCCCGCCCGCGGGGGCGAAATCCGCCGGCGCGTGGATGTGGTCCGCAGCGCCCGCCTTTCTGGCCCGGTCCATCTCGATGTTGCGCAGGATGAGAAACGTTCCCTCACCGGGCAGTTCGATGAAGACGACCGTATCGCCCACGGCGAAGCGCGTGCGCCGATAGATGCTGAGATTCTGTGTGGGAACGCCGGCGAGGATCACGGGGCGGTCGGTCATGGTTGCTCCTCCGGCGCGATGACGGCCGCGGCCAGTTCGATCGGGTGCATCGCGCGCCGCCCGGTCCCGTCGGCGACCTGGTGGCGGCAGGATGTCCCCGGCGCCACGATCACATCGTGCGCTTTCCCGGCGCGCACCGCGGGAAAGAGGCTCAGCTCGCCGATCTTCATGGACAGATCGTAGTGGGAGCGCACGTAGCCGAAGGATCCCGCCATGCCGCAGCAGCCGGCGTCGAGCGTCTGCACGCGCTCCGGTCCGACAAGGCGACGAAGGAGGGCGGCGCTCGTCTCATCGCCCCACAGCGCCTTCTGGTGGCAGTGGCCGTGGAAGATCACGCTGGCGTCATCCTGCATGGCTCGGGATGGCTCAATCCTGCACGAGCGCGGATGTTCATCCCAGTGCGCCTCGATGAAGTGTTCGACCAGAGATGATTTGTCCGACAGTTTGCGCCGCACGTCCATCGGTGTACGCAGTTTGAGCTGCAGGTAATCGTCCTTGAACGCTGAGAGGCAGGATGGCTCAATCACGAGGATCGCCTCGACGGAGTCGTCGTCGATGACGGAGCGGAGCGCTTCGATGGTTCGATCGGCCATGCGGATCGCATCGTCGAGGAGCCCGAGCGACATCATGGGCCTGGCGCAGCAGCCTGTACGTGGGAGGACCACCTCGTAGCCGAGCGATTCGAGCACATCCACCGCTGCGGCGCCGATGCGGGATTCGCCGTAGGCGCTGAAGCAGTCGCCGAAGAGGGCCACACGCCTGGCGCCCTTCGCGGCGCTCTTCCCCCGCCTGCGAATTGAGTACAGCGAACGCGAGAACCGCGGCAGTTTCCGCTGCGGCGCCACGCCGAGCAGCTTCGAGGCGATCATCCGCGACGGCGCCAGCTCCTGCATGAAGTTGAAGAGCCCCGGCGCGATGGCGCCAAGCCGATTCAGCGTGCGCACGCGCCCGAAGATCCTTGAACTGAGCGGCGGACGGACGCCGGATTTGTACCGCTGCGCCGTGTACTCCGCCTTCAGACGGGCGATGTCCACGTTGCTTGGGCACTCCGATTTGCACGCCTTGCAGGAGAGACAGAGGTCGAGCGTGCGCATGGTTTCGGCGTCGTTCCACGCCGGCTCGCCGGGTTTGTGCGCATCGAGCTGGCCGCTGATGGCGAGGCGGAGGGCGTTGCCCCGGCCGCGGGTGGAGTGGCGCTCGTCGAGCGTGCCCATGTAGGAGGGGCACATTGTGCCGCCCTGTTTCTTGCGGCAGACGCCGGCGCCGTTGCACATCTCGACGGCGCCTTCGAAGCCGTGCTGGTCGCCGTAGTCGTAATACGTCTCGACATCAGGGATCTTCGCCGGGCGATCGGGCGCCGGTTCGGGGTTGATGCGTGTCCGCTGGAGGATTTCGCTGACGGGGCCGGCGCCCACGATGTCGCCGGGGTTCATCAGGTTGAGCGGGTCGAAGATCTGCTTGATCTCACGGAAGGCCTGCATCAGCTCGGGGCCGTAAAATCGCTCCAGCAGCGGCGAACGGACGCGTCCGTCGCCGTGTTCGCCGGAGAGGGCGCCGCCGTAGCGTTTGACGAGGTCCGTCGCCTCCTCGGCGATGCTGACCAGGCTCTCGGCGTCCTTCGGATCGCGCGGATCGAGCAGCGGGCGGATGTGCAGGCAGCCGACGGACGCGTGCGCATAGAACGCGGCGGTGGTTCCGTGGCGATCGACCATGGCGCGGAAATCGCGCACGAAATCGGAGAGCTTCGAAGGATCGACCGCCGTGTCTTCAATGAACGTCAGCGGCTTGCGCCGGCCGGGCACGCCGTGCAGCAGCGGCTCGCCCGCCTTGCGCAGCTTCCAGGCGCTCGCCATGTCGCTCGGGTTGGTGTGGGCGTGCATGGGGGCGCCGGGGAGCAGGGCGCGCAGCTTCTCGAAGCGCTCCTCCAGCTCCGACGCATCGCGCTCGGCGAAATACTCGACATAGAGCACCGCCTTCACCGGCCCGTCCTGCGGCGCCGGGAGCAGGCTCACATGCCGACGCGTCTCGGCGTTGGCGCGGGCCAGGTCGATCACCATGTCGTCCAGCAGCTCGACCGCGGAGGGCTCGGTCGTGAGAATCGGGCACACGGCGCTGATGGCGTCTTCGAGCGATGCGAAGCCGACGACCGCGAGCCCCTTGGCGGCGGGCACGGGCGACAGCTCCAGTTCGGCGCCGAGTGTGATGGCGAGCGTGCCCTCGCTGCCGCAGACAAGATGGGCGAGGTTGATGTTCTCCTCTCCCCCTGCTTCGAGCTGGTCGAGGATGAGATCGAGGTTGTAGCCGTTGACGCGCCGGCGTGTCTTCGGGAATCGCTCGCGGATGATGTCCGCATTGCGGCGCACCACATCGGCGACGCGGCGGGTCAGCTCGGCGATGCGCTCGTCGTGCTTCGCGGCCCCCCGCTCCAGGCGCAGGCGGTGGGGCTCGGCGCGCTCGTCGGTCACCAGCACGTCGAGGCCGAGCAGCTTCTCCACGGTGCGCCCGTATAGGATCGAGCGGGCGCCGGCGGAGTTGTTGCCGACCATGCCGCCGATGTTGGCGTGGCGGGCGGTGGCGACATCGGGCCCGAAGAAGAGGCGCCCCCCCTGCTCGCTGCGGCGGGCGATTTCTTCATTGAGTTCGTCCAGCGTCACGCCCGGCTCGACGCGGACGCGATGGCCGGGCACATCCACCTCCCCCACACTGCGGCAGTGTGCGGAGAAGTCGATGACGACGGCCCGGTTCACGCACTGGCCGGCGAGGCTGGTGCCCCCGCCGCGGGGAAGGATGGGCAGGCGGCGCTCGGCGCAGAAGCGGACGGCCCGCTCGACGTCCTCAATCGAGGCAGGGATGACGACGCCCAGCGGCTCGACCTGGTAGAGCGAGGCGTCGGTGGAATAGAGCAGGCGGTCGTGGAGGCCGAAGCGGACCTCGCCCTCTACGGCGGAGGCGAGATCGCGGGCGATGCGTTCGCGTTCGGCCTCCGACCACGAGGCGTCGGACGATCGGGAAGGATCGAGAGCGGCGGCGCCTTGCGGCGGATCTTTCAGGACATGCAAACGGGTGGAGGACACGCCGCGACACTATACGGGCCTCACCCGGTGAAACCGATTTGGCCGATCTCTCGGACTCTGGCCCTGAACGGACCCGGCGTCGCTCTGTGAACTTCCCGCCGGGGCGGGCGTCTGAGTTACAGGCCGCGGCCCCGTTCTCTCCTCCGAACCGGTCCGCCTCGACGCCGACTGACACCACCGACAATTCACTCGCCAAGGAGCACTGACCATGCGCACACTGATGAACCGTCCGCGCACGCTGACATGTCTCGTTCTGGCCGCCGGACTCGCGGCGCCGCTGACCTGCATCGCGGATGACGCGCTGCCCGTGCGGAAGATCACGCTGTACCGATCGGGCGTGGGCGACTTCCAGCACTTCGGGACGATCGAGGGCGACCGGACGGTGTCGCTCAGTGTGGACAAGGACGCGGTGAACGACATTCTCAAGTCGCTGGTGGCGTCGGTGGATGGAGGGCGGGTGCTGAACGTGCAGTACGACTCGCAGGCGCCGCTGGCGAGACGGCTGGCGAGCTTCGGGGTGGATCTTGGGAAGAATCCGAAAATCGCCGAGATACTTGCCGGGCTGCGGGGTGAATCGATCCGGCTGCAGATGGCGGGCGAGCGGGCGGAGGGGGTGATTCTCGGCGTGGAGTCCCGGCAGGCGCCGTCGCAGAATGACCGGTCGATGATCGCGCAGCCCTTCGTGAACCTGCTCACATCGGGCGGCATTCGTTCGCTGCCGGTGTACTCGATCACCTCGTTCGAGCTGCTCAACGCCGGGCTGAATGATGAATTGAACCAGGCGCTGGCGTTGCTGGCCTCGGCGCGGTCGGAGCGGCAGGCGACGATCGACGTGTCGTTCGCCGGGCACGGGGCGCGGCGGGCGTCGATTTCGTACGTGCACGAGACGCCGGTGTGGAAGACGACGTACCGCCTGTCGCTGCCGGAGTTGGATGGGGATGCGCGGATGCAGGGGTGGGCGATCGTCGAGAACACGACGGAGCACGACTGGAACGATGTCGAGCTGTCGCTGGTGGCGGGGAACCCGGTGGCGTTCGTGATGGATCTGCACACGCCGCTTTTCATGCAGCGGCCAACGGTGGCGGTGCCGGTGATGGGGCTGGCGGCGGCAGCGCGGATCTATGACGATGCGGTGGCGGACTTCCAGACGCGCAGAGCTATGCGCGAGTCTGCTGAGGGAGCGGCGGCGGTGGCGATGCGATCGCGGGCAGTTGATCGGATGGGGCAGAACACTGGACCTGCACCTGGAAGCGTGTATCGAGACACCGATATGCAAGAAATGGATGCGCTCCGTTTCGAAGAGAGTGGAGGCGTCATTTCAGGCGCCACCGGCGCCGAGACGGGCGAGCAGTTCCAGTATCGCATCGACTTCCCCGTCAGCATCGAGCGCAATCGCAGCGCCATGCTGCCCATCATCACCGGGCCCATCGAGGGGCGGCGGATCTCAATCTACAATCCGAGCGACCAGGCCGAGCACCCGATGCGCGGCTTTGAGCTGACCAACTCCAGCGGCGTCGAGCTGACGCCGGGGCCCATCAGCGTCTACGACGGCGGGTCCTACGCGGGCGACGCCATGATCGGCTTCACCTCGCGCGGCCAGCAGCGGCTCTTCAGCTACGCGGTGGATCTCGATGTGCGGGCGCTGACGGATGTGAAGCAGACGTCGTCATCGTCCATCACTCGCATTGTGAAGGGGACGATGGAGCGGCAGACGCGCCATCGCCAGACCACCAGCTACACATTCGTCAGCAGAAATGCGGAGCGCGACCGGACGATCCTGGTCGAGCACCGCAAGCCGACGGGGTGGGAGCTGAAGAATCCGTCCGAGCCGGCGAGCGAGTCGGCGACGCTGTGGCGCTTCGAGGTGGATTTGCCCGCGGGCGAGCGCGAGACGCTGGACGTGGTCGTGGAGCGCATCGAGAGGACGCAGCTCACGGTGGCAAACCTGCGGCCGGATGCGCTGTTGAACTATGTGCAGAGCGGCGAGGTGTCGGGCGAGATCCGAAAGGCCATCGAGCGTGCTGCGGAGCTTCACGGGCGCGTGCTCGATCTCGAATCACGCGTGAACGCGTTCAATGAGCGGCGCGCTGAGATCACACGGGATCAGACCCGCATCCGGAGCAACATGAACTCCATCGATCGCAACAGCGAGCTGTATCGACGCTACATGACGCAGCTCGGCGAGCAGGAGACGGAGCTGCAGCGGCTGCTCGAACAGCGCGACGAGATCCAGAAGGAGCTCGACACCGCCCGGTTCGAGCGCGATGACTACCTGAGGAATCTCACTGTGGAGTGAGGGAGGTTTGTGGTTTCTTGAGTGGTTCTTTCTGGAGATTGTGTCTTGAGTAGATTTCGCAGCGTTCAGAAAATCGGGCGCCCAACCCGAGGCTTCGTCGAAGACTCCTCAGCCTCGGCGTCTATTCGGGCGTCACTTCGAGATGTTTCCTGCGCAAGTTCAGAGCGCCTCCCACTCCTGAGTGTCATTGCACTTTCCGATTCATGCGCAGCGCGGATGTCAATCGCCACCAGTCCGTGCCGACAGACGCCGAGGCTGAGGAGTCTTCGACGAAGCCTCGGGAACAGCGCCGGTTCAGCCCGGCGAGCCTGACTCCGGCATTGATGCGCCGCTGCGAGATCGGACCGACTCCAGCATCTCACCGACCGTCCGTTTCAGCACGGGATGCAGCGCATCCGGCGCGATCGACGCGAGCGGCGCGAGAACGAATTCCCGCTCGTGCATGTGCGGGTGGGGGACGGTGAGGCCGGGCTCGTTGATGATCTGTTCGCCGTACAGCAGCAGGTCGAGATCGAGCGTGCGGGGTGTCCAGCGTTCGGCGTCGGCGCGGTCGCGGCCGCGGTCGCGCTCGATGTCGAGGAGGGCGTCGAGGAGTGCGCGGGGACCGAGCGAGGTCTCAAGTTGGGCCGCCGCGTTGAGGTAGGGCGCCTGGGGCGGGGCGCCGGGACGGACGACGGCTTCGGTCTCGATCATGGGCGAGAAGGCGATGGTGGTTGTTCCCGGCAGTTCATCCAGCGCAGCGCGGGCGCTGCGGAGGGTGGCGCACCGATCGCCGATGTTCGATCCGAGGCCGATGAAGGCGCGGACAGGGAGGCGTTGCGGCTCTTCATCCATCAGGGCAGGAGTGTATCCCGTCCGGCGACCGGCGGTTCATCCGACGAACGCCGCTGCGCCCCCTCCACACCTGCCGGGGTAGGATTGGTATCGGCGCTTCAACCACGGGCTGGCGCCCGTGGCAACATTCCTGCGCCCCGCTGGGGCGTTGTATACGCGGTCGCCTGTGTCTCAGAACCACATGAGACCCGTTTCAGCACTCAGAACTCGGTACTCAGAACTCAGCACTCAGCACTCAGCACTCGGAACTCCCTCACGAAGAGGGCTCGAACTCCCGGCTGCGGTGCTGCATCTGCGCCTTGAGGCGGGCGAGGATGGAGCTGTGCATCTGGCTGACGCGCGATTCGGAGAGGTCCAGCGTGGCGCCGATCTCCTTCATCGTCATCTCCTCGTAGTAGTAGAGGATGACGATGAGGCGCTCGGCGCGGCTCAGGCCCTTGGTGATGAGGTCCTTGAGGTCCTTGCGCTGGGTCTCGGCGAGGGGGTTTGTCTGGGTGTCATCGCGGATGACATCAATCTCGCGGACCTCGCGGCCGCCGTCGGACTGGCGCCAGTTGCGGGAGAGGCTGATGACGCCCACGGCCGAGCTGTCGCGGTGGAGCTTCTTGTACTCCTCATCGTCGACGCCGAGCTGCTTGGCGACCTCGTCCTGGGTGGGCTGGCGACCGAGCTTCATGGAAAGACGGTTGCGGGCGGCGTCGACTTTGGCGCTGCGGTGGCGAACGAGTCGGGGGACCCAGTCCATCGAGCGAAGCTCGTCGAGGATGGCGCCTCGGATGCGCGGCGCGCAATAGGTTTCGAACTTGACCTGACGTTCGAGATCGAAGGCGTCGATCGCATCCATCAGGCCGAAGAGGCCGGCGGACATGAGGTCTTCGATGTCGACTTCATCGGGAAGGCGAGCGTAGATGCGCTCGGCGTTGTAGCGGACGAGCGGAAGATACTTCTCCATGAAGTAATTCCGAAGCGGTTTGCTCGGATTCTGCTCGTACTCCTTCCAGAGTTTGAGAACATCAACCTGATCGAGTTCCTGTTTGGACATCGAGGAGACATCGATCGCGCCGCGCGACTTGCTGGTGGATCGATTGTTCTTCCGGGACGTCGACTTCGCGCTCTGCGCATTGGCAGTAGGCATTGGCCGCTCCTTGACCGACTCGTCGAACCTGTCCCAGCGGAGCGCTTCTTGGCTCAGCGGGAACCCTTGTCAGACTGAGCGCCCGTCCATGGGCGTTCGTCATGCTGGCGAAGTGTAAAAACTCCGCGACGGCGATGCAACGCCTTTCGTCCGAAAAAAATCACACGACGACCTCCGTGTCGCCGGATGGGTGCGCAGACGCCGCCTCGGCGCCGACGTCCGTTCCGTCCTTCTCTGCAAGCGATTCCTCAACGGCGCGCTCCGCCAGGAGTCCGACTCCCATGCCGACCAGATAGCAAACAAACATACTCGCCATGGCGCGCGCCAAAATTGTGTCCGCGGGGTTATCCACAGACAATCCAACAACAATCGCCACGGCGAAGGCTGCCATGCCGCAGCACCCGGCGATCAGTCGGCTGGGAGTTCCCGTCGTCAATCTTCCAAACTCCCTCATTCTCCAGTGGTTTCCGGACGCTTCATCCGGACGCAAGTCGGATCATCGGCCGGACCGCATTGAGAATTCAGCGCCCGCACACAGAAAATTTCATGAACGCCGATTGCGCCCGCGCAGTCCGAACAGCCGCGCCAGCAGGCCCGAACGCGCATCACTTGCGCAGCGGTCCAGCTCCAACCGGTCGCTCAGAGATCCTGCCACAACCCGAACCGCCTGGGAAACGCGGGCCCTGGGCGAGCGCACCAGCACGGGCACGCGAGCCCGAACCGCCTCGGGCACGCGCGGGTCTGAAGGCGTCCAGCCGATGAGCTCGGGGCGCATACGCAGGAACCGTTCGCAGACGCCGGCCATGCGCGCATAGGCGCGCTTCGCCTCGTCCTCATCAACCGCCTGGTTGATGAGAACACCACATCCTGGGGTCGTGGAGCCGGTTCGCACCTTCAGGCTGTGTGTGCACTTGATGAGCGCGTAGGCGTCGGCGATGCTGGTGGGCTCGGGGGTGGCGACGATCATCGCGAGATCCGCCGCCTGCACGAAGCTCATCACGCTTCCACCGATCCCGGCGCCGCAGTCGATGACGATTACATCCGCCGCCCGCTCCATCGCCCCGAGGCGCTTCAGGAGCGACTGG
Source organism: Phycisphaeraceae bacterium (assembly GCA_007693965.1). Taxonomy (GTDB): domain Bacteria; phylum Planctomycetota; class Phycisphaerae; order Phycisphaerales; family UBA1924; genus RECQ01. The sequence goes on along the minus strand of RECQ01000053.1, from coordinate 108,225 downwards.
CGGCGTTCGCGGCCGGAATGCGCCAGGTGGGCCATTCCGGCGGCGCCGGGTATGAGGCCGAAGCCTCCCGGCGCCTCGATGATGATCTCATCAAGCGAGCGTGTCCCCTCCAACACGTGGCCGAGGTTGGCGCCAGCCGTCACGCCGCAGAGCACATCCGCGTTGGCCAGGCCGAGATCGCCGTCGAGCAGGATCGCCCGGCGTCCGCGCATGGCCATCGCGACGCAGATGTTCACGCACATGTTGGTCTTGCCGACCCCCCCCTTTCCGGAGGCGACGGCGATGATGCGCGCCCGCGGCCTCGCCGCGCCGTGGGGGGCGCTGTGGCGCCGCACCGCATCGGCGCGGGCGCCGGGCGTCTCGGTGCGCGTGGCGCCGCTGCGGGGCGCAGGGCGCAATGGCGCCGGACGCTCCGGGCGGGGTGCGCTCTCGCGCGCCGGCACACGTTCGAGCCCGCGGGCCCGGCTCTCCATCTCGGCGACCATGGCGCGAAGCTGCGTGGCCTGGTCATCCTCTGGCTTGTGCGGCGCGGTCGGCGCCTGCGGCGGGGTCATGACGGACGCCCCCCTTCCAGCACCAGCCGGGCGATGCGGTCGGCGCGCCCAGGCTCGATGTGGTCGGGGACTTCCTGACCGGTGGTGACGAAGCTGAGGCGCACACCGATCGACTTGGCCGCGTTCAGAACCACGCCGAAGTTCACCACCTCATCCAACTTGGTGAAGATGACGCGGTTGGGCTTGGCCACGGCGAATCGCTCCGCCGCCCGCATGATGACCGCCTGGTTGGCGGCGCCGGAGAGGACCAGGTGCGTCTCGTGCGGGCGTGCGGCTTCAAGAAAGCTCGACAGCTCGCCCAGTCGCCCGGCGTCGTGCTGCGAGCGGCCGGCGGTGTCGACGAGTATGACATCGCAGTCGGAAAGCGACTCGCAGGAGCTGGCGACCTCGGAAGGCGTCAGGGCGACCTTGAGGGGCAGCGAGATAATGTTGGCGTAGGTTCGAAGCTGCTCGACGGCGGCGATGCGGTATGTGTCGCAGGTGACCAGACCCACCTTGCGCCCGTGACGCAGCTTGTAGATCGCGGCGAGCTTGGCGATGGTCGTCGTCTTGCCCACGCCGGTGGGGCCGACGAAGGCGATGGTGCGCGGACGCCCGTCCGGGGCCCGGCCGACGCCGGGCGCCTCTCCCGTCACGGGGATGAAGGCGGCGAGCCGGCGCAGCACCGCCTGATGCACGATCTCTTCTTCGGCGAGCTCATCCGCATTCAGCTCATCGCGGACGGCGCCCACGATCTCGTCGGCGATCTCGGAGGCGACTTCGGATTCGATGAGCTTGAGATAGCGCTCGAAGAGCGCCTCGGGCATGGCGGGCTGCGCCATGTTGCCCTTGGAGGATTGGAGCACCTGCCCGACCAGTCGTTTGATGCTCGATATCTCATCCCAGAGGGCGCCGCCCCCGGGATGGGCGAGCGCAGCGCCTCCGACCCCGGCGCTGGTCGGCATGGCCACGCTCTTCGGGGCGTCGGGCGTCTGGATGCGGGGCGGACCAGGGATGACGATGCGGGGGCGTTGCCCCTCGCGCGGCTCTGTGGCTCTGCGATCGGCGCGGGCGTCCGAATCGACGCCGCGATTCTGAGCATCATTCGCGCCGGCATGGACCGGTTCGCGGGTCGGAGCCGGAGCCGGTTCGGCGCGGACTGCGCCGGCGGCGTACGCCTTCTTCAGCAGCGCAGCGCGCGACTGGCTCGATGTCGGGTTCGCAGGAGCGGGCGCCTTCCCCTTGCGAGCGAGGGGGTGGTGTACGTTCACGCCGCTGGAGGCGGTGATCTCAACCATGCGCCTGCCGCCGATGCCGAGCCATCCACCCTGCTTGTAGGAGCGCGTGTGCAGGATGACAGCGTCCGTGCCGAGATCTTTCTTGATCTGGCCCAGCGCGTCGGAAATGGATGGCGCCCGATAGGTTTTGAGGTTCACGCGAGCCCTCCTGGCTTTCCGCATCCGGGCCGCATCCTGCGGCCTATTTCGCGGCGTGTACTGCCTCGATGTCTCACGCGGCGCTGACCGCCGCGGCTTCCTCCGGTGTCGTCACGAGCCCGACCGACTCGACTTCGACCTCCGGCACGATCTCGTTGTACCCGAGCACCGCCGTGTTCGGCAAGTGCGCTTCAAGAATCTGACGCACAACGCCCCGGACCTGCGGCGAGGCGAGCACGACGGGCTGGTGTCCCGCCGAGATCGCAGGCTGCAGCGCCTCGATGATGCGCCTGGCGGTGGCGTTGGCGACGCGGGCCGGCATGGTGAGCGTCGTTCCCGCCCCGGATCGATCAATGTAGCCGTTGATCATGTCCTCGAAGGCGGGGTCGAGGGTGACACAGATGATGCGCTGGCCGGCGCCGGATCTTGAATCGTTCTCGACGGAGCCGCCGGACGCTGTGTCTACGGGCACGGCGTGCTGCTGGCAGATGGATCGGCGCAGGGCGTTGCGGACATACTCGGTGAGCACGTCCATGTCCTTGGTCTTGGGGGCCCAGTCGGCCAGCGTCTCGACGATCGTCTCCATGTCGCGGATGGAGACGCGCTCGCGGAGCAGGTTCTGCAGCACCTTTTGCAGCTCGCCGACCTTGATGATCCCCGGGATCGCCTCCTCGACCAGCTTGGGCGACTTCTGCTTGAGCTGCTCGACGAGGTTGTTCACTTCATCGCGGGTGAGCAGTTCGGCGGCGTGTCGCTTCACCACCTCGGTCAGATGGGTCGCGAGCACGCTGGAGGCGTCGACGACGGTGTAATTCATCGCCTCGGCCCGCGGCTTCAGGGCCGGCTCGATCCACCATGCGTCGAGACCGAAGGCGGGCTCGCGGGTGGGCAGGCCCTCGATGCGACCGGTGGCGATGCCGGAGTCCATGGCGAGAAGCCTGTCGGGGTGGATCACACCTTCGGCGACGCCGGCGCCGCGGATCTTGATGCGGTAGACGGTGGGCTCGAGCGTCATGTTGTCGCGGATGCGGCACGGCGGCATGACCATGCCGATCTCGACGGCGGTCTGGCGCCGGATGGCGGAGATGCGGTCGAGCAGGTCGCCGCCCTGGTTGGCGTCGACGAGGCTGACGAGGCCGTAGCCGACTTCGAGCTCCATGGTGTCGACCTTGAGGAGTGTCTCGACGGCGGGCGGCTCGGGCTTGGCGCCGGTTGCCTGCTCGCGCTCGGTCTGCTGGGCGCCTGCCTTGTCGGACCGGGTCTGCTTGATCATGTAGAGGGCGATGACGCCCATCGCGATCGATGCGCTGAGCAGCGGCAGCGCCGGCAGCGGCGTGAAGGCGAGGATGCCCATGAAGATCGAGGCGATGATGAGCGCCACCGGCTTGCTGGAGAGCTGGCTGGTGACCTCGTCGCCCAGCGACTGCTTGGCGCCGGCGCGGGTGACGATGAGGCCTGCGGAGATGGAGATGACGAAGGCGGGCACCTGAGAGACCAGACCGTCGCCGATGGTGAGGCGGGTGAAGACGGAGGCGGACTCGGCCATGCCCCAGCCTTTTTCGAGGGCGCCGACGGCGAAGCCGCCGACGATGTTGACGACGGTGATAATGATGCCGGCGACGGCGTCGCCTCGGACGAACTTGCTGGCGCCGTCCATGGCGCCGAAGAAGTCGGCCTCATCGCTGATGCGTTCGCGGCGCTCCTTGGCGTCCTGCTCGTTGATGAGGCCGGCGTTGAGATCGGCGTCGATGGCCATCTGCTTGCCGGGCATGGCGTCGAGGGTGAAGCGGGCCGCGACCTCGCTGATTCGGGTGGCGCCCTTGGTGATGACCACGAACTGCACAATCACCAGGATCAGAAAGATGATGAGACCGACGACCAGTGAATCGCCGGCGACAAAGCTGCCGAAGGCGCTGATGACCTCGCCGGCCACGCCGACCGCCTCCTCGGGCGAAGCAGCGTCTGCGGTGAGAATGAGGCGGGTGGAGGCGATGTTGATCACCAGCCGCATCAGCGTGGTGGCGAGCAGAAGTGAGGGGAAGACGCTGAACTCGAGCGCATCATCCATGTAGACGGTGGTGAGAAGCATGATGACCGCGATGCTGATGTTGATCGCGATCAGCGCATCCAGCATGATCGGCGGCAGCGGCACAAGAATGACCGCCAGAAGGCTGATGAAGGCGATGGGAACGAGCAGACCGCGATGCTTCGCGATCAGCTTCGCCCAGAGCGGCGCCGGCTTGTCAAGGTACTTTGTGGCCATCGCCCGGCTCGCCCCGTTCAGGACGCCATTCTCCCTTCAAGCCTGTAGACGTATGCAAGAATTTCAGCGACCGCCTCGTACTGCTCGGCGGGAACCTCCTGGCCGACATCGACGCCGAAAAAGAGCGCCCTGGCCAGCTCCTTGCGCTCGACGATCGGCACGCCCGCCGAGGTGGCGATGAGCCTGAGCTGCATGGCCATGTAATCGGCGCCCTTGGCGACGACGCGCGGGGCGTTCATCGTCTCGGCGTTGTAGCGAAGGGCGACGGCGAAGTGCGTGGGGTTGGTCACCACGACGTCGGCGTTCGGCACGGCGGACTGCATCTTCTGGAAGGCCATGTCCCGGGCCATGCGGAGGCGCTTGGCGCGGGTCTCCATGTCGCCTTCGCTGCTGCGGCGTTCGTCCTTGACCTCCTGCTTGGTCATCTTCAGGTCTTCATTGTGCTGCCAGCTCTGGTACTTGCGATCGATGAGTCCGATCAGGAAGAGCACGATCAGGGCCCAGATCGCGACCTTGATGGTGATCTCGACCATCCCCATGAGGGCGCCGGGCAGCGTGAGCATCGGCAGAATCATGATCTTGTCGTACTCGAGGTAGATGATCACCCATGCGACGGTCGCGACCAGCGCGAGCTTGAGCACGTCGATCAGTCCCTTCATCGCGCTCTTACGGGAGAAGAGTTTCTTGGTTCCGCTGATCGGGTTCAGCTTGCTGAGTTTCGGCCTCAACTTCTCCATCGAGGGGGTCCAGCCGATCTGAATGACCTGCTCTGCAATCGCGATGAAGAACATCAGCAGCAGCAGCGGCGCCATCAGGCGCACCGCCTCGTGAAAGACGAAGTTGATCTCGCTGGTGAGGTTGCCGCCCGACACATCGCCGAGGGCCTCGGGCTCAAAGATGCGGATCATCATCATCGCCGCCGAGCCGAAGAGAGCCTGTCCGAAAATGACAATCAGCACGACGGAGCCGGTGAGCAACACCGCGGCGGTAAGGTTCTGGCTGCGCGCAATCTGGCCCTTGCGCCTGGCCTCGCTCAGCCGCTTCGGCGTCGGTTGCTCAGTCTTTTCGCCCAGTTCCTCCGCCATTCGTCAGACGCCGGGGCGTCCTGTCTCCTTTCAGAGCGTTCGCGCCCATTCAAGCGCGACGAGAATGCCTTCCTCGACTCCGACCTCCGTCACCTCTCCGATCACCGTGAGCGATGCGATGAGCGTGACGATTCCGAGCATCACCTTGATCGGGAATCCGAAACTGAGGATGTTGATCTGCGGGATTGTCTTCATGATGAATCCGCTGGTCAGCTTCTCCAGCATCAGCAGGCAGAGCACCGGCGCCGCCACGCGAAAGGCGAGTTCGTAGCCGGCTTCGATCATCCCGACCAGCAACTCCAATGGACTGCTCGCCAGCGTCATGGCGCCGGGCGGAACAGCCGCAAAACTCTCCGCGACAGCGAGAAACATGAACTCGACCCCGCCGAGCATGATGAAGAAAATCAGCCCCATGTAGAGAAGCAGCTGGCCGATCACATCCGTCTCGAGATCGAGGGCCGGGTTGAAGACGCTGGCCAGCGCCAGGCCCATCTGCTTGCCCATCAGCATGCCGCCCATCTGCACGCTGAGTATCGGAATCGAAGCCAACAGGCCGATCGAAAGGCCGACCAGCATCTCACCGAGGAGCATGGGCGCCAGCATGATCAGATCGAGCTCCATGGGCATGATCGCGCTGTGATCCACCGTCGGGTAGACCAGCAGCGTCATGCCGAACGCGAGCAGCACCTTGACGCGCGCCGGAATGCTCAGGCCGCCCACCACCGGCGCGAAGATGAAGATCCCCGCCAACCGGGAGAGAACCACTCCCATCGGGAGCAGGTGCGGCAGCAGAACGTCGTATACCGGCACTGTGTGAGCGCTCCGACCGGGAACCGGTCATCAGAAAGTGAACATCTCGATGGCGAAATCGCTGATCCGCTCCGCGATCCACGACATCAGCACCACCACCACGGTCACCATGCCGAAGATCTTGGGCACGAATGTGAGCGTCTGGTCCTGGATCGAAGTGACGGACTGGAAAATGCTGATGGACAGACCGATCACGATGCCGGTCCCCAGAATCGGCGCCACGATCTTGAGCATCAGCGTCAGGGTCGTTCTCAGCATGTCCACCATGGTGTCGTCGATCGGCATTCGGTCGCTCCTTCGGCGCATGCGGCGTCAGCCCCCGCCCGCCGCGATAGAGGAGAGTCGCTCCGCCGAATCCGGCTGGGCGAAACTAGTCAGCAGGCTGCCCACGATCAGCGTCCATCCGTCCACCAGGATGAACAGCAGCACCTTGAACGGAAGGCTGATGAGCACGGGGGGCAGCATCATCATGCTCATCGAGATCAGGATGCTCGCGATCACCATGTCGATGATCAGGAACGGCAGGTAAATCTTGAAGCCCATCAGGAATGCGATCTTCAGCTCGCTGAGCATGAAGGCGCAGGTGAGCGACATGGTGTCGACGTCGGAGCGAGTCAGTTCACCGGGGTCGGAAGTGTCGATCCCCTGGTAGTTGAGCATCAGGTAGACACTCGACCAGTTTCCCGACGCCTCGATCTGATCGAACATGAAGTCGCGCATGGGCTGCTTGGCCCGCTCCCACATCTCGATCTGGTTGTTGATCTCGCCCTGCTGGTACGGGATCAGCGCCTCCTGGCGGACCCGGTCGAAGGTCGGCGCCATGACCATGAACGTCATGATCAGGCTCAGCCCCAGCACCACCTGAGACGGCGGAAGCTGCTGTGTGCCCATCGCCTGCTTCAGCAGGCCCAGCACCACGATGATGCGCACGAAACAGGTCGTCATCACCAGGATCGCCGGCGCCAGCGCCAGCACGGTGAGCAGCACCATGATGTTGAGCGCGCCGGCGAGCCCTCCCTCAAAACCCGGGATCGCCTCCGCGGCGTCGCTGAGCATTGAGGCCGGATTCAGAAAGTCCTCGGCCGCCGCGGCGGACTGATTGACCGGCGTCTGGATCTCCACCAGGCCCTGCGCGCTCGTCGGCGGGCCATACATCGACTGTCCGGCGCCTGTTGACGCCATGCAGAATGCCGCCGCGAAGGCGCCGAACCACCTGAGCCAGTTCATGCCGACATCCCCCGCAGCGACTCCAGCCGCTGCCGCAGTGAACCAAGCGCTCCCGCCGCGTCGTCCGCCGGCTCCTCGTCGTACTGTTCGGGATCGGTGTACACGTCGTCCTCGCTCATCCACGCAGTTCGCGGCGTGGTGGGGCCTCGGACGGCGTCAGAGCCCGCCAGGGATTCGTCGCGCTCGGCGCTCTGCAGCAGGGAGCGGAAGCGCGAAGCCATCGAATCACCCTCTTCATCGCGCGATTTCACAAGGATCGAAGCGACCTCGTCCGGATCGGTGATTTCGCACAGAGTGCTGAAACCCGTGCCGGTCTGGCTGAGCAGAAGGATGCGACGATCGAGCTTGAGAATGACCAGCGACTGCCCGCGCCCCACGGGGTAGCGACCGAGCACCGTCATGAGTCCCGAGGGCGCCCGCCCACCGGGGCCGAGCTGGCCGATCAGGCCCGTGCTGACGCCGCCGAATCGACGGAAGGCGAGCCACAGCAGGAGGATGAGCCCGACCACGGTGATGAGCGCCGCCGCCATGCGCACGAGATCAGCGCCGCCGGATGCGCTCGAGCGTGATTCAGCGCCAGTGTCTGCCGGCGGTCCGAGCGGGAGCGCCTCTCTCGCAGCCGGCGCAGGCGTTGATGCCGCCGCGACACTCTGTGGATCATCCACTGATGCGCCCGGCGGCGTCGACGTGCGAGATGCTTCCTGCTGAGGAGGGGCGGGCTGCGGCCCGGCCGGGAGCGCCGATTCGAGCGCCGGCGCCGGGTCCGGCTCGTAAATCGAAGGCTCAAAGACAGGCGCAGCGCGCTCATCTGAAGGCCCGGCCTCGACGGGCCTCGATGAATTGGCCGTGATCTGGGCCGCAGCGCCGGATGCGGCCACAAGCAGGAGCGCCGCGCCCAGCGCGATGTGTGTCAGTGTCTTCGCCATATCGCCATCCTGGCTGTTGGCCTGGCGGCTCCGCCGCCATCGCTGCATTGTGAACGGGATACGCCGAAGCGCAACCCGGTGATGGTGTCAGGATTCCTTGGGGTTGCTCGAAAGAATTTCGTTGATGCGCACACAGAAATTGTCGTTCAGGATGAGCACTTCGCCGCGGGCGACGGGCCGGTCATTGACGTAAACATCGACCGGGTCGCCGGCCAGTTTGTCCAGTTCGACCACCGCGCCATTGCGCAGGCGGAGCACATCCTCGACATACATGCGCGTGCGACCGAGCTCAATCTTCACCTGCAGGTTGACGTCGGAGAGCAGGTCGATCCCCTCGCCCTGTTCGGAGAGCTCGGCGATCTGTTCCGCCATCAAATCGGGCAGGTTGACGGGCTGGGCGCTCGACGCACCTTCGGGCCCTGGAGGGGCGGCGCCCATCGACTGACCCTCAGCCGCCTCGCCCGACTCGACCGGCGCGTTCGCATCCTCATCGCCGAGCGAGGAGATGGCCTCGCGAGCGGCGCGGAGCGCTTCGGCGGCCATCGCCTCTGCGGCGGTCGGCGCCTTGGCGGGCTCGGCGGACTCGGCGGACTCATCATCGTCGAAGTCGCCAGAGTCGTCGGACGCCGCCACAGGATCCGGCGTTCCTGATTCTTCAGGCGCCGTCGCCTCAGAGGCTTCAGCATCATCAGTATCGGTATCGGCGGCCGCTGCGTCCGCCGACGGCTCAGGAGCCTCCTGATCGGCAGGCGACTCCGGCGCCTCATCCGTGGGATCCTGCTCATCGCCGGGCTTGATGTCTTTCTCGTCGGCCATCCGAAGCCTTTCATACCTGCCGATCTCCGATCGGCGACCACTCGTTCGCGCAAATACTGCGCTTTCGAGCCCGTTCACCATCGCTCGTCGTCCGGAGAGACCGGGTGAAGCGTCGACGGGTCACGGGTGAATCGCTATCGGCGTCGGCGATCACGGGTCGCCACCTTTTCAGCACGGCGCAGGCGGCGCCGGCAGGAATTGCGCGGAGTGCGAATCAGAAGTCGGCGGGGAAACCCACGCACTTGGGAATCAGCACGCTGACCACCCGTTGATCGCCGGATGCATCCTCCCCGAAGATGCCCCGCAGCGCCGTGAGGAGCTGCCGGTTGAGCGTCTCCAGGTTCGGCTCCTTCATGTGGTTGTGATGGGCCGTGCGGATGATCTGGCTCACGCTGGTCTTGATTTCGGCGTTGCGCTCTTCGAGGAGTCGACGCACGAAGTCGGCGTGCTTCTGGCGTACCTGGATCTGGATCTCGGTGTCCCACAGCCAGACGCGTCCGGTGTGGTGGTTGGGGAATCGATCGTTGACAATCAGCACTTCGTGAAGCTGGTTCAGGTGATCATCGGGGCTGCTGACGATTCCCTGGCCGCGAACCTCGCCGGGCTTCACCCACAGGGAAAAGACCGCGACCACCGCCACCGCCTCGGCCACCAGCAGACCGAGGACGACAATGACGGTCTTCTTCGACTTCTTCTTCTGTGGCTGGGCGGCTTCTTCGGCCATTCCGATGGTCTCCGATGCGTTGGATCAACGACCCCGGGCGACGTCCTCGCTGGAGTAATCGGGGTCCGGATGAAAATCATCGACCATCGCTTCGGTCTGGATGATCTCAACCCGGCGGTTCACGGCCTGGGTCTCCGGACTGTGCGCCCTGGGCGTAAGCGGCTCGGTGTCCGAGCGGGCCTGCAGCACAACCACCTGCCGACTCAGCCCTCCTTCCCGGACCAGGAACTCCCCCACCGCCTTGGCCCGGTAATAGGAAAGGTCCTGGAGATCGTCATAGCGGGCGCCGGTCGAGAGCGACTTGGTGGCGGCGTGGCCCCGGATTTCAATCTTGTTGTTCCGCCCCCGGAGCAGTCTGGCGATCTTGAGCAGCTCCTGCCTGGCGGGCTCCATCAGCTCAGCCGACTCGGGCTGGAAGGTCAGGTGGCCGCCGATGGTGAACTTCAGTCCGTCGTGCACGCGCGAGACCGTGGTGGTGCGCCCGCTCATGCCCTCTTCCTGACTCTGGCTGACGCGGGTCTTGTCGAGCGTCTGCTTGGTGAGGTGCTCGAGACTTTCGATGAGCGATCGGAGAGGCGGATCATCGACAGGGAGCACGCCGACGCCGCCGGAGTAGCCGAAGGCCTCCTTCACCGCGGTGACGACGCGCTGGTATTCGTGATCGCGGCGCAGCTCGCTGAAGGCGGCGAGCAGGATGAAGAAGCACAGCAGCAGCGTCATCATGTCGCCGTAGGTCAGCAGCCAGTCAGGCAGGCCGGCCTTCTGCTTTTTGTGACGTTTGGCCATGGATCACTCATCCGCTGGCGACGCGAGCGACTCTCACGCTGCCTTGCGGGCGCCTCCCTCTTCCTCTTCACCGCTGCTGCGCTTGCTCAGCGGAAGGAAGGTGCTGAGCTTCTGCTCGACGACGCGGGGGTTGTCGCCGGCCTGGATCGACATCACGCCCTTGATGATGATCGACTTGCTGAGGATTTCATCTTCGTTGCGGCGTTCGAGCTTGTCCGCCATGGGGAGAAAGAACAGGTTGGCCGCGATGGCGCCGTACAGGGTGGTCAGCAGCGCGATGGCCATGCCGGCGCCGATGTTGGCCGGATCCTCCATGTTCGCGAGCATGGCGACCAGCCCGATGAGGGTGCCGATCATGCCGAATGCGGGCGCATACTTGCCCATACCTTCGAGCAGCGCCTTGCCGCGCTCGTGGCGGATCATGAGGTTCTCAAGATCCTGCTCCATGATCTGCTCGATGAGTTCGGGGTCGGTGCCGTCAACCGCCATCTGGATGCCCTGAACGATGAAGGGGTCCTCCATCTCGGGCGTGTGATTCTCAAGGGAGAGAATTCCGTCGCGGCGGGCGATCTCGGCGAAGCTGACGAGCTGCCGGATGAGCTTGTTGACATCGACCGACTTGGCGAAAAACGTCTTCGCGACGACCTTGGGCAAGGTGGTCAGGTTCGAAAGCGGGAACCCGATGCACACCGCGGCGATAGTTCCGCCAAGCACGATGATGATCGACACCGGCTCGACGAATGTGGTGATGGACCCGCCAAGGAGGATAGCCCCCAGGAGCACGACCACACCGACGACCAGGCCGATAACTGTGACGATATCCACGCCGCATCCTCCGCGCCATCCGCGCGATCGCACGCGCGGTCGTCAGTACAGATCGGAGTCCGGAAGGGTCCACTTGAAGCGGACTCGGAAGCAGCGCACTGATCTGGATTGCCCGGATCAGGTGGGCTCGAGCAGCGTCCGCAGGCTGCGGCCGTAGTCGACGGCCCGATGGACCACCTCCTCCACCGGCTCCTGCACGATGAAGTGATCGCCGTTGACCAGCGTGATGGTGGTGTCCGGTCGCTGCTCGACGGTGCGGATGAGATCCGCGTTGAGGACGAATCGCTGACCGTTCAGCCGGGTGAGTGAAATCATGATGAGCCTCCGGCGCGAGGCGAGGCTTCGACGCCATCGCCCCCGACGGTCGGCTTATCGGCCGATCGAGACGAGCAACTGAAGGAGCTGATCGGTGGTCGTGATCACACGCGAAGCGGCCGAATAACCTGTTGTCGTCAGAATCAGGTTGGTGAACTCGGCGCCGAGATCCACGTTCGACTGCTCGAGCGCTGCGCCGATGAGGCGGCCGGTGCCGAAGTTCTGCGGCGTGGTGACGATCGCGTTGCCCGAGTTCGGGCCGGCGCTGAAGAGATTGTTCCCGGAGTCCACCAGCCCCTCGGGGTTGGTGAAGTTCGCGACCGCGACCTGGCCGATGGTGCGCGTGACGCCGTTGGTGAAGGAGCCGGTGATGCGCCCGTCTTCACCGAATGAGAAGGTGGCCAGCGTGCCGATGGGCAACCCGTCCTGGAAGGTGGCCGCGATGGCGGAGTCGGCATCGGGATTGGCGTCGACGAGGGCCGAGACCGCGTTCTGTCCCGAGCTGAAGTTGAGCGAGAAGACCAGCGGCGTCACGGCGCCGGTGTTCTGTCGCTGCACCTGAATCTGCACCGGCGTCGCGTCAATCAGTTGCCCGAAGTTGTCGAAGCTCACGACGCCGGTTCCGATGTTGAGGCCCATGTCCATCGGATCCAGGTTGTCGGCCGAATCAACAAAGAACCGCCACGTCGTGCCCTCGTTGGTCGCCTCCTCGAAGACCATCGTCAGGTCGATCTGCACCGGGGCGCCGAGCGAGTCATAGATGATGAAGGTGGTGCGAACGCTCTCGCCGTCGGCCAGCTCCTCGAGCGGGTTCTGGGAGAGGGTGAAGGGATTGGTGACCGCAACATTGTTCATGTCGCGGATGGAGATGTGCCCCTGCTCCAGCGTGATGTTGTTCGACTCGCCGGTGTTGCCGACGATGGTGAGCTGGCCGGCGCCGTCGATCTGAGCGCCGCTGGTGGAGCCATCCGGGTTGGTCAATCCGGGGACAATGCCGAAGACGTCGTTGATGAAGTTGATCAGATCGTTGACCGTCGTCATGGCGTCGATTTCGAGCGTCTGAGTCGGCACCGTCCTGGTGCCCTTCTGCGCGCCGGCGATGGTGAACTGGTACGGGGCGTTCGCGGCGGGGAACTGGGCCATCGTCGGATCTGCCGGCGTGCCCAGCGTGTCGACGAGCGTGTCGGTCCCGACGAGCGGCGGGTTGCCCATCGCGGTGCTGAGGAAGAGCTGATCGAACGTGGTGAGCGATCCCTGCGTGGGCAGACCGTTGACATTCGCGTTCAGGTTCCCCTGGAACTCGACGTTGCGTGTCGCCTCGGCGATGGTGAGGGAGCCGACGGGGATGTTCAGGTCGACGAGCTGGCCTTCGACAATGTTGAAGTTGTCATCGACAGAATATCCCTTGACGCGCTCGCCCGAAATGGTGACCAGGTCTCGCTGGCTGTTGAGCTGGAAGGCGCCGGCGCGTGAGTAGAACTGCTGATCGCCTCGTTCGACAATGAAGAATCCGTTGCCTTCGAGGGCGAGATCGGTGTTCACGCCGGTGGTGGCGATGGCGCCGTTGTTGAAGTTCCGCTGGGTGCCGGCGACCTTCACACCGAGCCCCACCTGACCCGGGTTCGTGCCGCCGTTGCTGGCGGAGGGCGCGGTGCCGAGGCTGAAGTTGCGACTCAGCGCCGGGGCGAAGTGCATCGTGTTCGACTTGTAGGCAGTCGTGTTGATGTTCGAGATATTGTTGCCGATCACCTCGAGCCTGCGCGAATTCGCGTTGAGCCCCGAAAGACCGGTCAGAAGTGAAGTTGTTGACGCCATCGAACCTCTCCTTGGCTGTTTTCACGATCGGGCGTTCGCCCGTGAAGTTCATCATCCAACGCTTCAGCGCCGCCGGGTCGGCGACACACACTCACACCCGCGATGCGAGCAGCTCCACCAGCGACCTGTTGGCGAAGGCGCCCGATCCGCCCGCCACACCCGGCAGCCCGCCCTTCGCCAGCGCCTGACGCAGCAGCGGGCCGATCTCTCCGGAGAGATCCGGCTCGATCTGCTCCTCGTCTTCGTTCGTTCCATCCGCGAGGATCCATGGCCCCGCCGGCTCGTCGGGGATCATCACCGCCGCATCGATGCCGGTCAGCACTACGCCTGCATCGCCCGAGCCCAGCGACTGCTCCACCGTGCGCGTCACGATGTCCACCACCACGGTCTCGCCGTCGATCATGGCGAGCATGCGCATGGCGCCGGACGCTTCGGCGGCGTCGGCGGCCTTCGACAGCCGGCTGATCTGTCCATCCGTCAAGTTCAGTCCGAGATGCTGCGGAACCTCGACTCGTCTGCCGCTCTCCAGCCCGCCGCCCTCCGCATTCTTCAGAAGCGACCCGAAATCGACGCCCTCAATCGGGGCCCCCGCCTTCATCGGCGACGCCCCGTCCGGGCGAACGCCGGAGCCGAGCAGTCTCAGCAGTTCAACGCCTGTCGTCGTCATCGGGCGCCAGCTCCGGTGCGGGTGTGGAGGAGAATCTTCATCGCTCGAACAACGACCAGATCAGACTCGTGGCCCAGTTGAGCGTTCCTGCCCGGGCTGCTGCGCCTGTCCAGCCACGCCGAAGATTGCCGGATCGAAAATCTCCTCGACCTGTTTCAGCGGGATGCGATGCCCCTCGACCAGGTTGAGCACGGGTCCTGTTCGCGACACCGTCACCGAGATCACGAAGTCCTCCACACTCTCACCTTCAGTGGTGCGTCCGGAGACGTACTTGCCGATCAGATTGCCCGCCGCGGAGACCTCATTCTGCTGCACGATCGAACTGAGGTTCTCCGTCAGCGCCAGGTTCGACTCGATCGTACGAATCACGCCGATCTGGTTCAGGATCTCCTTGGTGTCGCTCGGCGCCAGCGGATCCTGATTGGACAGCTCCGTGAACATGATCCTCAGAAACTCGTCGCTGGAGAGCGCATCGAAGGGGCGCGTCGAGCTTGGCGGCGTGGCGGTTGAGACCGAATCAATTGCCGACATGAAATCACTCCCCTGGCCGGCGCCCTGGCGCGCCGCCATGTTCCAGTTGCTTGAAAGTCCGTGATCCGCCCGTCCTTTACGCGATCGCGTTCAGACGCAGGCGAAGCCTCCCGTGGAAGCCCGGTTCTCGCTGCTCGTCGGTCAGGCCCTCCGGGCCGATTCCGCCGTCTTCGTGCTCTCCGGAGCCGCCGGCGCCGCGCTCCTCGCGGCGATCGAAGGCCCCACGACTCTGCCCGTCCCCGGCGTCCTGCCTGGACGAGCGATCCTGCGACCCGGGCTGCGCATCCTGCTGCCCGGACTCCGACGCCGGCCCACCGGACGGCGCGGGAGTGAACGTCACCTGCAATCGCTCGACCGAGAGGCCTCGCCCCTCCAGCGCCGAGCGAAGCTGGGTCATGTTTCTCATGAGCAATTGCTGTGCCTGCTGCGTCGAGGCTTCTATGCGGGCGCTCACAGCGCCCTGTCGGATCGACATCTCGATGCGCATGTTCCCGAGCGACGCCGGGTTCAGGCGGAGCGTCATCACGCCTCCACGCTGCCGGACCGCGGCGCCCAGCCCCCGGGAGACGCTCGCCTGGAACGCCTTCTGGTCCGCGTCGCTCAGTTCGGCGCCAGCCGGGGTTGCGGTTGCGCCGAGCGAAGGAGCCGCGGACGCCGATGGTGTGGCGGCGCCATTTGCGCTCAGTGTCGACGCCGCTGCGCTCCGGACCTGCGCTCGCGAGGCGTCCATCAGTTCGACGAATGCGCTTGAACGGGCGCCGGTGGCGCGGTCGGCTGCGCTCGCAGCGGCAGCCGCGGCGGCGGCCCGGGCGTCGGCGCGGGACCGATCGTCACGGTCGGGGTTGGATTCGGCGTCGGAGCGACGCTCGCCGCCCGAATCACGCATGGCCTCGGCCACCTTGTATTCACTCGACTCAAACCGGGGCGCCTCGCGCGGAGGCGTCGATTCACTCGGGCGCTCGGCGACAGCGCCGGACTGCACCGCAGCGGCGGAGTCCGCCCTGGCGCCGGACCGGGCGCCGGCCTGTTCGCGGGAAGGTGTCGATCCATCCGTTGACGCCCTTGTGTCGGTCGCGGGTCGAAGTTCTGCCTTCTGGGGCTCCACCCGATCTGCATTGCCGGCGCTGCGATCAGAAGACGACTCCGCCTGACGCCCCTCGGAACGAACCTCGCCTGGGCGGATCTGGACGGGTTCACGCTGCGTGCGTTCCGGTCGGGCATCGTTGCCTGGCGCGGCGTTCTCCGCAGCGCGGGCTTCGTCTCCCGACCTGGCCGATGCGTCCTGAGATGCGTCCTGAAATGCTGGAGCTGGCCGATCAACCGCGGTTGCCTCACCGGATGGCCTGCCGCGCTTCGTCGCTTCAGCATCCGACGGATCTGTGTGCTCAACGTGCTCAGTCTTCGGATGCGCCGGACTGGCCTCTCGCGGCGCATCAATGGATCCCTGTGACGATGCCTCCTTCTGGTCTGGCTGGTCTTCAGCCACAGGACGCTCATCGCTCTCCTTTTCCTGGTCTGTTGAGGGCTCGCCGCGCCGCTCGTGATACTCCTGCTCACTGACAGGACGGTCGGGCTCGCTCTCGCGCTCCGACGCCACACTCTGCTCTGACTGCTCGGTTTGCTCAGTCTGCCCGCGGCTGACATCGACAGGGGCTTCCTGCGATTCTCCGCGATCGGCGTCCGTCGCAGTCCGCCGCTGATCCAATTCGCCAGCAGCGGACGATTTCTGCGCATCCTCCGCCTCGTCAGATGCGCCGGATTCGCGCTTCTCGCGCTGCGGTTGCGCGAGCCGTTCGCTGACCAGCCGCTCGAAGCGGCCGGGCTCTGAGAGTCCGGCGCCGGCGCGACGGGTGGGCGGAGCGTCGGTGAAAGCGGCCTTTGCGGTCTCGCGAGCCGTATTCGCGTGCTTCGGGATGTCGAGGAAGAAGGGTTGGGCTGTCATTCACCGGCTCTCAGGGCCGCGGGCCTCCAACCCGCGCGTCCTGAGACGCTCCAGCAATTCCGCTGCCAGAGCGGGATCTTCGAATCGCTCGATGATCTTCGAGGCGGTGCGTGTCTGCATGCCGTTGAGATAGGCCACGACCTGGTTGATCTCGCCATCATTGATGAGCGCCTGCAGCAGCGGCTGGGCCCGGTTGGCGGGAAGCGACTCATACAGCGCGAGGGTGCGCCGGAATTGCTCATCGCCTTCGAGCTCCTGAATTCTCCGGCGCATGGCCTCGAACTTTTCGCGTTCGGCTTCGAATTCCGCCATCGCCTCGTCAAGGTCGTCCCGCTCGCGCTTCAGCGTTCTACGCAAGTCGTCGATCTCTCGCCGCAGGCGTTCGACGCGAGTCTGGGTGATCTGCTCCTCTTCGCGGCGCATGGCGACCTGGTCGGCGCCGGAGAGCGGCGGCAGGGCGTCGCGCTCTTCCTGCTCCTCCGCCGCGGCTTGCAGCAGCGCTTCGCGCTCCTCGTCGGCTTCACGCTCCTCCTGCTCGGCGCGTGTTTCGGAGAGGATTGTCCGCACCTGCTCGAGCCGATCCATGTCGATGCGATCGCTGATCTTGAGCCAGCCCACGAAGCCAAGGATGGCGAGCAGGTTGGCGACGGCGAGGACGGAGAGAATGGTCCAGAGCGGCTTCATGACGGTGCATCCTCCGATTCAGGCGATTCGTCGCGGCGCTGGGCCCGCATGATTGCGATCTCATCCATCTCGGCGGCTTCCTTGCGATTCTGCTCCCGGAGCCAGCGTTCGTATCGTCTTTTCTTCAGCAGGTCGACCGCCTTCCTGGCGGTGGTGGCCCGCATCAACTCCCCCCGGGCGGCGCCGAGGCGATTGTGAATGCCCGCCAGCCGGATGGCCGTCTCTTGAGCCCGCACGACATCATGCAGGGCGGCGGTCGACTGCATGCGCACGGATCGGAGGTCGATGACGCCGACGCCCTCGTCGGCCCGTTCACCTTGCAAGGCCGCACGCAGGTCGTCCTTGGTGGACATGATCGTCCGTTGACGGTCTCGGAGCTGGTTTTCGATCTCGAGTCGCTCGCGCTCGATCTCGGCGACGACCTGCTGCTTCTCGCGCTCGGTGCGGGTGCGCATTTCGAGGAGGCGTTCAAGTTCGAAGCGGTAGACGGCCACGGTCATTCATCTCCGGTTCAAGCGCGCCTGTCGGTCACGGCGCCGGGGCGGCGCTGCGTGGCGCCCTGGATCATCGATCCTGCTTCGACAGCCAGCGTCAGCAGCTTGCGCTTTGATTCTTCGTACGCCTCCCGCTCGTGCGGCGCCTGGCGCAGCAACTCGTCAATCCGGGGCTTGAGCGCGATGGCCACGTCCGCCTGAGGATTCGATCCGTGCGCATAGGCGCCGATGTCCAGCAGATCCTCCACCTCGCGGTGGGCGGAGAGGAGCTGAAGCAGCATCGACCGGGCGGTGATGTGCTGGGCGTCACAAATGTCGCCCGCGACACGGCTGATCGAATCGAGCGCATCGATGGCGGGAAAGTGCCCGCGCCGAGCCAGCTCGCGCGTCAGCACGATGTGGCCGTCGAGCACGCCGCGGCAGGCGTCGGAGATCGGCTCTGTCAGATCGTCACCTTCCACCAGGATCGTGTAGATGCCGGTGATGGAGCCGGATCCCTCCACAGCGCCGGCCCGTTCCAGCAGCAGCGGGAGCAGTGCGAAGACGCTGGGCGTGTATCCCTTGGTCGCCGGAGGCTCCCCCACCGCCAGCCCCACCTGCCGCTGGGCCTGCGCGAAACGCGTGACGGAGTCCATGAGCAGCATCACATCACGACCCTGGTCGCGGAAATGCTCGGCGATGGTGCAGGCCGCCATCACCGCGCGGATGCGCAGCAGCGGCGATTCATCGCTGGTCGCCACCACGACCACGGAGCGCGCGAGCCCCTCGGGGCCGAGCGACTCCTCGATGAAATCGCGCACTTCGCGGCCGCGCTCGCCGACCAGCGCAATCACATTCACCTCGGCCTCGGTGTTGCGGGCGATCGAGCCCAGCAGGGTGGACTTGCCCACGCCGGGGCCGGAGAAGACGCCGATGCGCTGGCCGCGCCCGATGGTCGTCATCATGTCGATGCAGCGCACACCTGTGGGCAGCGGCTGCGTGATGCGCCGGCGCTTCATGGCGGAGAGCGGCGCCGGCATCAGCGGCGCCGCGATCGTCTCGTGGATCGGGCCCCGATCGTCAATCGGTTCGCCCATGCCGTTCAGCACGCGTCCGAGCATGCGATGGCCGACCGGCGTGGTGGGCGCGGTGCGCTCGGCGACCACGCTGTCCCCCGTGCGCACGCCCGAGGTCTGACCGAGAGTCATCACGATGGCGCGTGCGCCGTCGAAGCCGACAATTTCTCCGGTTCGACGACTGCCGTCGGCGCAGCGCACCGTCACCAGTGTGCCGACCGGCGCCGGCAGATCGTCCACGAGCTGGGTCAGCCCTTTCAGTGAGGCGATGGTTCCCTCCAGGCGCATGGGCTGGACGGATTCGAGCCGGTCGATCTCGGGGGAGAGCAGGCTCACTGCGATCCGACCTCGTCGTCATTCTGCTCGTCCGGCGATTCTGCAGGTTCGGAAGGCTGCTCGGCCTGCGGGTTCGCGGAGCCCGGCGTCGGCGCCAGCTCGGCGACGATGCGCTCGATCTGCACCTCGATATCGGCATTGATCACGCCGCGGTCCGTTCGCACCACGCATGATCCCTTCGACAGGCTCTCGTCTTCAACCAGTTCGGCATGGGAGCAGCGCTCGAAGCGGCGGACCAGGTCGGGCAGGGATTCCTCCGCCGCCGCCATGTCCTCGGGATGGACGGCGATGGTGAGTCGGGTGCTGCGGAGTGTGAGGGCGAGGGCGTCGTGCATCTGGCGGCGGACGCAGTCGGGATCGTTCTGGAGCGTGCGCCGGATCACCTTCTGCGCGATGGCGAGGGCGAGGTTGATGACGTCGCTGCGGGCATCCACCATCAGTCCGTCGCGGGCCTGCTCGAAGCGGTCCAGCGCCTCGCTCCACGCTTCGATGGCGATGCGGATTTTTTCCTTCGACTGGCGCACGGCCTTGGCGCGGCCTGCTTCGAGTCCCTGCTCGTGCCCCTCGGCGCGCCCCAGCCGCACGCCCTCGGCCCGGCCTTCCGCCTCGGCGCCTTCGAGCAGGCGCCGGCGCTCGGCCTCGGCGTCCCGGATGATCTGCTCCGCCTTGCGGTTGGCCCGCTCCTCCAGCTCGCGCGCCTGGCGCTGGATGTCGCTCAGGTTGAGCACGATCGCATCGCGAATGAGCGCCTTCGAGCTTGCCTGCTTAATCAGAGCCATGGGAGTGTCATCAGGATTGCTGCGAAATGTTCACCGAGCGCACGAGCGCGCGGGGTTGATCGATCAGACGATGAGTTCGTTCTCGGCGCCGCGACCGGAGATGATGATCTCGCCGGCATCTTCGAGTCGGCGCACGATGTCGACGATGCGCTGCTGGGCGGCTTCGACATCGCTCACGCGCACCGGGCCCATGTATTCCATGTCTTCCTTGATGAGCTGGGCCGCACGCTCGGACATGTTGGCGAAGACCTTCTTCTTGAGATCCTCGGACGCTGTCTTGAGCGCCAGCGAGAGCTCGTCGTTGTCGATCTCCTTGAGCACCGACTGAATGCCCTTGTCGTTGACGAGGAGAATGTCCTCGAACACGAACATGAGGCGCCTGATCTGCTCGACCAGGTCCGGATCCTCGGCTTCCAGGGCCTCCATGATGGCCTTCTCGCTGGAGCGATCGGCGAGGTTGAGCATCTCCGCGACGGTGGGCACGCCCCCGGCCTTCTCCATCGACTGCATGAGCATGGTGGAGAGGCGCGATTCGAGGCCCTTCTCGACCTCACGGATGACTTCGGGGTTGGTCTGCTCCATGTTGGCGATGCGCTTGATGACCTCGACCTGCTTCTGCATGGGCAATCCCACGAGCACTTCCGCCGCCTTGTAGTGCGGCATGTGGCACAGGATCATCGCGATGGTCTGCGGGTGCTCATCCTGGATGAAGGTCAGCAGGTTCTCGCTCTCGGCCTTCTGCAGGAAGGAGAAGGGTGTCTTCTGCACCTGTGTCTGGATGCGGCTGAGCACCTTCTCCGCCGTCTTCGGATCAAGCGACTGCATAAGCAGCACCTTGGCGTAGTCGAGCCCGCCCTCGTGGGCGTGCTGCATCGCCAGCGACTGGGCGTAGAATTCATCGATCACCGCGGAGCGCAGTGTGTCAGGCACGCGCCCGAGACCCGCGAGCTCGCGCGTGACCTCTTCGAGCGTCTCCGGGGGCATCTCCTTCAACACGTCCGCGACGACCATCGGATCGAGCGTCAGCAGCAGGATGGCCGCCTTGGTGACGCCATCGAGGCCTTCAGATGTGCTCGGCAACTTGTCGCCCGGCTTCCGCGGCATGGTGGCTCCCTGTCATTCATCCGAAGAGATCCATCGGTCAAGCAGCGAGGCGGCTTCGGCGGGTTTCTCCTTCACCAGCTTCGCCACCTGCTCCACCTTCTTGCGAAGCTGGATCTCGTCATCGCTCATTTCGACGCCCGCCAGCGCGGCCTCCGCCTCGTCCGCCTCACCGACCATGTCGGGATCGCGGGCCGAAAGCGACGGCGGCACGCCCACCAGCTCTTCCGGCGTGGGCAGCTCCTGAGGCCGGGTCGCCTTCCGCAGGGCCAGCGCCATCATGCCCAGCGACAGCGCCGCCAGAGCGCTGAGCCCGAGTGTCTTGATCCAGCCCGTGGCGAGAATGCCCGTGCCGCCCGATGCGGTCGGCCCGAAGAATCCTCCCGATCCGAAGCCAGCCTGAATCGGCGCCTGGATGAAGTCAGGAGCGATGGAGACGACGACAGCGCCGGCGACGGCGGCGTCAACACCCGTCTCGACAATGGGCAGGATCGACTGCTCGATGCGCAGTCGCTCGGCTTCAACGATTGGCGCCAGGTCGTCCTCGGTGGGCTCGACATCGTCCGCAGCGCCGCTGATCAAGCGCCAGACGCGCACGAAGTAGGATCGAGGGGCCGTGACGGTGGCGCTGATGCGCGTCGGCATGCCGCGGGGATCAATGATGCGCTCCGACTCGCTGCCGTAGCGCGTTTCAAGCTCAGCTTCGCTCTCTGTCTGGCGATCGGTGATCCCACCGCCTCCGCCGCGGGCGATGTCCATGCCCGTGTTGGGACGGGCGCCGGCCTCGGCGCCGGCGCCGCCGCCGGAGCGCTCGGACTCACGGGTGAACTCGCGAAGCGGCGTGGTGACGGATCCGGCCCCCGGAGCCAGCACACTGGTGCGCTCCTGAACGCGCCGGGTGACATCGACCTGCGCGTTCACCGCGACGACGACGCCCTCGATGTATTGCAGCACGTCGAGGAGCTTGAGTCGCACGCGATCCTCGACCTTGGCCGCGTGCTCCATGTAGCTGCTGGTGACGAAGTCCTCTTCGCTGCGGGCCCGGTGCTGGCGGCGCGAGACGCCGTCAATGACGCGCACCGCGGAGGGATCGAGCCCGGAGCGGGCGCCGGCGACCATACTGGCGATGGCGTCGACGGTGTCCTGATTGATGGCGCGGCCCGCCGACGGAAAGACGGTGACCGTGGCGGTGGGCGTGCGGGCGGCCCGGCCGAGACCGGTCGGCTCGGGGGCGTCGATGAAAACGGTGGCGGAGCGCATGCCCTCGAAGTGCGTGATCACGCGGCTGAGCTCGTTCTGCAACGCGATGTTGGAGAGCTGGCGCGTCTGCTGGCTGGACATTGTCCAGCTCGTATTTTCCACCAGGTTGCTGAAGAGCAGCGCCGTGTCATCGGGGAGCGCGCCCTGCTGGCCCATCTGCCCGAGAATGAAATACTTGCGATCGACAGGCACCAGAGCCCGACCGTCACGCACCGAATGCTCGATGTTCGAGGCCTGCAGGAACTCGATGGCCCGCTGTTGCTGCTCCGGCGGCGACGCCGCGGGGAACAGCTCCACCATGCTGCGTCCACCCGCGTACTGGGCGACGACGAACAGCGTCATCACCATGATGATCATGGCGCTGGCGATCAGCAGCTTCTGGCTGGAGGTCAGCCGCGAAAGCTGGGTCTGGATGGTGGCGAGGACCTGCCGGAGCTGGTCCATGACGGTGCGGCCTCCATGCCTCTTGTCCTGCGCAATCCTTGCGCGTGTGACGGAGCGCAGACGAAGCGCATCCGTTCAGACTCAATGTCTCGGACCTTTGGAGAGCAAAGCTTGAAAGAGGGGGTAGGAAAGGCAATGGGGAATGGGCAACGGGGAATGGGGTTGTTGGCGAGGAAGCGGTCGCGGTTCCCGCCCCCATTGCCTATTGCCTGCTACACATTGCCTGCCTCGCCTTTACACACGGATCTGCTTGATCTCGTCGTACGCGTCCATCATCTTGTTGCGCACCTGGAGAAGCATGCGGAAGGCGTTGTCGGCCTGCTGGGTGGCGATAAGGACGCCTTCGAGATCGTCGCGGCGGCCGGTCTGGAGGTCTTCGATGGCGCGGGTGGCGTCCTGCTGGAGCTGGTTGACCTGCTTCAGTTCGCCCATGAGGACGTCCTTGAAGGTCGGGGCGTTGGGATCCACCGGGGCGCCGCCGGCGGGTGGGCGTCCGGCGCCTGGCGGCTGGATGGGTCCGAGGCCTCCTGCTTTTCCGATCAATCCCAGCGGATCAGACATCGTTTCGCTCCATCACGGACGGCGTTCCGCCCGCATCCCCCACTTACGCGATCAGACGCAAAGCCTGCGCCATCATCGCCTTGGTCGCTTCGGCGGCCATCACGTTGGCCTCGTAGGCCCGGGCCGCCTCCACACCGTTGATCATTTCGACCGTCGTGTCAACATTCGGATAGTTCACATACCCCTCCACAAGATCGCGGGACGGATCCGTCTCCTTGGCGGCGTAGGGATTTGTCGGGTCATACACCTTGCGGAACGGGCTCTGGTCGTGGGCCACCTCGGCGACGCGGACGCCCATCGGGTTGCCTGTGTCGGAGCCCGGCGCCAGCATGGCGATGCGCCGGCGATAGGCGTTAGGTTCGCCATTCGCATCGAGGTAGGCGGAGCTGTTGGCGACGTTGGCGGAAATCACGTTCAGACGGGTCCGCTGGGCCACCATGCCGCTGGTCGAGATGTCAAGGGCGCCGTACATCGGTTGTCATCGCTCCAGGGGCTACACGCGTTCGCTGATGGCCGTGCGCAGAAGATCGAACCGTGACTTGAGCAGATCCGCCGCCATGCGATGGACGGCCGAGTTCTCGACGAGATCCTGAATCTGTCGCTCAAGATCCCGGTCGTTTTTGTCGTGAAAAAGGATGTTCCGTCCCGCCGGTTGCGGCGCCAGGCGCATCTCGCCGTCACGGCCCCGGCGGAGTTCGCGCGTCTCGCGCCAGTCCAGCTCGCCGCGAACGCCGTCGTGGCGGGCCCGGCGCCGGTCGATCGCATCGCCCAGCACTTTCCTGAATCCGTCCGTGGAGACGTCGACGGGCCTGAAATCGGGGGTGGAGATGTTGGCGATGTTGTGGGCGATCAGGTTCTGGCGCTGCCCCGCGAATCGGAGCGTCTTGGCCAGTGAGGGGATCGCGTCGGCGTTGGTGATCTCAGAGATGAACATGATGCGTGTCGGTGTTTCAGCAAACAGCGGGCCATACGGCGGGAGCGCCGTTCTGCGGCGAGGAGGCGGGAGAACGCCGGATCGGGATGGCGCACATTGTGCGCACCAGTGTTGCGCAGCGCGGGATCTGCGCGGCGGCGCCGGTCAGAGCGTCTCCTCCACCAGCTTCTCTTCCTTCCACTTCTTGAGCTTGAGGCCGAGCGTGCGGACTCCGATCCCGAGGGCGTGGGCGGTGCGCTGGCGGTGGCCCTTGAAGCGGACGAGCGTCTCGACGATGGCCTCGCGCTCGATCTCCTCGAGCCGGCGGACGCTGTTCTGGTCGGTCGTTGGTCCGGCGTGGTGGTCACGCGAGTCGGCGGAGGCTGGTTCGATGCGCATGTCGCCGTTGGCGCCGGCGTGATGGTGATCATGATCCGCGGGCGCCGGAGCGGCGGCCGGGATCGCCCGATGGGCGGGAGTCTCGCTGAGCCAATTGCGGATCAGGCTCGCCTCGATTGTCTCGCCGCGGCTGAGAACGACAGCCCGCTCGCAGATGTTCTGCAGCTCACGCACGTTTCCGGGCCAGTCGTAGGCGCGGAGCAGGTCCATGGCGTCGGGTGTGATCTCCCGGACCTCCAGACCCTCGCGGGCGCACACCTGCCGCACGAAGAAGGAGGAGAGCGCAGGCACATCCGAGAGTCGCTCGCGCAGAGGCGGGATGTGCAGGGGCAGCACGTTGAGGCGGAAGAAGAGATCCTGCCGGAATCCGCCCAGGCGCACGGTGCGGGGCAGGTCGCGGTTGGTTGTGGCGATGACGCGCACATCGACGTAGATGGTGGTGCTGGAGCCGACGCGTTCGAAAGATCGCTCCTGCAGCACCCGCAGCAGCTTGGCCTGTATGCGCGAGCTGACCTCGCTCACCTCATCCAGCAGAAGCGTGCCGGAGTCGGCCAGTTCGAAGCGGCCCTTACGCAGGCGTTCGGCGCCGGTGAAGGCGCCCTTTTCATGGCCGAAGAGTTCGGATTCGAGCAGAGACTCGGAGAGCGCAGCGCAGTTCATGGCGAGGAAGGTCTCGCCGGAACGGGGGCTCATTTCGTGGATGGCCCGGGCGACGACCTCCTTGCCCACACCCGACTCGCCCTGAACCAGAACGGTGCCGTGCGAGCGGGCGATGGACTCCATCTGCTCTTTCAGCGTGCGCATGGCGGGTGAATCGCCGATGACGCGGGCCAGCCCGCGCGGGGCTGCGGCGGCGGCGCCGTTGCTGGTCCCGTTCGAGGCGCCGTTCGACGAACCGCCGAGACAGGTCGGCGAGCCGGCGAGCTTGAGGATGGCGTTGTCGCGCTTCAGCCTGGCGTGCTCAATGGCGCGCTTGACGGAGACGACCAGTTCGTCGCCGGCGAAGGGCTTGGTGATGTAGGTGAAGGCGCCCAGCTTCATCGCCCGCACGGCGGTCTCGACCGTGCCGTAGGCGGTCATGAGGACCACGGGCAGGTCGTCGTCGATCTCGCGGATGCGCTCGAGCAGTTCGAGGCCGGTCATGCCGGGCATTTTGAGATCTGTGACGATGGCGTCGGGCCGTTTCCTGGCCACGATGTCGAGCGCCGCATCGCCGCCCGACGCCGCCATGATGGTGAATCCGGCCCGCTGCAGCGTCGATCCGACGCTGTCGCGCAGCATTTCCTTGTCGTCGACCACGAGTATCGTGCTCATCGGACGCCTCCTTGCGTTTCCGCTTCGCGTGTTGTCCTGGTTGTCTCTGGCTCGGCGGGCAGGAGCAACTCCACCTCCGCCCCGGCGCCCGGTCTGTTGCGCACTGTCACGCCGCCGCCGTGGGCGTCGGCGATGCGATGCACGATCGCAAGGCCGAGCCCGGTGCCGGCCTGACGGGTCGTGAAGAAGGGGTTGAACATCCGCTCCTTCACCTCTTCCGGCACGCCGGGTCCGTTGTCGCGGACCAGCAGCGCGATCATGGCGCGCCGCACGCCGGTCGCATCGCGCGTGGCCCGGCGAGTCGCTTGCAGCTCGATCGTGGCCCCGCCGGCGGGTTTCGCCTCGGCGAGCGCGTCGCAGGCGTTTCGCACCAGGTTCACCAGCGCCTGGTTGACCATCGCCGGATCACAGACCACATCGATCCCGGGGCCATCAACCTCGTTTACGCGCACCGCGACGGCGGCGCCTTCGATGGGGCCGCGGCAGGATTCGACGGCGTGCTCCAGCAATGACCTGGCTTCAACCGGCTCGGCCCGCAGTCGGATCTCGCGGGCGAAGGTGAGCACATCGCCGACGATGCGATCGAGGCCCTGCACAGCTCGTCCGATCTTCACCGCGACTCCCTGCTGCTCGGGCCTGTCCGCGAGGTCTTCCTCCAGCATGCCGGCGTAGAGTCCGATCGAGCCGAGGGGATTGCGCACCTCGTGGGCGATGCCCGCGGCCATCTCGCCCAGGGCAGCAAGTTCGCGGCTGCGCCGGAGCTGGCGGTTGGCGTCGCGCAGTTCGCTCTCCAGCTGCGCGACGCGGGCGCTGAGTGTTTCGTGCGTCTCCTGCAGACGACTGGTCAGTTCGTTGAACTCGTTGAAGAGCTCCGCGAGATCCTGGGGGGACAGCCCCCGGCGCACGGCGGTCGCCAGCGCCTCGGAGACATCCGCGGCGGGCGTGGTGTTGGTCGAGGTGGCGCCGGAAACCGTGCTCACGCCTGGCGATCCTGGTAGGTGGGCCCGTCCGAAGTGCGCCGATTGCCGCCGTAGGCCGCGACGGCGGAGCGTCCGCGGGAGACGGAGGCCATCTCATCGGCGACGACAGCGCGCTGGCGTTCGAGGGCGCGCTGATCTTCCTGGTCACGATCGGCGATGCGCCGGATGACGCCTGAAAGCTCCTCGACGCGCTGTGCGTACCGCTGTCGCCGATCCTCAGGAAGTGAGGCCATCAGCTCGTCCCAGCGTCTGCCGAAGGGCTGGAAGGCCTCCATGGCGGCGCCGAGCTGATCGATCACGCGCTGACGCGTGCCGAGCACGTCGAGCAGCTCCTCGGTCTCGCCGCGCTGAATGAGTTCGCTCTGGCGCTGCCCGAGTTCATCCAGTTCGGAATAGAGAGCGTCCTGCTGGTCGAGGATCCGTTCGAGTCGCGGCGCCCAGCGGGCGGGGTCGCCGTGGGGATCGGGCGGAGATTCGTTCCGTTCCTGTGGTCTGTTGTCTGTCATCGGCTGCCTTTCTCTTCTCTGTGGCGTGTGTTCCAGGGCGCTCTGCGGGCGATGGGTCATCGCGGGACCGCGGCGCGGCGGGAGAGGATGGCGGTGGATTCGAGCCAGCGCTCCATGTGACGCGCATCGAGGGGGGTGTCCGGGGAGTCGAGCGCTTCCTCGGGCAGTTCGGCAAGACGCTGGCGGGCCCGCTCGTTGGCGGTCAGCGCTTCCCGCCACGCCTGCTGCGCCACGTAGGCGTTCACGATCTGGATCATCGCGACCAGCGAGGCGGGGTCTTCGGCGTAGCGTTGGGCGGCGGCGTCGTACAGCTTGATGGCCGACTCATAGTCTTCGAGGTCGTACGCGCAGTCGGCGCGGTAGAAGAGCGAGTTGCGCTTTTGAATGCGCTCGAGCCGCGATAATCGTCGTTCATCTCTGCTGTCGAGTGTGCTCCAGACACGCTCGTACAGATCCATCGCCTTGCTCAGGCGACCCTCCCGCTCGCTCTGCAGCGTTCGCCGCCGACTTTCCGGCATGGCTTCGCGCAGCGTGAGGCCGATGCGGTGGGCGCTCCGCCGGAGCGATTCGGCCAGGCTGTACTCCACGCGCACGATCTCGGGGTCATCCGGGAAACGCTCCATCGCCTCTGTGAGCCGGCGGATGGCGTCCTCCAGCCGGTCGGCGCGCAGGTAGAGCCGACCAAGTTCAAAGAGGGCGTCTCGGAACTCGATCGCATCGGGCGCCAGGATTGACCCGTCCACAATGGCCAGCAGCAGCCGCTCGGCTTCTTCCTCAGCGCCTTCGCGTCCTTCGAGCAGGTAGCACTGGGCGAGCGGCACATAGCTGCGCGTGCCCTCGCCGCTGGTGGGATTGGATTGGATGAGATCGCGAAAAAAGCCGGCGGCGATGGGGTAGTCCCCACGGGCCATGTGCGCCTGGGCAAGCCGGAAGTAGGCGCTCGGCTGACGTGGATCGTCGGGTCTGCCGGTGGCGTATTCGCTGAAAATTTCGATGGCTCGATCCATCTCGCCGGCGCGGTCATACGAGTCGCCGGAGAGCCAGAGCGAGTCGGCGAAGGCGTCATCGTCATGCAGGAGGACGAGACGCGCATGGCGGAGGAAATAGGCGCCGGCTTCGGCAAAGTGTGCCCGTCCTTCGGCGCGGGTGACAGGATCGAGCAGCGAGAGATCCGGCGGGCGCTCGGGATCGGGCTGTGCGGGATCGACCAGCTCCTCCGCGAGCGAGCGATGGGTGACGGCGATGGCGCGTAGCACGTCCGCGGGCGCCAAATCGGCGCCGTGGAGTCGCTCCGCAAGGCGGGCGAAGGCGAGCGCGTTCTCGTGATCGCCGCGCAAGTGGCGCTCCTGCTGCTGGCGCAGCAGGCTGTCGGTGATCATGCGGAGCGTGACATCGCGACGGGCGGGCTCGCGACGGGCGCGGACGATGACCTGCTCATACGCCTCCTGCGACGCATCGACGTTGCCGATGATGGATTCAACTTCGGCCAGCCCCAGCCACGCCCGCAGCGCCGCGGGGGCGTTGGGGAACTCCGCGACCACGACGGTGAAGCGGTCGCGGGCCTCCTGCGGCTCGCCGCGGATCTGCTCAATCCGACCCCGAAGTGTGAGCGACTCGGCCCGCCTGGAGTCGGACGGTGTGAGCATCTCGTCGGCGCGCTCAAGATGGCGACTGGCCTGTTCGAGACGTCCGAGCTCGAAGTACGACCGGGCGAGCAGAATGAAGAGCTCGGCGCCCCCGGGGCCTTCCAGTTCGCCGGTGCGCTGGATGGCGCGCAGCAGGTGCGTGAACGCCTCCTCGTAATAGCCCATGGCGATGCGCAGCTCGGCCTGGCGGGCCACGATCCAGAGACGATCCGAACCCGAAATTCCCTCGTCCGCCGCCAGCTCGCTGAGCAGGTTGAGCGTGGATTCGTAGCGGCTTTCGGGGGCTTCCTGGAGATTGCGCTCGATGATGCGGCGCATCAGGGCGCGGCGACGGTCCGACTGGCTGTCGGGGATCTGCCGAATGCGCTCGAGGGCGCTCTCGTGGCGCCCGAGGGAGACGAGTGAATCGGCATATGCGCCAATTCGCACCGGGTCGAGCTTGGCCATCAGCGTTTCGGCTGCGTCGTACTCATTCAGCACGGCCTGATGATTGGCGGGGTTGTCCAGCCTCATGGCGCGCTGACCGTGGTACAGCGCATCGCCCCGGAGCAGATGAAAATTGCGCCGGTCGGCGACGGTTGCCTCTGGATCATCGAGGTGCGGCAGAATGAGGCTGTTGAGGATCTGCAGGGCGCTGTCGAAGTCCTCACGCTCGATCAGGGCCTCGACGTCGGCCAGGGCGCCGTCGAAATCGTGGCCGGGCTGAGACATGCGGGCTGTGTAGATCCCCGCGGCCAGCAGGCCGACCGCAAGCAGCAGCACTGGAATCTGCCAGAGCTCGCGCAGCGATGGCCGGCGCTTCCCGTCCGAGACCACCTCGTCGAGCAGCGGAAGCTCCTCGGCTTCGGAATCCCGCGTTGCGTCGTCCACTTGCGGCGGGGTTTCCTCTTTCGGAGGCATCGGCTCCAGTCCTTCCCGATCAGGCGTTGAACAGCCACGACGCCGCCCGATGGCGGCTTCGGCTGTGTGTTATCGGGCAGGATCCGCCGCGGCCTGTACAGGATCGGCTCCGATCTGCGCAAAACTTGCCCGGCCACCTATGAGGCGGGAGGAGCGGTCGCAGAGATGTCAGGGAGCGAGCCGGTTCGGTCAGTCGGACTTGTCGCCGGGCCGGCGATCCGCATCCGGGTCGCCATTGCTGTCGGCGGCGCCGTCTTCCGGATCGTCGGCGCGGGTGATGACGACCGAGCCGGTGACCATGTCGCCGAGGTGTCGCCGGCGGGGATCGACCAGGATGAGCAGGATCAGCGGGGGCGCCAGCACCTTGATGATGTTCCTGGCCACAGCCTGCCAGAGCGTGAGGCGGGCGCCGGTGACCGAGACGGTGCGGCAGCGGAGCATGGCCTTGCCGAGCGTCCGCCCGGTGAGCCACTCACTGACCGCGCAGTGCAGGAACATGACGCCGAGGGCGGAGAAAAGCGGGAGCAGCCCCTCCTCTCCCACCTGCCCGAAGGGCTGGAAGAGCACTTCACCGGGCGTCATCGACCACAGGAAGGCCGCCAGCAGAACGCCGGGCAGAAAATCGATGAGCGCGGCGAAGATGCGCACCCACGGCTCCGCCAGCGATGTCCCGGGCGGCAGGACGATGGCGACGCGCATCGCGGCCTCGGGTCTGAGCACGAAAATGAGGATCGTCAGCACCACGGCGCTGAGCAGCAGCGCCAGGAACGTCAGATCGCGCATGGTGATGGGCGATTCACGCACGGCCGGGCCGAAGTGAAGCGTCTTGCCTGTCACCGTGGAGACGACCGCGGTGTGCAGGGTCGCCGTGGCGGGTGAATCGAGCTGGTCATCGTCGATCCAGACGATCATCACATCTTCACCGAGGACGACGGCGGTGCGCACGGCGCCGATCTCGGAGAGGCGGGCCAGCTCCTGGCGTCGCTCGCCGCGCACCAGTTCGAGAATCACCTCGCCCTCGGCGCCGTCGCTCACCACGATGAAGGAGCTCCCCACCGCGAGGATTGTCTCGTCCTGGAGCGTGATGGCGACGAGTCGGGGCGACCACGTCATGTCGAAGATGTCGGCGCGAGCCTGCGCGGGTGGATCAACTGTGCTGGTTTGTTCATCAAGCGGTCGGGCGGCGGGGGATTCGGCGCCGGTCCAGAGCGTGGCGACACCGTCCGCAGTGCGCTCCAGAATGGCGACGGCGCCGTCGTGGGGAAACAGCCGCCAGTCGGATGCGTGGTCGAGGCCATCCGGCAACGGCGCCCGGCGCCAGGAGACGCGATCGCTCCAGAGCAGGCGTTCGCCCTCGCCGCCGCGGATCAGGGCCGCGGCGCCGGTTCGCGTCTGCACGAGCCCCTTGAGTCGCCCGTCTCCGGGCAGGGGTGGAAGCGCCGCGAAGCGTCCCCGCGGATCGTACTGGTAGGTCCCCGGCGCAACAGTGCCTTCGACGCGGAGCGTGCGCACGGGGCGAAACGGCGTTTCTGCTTCCGCACTGCTGACGGGATCGAACGCGAGGAGCAGCCTTCCGGCGCCGGCGGCGACCAGCGTCGGCGCCCTCCGATGGGTCTGAACCGGTATGAGCGAGCCGGGTGGAGCGTCGCCGGGCGCGTGCAGGAGTCGCATGAGCGCATCGGGTGAATCGCCTTCCTCCTCAGGAATGATGAGGATCCACGCATGCTCACTGTCCCCGGCGCCGATGAGGCGCGGAGCGGCGAGCGCAGAGCTGGCGAAAGCGCCCAGGCACATCGCGATCGCCGCAAACGCCGCAAACAGCGCCACGGGACGACGCCAGACGCGAGCGAACGACGCCAGAATTGGCTGGGAATTGCTCATCCGGCGCGCATGGTACCCGGTGAGAGCACACAGGTGCATGCGCATGGGTTCTCCGAACTCACTGCGAATCGGCGGGGGCGGAGGCGACGCCCGCGGCGGGCTGCGGGCACAGCTCGTCAAGGATGACGACGCTCTGCGGCCGGTAGGCGCGGGAGAGGGCGTCGAAGGAGAAGGCCGAATCGGCAAGACGCCCCCGATCCTCACGGCCATCGCTCAGGGCGCTGAGCGTGAGGCGGATTTCGCCGGCCTCATCGGGCGTGCGGATGGAGATGCGCGAGGCCATGCGTGGGAAGAACCCGCCCTCGACACGCCGCACGACGTTCTCGTAATTATCGAGTTCGGCGTGAACGAGCGGGCTTCGCTCCGAGGGGTGAAGCAGCTTGATCCAGCCCGGCTCGTAGGTCTGCGGATCGATGAAATACTGGGTGTACCCGGCGGCGCCGGGGATCTCGACGACAATCCATCGCCCGTCGCCGGACCAGCCCACGCGCGCCGAGGAGGCGATCGATCCCGTGGGCAGCGGCGTCACGCCCAGGAGCTGGATGATGTCGTGCGGATGCGCCGGCAGACCGAGCGACTTGTTGCAGGAGCGACCGAGGTTCTGATGCCGCCCGATTGAAGCCTGGTTGGACTCATGCAGATCGAACCACCAGTAGCGCTGCTCATCGCAGCCGAGCCAGAACAGGGTCTCGCCGAGCTTGCCGACGCTGAGCGCGAGTCGGCCGGGCGCGAGGTACTGCAGGTGGCCCTCCCCCTGTTCGCGGCGCATGCGGCCGCGATCATCTTCATAGTCAAATCGAACGACGGCGCGAGCCCAGACGCGGTCCAGCCGGTCGGCGCGCTCGTTGTAGACACGCGCGATGTCGGCGTAGGAGGGCGGCGGCTCGTCGCGGACGATGGGGCGATCGGGTCGCTGCGAGCTGCATCCTGACGTGTGCAACGCGGCGAGCGCGAGCAGCATGGTCGCTGCGAACGTGATGCGGCGGGCGTTCATCATGCTTCACCTCGCAGCGCCTGGCTGAGTTGTTCGGTGACATCCGCGATCATGTCCTGAGTCAACTGTGGATCGACGACTTCGAAGATGGGCGCATCTTCCTTCCAGCCCTGGGGGCCGCGCATGCGCACGATCATGCAGGAGACGCCGTTTTCGCGCCGGCCGCCCTCGTGGCGAAGGAGTCGCTTGCGAATCAGGATGAGCGCGAGGACGAAACGGAACGCGAGGCGCCGGTCATCCTCGGCTTCTCCGAGCTGCTCGAAGAGGGCCAGGAGGGCGTCGTCGTCGATGAAGACCTTGGGCTTGGCGTCGGGGGCCGGGACCACGGCGCGCCAAAAGGCGAAGAGGCGCGGAGGGCGGGCGCCCTCCTCCCAGGCTTCGACCGAATAGTCGAGGCGATCAAGGGCGTCGTCCTCGGCCCGCTCAGCGAGGGCGGCGATGTAGGGATTGCCGGGAAACAGCTCGCGGCCGCTGGCGGCGCAGCGTCCGATGGCCCGGGGGATGGCGTACGGCTGGGAGGTCGTCCCTGACATGGTTCACAGTGTAGCCCGTGCCGCGATGGGCCGGGCTGCGTCACTCCGTTTCGAAGACGCGTCGGGTGGCGCCGTTGGGCCCGACAAGAGCCCGGACGCGTCCGCCGCAACGGGGGCATCGCCCCTCGTACATTGTTCCCGCGGCGTTGCGATAGATCCGGGCGTAGGCGCTGCAGCAGTTGAACCAGATGCTCAGCCAAGGACGCCCGGTGAGTCCCGGACTCGACCTGTCCCCGGTCTGCGTCGTGGGGCTGTACCCCTTGATCTTGAAGCGTTCGCCTTCTCTGGCCACGATACAAGCATCGACGCGGCGGGCCGGAAAACTTCAGCGCCGCCGACGGAGGACGAAGCGGGCGTGGAATGGTCAGGCGCAGAGGTCCTCGATCCGGCCCAGACGCTGCAGCGACTCGGAGAGGTGGTGATCGACCTGCGCGATGATGTCGACCGGCTTCTCCCGGTGCGGCCCGTCATCGCCGAACTCGATCTCACTCAGGGCGGGGAGGTTCACCACGATGTTGCCGCGTGAGGCGCGTCCCGCGGCTTCGGTCAACACGGCGGCGACGATCAGGTCGGAATGCAGATGGGTGTTGGTGATGGGGGCGATCTGCTCGTAGATGCGCAGCAGATCGGCGCAGCAGGCGATGACAGCGCGAGGAGCACCGATGGCGGCGACAACCGCTCCGGGGAGCTCCCGGACTCGCCGGAGATCATCTTTGGGAAGCTTCATCAGCTCGCTCATGGCGCCGTACGCGAGGGCGTCTTCATCGGCGAGATCGAGCAGGAGCCGACGCGCTGCATCGATGCGATCGGCCGCTTCCTGGAGCGCATCCTGGTGGGCTGCGAGGCTCTTCTTCCCGATGGAATAGCTGATGACCATGCGGGCCTGCGCCGCGCCGAGGGCGCCGGCTGCCGAGGAGACGGCGCCGCCGCCGGGCATGGGCGTCTTCGACGCGATGGCGTCGAGAAACTCGCCGAACTGTGCTCGCGCGTAGTTCTGCATGCGCTTTCCCCCTGCCGATTCCGATCGGCGCGATGCGCACAGGGTAACACGATCCGCGCGATCAGCGCTGCGCAATCGCGGCGCCTCGGTCTCCGCCGGAGCGGCCGTTGGCGCCGGGGTGGTCGAGGGCCCGCAGGCGCCCGCGGACGGAGTCGAGAAGGGTCTCGGCGCGCTCGAGTTCCTCGGGGCTCAGGAGGCGGCCGCCGTAACGGTTGGCGTAGTAAAGGTGTACGAGATCCGCTGCGGAGTCGGCCAGCTTCCCGTCCTGCTCGCGGAGTGACTCGACGTGGCCCAGCGGCGGACGCCAGGCCGGCCGGGTGAAGCCTGCCTTCTCGAGAGCGCGCTGCAGCTCATCGAAGAAAGCGGCCTGACGCCTGCGTGCGGCGAGGGTCGGGTCGGCCTCCTCCTCCGTGCGGCGTTGAGCGCGTCGGCGGCGCCAGGCGACAACGGCACGGGCCAGCCGCACGACGCCAAAACCCATGACGGCCGTCACCGCAAAGGCGCCGGCGCCGGCGCCGAGGGCGGTGAGCAGCCAGACGCCGGTGCGGCGCGGCGAGGAGGCGATCTGCTCGAAGTTGAACCGCTCAGAGACAGTTTGCAGCGCCTCGGGCGTCTCTCCCATGATTGCAGCGCGGTTGTCCTCATCGTAGGACACGATGGTGCGCACCCAGAAGTTCTCCGCCGCCTCGTACAGAGCGCGGAGGGTGGCCAGGAATCCACTCTTGCGCTCCATGATCAGCGCGAGCTGGTCCGGCGGAGAGGGATCGAATGTCAACCAGTGGTTCTCGCGCACCCGCGCCTCGATCCAAGCGTGGGCGTCGCTCTCACGAACGATGAAGACCTCGTCGAAATCGTCGTACTCAGTGGCGACGTAGCCGGTGATCACGCGAGCGTCGATGCCGACGCTGCGGCACATGGCGGCCATCGCAGACGCGAAGTATTCGCAGTGGCCGACCTGCGATCGGAAGAGAAACATCTCGATCGGGTCCTCACCTTGGCGCGGCGGCGTCATCTCAATGGTGTACATGAAGTTCGACTGAAGATAACGCTCAATGGCTCGCGCGATGCGCTCATCGTCCTCGGTGTACTCCAGTTCCGGATCACGGGAAAGTCCTTCGTCCGCGAGCACGCGGTCGGTGAGCTCGCGGATGCGCCCGTCGCGAAACTGGGCCGGCTGACTGGGAATGCGCATCCCCTGCTGCTCGGGCAGCTCGGCGTCAAGCTGGGAGCGGATGGTGTAGGAGATGCGCCCCGATGCATCGAGTTCAAGGATCTGGTCGTCGAGGCCGCGCGTGAGGCGGGCGTAACCGCTGATCGTGATCTCGATGGGTCGAAACAGGGTGAAGATGGCGCCGGACTGCTTGTTGCGGTAGGTGATGTTGAGCGTGTAGAGCGGGGCGTCGCCGCGACGCTGGCTGATGGGGATAGGCTGATCGGGCGTGGCGTTCTGCGAGTCGCGGCGGGATGCGGCGCGTTCGCTGCGTCGCCACTGGCCATCGCGGTATTCATCGAGCGCCATTCCACGAAGCAGCACGCTGCCGCCGAGCTCATCGATGGCAGACTCGCCACGTTCGTTGAGGATTTCGAGCTCGAGCACGCGCGTGGCGGACTCGCGCAGGATTCCTTCGCCGCCGAGCCACACCTCATCGTTAAATCCTGTGACCGAGCCGATGTTGGCGTCGCCGAAGCCGCCCATGTTCATACCGGCGCCGATGTGGCGAGGCGTGATGATAAAGACCACGGTCGCCACCAATGCGCAAACCAGCCCGGCGAGGCCGAAGATGGCTTTGAAATGGCGCCCCAGCCTGGGCGACAGCGCGCCGTCATCGACAACGGCTCGTCGGGTTGCGGGCTTGAAGGCGGCGCGTGACTCCTCCACCTGCTCACGACCTGCGTAGAGCTGGTGGATCATGATGGTCCAGAGCAGCGTCGGCGTATAGATGAGCAGCACCAGGCCCAGCCACAGCGTGTTGCTGGTCAGACAAGCGCCCAGCGCCAGGAAGACGCTCATGGTCAGAAGCTGTCCGCGATCCCGCGGAGTCATCTTTTCGTACAGCTTGATGAGATGCAGCCAGACGAGATATCGCGAGAAGGCGATCACCAGCTCTCCCGGCGCCGACAGCACCTTGGCGCCGACCTGCACGGTCGCAGCCAGCACCAGCGCCACCAGCAGCATCTTCGGCAGCGACTTGCCCCGCGCCGATTGCGCCATCGGCCATGACATGGCCCAGATCGGCAGCGCCACCAACGCCAGGGCGAGGTTCATCTCGGCGACGCAGTAGGCGAGGATGCCGAGCGCGACGGTGATGTACACCCAGACATTCGGGTTGCCCTTCCACATCATGCCCCGCCTCCCAGCGCCTGCACGAGCGGATCGCGAGGTTCAGACGGGCGTGCGGACGCGGGCCGATCGGATTCGATGGCGTCGAGCACGCAGTGGCGCTCTGCGCTGCGTGGCCAGCTTGAGAAGAGTCCAGGCGCCGCGCTGATGACCAGACACGCGTCGCGCCCGCCGATTGGAAGTGGCGCCTGATTCGAATCCGCTCGAAGGGCGCCGAGATCGAGGCGGGCGAGATCGTCGAGCAGCATGCCGAGGCGTCGGGCGGCGCTCTCCCCCCGCGCCGCTGAGCTGGCGGGCATGCGGACGAGCCCGAGCGCGGGCACGGCCAGGCCCACCTGGAACCCCTCGCGCACGGCCCGATCGAGCACGCCGGCGCACAGGCTGATGGCGCGCTCGTTGGCGTCGGCTTCCGGACCGCTGGCGGCGGCGCCGGCGCCGGGGTCGAAGTCGAGCCCCACCCACAGCCGGGCCGTCGCGGGAGGCGCCGTCTCCAGCACCACCAGTTGACCGGTGCGCGCACTGGCGCGCCACGCGATCCTTCGCATGCTGTCGCCCGCGGTGTAGTCGCGCAAGCCGAGATAGTCGGGGCCGCGGCCGGAATATCGCGTCTCGCTCTCGCCCTCGTCGCTGGCGGATGTGATTCGCAAGAAGAGCGATTCAGGGACCGGCGCCAGCTCCGGGCGCACGAGGGCGGCGCCAGGCTGAATGAACTCGACGCTCTTCCGCAGGATGCCGAAGGGATATGCGCTGGTGATGCGCACGCCCTCGAACTCGCACGCGCCGCGCCGGAAGGGCTCAACCAGGGCCGTCGCCCGCCCACTGGCGCGGGGCCCGATGTGGGCGATGTGGGCCCAGGGTCTGGGCAGGCGACGAGGCCACGTGGCCCGGCTTCGCCGACGCCGGAGCAGTCGCCGCAGTCCGATGCCGACGAGCAGCGCTCGAACCCGGCGCAGCAACCGCATGCGCTCCCCGGGCAGCTCGGAGATGACAAGTCCGAAGGCGGGCATGATGCGGCTGCGGTTGGTGACGGTGTAACGGAGCGTCATCGGACCGCCGACGACGCCGGGCTGCACGTGATCACGCTCGGCGCGCAGCCCCATGAGCATGGAGCCGCTGAGAACCCCTGAGACGATCAGCGCGCCGAGCGACAGGCCGAGGGCGATGAAGAGCAGGTTGTTCTGACTGTTGATGGCGCCGATGGCGAGAATCATCGTCACGCCGACGTAGAGCACACCGGGATAGCTGAGGTGGTAACGCCGGCGGATCTGCATGGGTGAACTGTAGGCGGCCCGTTCGGGCGCTCCGAGTGGGCAATTCGACGGCTCAGCGGAAACGCTCATACTGCTCGAAGGGCGACTCCTGACGGCGCCAGCTCTCATCGCCGGCGCCGGGGCTGATCATGATGAGGATGCGCCGGCCGCTGGAGGGGAGTCGGAAGATGTTTTGGGCCGTTTCGAAACCGCGCCGATGCGCGGTGATGCCGACGTCATACTGAAGGAGTCCTGCGCCGAACGCGTCGATGTCCATCGAGAAGGAACCGTCCTGCTGGCTCACCGTGCGGCCCACCTGCTCGCGATTGATTCGGTCAGGATCGG
The DNA here is from genome assembly GCA_007693965.1 of Phycisphaeraceae bacterium. Taxonomy (GTDB): domain Bacteria; phylum Planctomycetota; class Phycisphaerae; order Phycisphaerales; family UBA1924; genus RECQ01. The sequence goes on along the minus strand of RECQ01000053.1, from coordinate 69,808 downwards.
TCTCGAGCATGATGTTGACGCCTCCGACGCCGCGGCCTTCGAGGCGGGGATCGTCGGTGTCGACGATGGCGACGTAGGTGACATCGCCCTCGACCACCTTGCCGCGCATCGTGTAGCCGCAGCCGGTGAGGTAGAGGAGTGCGCACGAGAGCAAGAAAAGTGCTGCGGCGCGAGCGTTGAATGGTGCGGTGGACGCAAACTGAGACATGGGGTTTCCCTGTATCAGGATGGATGGGAGGAAATGCGGGCTGTGGTGATGCGCCATTCGCACGGAGCGGGCGGTGGGTTCCAGCTTCTTCCGGGCGCCGGGGCGACCGCCGCGGTGCGCATCAGCGGCGTGCGACCTCCGCCTCCGACGCCGGTTTGACCTCAACGACTGCGGGGAGCGGCGTGAGCTGCGTCGCCTCGTGGCTGGCCCGCTGGAGGGGCGAGATGAAGACGACCAGGGCCACAACGCCGACGGCCGCGACGCACGCCGCGAGGCGGCGGCCGGGGGCGGGCGTGAGCGTGGGCGATTCGGCTTCATCATGGCGCTGTTCAAGGAGCGGATACCCCGCCAGACGCAGGTAGTAGAAGGCGGCGACCGCCGAGTTCAGGCCCATCACGACGACGAGCACGATCTCGCCGGCGCTGATGGCGCTGGTGAAGAGCATCAGCTTGCCGAAGAAGCCCAGCAGCGGCGGGAGCCCCAGCAGGGAGAGCGAGCAGACGACCATCGACCAGCCGACGAGGGGATAGACGCGGCAGAGGCCGCGAAGATCCTCGATCGAATCGATTTCTTCGCGCCCGCCGTCGGCGGCGCGGCGCTCCAGGGCCGCGATGGCCGCAAAAGCGCCGGTGGTCATCACGCCGTAGCAGAGCAGGTAGAAGAGCATGGCCGCCAGGCCGTTGGATGCGATGGAGCCGGCGCCGGGGCCGGCGATGAGGCCGACGAGCATGTAGCCGGAGTGGGCGACGGAAGAATAGGCCAGGATGCGCTTTACGCTGGTCTGCAGCAGCGCGAGCGTGTTCCCGATGGTCATGGTGAGGGCCGCGATGACCCACAGGATGACGCGAAGCTCGGGAGGGAGTGCGTCGCCGTTGGGACCGTGCGTCCAGCCGACGGCGCCGAGCAGGATCAGCAGCGTGAAGAAGCCCGCGGCCTTGGGGGCGAAGGCGAGGAAGGCGGCGACGGTGGTGCCCGCGCCCTGGTAGACGTCCGCCGCGTAGAAGTGCATGGGCACGGCGGCGATCTTGAACGAGACGCCCACGATGACCATGACCAGCCCGAGCATCGCCATCGGTCCGGCGCCGCCGGGCTCGGCCATGGCTTCGCGGATTTCGGAGAGGAATGTGGAGCCGGTGGCGCCGTAGAGCAGGGCGAAGCCGTAGAGGAACATCGCCGCGCCGAAGGCGCCGAGGAAGAAGTATTTCACACCGGCTTCCTGCGACCGCAGGCGCGATGTGCTCATGGCGACCATGATGTAGGTGGGCAGGCTGGTGAGCTCGAGGGCGAGGAAGAGCCAGATCAGGTCGTCGGCGGTGGCGCAGAGCATGACGCCGATGAGGCTGAGCATGAAGAAGGCGTAGAACTCGCCCCTGGTGGAGCGCATGGGGTTGTAGACCTCGCCGCGCTCGACCGCTTTTTCGTAGGAGCGGTCAACCGTGCCCGCAAGCATCGGCAGGATGAGCAGACCGATGAGGGCGATGAGCGTCTTGGCGTAGGGAAGCAGACCGGGGAAAGGCATGCCCTGCATCAGCTCGGAGTCGGCGCCGGGGGATTGAAGACCCAGCCACGCCGCGGCGAGGAGCGCGACGCCGGTGAGCGGCGCGCAGGCGCTCCGGAGCGCTGATCTTCCGGAGAGGCCGATCAGCAGCACGATGCACGTCGCTGCGAAGAGGGCCATCTCGGGATGGATGATCTGGAGTTTCTCGATCACGGCCACGCCTCCTCGGGGACGAGGACCAGCGTGTGCGCCGGCGCCGTCTCGTCAGAACCAGGCGCCTCGATGTCGTGGAAGCCGGCGATGACGCCGACGCGGTTGATGGGCGCCTCCAGCGAACGAAGGACGGGCGTCGGGTAAACGCCGAGACCGAGGCAGAGAACCGCCAGCGGCGCCAGGATTCCAATCTCGCGGAGATTCAGGTCGGTCGGCAGCACCGGGTGGGCGTGGTGATCCGACGGCTCGCGCAGCGGACCGAAGACGATGCGCCCGACCATGTAGAGCAGGTAGATCGCGGCGATGATCATGCCGCTCGCCGCGGCGATGGCGTACCACGGACCGAGGGGCCCGGTCGTGCCGCCGGGGAAGTCGACCGCGCCGGACTGGAACGTGCCCAGCAGACACATGAACTCGCCGACGAAGCCATTGAGGCCGGGCAGGCCGACTGAGGCGAGCGTGAAGAAGACCATGAAGAAGGCCCACACCGGCATGCGGCTGGCGAGCCCTCCCACTTCATCGAGCGAGCGCGTGTGGTAGCGCTCGTACATCATGCCGATGCAGAGGAAGAGGGCGCCGGTGGAGAGGCCGTGGTTGACCATGTACATCACCGAGCCCGCAGCGCCGATGGTGTTCAGCGCCATCAGGCCCAGCACGCAGAATCCGAGATGGCTCACCGATGAATAGGCGACCAGCTTCTTCACATCGCGCTGCACCCAGCAGATCAGGCCGGTGTAGATGATGCCGATGATCGCCAGCACGGCGATGAGTGGGGCGTATTCCTGGATCGCCAGCGGCGTGAAGGGCAGGACGAAGCGGTAGATCGCGTACGTTCCGAGCTTGAGCAGGACGCCCGCCAGGATGACCGAGCCCGCCGTCGGCGCCTCGGTGTGGGCCAGCGGCAGCCACGTGTGCACCGGGAAGAGCGGCACCTTGACGGCGAAGCCCACCATCAGCGCCAGCAGCACCCAGCCCTGCTCGAACATGCTCATCTGCGACGCGGCGATCTCGAGATCCGAGATCGCGAAGGACCAGCCGTCGCCGATCTGCGTCCACTTCCACGCGATGTAGACCAGGCCGGCGAGGGCGATGATCGAGCCGGTGAAGGTGTAGAGGAAGAACTTGGTCGCCGCGGCCTTGCGGTTGGAGCTGCCCCACTGGCTGATGAGCACGTACATCGGCGCCAGCGTGAACTCGAAGCAGAGGTAGAAGAAGATGAGGTCGCGGGCGGCGAAGACGCCGGTCATCGCGGCGAAGAGGACCAGCATCGTCGAGTAATACAGCTTCTGCCGCTCCTGCACCGCGGTGAAGGACGCGAGGGCGCAGATGGGCGCGAGCAGCGCGGTGAGCAGGATGAGCAGCATCGACACGCTGTCGGCGCCGAGGCTGAGCTCGATGCCGAGCGATTCGATCCACGTCCACGAGGCGCTGAACTGGAAGGCGCCGGTGCGCTCCATCCAGTTGAATGTGAACGCGGCGTAGACGGCGGCGCCGAGGGCGATCAGCGACCACGCCAGGCACAGCCACTTCGCCTGCCGCTCCGGGCTGAAGGCGATGACCGCGGCGCCGAGCAGCGGAATCAGGATGAGCATGAGCAGCGTCATGACGACATCCTCCAGACCACCAGCCAGGCGACGACGATGATGAAGGCCAGCCCGCCCGCCATGCCCATGGCGTAGTTCTGCAGCCCGCCGCTCTGCGTGGGCCGCACGCCGGCGCCGACGCTGCGAGGCGAGCGGCCGAACAGATCGACAAGGCCGTCGATCACCAGCTTGTCAAACAGATAGAAGATGTGGCTGAAGATCAGCAGCGGATAGCGGAAGAGGAAATCGTAAATCTCATCGAAGTACCACTTGCGCTCCGCCCAGCGCCCCACGGGGCCGATCTTCTGCTTGATCGCGTCGGCGCGGCTGGTCGCGGCGGTGGTGCGCCCCGCAAGATGCAGCCACCACGCGATGGCGATGCCGACCAGGGCGATGACGCCCGAGACGTAGTACATCACCTTGTGCGGATCGCCGAGGCCGAAGAAGCTGGCCTCGTGATCGTGGTGGGCGGCGCCGGCGGCGGATGAGGTCGAGATCAGCCCCTTCACCCAGCCGCCCGTCTCACGCGGGAAGACATAGGCGAGGGCCGCGAGGATCGAGCCGACCGCGAGGACGACCAGCACGGTGTTGATGGCCCAGCCGGGCGGATGGGGGTGGAAGTCGTGGGCGTGGCCGTCATCGTGGGTCTTTGCTTCGCCGTCATCGCCGTGTGAATCGTCGTGGTCATGCTCATCGTGTCCGTGCAGCTCGTCGCCGGGCTCGAAGTGCTGCGGCCCGAGGAAGACGCGGAAGTAGACGCGGAAGGTGTAGTACGCGGTGATTCCCGCGGTGAGCAGCGCGATCACGCCCAGCGCCGTGAAGCCGGGCGTGGTGAACGCCTCGGCCAGGATCATGTCCTTGGAGAAGAAGCCCGCGGTGAAGGGCAGGCCCGCCAGGTTGATGCACCCGACGAACATCGCCACGCCCACGATGCCCCACCCCTTCATGAACTGCACGCCCGAGAGCTTGCGCAGATCGAGCTGACCGGCGAAGCCGTGCATCACAGCGCCGCAGCAGAGGAAGAGGGCCGCCTTGAAGAACGCGTGCGTGAAGACGTGGAACGCGGCGCCGACGCTGGTCAGCACGCCCAGCCCCAGGAACATGAAGCCCAGCTGCGACACCGTCGAGTACGCCATGATGCGCTTGATGTCGTACTGGGCCATGCCGATGGTGGCCGCGACCAGCGCCGTGAGCCCGCCGATCCACGCCACCAGCGTCAGCGACTCTGGCGTGAGCAGGAAGATCGGGTACATCCGGGCCACGAGATAGACGCCCGCGGTGACCATCGTCGCGGCGTGGATGAGCGCGGAGACGGGCGTCGGACCCTCCATCGCGTCCGGCAGCCAGGTGAACAGCGGCAACTGGGCCGACTTACCGATGGCGCCGACGAGCAGCAGGTAGGGAATCGCCTTGATGGTCCAGGCCAGATCGCCGCCATCCTGCTGGAGGATCGCGACCTGGGCGAAGATCTCCTCGTAGCGCAGCGAGCCGAAGTGCAGGAAGGCGAGCATGATCCCGATCATCAGGCCGAGATCGCCGATGCGGTTCATGACGAAGGCCTTCTTCGCCGCGTTCACGGCGGAGGGCTTCTTGAAGAAATATCCGATCAGCAGGTACGAGCACAGGCCCACACCCTCCCAGCCGAGGAAGAGCATGAGCAGGTTGTCGCCCATCACCAGGCACGCCATCGCCACCACGAAGAGGCTGAAGGCGAAGAAGAACCTGCAATAGCCCGGCCCCACATCATCCGACATGTATTCACTGGCGTAGAGCGCGATCAGCGTCGCCAGCCCGGTGACGAAGAGCATCCACAGCACGGTGAGGCTGTCGATGTAGAGGCTGAAATCGGCGACGAACAGCATGCGCTCGCCGCCGGCGGCGCCGAAGGCGATGTTGATCCAGCGGAATCCGTGGACGACGTGCGTCAGACCGGGCGCGGCGATCTCGAAGTAGGCGACGAGCGTGACCGCGAAACTGCCCGCCAGCGCGGCGACCGTCGTCCACGCAGGGAACTTGCTCTTGACGCCAAGGGCCCAGTACAGGCCGCAGAGCAGCGCGGCCAGCGCTGGCAGCGCCGGGATGAGCAGGAAGAGCGGACGCCCCATCTCGATGTCGACAACCCCAGCGTCGACGCCGGTGGCGGCGAGCGTGGAGAAGGCGCCCGGGATGTGCGTCCACAAAGACATCAGGCCGTCATCCCTTCAACTCCATCCATGCGTCGGCGTCAAGCGTTGACTTGCGCCGGAAGAGGTAGACCACGAGCGCCAGCGCCAGCGCGGCCTCGGCCGCGGCGATGGTGAGCACGAAAATCACGAACACCTCGCCGGTGTGATTGAGCCAGTAGCGGCTGAACGCGATCAGCGCGATGCCCGCGGCCTGGAACATCATCTCCGTGCACAGGAACATGATGATCAGGTTGCGCCGGCTCAGGAAGCCGATGACGCCGAGCGAGAACATCGTCGCGGAGACGAAGAGGTAGTGGTAGAGCGTGACCCCCGCGAAGGCCTCCAGACGCGTGTCCTGCGCCAGTGTGAGCGAGGTGGTGAGAAGGGAGTCCATCATGCGTCTCCCCCCCTTCCCAGCGCTCCGAGACGCTCCTGTTCACCCGCCTCGATCTGCATCCGCGCCAGAATCACCGCGCCCACGAGCGCCAGCAAAAGGATGACGCCGGCCAGCTCGATCGCCAGCGGATGCTCCGCCAGCAGCGCGAAGCCGACGTTCTCAATATTGTCGGCGCGGAGCGACTCGGGAAACTCCATCAGCAGCATGCCCCATGCGGGGGTGGGCTGAACCAGCGGGCTCACCGACTCATCCTCCGTCACACGGACGATCAGCCCCATCGCATCGCGGGACAGAGGCCGCACGCCTCGGGGGGCTCTCTCACCCCGCTGCACCGCAAGGGCGGCCTGGTATCGCTCGTTGAAGCCCTCGACATCGGTCACCACGAGGACGGCCCGTCGCGTCTGGCTCCAATAGGAGGATGCGGGTGGTGGCTCGGGCGGGGCGCCGCGCTCCGGAACGGCCCGGTCGGGATCGGTCTGACCGGCCTCGATAATGGCTTCCACCCGGGCGCCGGCCAGGAGCGGGAGGGCGTGGCGGCTGACGCCCAGGGTGTCGTATGCACGCTGCACCTTGCGGGGGAGCAGGTCCAGCACGGCGTCGGGGTTGCGGTCGAGGTCGGGCGCCTTCAGCGCCGGGACGCCCACGGCCATCAGGCCCGTCATCACCGCCAGTAATGCGAATCCGAGGGCGGTCGAGGCGATGGGCTCGCGGCTGTCGGCGTCGTAGTCACTCAGGGCCTCGGGGGACTCCTCGGAGGGCGCCTGCGTGGCCAGCATGATCACGAAGAGATAGGTGATCAGGATCGCCCCGGCGTAGATGATGATGAGGGCGAACGTCATAAACTCGGCGCCAAGCAGAAGATAGAGCGCCGAAGTGCTGAGGATGGTCAGGATGAAGTAGAGCGCCGAGTAGACGGGGCGCTGGTGGGTGATGACCCGCAGCGAGGCCCCGAGGGCCAGGAAGGCGAAGATGTAGAAGAAGAGGTTCGGGTGGTTCTCACCCGCCTTGATGGTGAGGGCCAGCACGATGGCGCCGAAGAAGATCGCCGCGATCAGCCCCCCCACCGCGGGAAACCCGCCCTTCCGCCGCGGCATCGACAGCGCCACACCCACAGCCCCGAGGGCCAGGCAGGTGTAGAGGATCCCGGGGTGGATGAGCGATTCCAAAGTGGATCGACTCCGAGGCGTCAGGGTGTGCGCGGGGGACGTGCGGGGAGAGCGTGCGGGTCGGCGCGGCTGCGCCCGGTGAAGCCGGGGCGCTCGCCGCGCAGTCTGTGGCGGGCAAGATAGAGGGGCCTGCCTCGTCCATCAACCGAACAAGTCCGCCCGGCGCTTGGGGCGGAAGCCGGCGTGCGACGCGGCGGGCCCGGAGCAATCGCCCGTGTACCATCGGCAGGGGTATGTCCGCACCACACGCCGCGACCGATTCCAACACTCCCGGCGCCGGCGCCGACCGAGCCCAGCGGCTGCGCAGGGCGCTGCCCAACCAGCTCACCACCCTGCGGCTGGTGATGGCGGGGTTCTTCGTCGTCGCCCTGTCGCTCTATGCGTTCCCCGATGGGCGCCCCTGGACGCTGCCGGTGGCGATCGTAATCTTCGTCCTCGCCTCGGCCACCGATGCGCTGGACGGGTGGCTGGCGCGCCGGTGGAACGTGGTCTCCACCTACGGACGCGTCATGGACCCGCTCGCGGACAAGGTGCTTGTGCTTGCGGCCTTCGTGCTGCTGGCGGGCCCGTCGTTTACGGATGCTGAGACTGGGCGCATCGTGTCGGGCGTGGCGCCGTGGATGGTGGTGGTGATCCTGGCCCGCGAGCTGCTCGTGACGTCGGTGCGCGCGGTCTTCGAATCGGCTGGCGTTTCATTCGGCGCTGCGTGGGCGGGGAAACTGAAGATGATCCTGCAATCCGCCGCGGCGCCGCTGATCCTGCTGCTGGTGTGGACGGGAGACTCCGCGACGCTCGATGATGGATGGCGGCGTTGGACGATCGATGGCCTGGTGTGGGCGACGGTGCTCGCGACGGTTCTGTCGGCGTGGCCGTATGTGGCGAAGGCGATGCGAGCTGGGAGAAAGCGAGCGGGTGAGCGGTGAGCGTTTTCATTCGTACAAGGACCAGCGAGCCGGGGCGTCCCGCCCCGAGTCAAAAAACACCACGCCATCAACATTTCCGGGCCTTCAATCATGCACTGAAACCCACACGCACGCGCTGCATTTGCACGAGACGCCGAGGCTGAGTCATCGAAGCCTCGGCACACGGCGATGGAATCCGGGTCGTTGCGTGGGGCGTCATGATGCTCGCGTCCGCGAAGCGTCGGCGCCCCGAGACGCCCCCGAGGCGATAAGGTGGTGTGGTGAGCGATCAACAACAGAACGAACATGGCGAGGCATCACGTACTGACTCACTGACGCGTGCGCGCATACTGCTCGTTTCGACGGGCGGTCTGGGGCTGCTGCGCCCCGCGCCGGGAACGTGGGGATCACTTCCGACGGCGGGCCTGGCGTGGCTGCTGCTGCTGCTGGGCGCGCCGGCCGAGCTTTACTACGCGCTGCTCATCATCACGCTGCTGGTGTCGAGCGCGATCTGCGTGCAGCTCGGGGCGTGGGCGGAATCGCATTACGGAAGGAAGGATCCGTCCGAAGTGGTGATGGACGAGACGGCGGGACAGTGCATGCCGCTATTGCCGCTGCCATTCCTGATGCCGGAGCTGATCGGGGGCGGGTTCTGGATGGTGAGCATCGTCACCGGCGCTGCCTTCGTGCTGTTTCGCATCATGGACATCATCAAGCCGTGGCCGGCGCGGGGGCTGGAGCGACTGAACGCGGGATGGGGCGTGCTGGTCGATGACTTGTTCGCGGGGTTGTACGCGGCGGTTGTCCTGGGTGCGGCATTGCTCCTGTTGCCGCTCTGAAGCGTCCCCCGGTGGCACGGCTCTCCGAGCCGTGATGACGAACTGTGCAGACGTCAGAAACGCGGCTCAGAGAGCCGTGCCACCATTCTTCTCCAGCTCACCACGCTCCCTGCGCCTTCATCGCCGCCGCCACGCGGAGGTAGCCTGCGATGTTGGCGCCGTGGGCGTAGTCGTTGCACTGGCCACAGACGTCGGCCATGTCGAGGCACGACTTGTGAACGCGTTCGATGATGGCGCGAAGGCGCCCTTCGACTTCTTCCTCCGTCCACGTGAGCCGCATCGAGTTCTGCGACATCTCCAGCCCCGACACCGCCACGCCGCCGGCGTTGGACGCTTTGCCGGGCGCAAATGCGATCTTCTTCTCACGGAAGACCTCGACCGCCTCGTGCGTCGCGGGCATGTTGGCGCCCTCGACGACGAGCTTCACGCCGGCCTTCACCAGGTCGCGGGCGCCGCGTTCGTCCAGCTCGTTCTGCGTGGCGCAGGGGAAGACGCCATCGGCCTCGACCTGCCACAGCGGGTTGGCGCCCTCCTTCGGCGCCTTCGTGTACTTCGCGGAGGAGAACTCATCGGCGTATTCCGAGATGCGTCCGCGCCGCTCGAACTTGAGCTCCTTGATCCAGTCGAGCTTCTCGCGCGTTAGCCCGTCGGGCTCGAAGATGAAGCCTCCTGAATCGGAGAGCGTGATCGGTCTGGCGCCCATGTCGATGAGCTTCTCGGCGGTGTAGACGGCGACGTTGCCCGAGCCTGACACGATGCAGCGCATTCCTTCGAGTGACTTGCCGCTGTCGGAGAGCATGGCCGCGGCGAAGTAAACAACGCCGTAGCCCGTCGCCTCGGTGCGCAGCGGGCTGCCGCCCCACGCGAGCCCCTTGCCGGTCAGCGTCCCGGTGAACTCGTTGCGCAGGCGCCGGTAGCGCCCGAAGAGGTAGCCGATCTCGCGCGAGCCGACGCCGATATCGCCGGCGGGAATATCACGGTCGGGGCCGATGTGGCGGTGCAACTCGTCCATGAAGCTCTCACAGAATCTGCGGATCTCATCGTCGGAGCGGCCCTTGGGGTCGAAATCGGCGCCGCCCTTGGCGCCGCCCAGCGAGAGCCCGGTCAGGCTGTTCTTGAAGGTCTGCTCGAAGCCGAGAAACTTGAGGACGCTCTGCGTGACGGATGGATGGAATCGCAGGCCGCCCTTGTACGGGCCCAGCGCGCTGGAGAACTGCACGCGCCAGCCGCGGTTCACGTGCGGCTTGCCGTCGTCATCAACCCACGGCGCGCGGAAGGTGATGATGCGCTCCGGCTCGACCAGCCGCTCCAGGATGGCGCTCTTCCGATGATCGGGATGATCGTCGATGATGAGGCCGATCGAGTCGAGCGCCTCCTTCGCCGCGGCGAGAAACTCCTTCTCACCGGGGTTGCGCTCCTCCAGAGATTCCAGCACGTCCTTGATGTAGCCGCTCATCCACCCTCCAGTTCAGTTGCTTGTCGACGCCTTGCCGGCAACCACCGGCGCCCAGTGAACAACACGCCGGCGTCAGCGTCTGTTCCCGCCGAGTCTGTGCAGATCGGCCTCGGCCGCGATGTATCCGAAGGCGGGCCACGTGGGCGTCTCGCGCACCTGCCCGAAGAGCTGCATCGCCGCATCGCGCCGCCCTTCCGCCAGCAGCCAGGCGCCGACGCCGTAGCCGATGGTGGAGAGCTGGACGGAGTCGTCCGCCTCCGGATCGAGCAGATCGCCGAGCTCGAGCTCTCCCTTGTAGAAGAGCAGCAGGCGGTGGTAGCCCACGTTCTCGATCACATCCATATCGGTGTGGACGTCCTGGAGCGCTCGCCTCGCCTCATCGTGCATGCCGAGGCGGCGCTGCGTGAGGATGAGCCAGTTGAGCGTGGCGACGCGCATGTCGTCGTTCTTCGAGAGATCGAGGCAGCGGCGCCATGCATCGAGGGCGCGCTCGTTCTCTCCCTTAAGATAGTGAGCGAGGGCGAGGTGGTACCAGATGTTCGTCTGGATGGTGCTGCGGGGAATGCCGGCGGGATTGGGAGCGCCGTCGGGCTCGACTTCGTCGGGCAGCCCCTCGACGAGCATCGAGGCGCGGCGCAGGTCGTCGATGGCGCGATCGAACTGCCGCAGGGTGATGTATCGGTGGCCGCGGTGGCGGAGCAGGTGGTGGCTGTGGGTATGGCGCGTGAGCGCCCGTGTGAAGACCTCGACGGCTTCGTTGAAGCGTCCGAGATATCCGAGGCGGCGTCCGACCCATATCGCCGCCTGCTCGCTCTCGGGGTTGCGCTCGTGCTCCGCTTGCGCATCGGCGAGATCGTCCAGCAGGCGGGCCTTCCGCTCCGGCTCGATTTCCGGACGCAGCAGCGGCTCGCCGAAGAGCGATGTGGCCTCGGCGGGGCGATCGCTCTGCTGGGCGCGCGCTTCGGACGTTTGCGCGAGGACGCAGGCGAGGACCAGCGTGCCTGTCATCCAGTGTGTGATTGTTCGCATCATGGTCAATAGCTCCTGGGGCGCCGTGTGTGCCTGGGTCTCGATACTGCGGGCGACGTCCGGGAATTCTACCGGGGCGCTCCGGCTGCGACGGCGGCGCCGATTGCGCGGGCCCGCGCGGCCCGGTTCACCGCGAATTGCGACGCCGGAGCGGGCGCCGCCCTGAATCCGGCGCAGGCTTGTGAGCACGGCGCCCCGGACGGGCGACGGAAACCAGGAGCCAAGAAATGAACTCACGGATGACCCACACGTTCCTCGGCGCTCTCGGCGCCATCGTCGCCACCACCGCCATCGCTTCCGCGAACACCGTCGATGTCCGTTTTGTCGGGACCGGCAAAGGCCAGAACGTCAAGATCGACCTGAACGGTTCGCAGCAGAATGTCTTCGCCGGTCAGCTCAAGCACGAGTTCTCCGACGGAACCGGCATCGGCGCTTCGATCAGCGGCATGCACATCACGTTCTGCACCGATCTGATGAACTATGTGACCTCCTCCAAGAAGGAGTACGAGGTCGTCCCGCTCTATGATGCGCCCGATCCCGCGATGGGCGTGGCCCGCGCCGAAGCGATCCGCGACATGTACAGCTTCGCCGCCGGATCGCAGTTGCTCTCCAGCGCCGACAACGCCTTCGCCGCCGCGTTCCAGATCGCGATCTGGGAAGTCGCGTACGACTTCCTTCCCGGCATCGGCCGCTCCTCGCTCGATGTGACCAACGGCGACTTCGCCGCGACTCGCACGAACGGCGCCCAGCTCTCCAGCGCCGTGCTCGGCCACCTCAACAACCTCTTCGACTCGATCGGCACGTTCAACCGCAGCATCGATCCCGGTCCCTCGATCATGGCCGTCCGCAGCGATGACCACCAGGACCAGATCGTCATCGTCCCCATGCCCGCGCCCAGCCTCCTCGCCGGCGCCGGCCTGCTCGGCATCGCGTCCATCCGCCGACGCAGGGCGTGAGCCCGCGGGGCGGACGCGTCCCGGTGAACTGATCTTTCCGCATCTGAGCAAACGGCCCGCCCGAAAAGGCGGGCCGTTCTCATTTCAGCGGAAACCCGCCGCGGCGCCGCCGTGGGGGTGTCGGATGGGCTCACGCAGAGGCGCAGCGTGCGCAGAGGATGAATTGAATCAGGAAAAAGTCGGTCTTCGCCTTCTTCATCCACTTCACATATTCTTCTATAATCTCCGCGCTCCCTGCGCCTCTGCGTGAGCAATCGAACCGATCACACACGCCGATCAAGCAGCCGGTACTGCACCGCCTCGGCGATGTGCGGCATGTCGATGGTGTCCGTCTCTTCAAGATCGGCGATGGTGCGGGCCACGCGCCGGATCTTGTCGTAGGCCCGGGCGGAGAGCTTCATCTCGGTGATGGCGTGACCCAGCATCTCCCGGGCGGGCTCGGTCAGCGGCGCCAGGCGGTCCAGATCCTTGCCGCGGAGCTGTGCGTTGAGCGTTGTCTCCTGGCGGGATCGCTGGCGCCGCCGCGCCTGCACCACGCGCTCGCGGATCTCACTTGATGACACGCCCCGCTCCTCCGTCGACGCCAGCCGCTTCCACGGCACCGCCGGCGCCTCGACGTGGATATCGATCCGATCAATCAGCGGACCCGACAATCGCGACATGTACCGCTCCATCTCGCGCCTTCCCGCGGCGTCCGTGGGCATGTCCCCCTTCGAGGTCGGATTCATCGCCGCCACCAGCATGAAACCCGCGGGGAAACGCACCGCCGAATGGGCCCGCGCGATCGTCACCGTCCCGTCCTCGAGCGGCTGGCGCAGCGTCTCCAGCACCGGACGCGGGAACTCGGGCAGCTCATCGAGAAACAGAATTCCGTGGTGCGCCAGGCTCACCTCGCCCGGACGCGGTATCGATCCGCCGCCGATGAACGCCGGCGTCGACGCCGTGTGGTGCGGCGAGCGCACCGGGCGCACCGTGATCAGCCCGGCGCGGCCGTCCTGATCGTCGCTCGCGCCGGCGCGGGCGAGTTGGCCCGCGGCGGAGTAGATCCGCGTCACCTCCAGCGCCTCCTCCGGCGACATCGGCGGCAGCACGCCGGGCAGCGCCTTGGCCATCATCGTCTTGCCCGTGCCCGCCGGACCCAGCATCAGGATGTTGTGCCCGCCCGAAGCAGCCACCGTGATGGCGCGCTTCACGCCCTCCTGACCGCGCACCTCGGCGAAATCCAGCGCCGCCTGCGACTGCTCGATGAGCGAGGCGACATCCACCGGCGGGTGCGGCTCGGGCGCGAGCGACCCGTTCAGCAGCCCGACCACCTCCGCCAGCGTGCGCGCGCCGTAGGTCTCTATGCCGTCGACAACAGCCGCCTCCACGGCGTTCTCCGCCGGCACAACCACGCCCTGCAGGCCGCGGCGCTGCGCCAGCATCGCCATCGCGATCACGCCCTTGATGGGGCGCAGTCGCCCATCCAATGCCAGCTCGCCGGCGAAGAGAAAACGCCGATGGTCGAGGGCTTCGTTCTGCGGCTCCTCGCGACGTCCGGCGCCGGAACGCACCATGCCGCAGCCGATGAGCACGCCCATCGCGATGGGAAGGTCGTAGACGGGCCCTTCCTTGCGCACGTCGGCGGGGGCGAGGTTGATGAGCAGGCGCCCGTTGGGGACGACATAGCCGGAGTTGGCCAGCGCCGAGCGCACACGCTCCTGCGATTCGCGCACGGCTGAATCGGGCAGGCCGACGATCTGGTCCGCCTTCTGGACGGTGTTCTCAGCAAGGTCGACCTCCACTTCGCAATGGACGGCGTCGATCCCGGTGAGAACGAAGGTGTGCACCCGCGCCAACATGGTCCGGGCAGCATACCCGAACAGAAGGCGAAGTGGCGCCGGGAAGAAGAAGAAAGAGTCTGGATGTCTCCGGGTCGGATCAGCCTGTGCGCGGCGCCATCCGGAATCGGAGCCCCTATGGTTGCCCTTGAAGGATGGCCTCGGGGTATGCAAGATTTCCACACCTGCGGCCGATGAGCCTGCGGACATGGAGGACGAACGATGCGCAACGGATTGTTCACACAATTCTCGATCATGCTCGCTCTCAGCCTGCTGCTGCCCGCCATCGGGGCGGAGAGGGTCTTCGCGCAGGGCGGCGCCGACGAGGCGCCCGTGCTGGAGCGTATTGATCCGCAGGATTGGACCGTGCGGGCCCAGGTCTTCGCAGGCTCCCAGCCGCTCCGCGGCCGGAGGGGAATCTGGTTCGGCACAACCTTCGATCTGGAGCGGGCGGTCATCGTCTTCCCGCTGCTGAAGGAGACCGCTTCGAGCGAGACGCACGTTGACAGAATCGATTCCGAGCTCCGGATCGACAACGTGGTGGTGGACGACGAAGTCACGCTGATGGGCGGCTTCCCTTCCGGTCAGGGCCTGGGACGCTGGGATGTTCAGGATGTGCGGGGCCAGACGCTGCGGCTGATCGTGAACATTCCCATGACGACCTGGTCCACGCGCTACAACGAAGAACGCGCCATGCAGATCGACTGGCCCACGGGCGAGTGGCCGGGGCTGCCGAAGTCGGCGTTGCAGCATCAGCACCACGTTGATTCAAACCACCCGGTGATCCAGCGCATCGTCGACCGGTGGACCAACGGAGCCCCGAAGAGCGTTCCCCCCGCCATGCTCGCCAAGCAACTCGCCGGGAAAACGCTGGAGCACATGCAGCCCGTCGGGCAGGGCGTCGTCCCCGACCGGCTCGGGCGCTTCGGGGGTCTGGAGATGCAGGGCTCGGCGGAGGCCGCCATTGCGAAGCGCGGCTCGCCCTTCGACCTCGCCTCGCTCCTCTGCGCCGTCTACCGGGCGGCGGGGCTGCCGGCGCGGGTGGTGATCGGCTACGACATCCATCAGTCGCTGGGGCAGGCCTCCGGCATCGTGGCGCCGCACCCAGACTGCGGCGAGTTCCGCGATGTTCCCAGCAACATCCCGATCCTGCACGCGTGGGTCGAGTTCTTCCTCTACGACGAGGCGGCGGAGGAGGGATGGTGGATCCCGGTGGACATCGTGCGGATGCGCCAGTTCAGCTCGCGAGCCCAGCCGATGAACCGGCCGTGGAAATTCTTCGGAACCCACGAGTGCCTCAATTCGATGGCGCCCCTCTCTTTCCACTACCACCCCCCCACGACGGTGGTCGCGCTGGGAGCGCCTGGGTTGTGGGGCTGGCTGCCTGTCCCGGAAATCCCCTCCATGGAGCAGGTGCTGATGTTCGACGCGATGCATACGCCGCAGCGAGGCGGACAGAAACCCTGATTTCCGCCCGGGATCGTCCCTGCGACGTTCAGCGCGACGCTCTGAACAACGGATAGTTTGTTTCCACGACGCGGTTTGCCCCACGCGCCCCCGGATAGGCTCTAGAATCCCCGCCCCCATCGGGCGCCTCGCACCCCCCGCGTCCGCGGCGGCGGCCATCCCACCATGCAGATCAGAAACTTCTCCATCATCGCCCACATCGACCACGGCAAGTCCACCCTCGCGGACAGGCTGCTGCAGTCGACCCACGCCGTCACCGATCGCGAAGCCCGCGAGCAGCTCCTGGACGACATGGACCTGGAGCGCGAGCGCGGCATCACCATCAAGGCCTCCGCCGTCACCGTGCGCCACGTGCACAACGGCGAAGAGTTCATGCTCAACTTCATCGACACGCCCGGGCACGTGGACTTCTCCTACGAAGTCTCGCGGGCCCTGACCGCGTGCGAGGGCGCCGTGCTGGTGGTGGATTCGACGCAGGGCGTCGAGGCCCAGACCGTCGCCAACGCCTACCTCGCCGTCGAGAACAACCTCGAACTCATCCCGGTGGTGAACAAGATCGATCTGCCCGCCGCCAATCCCGATGATGTGGCGATGGAGATCGAGCAGATCCTCGGCCTGCCCGCGGAGGACTGCATCTACGCCTCCGCCAAGACCGGCCAGGGCATCGACAAACTCCTGGCGGCGATCTGTGAAAAGCTGCCGCCGCCGCGCGACTCGATCATCAGCGAGACGCGGGCCCTGGTCTTCGACACCGAGTACAACGATTACCGCGGCGTGGTGGTGTACGTGCGCGTCTTCGACGGACGCCTGAACATCGGCGACCGCATCCGCATGATGGGCGTGGGGCGCACCTATGTGGTGACCGAGCTGGGCAAGTACACGCCCAAGCCGACCAAGGTGCAGACGCTCGGCGCCGGCGAGACGGGGTACCTCATCGCCGCAATCAAGGCGCTGGCGGACGTGCGCGTCGGCGACACCATCACGCTCGACATCGAACCCGCCTCTGAGCCCCTGCCCGGCTACGAAGAGCCCAAGCAGATGGTCTTCTGCGACTTCTATCCCTCATCGAGCGCCGCCGGCTCCGGCGGCAAGGGCGCCGATTTCGAGCAGCTCCGCGAGGCCGTCGAGAAGCTCAACCTCAACGACGCCTCCTTCACCTTCCAGACCGTGCACTCCGAGGCCCTCGGCTTCGGCTTCCGCTGCGGCTTCCTCGGCCTGCTGCACATGGACATCGTGCAGGAGCGCCTCGAGCGCGAGGGCGGCGTCGAGATCGTGCAGACCGCGCCGACGGTGAATTACCAGATCCTCATGACAACAGGCGAGATCCGCGAGATCACCAACCCCGCCGACCTGCCCGACCCCAACTACTACGAAGAGATCCGCGAACCCATCGTCAAGATGGAGATCATCGTCCCCAAGGAATGCATCGGCGACGTGATGTCGCTCTGCGGCGCCAGGCGCGGCGTGTACAAGTCGCAGCAGTACATCTCCGAAACCCGCCAGATGCTCATCTACGAGCTGCCCCTCGCCGAAATCATCTACGACTTCCACGACAAACTGAAGTCCATGACGCGCGGCTACGGCACGATGGACTACGAGCTGTCCGGCTATCACAAGGACCGCCTGGTCAAGGTGGACATCCTCATCAACGGCGCGCCCGTCGAGGCGCTGTCGATCATCGTCCACCGCGACAGCGCCGAGCAGCGCGGCCGGGCTCTTCTGGTGCGCCTGCGTAAGGAAATTGACCGCCACCAGTTCGAGATCGCCCTCCAGGCCGCCATCGGCGGCAAGGTCATCGCCCGCGAGACGATCAAATCGATGCGCAAGAACGTCACCGCCAAGTGCTACGGCGGCGATGTGACCAGAAAGCGCAAACTGCTGGAGAAGCAGAAAGAGGGCAAGAAGCGGATGAAGAGCGTGGGGAACGTCGAGATCCCGCAGGAGGCCTTCATGGCGGTGCTGGATCAGGGGGATTGAGCACGGCGCGGCTCGGCGCGAGCGAAGGGCCGTCCCTCGCTGGCGCTTCGGGCTCGTTGATGTGCGATACCGATACTGCGGGTCCTTCACGTCGAGACCGGCGAAAACGAGCCCGAAGCGCGAGCGAGGGTCCCCCACGTCGCGCGCAACCCTCCGCCTCACCGCTTCCGCCACCCCGCCGCGATGCTCACCGATTGCGACACCTCGCGCTGCTCGCGCAGGCGCGGGGCGATGTGGTTCCAGTTCGCCATCGTCATGTCGGAGTTCGAGGCGTGGTCGCAGCGGAAGGTCACGCTCGAATCGATCCGCGGCGGCCCGATCCATTCAAGACCGTGCTCCGGATCGTCGCCGGCCCTGCGGGAGGCCTCCACGAGGGTGAGCTCGCGCGGCTCGACAAAAATGGAGTGATCGATCGCCTGCAGCATCAGGCCACCGGGCTACAGGATGCGGGCGCAGTCCTTCGTTTCAAAGCGGATCGGGTGGCGCCGGTCGATAGAGAATCGTGGGAGCTGCGCCCTGGGCTCCCCGGATCGCGTCCACAGATTCCGCCCCCTCACGAGGAGCGACATGAGCACCACCACCGCCATCGCACACACGTTTGATCAGGCCTCCCGCGCTGCGCTCCGCAAGAAGGCCGACGCCATCAGGTGGTTCCACGCCATCGACTTCGGCGACTTCCAGACTCGGGGGCGGTTCCCCGCGCACCTGCCCCCCAATTCCACGCTCTACCCCGTCTTCGAACTTCTCAGCCGCGTCGAAATCGGCGGGCTGCGATGCCTGGACATCGGAACCTATTCCGGGCTGGTCGCGCACGGGCTGGCGAAGCTCGGCGCCGCGAGCGTCGCGGCCACGGATATTCAAGACCGGCCCGAATTCCGCCTCACGAGCGAGCTGCTGGGCATCGAGATCGATTACCGACCCGACGTGCTGATCGACGGGCTTGAGGGCGCCTTCGAGGCCGAGTCCTTCGACCTCATCATCTGCGCCGGCGTGCTCTACCACATGCTGGATCACATGCTGGATCCGGTGCGGGCGTTCTCCGAGTGCCGCAAACTGCTGCGTCCGGGCGGCCTGCTCATCCTGGAGACGGCGTTCCACGCCGGGCTCGAAGGACCGACGATGTTCCTCAACAGCGAGGATGATCAGTACATCGAGCCGACCACCTATTGGCTGCCTTCGCGCGGCGCCGTCGAGGGCATGGCCCGGCTGTGCTGCTTCGATGTGCTGCAGACGATCGAGCTTGCCCACACCAGGCCGCAGTACGCCCGACTCGCCGTGGCGTGCCGGGCGTGCGGGCCGGACGAGATCGGAGATCGCAGGCCCAATCTGGTGCGAATACATGAGCGCGGCGTGAAGGGCCTGGGGTACAAGCCGGCGTCGTTGACGTCCGCCGGCGCCGGGGAAGCGATTTCGTACACAGGCGAGCGCGGGCACACGGTCATGAGGGCGGAGGCGTACACGCCGAGTTTTCCGCTGCATGCGCACACGCTGCGTGATCCCGTCGGGTTGACGTCCTGAGGGCGAGGCGCCGCTGATCGCTGGCGCGGTCAGCGTCCGCTTCGTGATGATTCGGGAGCTGCCTTCTCGCGCTCCGGCTTTGGCGGCGCCGGGTTCCGCCACAGCGAGGCGATAAGCAGCGCGATGCCGATGAGCAGGAATGCGTCCGCCACGTTGCTCACCCACGGCCAGACGCCGGTGGCGCCGCCGGGCCAGGTGATGCCGAAGGGCAGATCCACCCGCGGCAGCGGATGAATGAAATCGCGCACGCAGCCATAGACCATCCGGTCGTACAGGTTGCCGAGCCCCCCCGCCACCACGAGGCCGATGCCGATGTGGGCCCAGCGGCTGGCGGCCCGCGTCCAGTGCGCAAAGATCCACATCGCGAAGCCGATCGCCGCCACCGTGAAGATGACAAAGAAAATCCGCCTTCCCGGCCCCACACCGAAGACCGCTCCCGGATTCAGGACGAGCTGAAAATCAAGCAGCAGCGGAATGACGCGCACCGGCTCATGCTGCGGGATGAGCTGGTTGATCTGCGATGGCGGAAGCGCAAGCGCCTGCTCGCGATTGAACCGCACCGGATCGCCTGCGACGTGACGGAATGCAAGCGCCTTGCTGATCAGGTCAATCGCGACCCCGATGATGACCACCGACACAAGCGTCACCCAGGCGGAGCGGGATCGCCACGCGGGTAACTCCTGATTCGCGTTCGGGACAGGCTCGCTGCGGGCGACGCCTCCCTGTTCGCCGGTGGAGCCGCTCACTGGACGATTACCTCGCGTACTGGCGTTGATCGTGAAGACGGGCGCCCTCGAGGGAATAACGCGTCCACGGAGTCGCCTCGAGGCGCGACTTGGGGATCGCGATGCCCAGCGCTTCGCAGACGCCATAGGCGCCGGCTTCGATGCGATCCAGCGCGTCGTCAATGTCCTTGAGCAGTCGGCGCTGGCTCTCGGCGAGGCCGAGGGCGAGCGACTGGTCATATTCATCCGAACCCTGGTCCGCCATGTGCTGCGGCATCGAGCTGAGCGAGCCACTCTTGCCGCCGAGGGCCTCCGTCTCCATGCCCGTCACATCGCCGAAGACTTCATTGCGCTTCTCGAGCAGAATGGCCCGGAACTTGTCGAGATCCCGCTTCCCGAGTGGCGACTTGGTGAGCCGCTTGGCGGCGATGGCGCCCTCGTCCCCGTTGGAGATGATCGCCTCGACCGGACGAAGGCCCGCAGCGGCGGCCAGGCGCGAGGCCGCGGCCTTGGCGTCGGCCAGACTGGTCTCGGGCTTGGGCTTGTTCGCATCTGCCTTGGTGGTCTTGGCGCTCTTGGACTTGGCGCCGGAGGGCGCCGAGACTTTCTTCCGCGTCGGCTTCTTCGCGGACCTGGATCCGGTCGCCTCCGCAGCGGGCGCCTTCGAGCTCGAAGCTTTCGATACGGTCGGCTTTGCGCCGGACTTCGCCGTGGACTTCGCCGTGGACTTCGCCGTCTTGGCGGTTTTCGCGGTGCGCGAAGCGCCGGTGGCGGCGCTGGTCTTCTTCTTCACGGAGGCGCCTCCAGCCGCGGACTTCTTCGGGGCGGCTGTTTTCTTCTTTTTCACTTTGGACGCACTGGCGCCGGCGGTGGATTTTTTTGTCTTCTTTGTCGCGGATTTCTTGGCGGCGGGAGAGCGAGTCTTCTTCTTCGAAGAGGAGGACGTGGCCTTCTTCTTGCTCGATTGCGACGACTTCTTCTTTTTCGCCACGGCTCCATCCCGGATGCGTGTTCAGAGGTCGCCGTGCTGCGCTTCAGTGGCAGCGATCCGGCCGCAGAATCGGGGAGGGTATCCCCACCGCGACGAGGGGTCAATGCACTGGGGCGGAATCTCGTGGCGCCTCAGCCCTACGGGCGCCGGATCACCCAGCCGTTTCAACAGCCGCAACCTCTTGTTCAGACTCAACTTGAGAGCACTCGCCCAGCTTGCGGAACCGCTGGTACCGACGTCCCGGCAGGTTGGCCGGCTTGATACGCTTGAGGTCGCGAAGCCGCTCGGTCAGCCACTTACGTATGGACTCCGCCGCGGCTTCGGGGTCGCGGTGGGCGCCGCCGGGGGGCTCGGGGATCGACTCGTCGATGATGCCGAGGCGCAGGTTGTTGGCGGCGGTGAGGTTCAACGCCACGGCCGCGGCGTTGTTGTTCTCTTCGTTGGCCTTCTTCCACAGGATCGCAGCGCACCCCTCGGGGCTGATGACCGAGTACCACGCGTGCTCCAGCATCGCGACCTTGTCCGACACCGCGATGCCCAGCGCGCCGCCCGACCCGCCCTCGCCGATCACGACACTGACGATGGGCGTCTTGAGCCTGCTCATCTCGCGCAGGTTGACAGCAATCGCCTCGGCCTGGCCGCGCTGCTCGGCGCCGAGGCCGGGGTAGGCGCCGGGTGTGTCGACGAAGGTGATGATGGGCAGACCGAACTTCTCCGCCAGTTGCATCTTCGAGAGCGCCTTGCGATATCCCTCCGGGTGCGCACAACCGAAGTGACACGCCAGCTTCTCACGCGTGGTGCGCCCCTTGTGGTGGCCCACGATCAGACACTTGATCGAACCAAGACGCGCGAAGCCGGTCACGATCGCGGGGTCGTCGCCGTAGCGACGGTCGCCGTGCAGCTCGCAGAAGTCCTTGAAGATCATGCCGATGTAGTCGCGCGTCTGCGGCCGGCGCGGGTGGCGGGCGACGCGGACGGTGTCCCACGGCGTGAGATTGCTGTAGAGGCGGTCCAGCTCGTCGCGCCACTTGTCGCGCAGGCGCTCCAGCTCGATCACCGGCTTCGAGACATCGGCGTTGTCATCGCGCGAGACCGCAGCGATCTCGGCCTCGATGACCTCCATCTGGCGCTCCATCTCGCGGAGCGGCCTTTCGAATTCGAGCTGATACGTTGTGGACATCGCGAATGAGCAATGATGGCGACGAATGAGGGCGGGAATCTGGACGGCCAGCATTGTAGGGCCACGGAGCCGGCCGATCGAACGCAGGGCGGGTCGAGGGCCCTGTCCGTATCATCGGCCCGGGAGCGATCCGAACCATGAAGACACAGATGGAAACGCTGGTGGTCATCGGCGGCGGGGCGATGGCCCGCGCCATCATCGAGGGCGCTGCGAGCGCAGAATCGGCCCGTCCCGCCCGTTTCGTGGTGTGTGAGCCCGACGCCGGGCGCCGCGCGATCTTCGAACGACCGGACGCCTTCGGCGGTCGGATCATGGCGACGGCGGCGCGCGTCGAGGACCTCGGGCCGCACCTGGAAAGCGCCGCCCCCCTGCTGCTGGCGGTGAAGCCGCAGGTCTTCCCGGATGTGGCGTCGACGCTGGCGCCGCTGATGGGCGGCGAAGGCCGGGTGGTCATCTCGATCCTGGCGGGAACGCGCAGCGCGCGCATCCGCGAAGCGCTCGGCGGCGGCGCGCGTGTGGTGCGCGTGATGCCGAACACGCCGGCGCGCATCGGCGAGGGCATGTCGGCGGTGGCGCTCGGCGCCGGGACGCAGCCGGGCGACGAGGCGCTGGCGATGTCGCTCTTCGACGCCTGCGGCGAGGTGGTCCGCATCGATGAATCACTCATGGACGCCTACACGGCTCTCGCGGGCTCGGGGCCGGCGTATGTCTTCTACCTCGCCGAGGCGATGGCGAAGGCGGGCGTGGAGATGGGATTTGATGAACAGACGGCGGACAGGATCGTGCGCCAGACGATCCGCGGCGCAGGGATGCTGCTTGCTAGCTCGGAGGAGTCTGCGAGCGAACTGCGGGCCGCGGTCACGAGCAAGCGCGGCACGACGGAGGCGGCGACGAATTCGATGGATGAGTCGGGGGTGATGGAGTCGATCGTGCACGCGGCGCTGGCGGCGCGGGATCGGGGGGCGGAGCTTGGGCGGTGATGGGGTTGGCTCACGCGGAGGCGCAGAGCGCGCAGAGCAGCGCCTTTCGCCATGCTCAATTCGGCCTCTAGCGGCGCTCGAACTGCCGATCGAGATTTCCGTCAGTCAGTTCTCGCGCGGGTCGGGGGTCCCTCGGAGGCGAGGTCACCATGATCGCGAAGGCGTCCGGGTCATCCATCGGGTCGCCCGTGATCCGAGCCGAGAGCGGGGAGTCGCCGCCCAGCGAAAATGTCCGCCAGGGATACGCGACCGATCGCGTCGGGCGGATGCGCAGTGATGTCGCCGTACCCCCATGTGATACAGAAGGGGAAAGAGCGTCCGATCGAATCGCGCGCTGCGTGGACCATGATTCGCCAGGCGCCATGGTGATCTCATACTGGCAAGTGTGAAATATGCTTCGCCAGCCGTGAAAGCTGTAGGATGTCTCGGGCAGAAACACCTGAACATCCAGTGCTCGCTCCGTCTCGTTCACCACAGTGATGCGCTCATTGCACGTGCATCCTGACAGAAAAAGAGACGCGAGAAGCAGCAGCGATAAATGGAAGTTTGACGGCGCGTTGATCATCGGTCCTTCCTGCCTCCCCTCCGCGATCCCTGCAACTCTGCGTGAGCTTTCTTCGAAAAACTAGAAATCCCGCCTCCTGAAGATCAGGCACGCGATCCCCAGCACGCCCGCCTGGAAGACCAGCGATGTGCCGATGATCCACGCGACGGAGCGTTCGCGGATGCGCTCCTGGATCTCCCGCGTCACGTTTTCCTGCAACGCCGGGTCCATGAACTCGACATCCTCGGCGTCTTCAGTGATCTCCTCGGGGAGGATGGGCTGCGGCGGCTCCTGCATGTCGGGCAATTCGGCGAGGTCGATGAGCCAGCGTTCGATGAGTCCGATGGTCTCGGAGGTCTTGGGCAGGACCGTCTTGACGGCGAAGGCGCCCATGTGCACGCGCCGCCAGGTGCGGGCGGTTTCCTCGCGCTCCACAAGCCGCTCGCGCTGGCGCTCCAGAGCCCGTTCGCGCCCAGGAAGACGGACGGCGTCCATCACGCCGGCGCCGATGCCGCGCCCGTCGCCTTGTCGCATCCGTTCGAGTTCCTGCTCGCGCCGCTCGATGTCGTCCTGGATCGCAATAATGCGCTGCTCCTGCGAGACTTTCGTCCACAGCAGGATCGATTCGGTCGTATGGACGCCGAAGATCGCGAACCAGAAGAGCAGCGTCAGCAGCAGCGAAGCGACGGTGCTCTTCGTCAGCAGCCCAAGAAGAGCGCAGACACAGAAGAGGTAGCTGAAGAAGAGGATCACCATCGGGATGGCGATGAAGACGGCGGGAACCCACACTCCGCCGCGCAGACCGAGCACCAGAAAGCTCGCGGCGCTGAAGACGCTGATCTGCAGTGCGACAAAGAGCAAACCGCTGATGTACTTGGTGAGGAACAGCCGCACGCGCCCGATGGGCTTGCTGAGCGTGAGATCGACCGAGCCTTCGGTCACTAGATCGGGGATGATGCCGGCGGTTGTCACCAGCGCCAGGATGGTGGCGATCCAGGCGATCCAGAAGTTCACCCCCAGCGTGAGGAACATGGTTTTGTAGAAGAGTTCAGCCGGGAAAATCGCTGTATTCGGCGGCAGGCTGGTCTGCCAGCCGAAGAAGCTGAGCCCCTCCTCGTTGATCCCCACCGCCGCGAAGGCGAGGACGACCACGCCGGAGAGAATGAGCGCGATCCAGAAGAGCTTCCGCGCGTTCAGCGCCCGGTAGGCGTCGACGAAGATGGCGAGCGTCTGGATCATGACCGGCCTCCTGCGCTCGCGGGTCGGCTCGGTTTCTTCTTCTGGTCAGCGGCGCCGGGCAGGAGCGCCTCGCCGGTCTCGGGGTCGGTGACGGCCTGCATGAACAGATCCTCCAGCGACGGCCGGTGCGGCCTGACGAATCGAATCGTCGCGCCGGCGCCGCGGAGGGCGTCGATGACGGGCTGGGCCCGCTCCGGGTCGGCGCTGCCGATGGTGATCAGCCCCATCGGCAGTACCTCGATCGATTCGCCGGTGTTATTGAGGGCGCCGACGAGCCTGGTGGGCGTCTCGCCCTCGGGCGTCGGCTCGAAGCGGGCGGGGAGCACAGCGCGGAGCGACTGCAGCAGGTTCGACCCCGGCGCGGGCGTGCAGCCGATCTCGTAGCGTCGCTGGTCGCTCGTGAGCTCGTCGATCGTCCCCTGCTTCGCCACCACGCCCTGCACCAGAATGGCCACGCGGTCGCTCACCATCTCCAGCTCGCTGAGCAGATGGCTGTTGACGAAGACGGTCTTGCCCTCGTCGCGCAGGGCCACGATGAGATTGCGGATGTCGCGCCGGCCCACCGGGTCGACGCCGTCGGTGGGCTCATCCAGAAAGACGATGTCGGGGTCGTTCATCAGCGCCTGGGCGATGCCGATGCGCTGCTTCATGCCCTTCGAGTAGCCCTTGATCTTCTTTTTCCGCCACGCCTCCATGCCGACGAGCGCGAGGAGTCGGTCGGTGTTCTCGCGCCTCCGCCTGCGCGGCGTGCCCGCGAGGGCGCCGAAGTAGTCCACCGCCTGCTCGCCGGTGAGATAGTCGGGGAAGCGCAGGTGCTCGGGGAGGTAGCCGACGCGGGCGAGCGTGGGCTTGTGGCCGACGGGCTCACCCAGCATTCCGCCGCTGCACTTGGTTGGGCGCACGATCGTCAGCAGCACCTTCACCAGCGTGGACTTGCCGGCGCCGTTGGGGCCGAGCAGGCCGAAGATCTCGCCGCGGTGGACCCGCATCGAGACCTCGCGCAGGGCCTGCACATCGCCCTTGTAGGTCTTGGAGACGAGGTCCAGATCGATGACGTATTCGCCGGAGGCTGGTTTCACCATTGTCTGCATTGCTCCGAATCGGGCGGCGGGAATTTCTCGAAGTAGGATGCGTCGACCATGAGGCGATCACTGGGCGAATTCGTGCGGACTCTAGAGGATGCGGGCGAGCTGCGCCGCGTTCGGGCGGAAGTTTCGCCCGTGCTGGAGATCACCGAGATCGCCGATCGCGAGAGCAAGTCCCCGGCGCCGCACGGACCCAGCGCCGCCGCCCAGCGCAACGACCCGCGCTTCCACCACCTCGGCGGCCACGCCCTGCTCTTCGAGAACGTCGCCGGATCGGACATCCCGGTCCTGATCAACGCCCTCGGCAGCTACCGGCGCATGGAGATGGCCCTCGACTGCCACGAGGCGGGCCCCGGCGTCGGCCCCGGCCGCACGCCCGGCGGTTTCGACGCCATCGGCGCCCGCATCGGCGAGCTGATCAAGCCCGAGCCGCCGCGCTCGCCCCGCGAGGCGTGGCAGGCCCTGAAGCGCTTCGCCCCCCTGCTGCGGATTCCTCCCAAGACCGTGAAAGGCGGGCCGTGCCAGGAGGTCGTCTGGCGCGGCGCCGACATCGACCTGACGCGCCTGCCCCTGCTCAAGTGCTGGCCGCTCGACGGCGATCTCGAGGCCGTCGGCTATCCCGGCGACATCAACAACTCCATCGAAGCGGCTGATCTGATCCATGATCCGGACTCCAAGGGGCGGTACATCACCTTCGCGGGGGTTCACACGATCCACGCGGACGATGTCGGCGAGCGCAAGCCTTCGTCTCACAACATCGGTATGTACCGGATGCAGCTCATCGGGCGGCGCCATCTCGCCATGCACTGGCACATGCACCACGACGGCGCCGGCCACTGGCGATCATGGAAGCGCAAGGGGAAGCGCATGCCCGTCGCCATCGTCTTCGGCGGCGAGAGCGTGCTTCCCTTCGCGTCGATCGCGCCGCTGCCGCCGGGGATCAGCGAGCTGCTGATGGCCGGCTTCCTCAACGGCCGCGGCATCCCGATGTGTCCCGGCGTGAGCGTGCCGGTGCGTGTTCCTGCGAACGCCGAAATCGTGATTGAGGGATATGTGAGCGATGAGGCGGGGTACCCCGGCTTCGATCCGCGCACCGGTGATGAGCAGCTCGGCCCCGGCGCCTTCTTCGAGGGCCCCTTCGGCGACCACACCGGCTTCTACTCGCTGCCCGACCGCTACCCCGTGATGGAGGTGACGGCGGTGACGATGCGCGAGAAGCCGATTTTTCCCGCGACCGTCGTCGGCCTGCCGCCGCAGGAGGATTACTACATGGGCAAGGCGGTGGAGCGGCTGTTCCTGCCGCTCCTCAAAACGATCATCCACGACATCGAGGACTACGACCTGCCCATGTTCGGCGCGTTCCACAACTGCGCGGTGGTGAAGATACGCAAGGAATATCCGCTCCAGGCCCGGCGCGTCATGCACGCGATCTGGGGCGCGGGGCAGATGGCGTGGACCAAGTCGATCTTCGTCGTCGATCACGATGTGGATGTTCATGATGCGCTGGCCACGCTGGCCGCGGCGGGCGCCCGGTGCAAACCGGCCCGAGACATCGAACTCGTCAACGGTCCGCTGGACATCCTCGACCACGCGGCGCCGCGGCTGGCGGCGGGGTGCAAGATCGGCTTCGACTGCACACGCAAGATCGCGGGCGAAGAGGTGAACGGCGTCGAGGTCGATCCCGCCGAGGCCGAAGCCCTCCTGCCGGGCGAATCAGAGATGCGCTCCGGGGCGTCGACATGCCTCGAGCGCGTCCGCCAGGTCCGCGGCGTGCTGGACGTGGTCGTGCCCACCTCCGCCGGCGCCGGCTGGCTGCTGGTGAAGATCGACAAGCAACGCCCCGGCGACGGACGCACCACGCTGGAGCGCGTCTTCGAAGCGCTCGACGAGTGCAAATGCCCCGACTGCGCCCGCTTCGCCATCGCCCTGGGCCCTGATGTCGACCTGCACGATGCGGACACGGCCCTCTTCCACTGGTGCGCCAACTTCGACCCCGGACGCGACGCCATGCGCTGGCGCGACCGCATCGGCTTCGACGCGACGCCCAAGACGCCCGATGAGTCCGCGAACCGCCAGCCGGTGCGCGACTGGCCTCCGGTGATCGCGATGAGTGAGGAGATGAAAAATCAGGTGTCGGAGCGGTGGAGCGAGTACGGGTTGTGAAACGGATCCTGGTTAAAACACCGGCGTTCTGATTGGGCGCCGTGGCATAGGCGTCCTCGCCTTTGCCACGCCGAACTTCCAGACGCGTGACAGAGCCAAAGACGGCTCTGCCACGACGCCCCCAGTTCCCCATGGCGCCCGACATTCAATCAGGAGTCGTATTAGATGTGACGTCGAGCGTATATGACGACGCCGTTCCGAGGCTTCGCAGACTCAGCCTCGGCGTCTGTTAAAAGGTGAAGCAGGGCGCCACGCCCAGCGAGGTCTTCCGAGTCGGGCGTGCGAACGAGGACAGCGTTCGACAACACACCGAATACGCTTCCACAGGTTCGGAAATACTCAGTTGACCGACCACGTCCTGCGCAAAGCCACGCCCAACTCCCTTCGGTCGCTGGGCGTGGCGCCCGATTTCAGTTCGGGCCACTCACCCGGCGTCAAAGTTTTTGAGCTATTTTCAATAAAATTGGAGTTCTCATGTCACGTTTGGCAGTCTCGCGCAGTAACTCAATAGCGGGAAACGCTCCCAAGCCACCGTATCAACTTCACCGTCCGCAAGGAGATAGTAAATGATGACTCAAGATTCCAAGAAGGCAACTACCGTCTCGGCATGCCCAAACCCGCGCTCACCGTTTTCTCAAGAGTTACATCGCACACTAGCGTTCTACTTAGTTATACTGGCATGGACTCAAGGCGCCGACCGAATCATTATCCATCGCCAACATATCACTACATTTCTGAAGATAAATCGCCTAGAAACTATAAGAGTTGACTGCTTCAGAAAAGATGCCGCTCCATGGTTTCCATATGCCGAGCCAATATATCAAGATTCTTCGCTTGAACGCCTATTGCTTTCGCGCGTTCAATACAGCATAGGGTCGACAATCGCTCCGAGAGTGTACACACTTCCCCTGGACACTCCTATGGATTTGGCCATGATAAAGACGACGCTTGGCTCTTACGCCAACGGAACTGACGCGCCTCTGAATTCTGAGAAAATAAAAATTGTGAGGAAGAAATCACTCCCGCGCAGAGCCTCGAATCAATAATCACCTGCATCTTCGGGGCGGTGAGGAAACGGGATTTGCCCCACAAACTGCGCCTGCAACCCGCTTCCACAGGTTCGGAAATACTCAGTTTACCAACCACACCCCGCATGAAGCCACACCCGGCTCCAGTTCGGGCCACCCGCCTGCTGTCTACAATATTGGGGGGCTCAAATACCCGCTTGCATCCTGTTATGCGTCGAGTTACGGGAGACCGAATTACAATTTGTAATTCAGGGAAGCAGCTGCACAGTCTCTATTCTCCAATGAGTTTGCACCGCAGTCTCTCGGTCAGTGGATTTCCAACGACCGCAATGACCACCTAAGATCAATGTCATCATACTGCAATACCGCAGCGTAGCTGTGCCTTACGGAGGCGCCAAACACGTTCTCAGCGTCAATCCACGCGGAAACACGGTAAAGTTGACCTTCCTTCATTCGTTAGGCGGCGTAAAACACTCGCCTGATTCCTGTTCTGTGCCCCATTACGGCTGTCTAATTACAATTTGTAATTCCCTATCCTCTTGATTTGATCCGCTTGAATTGCATATTGCAATTCAGGAGGGTGTTCGCCTAGTCGAAGAATTGCACTGCCTTTATCTCCCAACTGGTGTTCTGAACATGACTTCTACCGATTGCTGTTGTTTCCATATCCTTTATCTTGAGCCATACAGAAAATCGCGCGATGCCGAACTCACGATGTTGGAGCCATGAATCTATCCGAGTGTATCCCTCGTACTCTCCCGACCACTCGTGCTCTATCTTGGTCGGACTATCGGGGAATTCAAAAAAACCAATCGCAGATCCAAACCTAATTCTCAAGTGTGTGCGCGCCGCCTCATACGCTTCGTCGTATCGTTCTTCGGGGAGTTGCGGGGCACGATAAGTAGGCGGTCGCTCTGCACGTTCTGCCCAATACTCGGCTAGCCTTGCTTGTCGTTCTTGTTCTTTTCGCAAGTCAGAGTCGGGGTCTTCCATTTCTAGTCTGTGTCGTTCTGCTCTCCATGCTCTTACTTCGGCTTCTTCCTGTTGTATACGTTCTCTTTCTTCTCGGTCGCTTCTGCTCTCACCGCACGAAACGAGAAACATTGTGATTGCCAGTAGTACTATTACGCTACGCATTGCTGATTATCCTACCTTCTCTGCTAGTCTTCTAGCTGCGGGTACACGCTACATGTTGAGTGAGGATGCTCTAGCCATTGCTTATCCTCGGCAACTCGTAGGTGTGTGCATATCGCTACCCGCTGCATTACAGCGAAAAAGCCTGCTGCATGCAATGAGAAATGCAGAATAGAGCTAACTTTCTCTGAATTCCCGAGACACCCTCCCAGGAGTCAGCCACGTCCCCCGCCCGCACCGCTCATCTGCGACACGCGCGTGCGGATCGAATCGATCATGCCGCGCACCTCTTCCGCCATGCGTGTGTTGGGGAAATCGGCCATGATGCGCTCGCCGACTTCGAGCGCGTTGTGCCAGTTCTTGTCCTGGATGGCGAGCTTGAAGCGGACGCCCAGGTTGTCGCGGGCCTTGCCGATGACGCCGCGGGCGACTTCGCGGAAGGGCTCGGCCTCTTCCTCGGTGAGATAGATATCCAGCTCCTTGAGCAGGTCCATCGCGGTCTCGACCTCTTCGCGCTCCGCGGCCATGAGGAAGCGGCGCTCCAGGTCGATCTTGTAGCGCTGGCGCGATTCGTCCACGCGCTGGCGCAGGCCCTCGACGCGGGGGGAGTCGGGGAACAGCCGCGCGACGCGGGCGGCCTCGGCGTAGGCGTCGGCCCAGCGCCGGTCGCGGATCATGCCGTCCAGGTTTTCGATGGCGCCGGCGACGCTGCGGTCCAGCGTCTCGGCCCGGGCCCGCTCGATGCGCCCGCGGAACTCCTCGGCGTCGATGCGGTAGCCGAAGCGCTCGGCGAGCTCCTTCACCAGGATCATCGCCGCGTCCCAGTCGCCATCGGCGATGTCGCGCTGGATCTCGCGCCGCAGCAGCTCGCGCTCGTGGCGCCGGTGCAGCACGCGCTTGGCGGCGTCGGACAGGCCCGCTTCGCTGGTCATGGTCTCGATGGCGGTCGCCACACGGTCCAGACGCTCGCCCATCGCATTCTCAGCGCCGGTCGGCTCGCCGGAGCCGGAGCGCAGGCCGATGGGAAGCAGCGCAATGGTGATGATGAGCCCGACGAAGCCGAAACCTCGCAGCTCCGGCCACATCATGATGACCGCGACGCACGCGCCCATCAGCAGCAGGTAGAGCACCAGCCAGAAGATGTCGATCCGGGGAGGACCGAGCGTGAAGATGCCGTTGCGCCCGGAGTCTCTCTCCGCGCCTGCTGCTCGTGACTGTGACTGTTCCGGTCGCATGTGAGACGCTCCGTGCCTCCAACGGCGGTGTGGGTGGGGGCTCTCAGCTGCCCGGGGTGGTCTCGCCGCAGTTCCGCGTGGCGGGGACGAGGCAGAGAAACCGAAGCCCCTGGTCGCCGGAGCGGAACTGGTGCTCCTGATCCGGCGGTACGAAGATGACATCGCCCGGGCGGATGGGGCGCTCAGCGCCCTCGAGCAGCACCGTGCCCCCGCCTTCGATGATGAAGACCTCGTGCTCGTAATCGTGGCTGTGCCGCGGCGAGCAGCCCCCCGGCTCGACGCTGAACTGGCGGAGGGAGAAATTCGGCGCCCCATGCTCGCGGCCGACCATCATCGCCATCGACACACGCTCGGCGCCGGGCATGTCGATCGGGGCCGGCTTCACCTCGTCGATGTTGCGGATCAGGGGCATGGGATCCTCCCGGAGAACTCGGATTTCCGGAGGCGGGCGCCGGTCGTCCGTGCCGGCGGGCCTCGCTCAACATTCTACAGTGCCGGCATGAGCCGACCCACACCGACCGTGCAAGTAGAGGCCTTCGTCCTCGGCCCCTACGCCACCAACTGCTACCTCGTCAGCGATCCCGAGAAGCGGATCTGCTGGATCGTGGACGCCGGTTTCGAGCCCGGCGCCATGATCCGACGCGTCCGCGAGCAGGAATTGACGCCCGAGGCGGTGGTCCTGACACACGCCCACATCGACCATGTGGCGGGGCTGGCGGAGGTCCGCTCCGAGTTTCCGGATGTCCCGATCCTGATCCACGAGGCCGAGCTGGAGTTCCCCTCCGACCCGGAGCTCAACCTGAGCGCCGGCGGCGGGATCCCACTCTCGGCGCCGCGGCCGGACCGGACTTTCACCGACGGCGACACGCTCACCTTGGGCGATTCGAGCTGGCGGATCCTCCACACGCCCGGCCATTCGCCGGGAGGCGTCGCCCTCTACAACCAGGCGGACGGCGTGGCCCTTGTCGGGGACACGCTCTTCGCGGGCTCGATCGGACGCCACGACTTCCCCACCAGCGACGGCGACGCCCTCTTCCGCTCGATCCGGGAGAAGCTGTACACACTTCCCGATGAGACGACCGTCCTCCCCGGGCACGGCCCCCCGACGACGATCGGGCAGGAGAAGAGGACGAACCCCTTCGTGCAGGGCTGAGCGATCTGGAGCAGGCCGCTTGACGGGAGCGGGGCGGGGTATAGAATCTGGGCGTATGTAGCAATGGCTACATAGGCTGCAGGATGGCGGCAGGACGCGACGAGGTCGCGGCGGCGATTAAGCGAGGGAGTTTCTGGATCGCTCTGAGAGATGGGAGTGTAGAGACGAGTTTTCGGTTTTTTGAATTTGAGGGCAAGGATGGCAGATCGGAAATTACAGATTTGAAATTACAGATTTCAAATTTCAAATTTGAGATTTGAAATTACAGATTTGAGATTTGAGATTTGAGATTTTTGAAATTTGCATTCCCACATTCGTTCACCTTCACCACCCACCTGCGGTCCCACCCACCCGCAAAATCGGCATTTCACCCGAAGAATTTCACCCAAAGAATTGAGCGGATCATGACACGATTCACCAACTGCCTCACCGGGATCATCACATGCATTCTTCTCGCAGTCGCAGTGTCGCTCTTCTCTTCCACCGCCGCAGCGGATGACGGGCGCACGATCGGCGTTGTCGCCACCACCTCCATGATCGGCGATGTCGCCTCTGAAGTCGGCGGCGACCGCGTGCGTGTCTTCACCA
This sequence comes from Phycisphaeraceae bacterium, assembly GCA_007693965.1. Taxonomy (GTDB): domain Bacteria; phylum Planctomycetota; class Phycisphaerae; order Phycisphaerales; family UBA1924; genus RECQ01. The sequence continues at coordinate 36,569 of RECQ01000053.1, read as the reverse complement.
TCATCGGGCCCGGCGTCGACCCGCACCTCTACAAGCCGGGGCGGTCGGACGTGGCGCGCATGCTCGGCGCCGACATCGTCTTCTACAACGGCCTGCTGCTGGAAGGGAAGATGACCGACGCCCTCATCCGCGTGGCCCGCTCCGGGCGCCCGGTCTACGCCGTCACCGAGCTGATGGACGAAGACAGCCTGCTGTCGCCGGAGGAGTTCGATGGCCACTTCGATCCGCACGTGTGGATGGATCCGGTCGCGTGGTCGCAGGCGGTGGATGTCATCGCCGCAAAACTCGCCGAGCTCGACCCCGCGGGGGCGCCTGAGTACTCGCGCCGCGCGGAGGCGTACAAGGCCGAGCTCGAGAAGCTGGACGCCTACGCGCGGCAGGCGCTCTCTTCAGTTCCCGAACAGTCCCGCGTGCTGGTCACGGCCCACGACGCCTTCAACTACCTCGGCCGGCGCTACGACTTCGAGGTGCTGGGCGTGCAGGGTTTGAGCACCGAGTCGGAGGCGGGTGTGCGCGACATCGAGAATCTGGTGAACATGATTGTCGAGCGGCGCATCCCCGCGGTCTTCGCTGAGACGACCGTGCCCGATCGCAACGTGCGCGCCCTCGTGAGCGGCGCCCGCGCCCGGGGGTACACCGTCGCGCTGGGGCCCGAGCTCTTCTCCGACGCCACGGGCGCCGCGGGAACCTACGAAGGCACCTACATCGGCATGATCGACCACAACATCACCGCCATCACGCGCGCCCTCGGCGGCGAGGCGCCCACCGGCGGCATGAACGGCAGGCTGTCGCTGATCAAGAGCGAGTCGGACGGCCGGCGCCGATGATGAAGCCGCTGCACCAGGTTGTCTCGCCGCGTTCGCTGGATGAGCTTCCCGAGCACAGCGCCGCCAGCCCCCTCTCCATCCATGACATGACGGTCGCCTACCGGCGCAAGCCCGTTTTGTGGGACATCGACTACGACGCCCCGGACCGCTCGCTCATCGCCATCGTCGGCCCCAACGGCGCGGGCAAAAGCACGCTCATCAAGGCGTGCCTCGGACTCATCCCGATGGCGTCGGGGCGCGTGGAGATCTACGGCAAGCCGGCGAAGGCGCAGCGCGGCATCGTCGGCTATGTGCCGCAGCGCGAGTCGGTGGACTGGGATTTCCCGGTGTCGGCGCTCGATGTGGTGTGCATGGGGCGGTACGGGCGGATCGGGTGGATGAAGCCGGTGTCGCGCCTCCACCGCGACGCGGCCATGGCGTGCCTGGAGAAAGTCGGCCTGACCGATCTCGCGAACCGCCAGATCAGCCAGCTCTCGGGCGGGCAGCAGCAGCGCGTCTTCCTGGCCCGGGCCCTGGCGCAGGAGGCGAAGCTCTACTTCATGGATGAGCCCTTCGCCGGCGTGGACGCCTCCACCGAGCAGGCCATCGTCGAGACCCTGCGCGAACTCAAAGCGCATGGCCGCACCGTGATCTGCGTGCACCACGACCTGCACACCGTTCCCGAATACTTCGACCACGCCCTGCTGCTCAACATGCGCGTGGTGGCGGCGGGGCCGGTCGGCGATGTCTTCACACCTGAGAACCTGCAGAAGACCTACGGCGGGCGTCTCACGCTGCTCGATCAGGCGGCCCAGGCGCTGGCCCGGGCGGAGCGCGGCGGCTGATGACGGGCCTCGGCCATCTCGCGCTGGCTCATGTTCACGGCGCCGCCCGGCCGCGCGGCTCGCTCACCGATGTCGGCGTCGATCTTCCCACCCTCGGCGAAGTCTTCGATGTGATGACGCTGCGCGCCGGCCACAACGCCGCGGTGGTGGTGGCGGGGACGACGATGCTGGGCATCGCGGCGGGCGTGGTGGGCGTCTTCGCGCTGCTGCGCCGGCGCTCGCTGATGGGCGACGCCCTGGCCCACGCGACGCTGCCGGGGGTGGCGGGCGCGTTTCTCGTGGCGATGTGGATCGGCCTCGATGCGCGCAGCATGCCGCTGCTGCTGGCGGGCGCTGCGGTGGCGGGCGTCATCGGGGCGGCGAGCGTGCAGGGCATTGTGCGCTTCAGCCGAATCCGCGAGGACGCCGCCATCGGCATCGTGCTGAGCGTCTTCTTCGGGCTGGGCGTGGTGATGCTGAGCTACATCCAGCGCCTCGACGGCGGCGCCCAGGGCGGGCTGTCGCGCTTCATCTTCGGACAGACCGCCGCGATGAGCCGCGAGAACGCGCTGCTGATGGCGGGCGTGGCGGCGTGCGCCGTCGCCGCGGCGTTGCTGCTGTTCAAGCAGTTCCGCCTGGTCTGTTTCGACGCCGACTATGCGCGCAGTCTCGGCTGGTCCGTCGGCGGGATTGACCTGTTGATGATGGCGCTGGTGGTGCTGGTGACGGTCGCGGGGCTGCAGGCGGTGGGGATGCTGCTGGTGGTGGCGCTGCTGATCATCCCCCCCGCCGCGGCGCGGTTCTGGACCGATCGGCTGTGGCTGATGACGGCGGCGAGCGCCGCGATCGGCGGATTGAGCGGGCATCTGGGGGCGTCGGCGTCGGCGCTGGCGCCGCGGCTGCCGACGGGCGCTGTGATCGTGCTGGCGGCGGGCGTCATCTTTCTCTTCAGCATGACCTTCGCGCCGGCCCGCGGCCTGGCGCCGCGGGCGCTGCGGCATCTGAAATTGCGGGCCCAGGTCGGTCGCGAGCATGCCCTGCGAGCCCTCTATGAGCTCGCCGAGCCGCAGGGAACGGACGAGGCCGGCGCAACGGTCGGCGATGTCTACGGGGCGCGGCAGTGGAGCGAGGGCTCGGCCCGCTCGGCGCTGCGCGGCCTGCGCAGCCGCGGGCTGATCGAGATGCGCAACGGCGAAGCGGCCCTCACGGAGCGCGGCGCTGAGGCGGCCCGGCGCGTCACGAGAAACCACCGGTTGTGGGAGGAATATCTGGTGCGCTACGCCGATGTCGCGCCGTCGCACGTCGATCGCTCGGCGGACATGGTCGAGCACGCGCTCTCGCCGGAATTGATCGCCGAGCTCGAGAGCGCCCTGCGGGAAGAAGGACGCCTGCCGCGGAGCGTGCATCCGATCGGTCGCGGCGGCGGCGATGCCCAGGGAGGCAAGCGGTGAGCTTCAGCGCCCAGGAATTCCTCGCGATCGACCTGCCCGCGCTGCTCGCGGCGACGCTGGCGACTGTTTCCTGCGCGCTCGTCGGCAGCTTCCTGGTGCTGCGCCGCCAGAGCCTGATGGGCGATGCGATCGCGCACGCGGCGCTGCCGGGGATCGTGATCGCGTTCCTGATCGCGGGCACGCGGGCGAGTCCGGCGATGGTTCTCGGCGCCGCGGCGGCGGGAACGCTGGCGACGGTGCTGATCGAGGCCCTGCGCCGTGCGGCCCGGGTGGAGTCGCAGGCGTCGATGGGCGTGGTCTTTTCGATCATGTTCGCCGCGGGCGTGCTGCTGCTGGAGCAGGCGGCAGCGCGCAACATCGACCTCGACGCCGACTGCGTGCTCTACGGCCAGCTCGAGGACATTCTGTGGCTGGCGCCGGATGGGTTCGCGTCGCTGCTCGATCCGTCGGTGTGGATGGCGATGCCGCGGGAGGTGGTGACGCTGGCGATCGTGTGCGCTGCGGTCGTCGCGCTGATCGCGCTCTTCTACAAGGAATTGAAGATCACCTCCTTCGATCCCGGCCTCGCCACCACGCTGGGGATCAATTCGAGCGCTGTGCATTACGGGCTGATGGCGGCGACGGCGCTGGTGGTGGTGGCGAGCTTCGAGGCGGTGGGCTCGATCCTGGTGATCGCGATGCTCATCTGCCCGGCCGCGGCGGCGCGGATGTTCACCGACCGGCTGCCGTCGCAGCTCTTCGTGAGCGCGACGCTGGCGGCGCTCGCGGCGATCGCGGGGTACGTGCTGGCGGGGTTCGGACCGATCTGGCTCGGCGCCGAGCACTCGCTGAACGCCGCGGGCATGATCGCGGTGGTGGGCGGGGCGCTGGTGGGGCTGGCGATCGTGGGCTCGCCGCGGCACGGGGCGATCGCGCGGACGATCCGGCGCCGGCGCCTGTCGCTTCGCATCGCGCGCGAGGACCTGCTGGGGCTTCTCTACAGGTTCGAGGAAGCGACGGACCGCGGCGAGCGCGAGGTCGGCCCGGACCAGGAATCGGCGCTGCGCCTCCTGGTGCGCCTGGCGCCGGGAGCAAGCTTGAAACTGGCCCGCCGCGCAATGCAGTGCTGCCTGCGCGACGGCTCGCTCCGCCTCGACGGCGGACGCCTGGTTCTGACTGAGGCGGGGCGGGCCGAAGCCCGGCGGCTGGTCCGCTCGCACCGGCTCTGGGAGCGGTACCTGGTCCAGGAGCTGGGCCAGCGCCCGGACCACGTCCACCGCACCGCGATGGAGCTGGAGCACATCACCTCCCCCGCCATGCAGCAGGAGCTGGCGCCGGGGCCGGAGGGACCGGATCGGGACCCGCACGACCGGCCGATCCCGCCGGGGGACCCGTCGGAGACGGGGAAGAATACTTGACATGTCTGTCAAGAACTGAAGGGCGTCACCCCGAAGGGGTAAAGGAAACGCCCGCACTTCCTCCGCCCCATCTGGGGCGGTTGAGTTTTCGATCGACTCCATTCCTGCGCGTGAACGAATCGCAGGTCTCGCGGGATGAACGCAACGAATACCATGGCGTGACGCTGGAGCGGGCCGCCCGCGTGCTCGAGGCTCTTGACGTGCAGTTGCTCACACGCGTCGAGCATGTGCCCAAGCGGCCCAATGCGGCGGCGTGAGCGAGGCGAGGGGATCGCGACATGACCACCAAAAATCAGAAGAAGCCGAAGAAGAAGCTGCGAACCGGTCGGCATGTCTCTTTCCGCGCCAAGTGGGATGTCCCGATCCTGATCCTCTTCATCGGCGCGCCTGTTGCGGCGATCGTCGGCTGGATCGCTTTCATGTCGATCGCCGAGCGACGGGCGGAAGCGCGGGTGCAGGAATTCACCGCTCTTGCGCCCGGGATGGTGGGCAGTCCGCTGGACCAGGTCGCTGCGCTGCACGGCCTGCCTTCATACAGTCACAGAAACGACGATTGGTCCCACATGTATGTGATCGTGGACCGGCGACGCGTCTTTGACTCCGAAGCCGAGTCGCAGTGGCTCTGCATGAATGTTGACGAGAACGGTGTGATCGTCGAAGCGGTTGTGGAATCGCGCTGACGGGCGCCGACCGACGGCTCACACGTGTTTGCCCGCAAACCGGCGCATCGCCTCGATCGTCGCCTGGCTTACGTGGTGCTCGATGCCCTCGGTGTCGATCTCGGCCTGCTTCCGCGGCACGCCGAGGGCCAGCAGAAAAGCGAGGACGATCTCGTGGCGCTCCTTCGCCCGTGCGGCGAGGCGCCGGCCTTTCGGAGTCAGATGAATCGGCCGGCGCGGCTCGGTGTCGACGAGGCCTTCGTTGTGAATGCGAGCCACGATCCGCGACACCGTGACATGGCTGACGCCCATCATCTCAGCGAGGTCCTTCACGCGGGCCTCGCCGCGTTCGTCGATGAGCTGGGCGATGGCCTCGACGTAGTCCTCGGCGGTCTCGTCGCGGTGGGCGGCCCGTGTCGAGCGGAACCGTGCGGCGGGGTCGGTCTGTCGGCCTCTGGTCACGCGCGGCTCCGGTGCATGCGTTCGGGAGGCGCGATCATACCGGCGCAACGCGACCCCCGGAACCCCGCCCCGCTCGCTACCATCGCCTTCATGTCGAAACGGATCGCGCACATGCCCGCCGCGCTGTTGCGCCAGACACGACTCGAGCGCCTCGCGTCCGGCGAGATCCCCGCGCTGCTGGCGCATCCGGACTGGTCGACCCCCGCGCCAGTGATGCTGTGGATGCACGGGCGCACGGTGCATAAGGAGCTCGACCCCGGCCGCTACCTGCGATGGATCCGCGCCGGCATCGCGGCGTGCGCCGTCGACCTGCCCGGCCACGGCGAGCGGTTCGAAGAATCGCTCCAGTCGCCCGACCACACGCTGCACGTGGTGAAGCAGATGCTGGGCGAGATCGACCGCGTGGTCGAGGAACTGGCCCATCCGCGCTGGAAGGGCGTGTTCGATCTCGATCGCATGGGCATCGGCGGCATGTCCGCCGGCGGCATGGCGACGCTGCGAAGGCTGTGCGACGAGCACGAGTTCCGCTGCGCCGCCGTCGAATCCACCGCCGGCGATTTCTCCCACATGCCCTACATGCAGCGCTACGAGCCGGAATTGATTGACGAGATGGATCCGGTGAAGCACCTCGACGGCTGGCGCCCCACCCCCCTGCTCGCCCTGCACTCGGAAACGGACGAATGGGTCCCCGTCTCTGCGATCCGTTCGCTCTGCGAGCAGATTCGCCGCCACGACAAGGAACAGGGCGCCGATCCCGGTCTGATGACGCTGAAAACGTGGCCCGAGACGGGGGCGCCCAACGAGCACGCCGGATTCGGGCGCATGGCGCATGAGGCGAAGAACCTGCAGGTTGAGTTCCTGCGGCAGCATCTTGGCGGGGTCGAGGTGGTAGACTCATAAAGACGCGGCGACATCGCGGGGATCGCGAAAGGCGGTCGATCATCGCGGTGGAACCAATCCCAGTGGCCGCCGGAACAGAGACCCCCGGAGACATACACCATGAGACGAGGAATTCTTGCGACTTTCACGGGCTGCGCACTGGCGCTGTCGATGCTCGCCGGCGGAACCACCGCGATGGCGATGGCCGCAGAGGGCGATGTGGAAGCCGCGATCGAGCGGTACCAGGAGCAATTCGGCGAGCTTCGCCGCAGCGGCGGGCTGACCGGTGAAACCGTGCAGGAGATCGCGGACGAGGCCGTCGAGGGCCTTGACATCGCCTCGCTCTCGATCGAGCAGATCGCTGCCCTCAACGATGAGCGAATTCTCACCTACACCACCAAGCGCGATGGATTCGTCACTCGCCTCCGAGAGCTTGCGAACGATCGCGGCGTCGACGGCGCCCGCGCCGCGGCGATCCACCTTTCGCTCGTGGCTTTCGCGCTCGCCGAGGATGAAGAACGGGCCGACGCCATCCGCCTCGCCGCGGAGCATCCCGGCCTGCACGACGCCCTTCGCCAGGGCCACGCGTCCGACATCTTCTTCACCATCTCCCGCATGAGCGACGAGTCATTGAAGAAGGCGCGGACGGCGGTGCTCTCGCTCGATCGCGTGCTGACGGACGACCTGCCGGTCGAAACCGCCGCGGGGCTGGCCGGTCTGCAGGAAGCTGTCATCAAGACCACAGATGATCGTCGCACCCGCGAGCGCGTGCATGGGCGGATCAACCAGGCGATGCGATCCGCGCTGGAGCGGGCGGACGCCCGCCAGTCAGGACGGCTGGAGCGCGAGCTCACCTTCATCGACGGCGCCTACGCCCGCGGCGAGCTGATGAACAAGCCCGCCCCCGCCATGAACATCACCTGGTCCAGCGATTCGGACATCACCTCGCTCGAGGACCTGAAGGGCAACGTCGTCGTCTTCGACTTCTGGGCCACGTGGTGCGGCCCGTGCATCACCAGCTTCCCGCAGGTGCGCGAGCTGGTCGAGAATTACGAGGGATACCCGGTCAAGGTCATCGGCGTCACCAGCCTGCAGGGCGCCCACTTCGGCCCCGACGGGCGCGTCGACACCTCCGACGACGCCGACAAGGAATACTCGCTGATGCCCAGCTTCATGGAGCATCACGAGATGACATGGCCGGTCGTCTTCACCGAGCAGGAAGTCTTCAACCCCGACTACGGCGTCCGCGGCATCCCGCACGTCGCGATTCTCGATCCCGCCGGCAAGGTTCGCTACCGCGGCCTGCACCCCGCCAGCGACCCCGAGGGCAAGCGCGACAAGATCAACGGGCTGCTCAAGGAATTTGATCTGCCCAAGCCTGAGTGACACCGAGGTCTTGCGGAAACTGAATCTTGTGAACGGGCCGGCGACTCTCGCCGGCCCGTTTTTTTTCAATGAAACTCTTCGAACTTTCAGATCCGCTGCGACCCGAAACTCCCATGAGTCGCACGAGTCCCATTCGTCCCAACACGCTGCCCAGCGCACCGGCTGCGTTGACGGTACAACTATGCCGCGGCCACACCGGACTCCTCCATGCTCCAGCGCCTGAAGCCATTCCGCAGCCTGCCCAACGCGAAGGAAGTGTGGGCGTGGGGCATGTACGACCTGGCCAACCAGTCCTTCACGCTGCTGGTCATCACGCTGCTCTTCCCGATCTATTTCCGACAGGTGATGGTCGAAGACGGCGCCCGCGGCGATGTGCTCTGGTCCATCGCCGGCTCGACCGGCCTGCTGCTCTCGGTGCTGGCGGCGCCGGTGCTCGGCGCCATGGCCGACAGCCGCGGCTGGAAGAAGCGCATGCTCATGACCACCGGCGTGGTCTGCGTCGCCCTCACCTGCTGCTTTGCCCTCGTGCCCTCCGGATGGTGGCTGCTGGCGATGGCGATCTTCATCCCCGCCAACTTCTGTTACCAGATCGGCGAGAACTTCCTCGCCTCGTTTCTGCCCGAGATCTCGACTTCGCGCAACATCGGGCATGTCTCGGCGATCGGCTGGACGATGGGGTACATCGGCGCCCTGCTGCTCCTGGTCTTCACAGCGCTGCAGATGCAGCTCTTCGGCTGGCAGGCCACGGAGAACTGGGGCGGGCTCTTCGTCTTCGCCGGGCTCTGGTTCGCCGCGGGCATGGTTGCGCCGTGGATCATCCTCAAGGAGACTCCGGCGTACGGCGGCGAGGCCGCGAAGGGCGTCGGCGGCGCGGTGAAGGCAGGCTTCGGTCGCCTCGGCGAGACAGTCCGCAGCGCCAAGCAATACGCGCAGGTGGGGCGCTTCCTGCTCGCCTTCTTCGCCTACTCGCTCGGCGTGCAGACGATGATCTACTTCGCCGTCATCCTTGCCGACGATTTCGGTTTTCAGCAGCTTCAGCTCGTGCTCTTCGTCCTCCAGCTCACCGTTACGGCGGGCATCGCGGCGATCGTGACCGGCATGATCCAGGACCGCATCGGCGCCCGCACCACGGTGATGATCTTCCTGGGCGTGTGGATCGTCACCGCGCTCTCCATGCTCATCCTCACATTGCCCGAAGATCCGCCGACGTGGACCTTCTGGATCATCGGCAACGGCGTCGGCCTCGGCCTCGGCGGCATCGGCACCTCGAGCCGGGCCCTGCTGGGGCGCTTCACGCCCAAGCACAAGACCGCCGAGTTCTTCGGCCTGTGGGGCATGACCTACAAGGGCGCGGGCGTGATCGGCGTGCTCTCCTTCGGGCAGGTGCGCGGGCTGGTGGGCAGCTCGGCGTCGCTCATCCTGCTCACCACGTTTTTCGTGGCCGGGGCGATCCTGCTGCTGCGCGTGAACGACAAACGAGGCATGCGGGCGGCGCGTGCCTCGGAGCGAAAGGCTTTGAAGGACCGGGAAGAATCACCACAAAGGCACAGTGACACGGAGGGGGAGAAGGAAGAGGAGGGATAGCAGATTTGCGGTTTTGTGAAGTGGTGAGGTGGCTCCCGCGCCCCCTGCCTCTGCATACACTCAGGCCATGACCACCATCCCTTCTCTTTCCGCCCTGCCCGACGGCCGCGGCCGCTTTGGCGACTACGGCGGCGCCTACGTCCCCGAAACCCTCGTCGGCGCTCTCCAGCAGCTCCGCGACGAGTACGTCCGGGCCAAGGCTGATCCTTCCTTTCAACGCGAACTCGATGCGCTCCTCCGCGATTTCGTCGGTCGCCCGACCGCCCTGTGCCCGGCGGAGCGCCTCACCGCCCACGCCCGCGCCGGCGCCGCGAAGGGCAAAGGCGCCTCGATCTGGCTCAAGCGCGAGGATCTGGCCCACACCGGCGCCCACAAGATCAACAACACCGTCGGGCAGGGGTTGCTGGCCCGTCGCATGGGCAAGCCGCGCGTGATCGCGGAGACGGGCGCGGGGCAGCACGGCGTCGCCACCGCCACCGCCGCGGCGAGGCTCGGCCTCAGGTGCGAGGTCTACATGGGCGCCGAGGACGCCCGGCGACAGCGCCTCAATGTCGTGCGCATGCGTCTGCTCGGCGCCCGCGTCGTCGAGGTGGACGCGGGCTCGCGCACGCTCAAGGACGCGACCAACGAAGCGATGCGCGACTGGATGGCCAGCGTCGAGGACACGCATTACATCCTCGGCTCCGTCGTGGGGCCGCACCCGTTTCCGACGATCGTGCGCGATTTCCAGTCGGTGATCGGCGTCGAGGCGAAGCGCCAGTGTGAAGAGACATTCGGCGCCCTCCCCGATGCGGTGATCGCGTGCGTGGGCGGCGGCTCGAACGCCGCGGGCATCTTCTATCCCTTTATCGACGATGCGGGCGTGCGTCTGGTCGGCGTCGAGGCGGGCGGACGCGGCGGGGCGGCGGGTGAGCACGCGGCGCCGCTGGCGCACGGTTCGCCGGGCGTGCTGCACGGCTCGCTCAGCTACGTGCTCCAGGACGAAGAGGGCCAGACCGCGCCGGTCCACTCATGCTCCGCGGGGCTCGACTATCCCGGCGTGGGGCCCGAGCACAGCTTCTGGAAAGACGCGGGCAGGGTCGAATACACATCCGTCACGGATGCGGAAGCGCTGGATGCGTTCGTGCTCATGGCCGAATCGGAAGGCATCATCCCCGCGCTGGAGACCGCCCACGCCATCGCCGGCGCGGTGAAGCTGGCGGCCCGGATGGACAAAAAACACAATCTCGTCATCAACGTCTCCGGGCGGGGCGACAAGGATGTCGATGAGGCGGCGCGGCTGCTCGACAGCCGCGGCGGCGGGCCATGACCAGATTGATCCGCCCGTTGCCGGCTTGTCCCGGGTTTCAACGGCCGGAACATGCGGGATCAGTTTTCGTGGTGAACAGGTGGGGGGAACCACACGCCCGATGGCGACATCGGGCGTATTTGTATTGGTTGCGATCAGGCAGCGCGTGACGCCGCGCTGCGCCCGCGACTGACGCACGAGCGGATCAAGTCCGCGGTGCGCGATCCGGACTGGCGCACCGTGCGAAGGGCGAGCTTGACACGCAGGCGGCGCAGCGACGCATCGTCCGGCTCAATCGCCAGAGCGCGGCGAACCCAGCAGCGGGCCCGCGTCCAGCGACGCTCCTCGATGCAGGCAAGCGCGATGTTGTGCATCGCCGAGACCTGATTTGGATTGAGCTTGAGAGCGCGGCGGCTCGCCATCACACCCGCGGCCCGATCGCCCATGCGAAAGCGCGACACGCCGAGCAAGTGATGCGCCTCGGCGTCGAGCGGATCTCGCTGCGCCAGTGCGCGGAACGCATCTGCTGCTTCGGCGCAGAGGCCGGCGTCGAGTAGCAGCCCGCCGAGGTCGCGCAACTCCTCATCATCGAAGAGCTCGGGGTCGCGACGCAGATCGGCGATCTCACGCCGCAGCAGCCGACGGGCGTCTTCGCGCTCGTTGTGGCGCAGCAGAATTTCCGCGGAGCGCATGCGGGCGCGGGAGTGATCGGGGTCGAGGCGCAGCACGAGACGAAACGCTGCCAACGCCTGCACATCACGTCGCTGCCTGAGGGCGAGATCGCCAAGTGCATAGTGCGCATCGGCGTTGTCGCTCTCCAGTTCGAGCACACGCCGAAACTTTTCGCCCGCTTCGCCCAGGCGGTTCATGTCGATGAGCAGCGATCCGAGATCGAGCAGCGTCTCCACATCGCCAGGATTGTTGCGCAGCTCGCGCAGGTAGAGCTGGCGGGCCCGCTCCTTGCGCCCGGTGGCTGCGTACGCCTCCGCCAGTCGCGCGTGCACGCGTGGCAGTCGTGGATCAATCTGGGCCGCCTCGCGCAGACACCAGACGGCTTTCTCGTACAGCTCACGATCCATCAGCGAGCCGGACAGGTGCAGGTACGCGAGCGAATCATCCACATCCTCGAGCTGCATCGCCATGTAGAAGGCGACTTCCGCCTCATCGTGCTGGCCGAGGCAGGCGCGGGCGTCGATCAGGTGGACCAGCGGCTCAGCGCGGGACTGGTCGAGGCGATGCGCCTCCTCCAGGCACTCGGCGCCGGTGCGAGCGTCGTCCAGCCGCAGATGGTTGACGCCCATGGCCAGCAGCGTCTGCACGCTCTCGGGCTCAAGAGTCTTGGCGTCGCCATAGGCGCGGAGGGCCTCACGAAATCTTCCCGCCGCCTCCAGCGTCAGACCGAGATTGAAGTGCCAGTCGGCGCGATGCGGGTTCAGAGCGATGGCGCGGCGAAGCTCGCTCTCCGCTTCTTCCCAGCGGCTGGCCTCGTAGAACTCATGGGCCCGCTCGACGTGCTGTTCCGCATCAAACCATTCGTTCATGGCTGCCTGCCGACCCTAGCTCGAAATTCCGACCAACCGCAGAGAGACATCCGCCCTCCGAGGGCTATCTTTCGACGCTCGTATGATACGTTCATTGATCTTTCAGTCGAGGGTCCACTCCAGCGTGCTCAAGAACCGCAAGAATTCCGGACGACCCTCGCGTGCCGAGGGGTTTGTCCGCCGGCCGCGGCCGGCCGCCATCCTGATCACGCTGATCGCAACCCTGACCTGCCAGGGGTTGTTCGCTCCGGTGGTGGAGGCCAGACAGAACACAGACGAACGAAATCAAGACGCCGCCGCGACGCTTCTGGCCGAGGACGCCACCGATGAGCAGCGGCTCGCCGCGGCCAGATCGCTGCTGGTGGCGCGTCGGCTCCCCCCCCTGATCGAAGCCCTCTCAGGGGAGGCGCCTGCGTCCTCCGGCATCGCGGTCGCGGCGGCGATCCGCCAGCAAAGGCCCACACGCGTCAATGGCGCCGTCGCCGGAGCGCCCGATGAGCTGCTTCAACCCCTCATCAGTCTCCTTGAGCGTGTTGACAGCTCACAGCACAAGGTGATCGCGCTCGAAGCCCTGACCGTCTATCCCACGCGCGATGCGATCCGGGCGGTGATGTCCTGCATCGGGACTGAGCATCCCGCCCCGGTGCGTCTGGCTGCTTTCAACGCCCTGCGTCGACAGACAGGCCAGGAGCAACTGGGGACCGATGTCGAGCGGTGGACCAACTGGTGGAATGAAGTCCAGTGGCTTCCTGAGGGCGATTGGCGCAACCTGCTCGCTCGGGCCCAGGCGCAGCGGGCCGCAAGGCTCGAACAGGAGCGGAACGCGCTCGCGGATCGCATTGTCGAGACGCACCGGCGGCTCTACGCGGCCACGCCTCACACCGACCGCTCCCCGCTGCTGGCCCAGATGATGCGTGATGAGCTTCCCGGCCTGCGTCGGCTCGCCTTTGAACTGGCGGACCGGGAGCTGCTGAACGCCAGGCCGCTGGGGGAATCAGTGCTCGCCGCCGCAGTTGAGCGCCTGGCGGATGACGCCCCCGAAATCCGCGCCGTCGCGGCGACGCTTGCCGGCAACCTCGCCGGCGCTGTCATTCATCCAAGGGTCCTCGAAGCCCTGGAGCGCGAGCAGGATCCCCAGGCCGCAACCGCGATGCTCAGCGTCGCGGCTCGTCGACCCGATGGCGCCGGCGTCCGAGTCGCCCTCAAGTGGCTCGATTCAGGACATCTCGCCGCAACTCCCGCCGCTGAACTGCTGCTCGCGGCGGCGGAGCGGGGCCTGTTGATCTCGCCCCGGGAGCGAAACGCGGTGCGTGTGGCAGTGCGGCGTCGGATGGAAACCAGTCCAACTCCGGTGCTCGTCAGGCTGCTGGGGGTCATCGGCGATTCCGAAGATCGCGATCGCGTGGCCGAGATGCTTGAATCTCCCTCGCTGGAGATCCGTCTCGCGGCGGCGGACGCCCTGGCCCCGCTGCCTGAGTGGTTTGATCGCATCATCAGCGTCGCCAGGAATGATCCGGAGCTTCACGCCATGGCCCGCCGGTCGATCACGCTGCATCGCCCGACGGCGGAAGGATGGCTCCTGTTGCGGTCCATCGACGCCGCGACTGAGCAGGATGCACGGGAATCGCTGGATCGCCTGTCCGGACTGATCGGACCACGCGAGGCGCTGCGGCTGGCGGAGTCACTGGATGATCCTGGCGAACGAGTCGCCTTGCTGGAACTCCGCAGAAACGCCGCTATGGAGCGACCCGGTCTGATCTCGATCCGGTTGCAACTGCGTCTGGCGGCGGCGCTTGCGGAGGCTCGTCTGATCCTCGGCGAACCCGACGGAGCGCTCGAGGCGACGGACGGGCTGCTCGAATCCCTGCCGCCGGAGAAGTATCGCTCCGGGCGCCGGCGGATCGCCGAGGCCCGTGCCGCGGCTCATCTGTGGCTGGGAAGCCTGGAGGCGCCGGAAGTCGCTGAAGCGCCTCCCTCATTGTGGCTCGAAGCGCTGGAGCGGTGCATCGCAGACAGCCTTGAGCACGCTTCGGATCTGCTGGTCCACATTGAAGGGGCCCTGCTCGAAGCGATGTCCGAGTCCGAGATTGAACGGTTCCGGACGATCGTCGACCGCTTCCCGGCAGCGCTGCGAGCGACGGGAGAAGCCGCTGATGCCGGCGATGTCGACCCCACCGAGCGGGTGACTGGGGAAACCGGGAGAAGACCGGATTCTTCCCGAGTGGCCGATGGGGATGAACCCGATCAGTTCCCGAACTGATTGCGGTTGCGGTCGAATCGGACTTTCGGATCAGAATTCAGGACCCGCGCAGATATCGGACCTTTGCAAAATATCGGGCTTCGCAGGTCTAAACGGCCTTTCGGGCGTGTCTGATGGCTGATTATCGCTCCTGGCGACCGAACGCCGCAGGATCGCCGCGCGTCCTCGTGTGTAAAAATGTCAAGATTGCTCTTGCATTAGTGGGCAAATGCGGTCATATGTAGATGGTATGGCTTGACTGTGCCGGTGTGACCGGAGGCGAGAGGTCACCTGGCCATGAATTGGGCGTCTGGAGCCCCTGTGAGGAGAGCATTGCGTTCTGATTCGGGTCGTTTCAGGAGTCCGCGCCGTGGCCATCGCGCCGCAGCGTTCTGACTGTTCGCGCCCGCATCGCGCCGCTCAATACCCAGCGGGTTCTGAGCCGGGAACATCAAGGGAGGCTGCCTGGAAGCAGACTGAACGGATGTAAAGACAAGAGAGAATCGGAAGAGAGACGGAGTATGTCGCATGTCGCGCCCGGCGTGACACCTCTATGCGACTCATTCAATTCGGATATCGGAATTCGTGCTTTCAGATCCCGCCGGACATTGTGGACGGCGGGCAGAGAGAATGTGGTGCGAATCGGATTCGCACCGGAAGACAGACACGGGTGGTCCGTGTCGCAGCGAGGAGATTGCAATATGAAGATTGGCACAATTGTTCTGGCCGGAGCCGCAGGTCTGGCTCTGGCGAGCGCGGCCCAGGCCGATCGGTTTGCCTCCAGCACCACCCAGTTGACTCGCGTCAGCGAGTCGGGTGCGCTTGAGACAACCCGGCACTGGTCGGCGCCAAAGGTAAGAGTCACTGAGAGTGTCACGGAGCAGCTCCGTGACGAGGACCGACTCCAGGCGGCGATCGCGGAAGCCACAGAAGCTCTCCGCACAGGCAAGATCAACGAGACTGAACTCCTGTTCCGGCCTGAAGTGCTCACACTCGATGGGAATGTTGTCACGCCGCGAGACGGTCTGGAGATCGGGAATGGCTCCGGAGCTTCCGGGGTCACCTCTCGCACCATGGGTGTCGATGATGGCGGCAAGTTCGCGTATTTCGACGGCTTCCAGACCTACAACCTCGGCTCCGCCGGTGGTGCGGCCCAGGCCGAACTCGCCCCCATGGGCGGCAGTTGGGCTCAGGGCGGCCTGATGTCGTTCGTCAACGCCGAACTTGAAACTTCTTCATCATCGAACGATCCCGGCAGCGCGAATCTGCAGAACCCCCGCAATCCATTCGGGACGCCCGCGAACTACCCCGAAGGCAACACGACCATCGAGCAGGTTCTGCGGGACGATCTCAACACGCTCGCCTCGATCCCCACCGCCGGAGTTTTTCTTCGGCAGCTCAATTCGACTGATGCGCTTTTTCAACCGACTCTCGATCAGGATCTGATCATCGGCCTTGACAGCTATTTCAACAATTTAGACTTGCTCGACTCCTTCGACATGGCCTCGAGCGCCGAGGGCTTCGTGCTCACGCGTATTCTCGATGGTGGTTTCAACGAGGCCAGCCCGCTGACCTCAATGACCGGCGGTCGACTGGATCGTCCCGCGGTCCTTGGCCCGCTCGCGAACACGTTCGGCTTCGGCACGTTCTATGTGCCGCCGCTGAACCCCATGACCTCCGGCGGGAATCCCTCAAGCATTCCCAGCCGCTTCCAGACCCAGACCGGCGAATGGTTTACGTATGTGATCTCCGTCAGCCTCACGACAGGCCTCACGGTCTGGGTGCGCAACAGCCAGACGGACGGCAGCAACGGCGTGCTGATCGAGGACGGCGATCCCAACATCGATCCCTCGCTCTCGTCCGGCTGGTACCGGGTCTTCCCGGGTCGCGTCGCAGATGAGGTCATGGCGCCGGCCCCGGGCATGCCGGGCATCTGGCGCGGCTACGGCATTGCGGTAGATCAGTTCGATCGGCCCGCCATCCAGACTCCGATCTTCCTCGCCGCCACCACGGCCGACGACCTCGCGGGGCTGTTTTTCGCTGGTTCCGCGACGCCCGCCGACACTTCAAATTGGATGCCAGATTTCCGGTACAAGAACAACTACACGGTCATCGGCTCAGAGTTCGATACGCCGCCTACGCCCAAGCGTCGTCTGCCCTACAAGGATGACATTGAGCTGTATTTCCAAGGCATGGCTCTCACGCTGGTGCCGGGCTTCTTCGATGCATTGAGCAGCCGCGCCGTCGTTGCCTTCGGCAGCTTCAACGGCTTCTCAGTGAACTCATCTCCTTCGCCCGGCTCTGACGGTGGAACTTCCAATCAGTCCATCGCTCAGCGCAACGTCACCGGCGACAACGCGATGCGTTCCGAGTTCAACACCACCACGCCCACCGGCACACAGCGACCCATCGCTGAGGATGGCAACGCGGTCACCGCAAGCGCGATGATCCGCATGACCAGCATCCAGACTGTGCGCGGAATGAATGTTCAGGACACTCAGATCGACGGCCTGAACGAATTCCTGATCATCAGCGTTGTGGATTCCATGGGGAACATTGACCCCGCTTTCCACATTCGCCGTGAGAACCCGTTCTTTGATGAGGACGAGCCGACGGCCCCCAGCGCTCAGGTCTTCAGCGCACCCAACCTTGATGCGAACACCGCGAATCTCAATTTCCCGACTTCAACCTCGGTCGCTCCCCTGACGGACGCGGGCGGGAGCGGAGGCGCCTTCTTCAAGGCCGAGCTCACGCTCAGCGGCGATGGCACCGGTTTCTGGTCCATCAACGGCAATCGCCTTGAGTTCGTTCTGAGCGGCAGCGTCTTTGACTCAGGGCAGATCGCAGAGCTCGAGGCCGACTTTGAGATGGCCCAGATGATCGCCGGCGAGCCTGTCGGCCCTCCCTATTCTCGCTTCCTTACCGACATGACCACCCTGAACCAGATCGCGTTCTGGTCAGGCAACCAGGATCTCGGTTTCAACGACCGCATCTTCGTCGATGACATCTGTGTCGACGGCGTTCTCCGCGTTCGCTCCCCCGGTCCTGCCTACGAGCTTCCGTTCTGCGAAGACTTTGAAAACCACTTTGTGGACAAGTCGATCGCTGGAAATGGCAACACCAACCTGGCGGCCGTCGGCAGCCCCTCGGGCGCAGGAGTTGACTTCCAGCAGCGCACCATCCTCGCCACAGAGGATGACGCACTCGGAGACGGCAGCACTGAATGGTGCAGCTACACCGTCGCTGAGACCTTCGACGGCGACCCCGCCTGGGGCGTGATGGTGGGCGATGTTCTGTTCGTCCGCAAGCCTTTCGCAGGCTTCGATTGCCCTGATCGTGACAACATCCCGACGATTCCGAACCTTACGCTTGTCGACAGTGACGAGATGGGTCTGGATCCCTTCCCGGTGCGCGTCGGCGCCCCGAGCGATGTCATGGGTAACGGCAGTGCCGCCGACATCCGCGCCACCTACACCCGCTACGATTCTGAAGCGCTCTTCTGCCGCTATGAAATCCTCAGCATCGAGGCCGAGGAGAACCCCGGCGCCGGTGGTGCTCCCTTCAGCATTCCCAGTGAACTGGCTGTCGGCAACATTCTCGCCGTCGCTTCGCCGTTCGCTGACTGCGTCACCAGACGCGATCAGATGACCGGCGATGCGATCGCCTCCAACGCCAACTTTGTTCTCTTTGAAGACGAATTGTGCGAGTTTGCGAGCGCGACGCTGCTTCTTCTGAACCCCCCGGACATGGCTCGGACCGGCACGCCCGATCTCGATTTCCCTCCGGTCACTGCTCTCGACACTGACATTCGCGGCTACGGCATCAACACCACGCCTGTGAACCTTTGGACTGGCGTCATCTCAACGAACACCGGCGCTGTGACTCGTCTCGGCGTCGATGAGATGGACGAGGTGCTCGGCGTGAGCATCGATCCCATGGGTGCGCGTGGCAACGTGCTCTCCCACTTCAACCCCGGTGGCACGGTCCGACCCGTCACCGGTGGCGGCACCCAGAACTCGATCAACGTTCCCACAGTCGTTGCGGCCGCCGCGACGTCCGAGGCAACCGAGATCAGAGCTCGTGCCTGCTGGGACTATTACATCCAGGACAACAACACGCGTATCTTCGTGCGTGTGAACGGTCCTCGCTTCAATTCCAAGGGCCAGGCTGAAGGCGCCACGTCCGTCGTTGACATCCGTTACGGCGGCCCACCCGCGAATCCCCCATCGACCAGCGATCCGATCGGGAACAACACCGAGATCGCGCACACGGACAGCCAGGCTCCGGGTGCGGCGAACAACTGGGTCGGAACAGGTACGAATGTTCCGCTCGGTCAGTGGTTCACAACGTGCGTCGAAGTTGATTTCAACGGTGACTGGACGCTCGAACTCAACGGCAATGTGATCGCCTCTGGAGCCAGCTCCACGCTGCCCACGGGTGATATCACATCACCGATCGGCATTTCCTCCATCGGTTTCACCCAGGGCTTCGATGAGGAGGGTGCAGAAGCGCCTGACATCTCTCCCTTCATCGTTCGCTCGCTCGGTCCCGATGGTGTTGGACTCCCTGCAAGCCAGGCCAACAGCTATTGCTTCTACTCAATTACGGACTTTGACGATGACAACCCACCCGATCCCATGGGGATGAGCATCCACCCGGTCAATGCGGTGACTGGTGAAGTTCTTCTCGATATGGGTTCTCCTGTGGTGCGTCAGCTCGTCGTGACCGATCTTGTGGCCGTCCGCTTCTTTGACTCCGGCGGTTTGCTCAATTCGTTCGACGATTGCCCGACCAGTGCTCCCTTCCAGATTCTTGACAGCAGTGACAACTTGATTGCTGAGGGTGACTGGTTCCTGACCGGTGTCCCCGGCGCCGACGTTCCCGCGTCACTGCAGCCCCCGATCGGTGGCGTTTCGAATCCGACCGGGCCTGCCGGCAGCAACCAAAGGGCCTACAACTGGAGCTCTGTTGACAACAACGCGCCCCATCGCAACATGATCATTGCTGAGCCCGTGACGCTCCCTGTTATTCAGGGTCCGCCCAACGTCGCTTCGCAGTGGTGGATCGACGACATCAAGCTCGAGCAGCTTGGTGGCGATGAGCCCACGCCTCCCTGCCCGTGGGACCTCACCGGCAGCGGTTCGGTCGGCGCGGCTGACCTCGGCTTCCTTCTCGGTTGCTGGGGCACCAACCCGAGCCCGACCTGCCAGCCCGCCGACTTCAACAACGACAACGCTGTTGGTGCGGCTGACCTGGGCACCCTGCTCGGCAACTGGGGCGCCTGCCCTCAGTAAACCCTTTCACGGGTTGAATGTCTGACACCAACGGGCGCCGTGGGATCTTCCCACGGCGCCCTTTCTTTTTTTGCCTCGCCGCCGCGCCACTGTCTGGCCCGCTCCGCGCACGGAAAAATCCCGCGGCGATCGGAATCCGCGCATCACTGCCGCAATCGCAATTCAGATAGTCAGGATCACGCGATGGATCAGGAGAAGATGGACTTCAGGCGACGCGTGGTCACCAGCGGTGCGGACTGATCATCGGCGCCGCCACCACGTCGCCAGGGAAGGGCGGAGGCGGCTTCCTCGGCGGTCAGGAACCCGGCGCCGGGCTGCAGGGCGGTCCGAAGCCACGTCGCCAGTGAGCCCACATCCACAGTTGCTTCGAGGCGACGGTCGAGATTGGCGTCATCGACATCCTGCCCGAGCAACATGCCCGCCGCCAGCATGGCGATGGAGCGGACCTCCTCCCGAACGAGAGCCTGGTGGCAGGCGTTCTGGTCATCGCCCAGCAAGCGGGTGAGGCCGTAGAGTTCGATGGCGACACTGCCCCTGCGATTGATGAGGATCTCCTCCTCATTGACAGGACCGTGGATGACCCCACGGGCGTGGGCGTACTCGACGGCCTGGAGGAGCTGCTCGGTGGCATGACGCGCCTCCTGGTGACCCAGCGCGCCGCCCTTCATGGCGACCAGCCTGCGAAGGGAGACGGGGCCATCGCGGTCGCCGGTGTAACGGCTGGCGACCCAGGCCTCGCCGCCGCGGCGGACGCCGGCGAACTCAGGAGTCATCAGATGCGGGCTGGAGAGCGTCTGCAGCGTGCCGACTGCTTTCCTGAACCGTCGCACATCATCAGGGCCATCGCAGAGATGCAGCCTGTGGATGACGTGGGCGGTGAGTTCGAAGCGGTGCCGGGCGAGCCAGCGCTTCCCGAGCGGGCCGGGATGCAGTGGGCGCAACAGTGCGTAGGGCCCGAAGATCGCCCGCGCCTGCGGCCTGGGCCACGGCGCATCCACTGTCGGCGATTTGACCGGAGAATCGTGGGTGAAACGCTGGTCCAAGTCTTCGTAATCGTGCGCCGAGACGAGTGTGTCGGGCACGACCTCCTGTTGAAACCCATTTCGCGTGGCGTGCAGATTTCGTGACGTTGCGCACTCGGGCGCGGCTGGCGCCGCCCTGCCCTCACAACGCGGCCAGAGAGAGTATCGAGTATAGGGAGCATCCGCACTCCACAACAGACGATTGACGCCTGGCTTGATCGGAATCTGTTCGGTCTGGCTGCAAGCCAGTATCAGCCTTTCACGCGGCGCACCATGGTGCTGGCCTTCACCTCGACGCCCTTGAGGATGCTGCTGAGGGTCTCGCGGTTGGGTGCGTACTCCATGGCGGTCTGGAGTGAGACCATCTCCTTCTCGACCAGTTCGGCGAGGCTGTGGGTGAAACTTCTCATGCCGTCTGAGGTCGAACTGTTGACGATGGCGGGCAGATCGGCGTCCTCGCCCTCGCGGATCATTTCTCGGACGCTGGCGTTGTTGAGCAGCACCTCGGTGGCGGGCACGGCGCCGACGCCGCCGATGGTGGCGTCTTTGTTGGCGGGCAGCAGCCGCTGGGCGCACACGGCCCGGAGCGAGTTGCTGAGGGACGAGCGGATGAAGGCGTGCTCGTTCTGGGGGAAGAACTCGATGATGCGGCTGAAGGCCTGCATCGTGTCGGCCGTGTGCAGCGATCCGAAGACGAGGTGGCCGGTCTCGGCGGCCTGGATCGCCGCGAGCACGGTGTCGTGGTCGCGAAGCTCGCCGATGAAGATCACATCGGGGTCCTGACGGACGACGTACTTCAGGGCCTCGCGGTAGCTGGGTACGTCCAGGCCGATCTCACGCTGGCTGACGATCGACTTCTTGGGGTGGAAGTGATATTCCACCGGGTCCTCGACGGTGATGATGTTCTCGGCCCGGGACTGGTTGACGCGTTCGAGCATGCAGGCCAGCGTCGTGGATTTGCCGGACCCGGTGACGCCGACCACGAGAACGAGGCCGTCGTGGGTCTGGTCAGTGAGCTTCTGGTAGATGGGCGGCAGGTGGAGACTCTCGAAGCTGGGGATGTCGGGCTTGATGCGTCGGATGGCGCAGTTCATCCCGCCGCCGGAACGGAAGACGTTGCAGCGGAAACGATCGACGTTTTCGGGCTGGTCGCCGGTCGTGCCGATCGTGACCTCTTCGACCGCGGCGGCGGCGGTCTCCGAGTCGGTGCTGCGGGGCTCCATTCCCTTGAGGGCCTTGGCGCGGGCGGCGATGGTGCGGGTGTCCAGGAAGGTGGAGAAATCGAGGTCGCCGGTTTTGTCGTAGCGATCGCGCTGGGATGGGGGAATGATTTCGCTGATGAGGCGTTCGGTGTCCTGCTCTGTAAGCGGAGGCAGGCCGAGGGGGCGCAGCTCGCCGTTGATGCGGAAGACCGGCGGCATCCCCACCTTGATGTGCAGGTCGGACGCGTCGTACTGACACATGTTGTAGAGGAGCTGTTTGATCGATATGTAATGGGCCACTGTGTGCCTCCCCAGTCGGAGCGTGTGAAGATCCGGTGCGGTTTCAGCCGGACACCGTACCACTCACTCGGCGTGGAGTCACGGCTTTTTCACGGTGAACGACGGGGGAATGTGTGCGCAAAAAACGCCGCGAACCTTGGGGGTCCGCGGCGCGGGTGAATCGCTGTTGTGTGGGGAGGGCCGCCCTGCTTACTGACAGGCGCCCCAGTTGCCCAGCAGAATGGCCAGATCGGCCGAGCCGACGAGCCCGTCGCCGTCGAAATCGGCGGGGCTGCACGTTGAGCCCCAGCTGCCCAGTAGAATGGCCAGGTCGGCCGAGCCGATGGAGCCATCGCCGGAGAGATCCTCGGGGCAGGTGGTGTCGGGCACGATGCGCCAGACCTGCCCGGAGAAGAGGTAGCAGATGTAGAGCTCGCCCCTGGCGTCCTCGCCGAAGGAGGAGATCCACTGCTGCGGCGACTGCCCGCTGGGCGTGAACTGGCTGGTGCGGTCAACGAGGTTGGAGACGTTCTCGCCGTCGTACTCGAGCGACCAGATAAAGCCGGAGCAGAAGTCGGCGAAGAAGTAGGCGCCTTGAAGATTGGGCATGGCGCAGCCCCGATAGACATAGCCGCCGGTGATTGAGCAGTTGGGATTGCTGAATCCGCTGATCGAGTAGACATAGAACGGGAATTCGAGTTCGGCTGGCGGCGGGCAGCCACCGGTGCTGAAGGGGGCGTTGCCCTCGTAGCAGCGCCAGCCGTAGTTTTCGCCGCCGTCGCTGTCGGCGGGCTGGAAGTTGATTTCCTCCCAGTTGTTCTGGCCGACGTCGGCCATGAAGAAATCGCCTGTGTCGCGGTCGAACGCGTTGCGCCAGGGGTTGCGAAGCCCGTAGGCCCAGATCTCATCGCGCCCGGCGATCCCCACGAAGGGATTGTCGGCGGGAATCGCATAGTTCTGCGTCGAGCTTCCGGGGAAGTCGTCGCCGTCGACATCGATGCGGAGCATTTTGCCGAGGAGCGTGTTGATGTTCTGGGCGCGGTTGCCGGGGTCGCCGCCGCTGCCGCCGTCGCCGCTGGCGATGTAGAGATAGCCATCGGGCCCGAAGCCGATCCAGCCGCCATTGTGGTTGGCGAATGGCTGGCCGAAGGTCATGACGATCTGTTCGGAGCCGGCGTCGGCGACGTTCGGATCGCCGGAGACGGAGAAACGGCTGATGACCGTGGCGCCCGCCGAATTGGTGTAGTAGACGTAGAAAAAGCCGTTGTTATCGTAATCGGGGTGGAAGGCCAGGCCGAGCAGCCCCTGCTCGCTCGCGGTGCCGACAGGCGAGATGGAGAGGAAGGGCGTCGGCAGCAGATCATCGGTCGCCAGGTCGATGATGCGGATCCGGCCGACTGAGCCCGACCGCTGCTCGACCACGAAAATGCGGCTGGTGTCGCCGGGGGCGTGGGTGACGTACAACGGGTTCGAGAGCCCGGTGCTGACCAGTTCACGCTTGACGGTGACCCCGGCGGTTCGCTCGCCTGCGGCGGGCGCGGCCTCGACGGCCCGGGCGTCAAGCTCGGTGATTTCGGGGCCGGAGGCCACAGCGACAGCGCCTGCGGCCAACGCCGCGACGCCTGCGATCAGACTCATCTTCATCAATCTCTCCATGCTCAATGTGCAGGGGCGGCGCCTGACTCCCCCTCTCCGAGGAGGACGCCTCCGCTGCGGGTTCTATCTCTCTCTTCCATCGCGATTCGCCACCCGCCTCAGGCGGCTCAGAGCTCAGTCTAGGGCAAGAAAGACTCGATCGCACCTATGAATCTCCCAGATTGAGCCCTCAACTCAGCACATTCGACGCCCCACATTCACAGCATGACAGGAAGGTCCGGATACCCAACATTCAGCCCGAGGTTTTCCCCCTCACAGAAGTCCCGATTCCGGAAATGCCGAGACACGTCAGGCTGATTTCCCGACCTACCATCCCGAACAGAACCGAACACTCACAACGTGGCGGTGGACGGTCGAAGACGATGGAAGACACCGGGCGACGGACCCGGATCGGAGACACGCCGAGCAGCATGGGCGCCAAGCCACGGAACACCAGGAAGAGCGGTTGCACCGGAACGCGCGGCGGACGCAGGGATGTCGCCCTGCCGGTCCTCGGCGCCGAGGGTCCTGGCGGCGCCGGGACGCAGGGCGCCCCGAAGATCCGCAAATCACGCACCAGCCGCTGGCGGGCGGGCGTGCTCATTGCGGTGCACGTCCTCATCGCCGCCCACATCGCCCACTGGCTTCTCGCCGGCTCGACCGTCTCGCCGGTCGAGCCCTCCGAGGCGATGTACACGCTCGAGCAGGGCGAGGTGAACGCCGGCTTCATCTTCTTCATTGCCGCCATTCTCGCGACGCTCATCTTCGGGCGATTCTTCTGCGGCTGGGCGTGCCATGTGGTCGCGCTCCAGGACTTGTGCGGCTGGATGATGAAGAAGATCGGCGTCCGTCCCAAGCCCTTCCGCTCGCGCCTGCTGGTCTGGGTCCCGCTGATTCTGGCGCTGTACATGTTCGTCTGGCCGACGTTCCGGCGCGAGCTTCTGGCGCCGCTGCTTGAATCGGTCTGGCCCGCGGGGCTCGGCTTCATCGGGGCGACCGCTCAGTTTCCGGGATTCAACAACCACATCATGACGGACGACTTTTGGAAGACCTTTCCCACTGTCGCCGTCGCGATTCCTTTCCTCTTCGTCTGCGGCTTCGCCATTGTGTACTTCATGGGCGCCAAGGGGTTCTGCACCTACGGCTGCCCCTACGGCGGCTTTTTCGCCCCCGCCCAGCAGGCGGCGCCGGGGCGCATCATGGTCGATCCCGACAAGTGCGAGGGCTGCGGCCACTGCACCGCGGTCTGCACCTCGAACGTGCGCGTTCACGAGGAAATCAAGGCCTACGGCGGCGTCGTCGATCCGGGGTGCATGAAGTGCATGGACTGCGTGAGTGTCTGCCCCAACGGGGCGCTCAGCTTCAAGTTTGCGGCGCCGCCGATGATGAAGGGCAAGCCCAAGGGCAAGGCGCCGAAGCGCACCTTCGACATGACATGGCCGGAGGAGTTGGCCATCGCCGGCGTTTTCGCGCTCACATTCTTCGGCGCACGCGGCGCATATGGCGTGATCCCCATGCTCTTTGCGGTGGGCATAGCGGGCTGCATGGCCTTCATCGCATGGAAGATGTGGCGGATGCTGCGTGAGCCGAATGTTCGGATCATCGGCGCCCAGCTCAAACGCGCCGGGTCGGTGCGGCCAGCAGGCGGCGCCTTCTTCGCCGCCGGCGCAGTGGCGATGGTCCTCATCGTCCACTCGTTTTTCATCAAAACCGTGATCTGGCGCGGTGATGCGCTCTACAACACCGTCAACCCACCCCGTGAAATTCTCTTCAGCGGGCGCTTCGACGCCGTGCCCGAGGAGACGCGCGAGCGGGCGGCCCGGGCGATCCGCCGATTCACCGCCGCCTCCGGTTTTTCGAACGGCGGATACGCGCTCGCGGACACGCCCGGGCTCGATCTGCGCCTGGCGTGGCTGCACCTGGCGCTTGGCGACCTCGAAGAGTCCGAACACCACCTCCGGCGCGGGCTGGACCGGCAAGGGCCGACCGAGGGGCTGGATATCGAACTGATGAACATCCTCGTCCTGATGGAACGGGAGGATGAAGCGTTGCGGCACGGACGCAACATCTTGGCGGCGCAACCGGGCTTCGAGCTTGTGCGGCGCGAGCTGGCGCAGTTGCTCCGATCCGAGGGCAGAATCGAAGAAGCCATCGAGCTCTACCGCGTCGGCGCCGAGGAGCGTCCCGATGACGCCATGATTCACTGGGGCCTCGGCACCCTGCTGCTCGGCGCGGAGCGACGCGAGGAGGCGCTGCGGGCCCTCCAGCGCGCCGGGGAGCTTGCGCCGGACCACATCGGGGTGATGAACGACCTGGCGGTGGCGAACTTCGCAACCGGGCATGTGAGCGAGGCAGTGCGGCTGCTGGCGCGTGCGGCGGAGCGCGATCCTGTCAGCGCAGCCGGATACCTGCAGCGGGCCGGTGAAATGCTGATGCAGGCGGGGCAGCCCGAGCACGCGCAGCGCTACTTCATGCTGTCGGAATCCGCAGCGCAGCGGAACGCCGGGCAGTAGGCCCCCGGTTCAATCGCGCGGTTCGTGCTCTGGATGATGCGCGGCGTCATCGCGCCCGATGTCGAAGGGCGATGGGTCGCCGCCCCGCCACAGGCGGATCGCCTTGCGCTTGATGTCATCCGAGATCAGGAGCATGCACGGGAGCGCCAGCAGGATGATGAAGCTCGCCGACATGAGCCCGAAGCTGATGGTGATGGCCATGGGAATCAGGAATCGCGCCTGGAACGCCTGTTCGGCCATGAGCGGGCTGAGGCCCAGCACGGTGGTCATGGTGGTGAGCAGGATGGCGCGGAGCCGGGCCCGCCCCGCGTTCACCAGCGCCTCTCGAACCTCCTGGCCCTCGCGCTGGCGCGCGTTATAGAACTCCATGAGGATGAGCGAGTCGTTCACAACGATCCCGGTGAGCGCGATGAAGCCGATGAGAGAGAGAATCGTCATCTCGAAGCCCATCAGATAGTGCCCCCAGATCACGCCGATTGACGCGAAGGGAACGGCGCAGAGCACGATGATCGGCTGTAGGTAGCTTGAGAAGAGCCATGCGAGAATCACGTAGATGAGCCCGACCGCGACCGCCATGCCCAGTGGAAGGGTGCGGAGCGCATCCGCCATTTCCTTCTGACGGCCGCGCTGCAGAATTCGAACATCAGGGTTCGCGGCGTCAACCTCGGCGAGCAGCGGCGCAATCTCGTTCATGATCTGCTCGGGGTTGGCGGCCTCGCGAGCGACATCGGCGAAAATGGTGACGGCCCGGCGCCGATCCAGTCGCCTGATGGTCGCGTAGCTGCGCTCCTCGCTGATCTCCACCACTTCCGCGAGGGGCGTCGGCTCGCCGGTGGGTGAGAAGATGTGCATCGCCTCAATGGCGGCGAGGCTGCGCCGCATCTCGCGGTCGAGCATGACGCGGACATCCACATCCTCGCGATCGCCCGCGAAGGTGTGGGCTTCGAGGCCGAAGACGGCCGCCCGCACCTGGCGGGCCACGCCGGCGGTGGTGAAACCGAGCTCGCTGGCCCCAGGCCGCAGCGAGAAGCGCAGCTCGCGCTGGCCCGAGTCTGCGTCGTCGGAGATGCCCATCACGCCCTCGTAATCATCGAGGATTTCCTTCACCTGCTCGACGACGGCCATGATGCGTTCGATCGACTCGCCGGTGACGGTGAGCGTGATGTCGGGCCCGCCCGGGCCGCCGCCCAGCTCTTCGAAGCGCAGGCTCTTGATTCCCGCCAGTCGCTCGGTCTTCACGCGGAGCCCATCGATGATCTCGCGGCTGGTGCGATCGCGCTTCTCGCTTGGGTGAAGCTCAAAGAAGATCTGCGCCAGGTGGCTCTGGGCCTGGCCGACGGGTCCGTCCAGATCCTGCTGGGCGCCGATGATGGTGAACGCTCCCAACACCTCCGGGGTGTCGAGCACGAAGCGCTCGATCTGGCGCACGGTCTCATCCGTGATGCGCAGCGGCGTTCCCACCGGCATGCGCAGGTCGACCACCACGTTTTCGGCGTCCGCGGACTCCGCGAAGACGAACGGCACGCGCTCGCCGTTGACCATGCCGAATGAGAAGATCAAGATCGCGATCGCTGTGACGAGCGTCAGCCATCTTCTGTCAAGACAGAAGTTCAGCATACGCTCGTATCCGGGGATCATGATGCGCTGAAACAGAGCAAGCCGCATCCGCTCGAGATTGTTCATCCAACGACGCAGGGCGCCGGCCTTGGATCGTCTGGCCATCTGCAGGCTGTGTCCCATGTGGCTGGGCAGGATGAAGAGGCATTCGATCAGCGAGACGAGCAGGGCGCAGGTGACCACGATCGGAAGCATACCCAGCATGTCTCCGAGATTGCCTTCGATCAGCCGCAGGGGCATGAAGGCGCAGATGGTGGTCATGATCATCACGGTGATGGGCCATGCGACTTCCATCGCCCCGCCCTCAGCCGCCGCCAGGGCCGGCTCCCCCCGCTCGTAGTGCGAGGTGATGTTTTCCGCCACCACGATCGCGTCATCAACGAGCAGACCGATGACCACGATGAGTCCGAACATCGTGATGAGATTGAGTGAGATATCGAAGATGCGCATGAGCACCAGCGTCCCCAGCACCGCCAGCACCAGCCCCACGCTCACCCACAGCGCCACCCGCGGCGCCAGCATAACCAGCAGCGTCAGGAAGACCAGGCCGCATCCCCACAGCGCGTTGCGGGCCAGAAGCTGAAGCCGCTGGGACACGAAGCGGGCCAGGTCGTTGTGCAGCGCCAGCTCGACCCCCTGCGGCAGCTCGCGCAACATCCCCAGCCGGTGGGCCATGACCCGGGGTGGCTCCTGCGTCAACTCGCCGCCGCCGGCCCGCATCCGCATGCGCTCCGCGAAGGTGAGATCGATCTCTTCGCGCTTCAACCCCGCCATGTAGGCCTTGACCATGTCCGCGATCTGGATCACGTCCTGGCCGCCGACTGCGTAGATCGTCACTGAGGCGGTGGGTTCGAGGTTGAAGCGGGTGCGCAGGTCGACATCGGCGAAGCCGGCGGTCACCTCCGCGATCTCTCCGATTGTCACGTTGCGGCCGTCAGGGTCCGACTTCACGACGATGCCGCGAACCTCGTCAGCCTGATCCTTCGCCCCCAGGGTGCGAATGGCGACGTTTGCGGTCGGAGCCCGAACCGCGCCGCCGGGCAACTCGACCATCGACTCGGTGATACGCCCGGCCACATCGGGCAGGCTCAGACCGTGTTCGAGCAGCGCGGCGTGACGCACCTCGACGCTGATTTCGTCGTTCCGCGTTCCCGCGACCAGCAGATCTCCCATACCCGGAAGCCTGCTCAGATCATCGCGCACGCGGTTGATCGCCCGCTTCATCGTGCGCTCGTCCACGTCTCCGTAGAGCATCAGGCTGATGACGGGGATGTTCGGCTCAAACTCGGTGACGATGATGCGCTCGGAGTCTTCGGGCAGGTCCTCCAGGGCGTCGATCTCACGCTTCACCCGGGAAACGGCGGTCTCGATGTTCACCCCCGGCTCGAACTCGACCCGCACGCTGGCGGCGCCCTCGAGCGCCGTGGTGTTGATCTCCTTCACATCGCGCAGATCAGCCAGGCGATCCTCGATTTTGATGGCCAGGGCCTGCTCGACCTCATCGGGCGCGGCGCTGGGATAGGGCGCGGTGACGATCACCTCGTTGGGGCGCACCTCGGGAAAAAACTCGCGGCGAAGGTTCGTGCCCAGGATCAGACCGGCGCCGATGATGGCGAACATCAGCAGATTCGCCGCGACAGGCCGCCGTATGCCGAAGGCAGGAAGACTCATCGCGACTCCCGCTCCTCCGGCCGCTGCGCCACCTGGCCCGCGTCGACCGGATCCACCGGCGAACCCGAGCGCAGCTCATCAAGATTGCTGATGATGATGCGATCGCCGGGAGACAGCCCCGCCTCCAGCACAGCCCACTGCGTTTCATCCGGGTCGATATCGGGAAAATGACCCTCGATGTAGTGCAGCACACGCACATCGCGCGACTCGGCCTGCGACGAGTCGCCCACAATCATGACCCGGTCATTCGCCACGGCGCCGCGGGGCGCCACCAGGCGCGGCTGTCGCAGACGCGACTCCAGCGCCGCGGTCACGAACTGCCCCGGCAGGAGCAGACCACCCGAGGTGTCGAACGGATCCTGTTCGACAACCACGTACAGCGTGATGGTGCGCGTGCGCGGGTCCGCCTCGGGAGCGATGCGCTCGATCATGCCTGTGCGGCGAATCCCGCCGGGACTGTCGACGATGATTTCGATGGGATCGCCAGGGCCGAGGTTCGCCGCAGAGGCGAGCGGCGCCCGCACGGGAATCTCGATGCGCGACAGATCGACGACCCGCGCGATGCGCATGCCCGGCGCCACCCGCTCGCCAAGCTTCACATCCACCGACTGCAGCGCGCCGTCAATCGGCGCGACGATGCGGGACCGGCGCAGATCAAGCTCGGCGAGACGAAGGTTGGCCCGCTCCAGTTCGATCTGCGAAAGCGCTCGCTGGCGACGGGCGGGGATCACTTCGAGACGCTGGCGGATGTCCCGCTCTTCGCGCTGGAAGCGGGTCAGATCGCGCTGCAGGCGGTTGACTTCGGCGGCGGCGCCGGCGCCGCGGGCTCGGGCGTCTTCGAGCTGCTCAATCTCCCACTGCGTGATGCGCGTGGCCTCGGAGGCAAGGTCCAGCGATTCCTTCAGGGATTCCTCCTCGACATCCAATGCTTCGATGTCAGAGAGGAACGAATCGATGGCGCGCTGCGTGCGGGAGACGATCTGCTCGAACTCCTCAGTCTCGAGAGCCACGATGAGATCACCTCGTTTCACCCGCGCGCCGGCCTCCACGCCGTCGGGACGCTCGGCCACAACCCCCATCACCTCGGCGCCGACATCCGCTGTGCGCATGGCCCGCGTGGTCCCATAGCCATTCCAGCGCCGGGACACGTCGACCTCCTTCGCCGTCACGGTGCGCACGGTGATGGCCATGTCCCGCTCGGCAAGACGGACCGTCGTCGGCGTGGTCGAGACCAGCACCGTATAGCCGCCGACGGCGACGCCCAGAATCACCAGGCCCACGCAGACACGGATCGCGCCTGCGGCGAGTGTGCGGAGTCGTCGCGGGCTGGGATTCGGACGCATGTGCGGGGTTCCTGGGCGGGGAGGAGGAAGTGTAGCCTCCATCACGGGGTCCGAAAGCCCTCGCGTCCCCCCGCTTTGACCGACATTCGCAGGCGAGGTTCCAAGGTTTCACCCCATCGGGAAAGACGTTCTTGCAAGAGACGCCCCGCGGAGCAAGAATACCCATCCCCCCCACCAGACGTGGAGGCCGGCCGCGTACCCAAGTGGACTAAGGGAACGGATTGCAAATCCGTCATTCGTGGGTTCGAATCCCACCGCGGCCTTTGAGATCGGAGGGGTGGAGTTCGATATGGATTGTGGATGACTCAATCCGCATCGCATTTTCCGGTTTTCGCGACCTCCCACTCCCTCCGCCAATTTGAAACACTGACCAGACGTGGCCCCGACAAAGCCCCAGAGCACGACCGACGTTGAGACATCGCCGGGGCGGCGGCGCTTCGGCGTCGAGCCCGGATCGGGTCCGCTCACGACGCCGGCGGCTCTCGGCCTCATCGCGCTCATACTCCTGCTGTTGACAGCGCCCGTGATCATCAGCGGACGCGGCGGCCCCAGCGAAGCCCATGACCAGGACCAGCATCACCTGCTCATCATCGAGAGGATGATCGAGCAATGGCCGCGCGTGGATGTGGTGGAGTACGAGTCGGCGACCTCTCCCGGGTATCACTTCATCATGGCCGCGATGGCGACGCTCTTCGGGGGCGACATGGGCATTGTGCGCTGGGCGAACCTGCTGCTCAGCTTCGGCCTGCTCGGCGCCGTCTTCTGGACCATGCGCCGATTCGTGGCGCCGTGGCTGGCGCTGCTGCTCACGGCGCCGCTGCTTTTCAATCCGTACCAGCTCGGCGCCGCGATGTATGCGACCACCGACAACGCCGCTCTCTTCTTCGTCGCGCTCGCCCTCGGCGGCGCGGCGATGGCGCCGTGGACACCGGGCCGCGGATTGCTCCTCGGTCTGTGGGCCACAATGGCGATGCTGATGCGACAGATCCACGTGTGGGTGGCGGCGCCTGTCGGACTCGCGGGCCTGCTCGCAAGCCCGCTGGCGCGGTGGGCGCCGGCATGGCTGCAGAGACACGTATCGTTGCGCCCTGCGTGGGCGAACCTGGCCGTGGGCGTCGTGGCGGGCGTCGTCCCGCTTGCGATTCTGGGTGTCTTCATCTGGCTGTGGGGTGGATTGCTGCCGCCGATCTATCGCGACATGCACGGCGGTGGGATCAATCCCGCCACCTTCGCCTTCGCCCTCTCGCTCGCAGGCGTATTCGGAATCTTCCACCTGCCCCTCGTGTGGAATCGGCTGGCCGGTACGCGGTTCTGGACGCGCCTGACCATCGCCGGCGCCGCCGTCGGATTGCTGGCGGCGACACTGGTTCCCACCGCCGTGACGCGCACCGATTCGGCCCGCGAGGCCTTTCGCGCCTACGGCTACTTCTGGCGCGTGGTCGGCCGCTTTCCCGAGTTCGCCGATCGCTCACTGCTCATTCTGGTGATGGCGCCGGTCGGCGCGGTCATCGTCGCGCTGCTGCACCGGGCGGCGGCGCAGGCGGGGCGGTCTTCACAATCCGCGATCATCCTGCTGGGCCTGCTCGGCTGGTTGTGCGCCCAGTCCTTCAACAGCATGGCGTGGCAGCGATACTTCGAGCCGCTGATCCTGATCGGACTGGCGTGGCTGGCGGCGCTGGGGTGCGCCCCAATGACGGATCGCCGGCGTCGCCTGGCGCTGCTCGGGCCCGCTGCGCTCGCGGCGTGGGGACTCTTCGCCACCTGCATTTCGCTCTACCGGGCTGTCATTCTCTACGAACCCTGAGCATCCGACTCGCTCAGCGCGTCAGAGCCTGCAGCGTCCATTCGCGCTCGTCGGCGAGCGGCGCCCAACGGCGCATGTCCGTGATCTCATCCCACGGGAGCGCTTCGGCGTGGCCGTCAAGCATGCCGGTGACAACCGTCGCGCCGGCGAAGGGCCATACGAAACCGGTGTCGCCCGGCCGCGCATCGCGCTCGGGACGCTGGAATCGCTGCCATACCTGCTGGGCGAAGTAGGGCGCCTCGGCGCGGAAGAAACCGTCGATGTAGCCGCCGTCGTCTTTGAAACCGGTGGAGACGATGGCGATGAGCTGCGAAGGACGCGGCGCCTCGTCAATGCGGCTGACCCAGAAGCTGGATCCCCATGTGCGCGTGTAGCGAGTGCTCTGCTCGGCGCCGCGTGGGTAATAGACGCCCCGTCCGCCGACGAAGCGCTCGTTGATTCCGAAACCGGGGTGCAGGGAAGCACGGTAGCTGTCGCCGGCGTCCATCAACTCTTCAAGCAGGATACGGTCGCGGTAGAGGACGTGCAGTTTGTAATCGAGGTAGGGCGCGATGTGCCAGACATAGCGCGTGGATGAAGGATCAGTGATGATGCGGCCGTCCTGATCCCTTGGCTGTTGACGCAGCGGCCTCGGGCTGCGCTGCATGTCAATATTCGCCGGAAGCACATAGCCGGCGTGGTCGTCGGCGAACATCTGGTACGCCAGCATCACCTGCTGAGCGGCGCTGAGTTGTTGCGCCACCCGGGCGGCGTTGCGGGCCGAACTGAGAACGGGCGAAAGAATCGCAATCAGAATCGCGATGATTCCCACTACAACCAGCAACTCGAGGAGTGTGAAGGCCCGCGAGCCCTGAGAGGACCGGTTCAAGAATGTGGTCTGTTCACTGAGCGACACGCCGCAAGGCTCCGGGAGGGGTTGGTTGACGATCATTGCGAGGGCGGTAGGATACTGCAACTGAGACACAGTCTCAATCGCGGCCACATAGGAATAATTCTCGCTCACGGCGGATTATTTCGGATAGGCAGTACTAATTCCAGCAGGACGGGATTTCCTCGCTCGCAGCCCCGCCCCCTAGGAGCCACCATGGTCCCCCACGCAGTTCGTATCCGCCGATTCCAGCTCTTGTTGACACTTCTTGCCTGCGTGTCTGTCGCGTGGACCGCCGCCGCTGCGGCCGCCGCGGGCAGCATCACGATCGACATGCGCACCCCCACACTCGACCGTTGGATGTACCCATTTAACGGCTCGCCCGGGACACGTCCGAACGCCTCGACCTTCACGGCCTTGGGCTCTGAGGAGTTCGAGGACGTCTTCGACAACCGCGACGCCCAGTTTCTCGTCGGCTTCGACACCGGCGCCCTGGTCGAGCCCGGCCTGGGCCCGGCCCGCTACCAGATTCACTCCGCGCGGCTGATCGCGACCATCAGCGACGGCGGCATCTTCCCCTACGACCCCACCTACGACACGTTCACCACCTACCTCCCCGCGGAAGACCCGGACTTCACGCCCGACGACACCCCCGGCCGCCCGATCGAGCTCTATGGCGTCGGCTTCCGCAACGGCTTCACAGCCGCCACCTTTCTCGAGAACTCGCCCTTCGGGCAGCAGTTCGGTCAGGGACTGCGCAACGCCTTCGCCACCGACGTCAAGGACGGCGTGCCGCGCGATGTTTCGAACAACGTGCGCGATCGTTTCGACCCGACGCCCTTCGCGATCGGCCAGACGCTCAACGCCGCGCCGGGGCAGATCGTCCCCACCGACGCCGTCTTCAACTTCGACCTGGATCTGAACAACCCGGATGTCGTCGCCTACCTGCAGGCGGCGATGAACGACGGACGCCTGCGGCTCCTGATCACCTCGCTCCACCCTGCCGAAGGAGGCCCCGGAGGCGGCGAGGGCGGGCAGTTTCCGATCTTCTACACCAAGGAAAACAAGTTCGCCCCATTTGATGATGTCGAGCCGGCGCTGGAGCTCGTCGTCGAGATTCTGCCTGAATCGCCGCAGAATCCGCAAGGCGACATCAACGGCGACGGCGTGGTGAACTCGCAGGATCTTGCCATCCTGCTCGGAAGCTGGGGCGTGTGCCCACCTGAGCCCGACGACTGTCCCGCAGACGTCAACGGCGATGGCGTCGTCAACTCGCAGGACCTTGCCATCGTGCTCGGCAATTGGGGCGCGACGGCGAACTGAGGGGCTCGGCGACTCTTCAGCGGTTTTTCCGGGAGAGCAATTCTCGCAGCAGATCCGCGTGGCGCTTCGTCGCGCCCTGATTCTCCAGCGCGCACGCCTTCGCCCGCTCGCTCAGCTCGCGCCGGCGCTGCTCGTTCTCGATCAGTGATTTCAATTCCGACGCGAGCGATTCGCCCGTCGTCTGCACGATGGCGCCGGCGCGCAGCATCGTCTCGACCACACTTCTGAAATTCGCCACCCGCGGCCCGATGACGACCGGCTTGCCCATCGCCGCCGGCGCCATGGGGTCGGACCCGTGCAGCTCGCCGAAGCTGCGCCCCACCACCACGATGTCCGCCAGCGCGTACGCCGCGTTGAGTTCGCCGATGGTGTCAAGAAGGAACCGGTCGGCGCCGGGCGTCGCTCGCTCGCCCTTCGAGCGGCGGACGCACCCCGGCAGGTCGCGGGCCGCATCGTCGAACCATTCCGGCTTGCGCGGTGCGCACAGGAGCTGCGCGCCCCGCGGCGATGCGGAATGCAGGAGCGCGTGCTCCACCGGTTCGGTGCTGCCGGCGACGATGAGCGGCTTCATGCGGTCGATCCCCATCGCCTCGGCCAGCTCGGCGGCGCCGGGGAAATCCGCCGCTTCGGCCACTTCGACGGCGTCCCACTTCATCGAGCCGGTCACGTGGCAGCGTTCGGGCGCCACGCCCATGGCGCGGAATCGCTCTGCGTACACCTCGTCCTGGGCCGCGACGAAGGCGAGGCGCCGGAAGAGCCCCCCCACCAGCGGCCGGGCCATCCGGTAGCGCCCGAAGGAATGGTCGCTGATCCGCCCGTTCAGCACCGCGACGGGGAGTCCGCGCCGGCCGCAGAACCGCAGGAAGTTCGGCCACATCTCCAGCTCCGCGAGGCCGACGACATCCGGCCTGGCGCTGTCGAGGAAGCGTCGCACCGCCCACGAGAAGTCCAGTGGATAACGCCGCACGAAGACCCCGGCGCCCATCGAGCCATAGAGGGCCGTCGCCCGCTCCATGCCGGTGTCGGTTGTGACGGTGATGAGTACCTCGGCGTGCGGCCGGAGCATCTCCACCAGCGGCGCCGCCAGGTTGGTCTCGCCGACGGAGACGGTGTGCAGCATCACCCGGGGCCGGGTGGCGGGCGGCAGCGGCTCGATGGCGCCGAACCGCTCGGCCCACCCGCCGCGGGCCTTGCGCATCCACCACGGCGCCGCGAGGGCGGCGAGGAGGACATAGAAGATGTCGAGCAGGAATCGCATGGAGGAGTCCCGAGCCAGCATACCCCGACGGCACGAAGACCCCACCAAACACCCCGTCGCCGCCCCCAACCCGCCCCACAGAACCCGGGACGCCCAACACTCAGAACCGAGCACTCAGCACTCAGAACTCGGTACTCGGTACTCGGAACTCGGCACTCGGAACTCCCTCTCAATGGGCGGAGCCGGATTCGAACCGGCGACCACTCGCGTGTAAGGCGAGCGCT
>RECQ01000004.1 GCA_007693965.1 Phycisphaeraceae bacterium | reverse complement strand
GTCTGTTCGGCGTAGTGCTCCTTCAGCGGCTCGAAGTGCCGCAAGGTGAAGCCGCCGCCCTTCGGGTTCAGCCGAACCGTCATGGCGGCGCGGAACACCGTCAGCCCCCGACCCAGCGTCGCCACCTCCTGTTCGTGAAGCCACAAGAGGGCGCGGTCCATGAGCCGGTTCATGTCCCGGACTTCACTGCGCAGGAGCCCGTCACCGTTCAGCGTGGCCAGCATATGCCCAAGGGTCGTTTCGACCTGAAGGTCCTTGCCGCGCGCTCCCTTTGGCAGACGCCCCGTCAGATGCAACAGCAGCGCCTGCGCTCCCTGGCGGCGCAGGTTGGCCGTCTGCGCGACAACATCCCACGAGCGCTGCAGCCGCACCCAGATCGTGTTCCGGTTGTTCTTGCGGAGATGGAGGTTCCCACGGCCGCCTTCCTGATCGCGCCCATCCTGCGCCATTCCGCGCAGCAATTGCTCCACGATGTCAGGTCGGACGGCGGCGTGTCCCAGCCCCCTAAGGGCCTGGCTGACTTCAGAGAGGTGCAGCGCCGAAGCTTCGTCCCCGTAGGCGTCGGGAGCTGTTTCGCGGAGAAGTGCAATTAAATCGACCTCAAGCCGCGCCGCGAGCTTGAGGCGACGTTGCGAGGCGTCCTCGACGCCCACATGCACGAACACGGTGACGGCGGTGTCGTCACTGGCGATGCCGAATGTTTCCAGATCGCTCAAGGCTCTGCGAAGCCCCGACCCCGTCAGGCCGCAGGCGGCGGTCAAAGCGTCGGTGGAAATCCCGCTGTCAGGCGGTGCGTTCATCAATTGCCGCACGATATCCAGCAGGGCGCGGCGCCGGGCATGGGTGATCTGGGCGCGGTCGAGGATGGCGGCCGCCTCGTCGACGATGCGGATGCGCAGCGAAGAGGGGAAGACATGAACCCGGTTCTCCTCGCGTGACAACAGCCTTGCCTCCTCCAGCCAGGCGACGGCAGTCCTTACTCGCGTATCGTCGGTCGCGCTGTCGCGCACGAACTCCTGGTCCTTTTCGTCGCGCACGATCTCGCCCGGCGTCGCCACCACCTCGCCGCTCTTTTTCGTCCGGGCATCCAGCCGCCGTAGCGCCTTGAGGATCGCTCCGATCTCGTGCCGAGCGAGGCGCGAACGGGCTGACAGGTTGAATTGCCGCTCCACGTCGTCGCCGCCGAAAAGGAGCACGCATTGCGCCGGCGCTCGATCGCGGCCCGCTCGTCCCGCCTCCTGAAGATAGTTTTCAAGCGAACCTGGGATGTCGCCGTGGACGACAAGGCGGATGTCAGGCTTGTCGATTCCCATGCCGAATGCGTTGGTCGCGGCGATTACCCGCAGGTCGCCGATTCGGAACCGCTCTTGGATCACACGTTTCTCGTCCGGCGTAAGCCCGGCGTGGAAGCGCTCCGCCGCCAGCCCCTGCATTCGCAGAAACTCGGCCACACGTTCGGCAGCGCTCCGTGTGGCGCAGTAGATCACTGCGCCTGAGGCGCCTTCGGCGGGAAGGTTGGTCTCCACCGCAGTCAGGATATCGGCGAGCTTGGTGGTCTTGTCGGTCGGCAGCACAGTGAAGTTGAGGTTGGTTCGCGTGGCGCCGCCGTCGAGCAGCATCAGATCGACGCCAAGTCGGCTTGTGAAGTGATCGCGGATGTCGCGCACGACCTCAGGTTTTGCGGTAGCGGTGAGACATAGCACTGGTGCAGGCGGTTGATCGCCGGAGAGCTCGCTGATGAAGCGGCTGACGTAGCGATAGTCCGGCCGAAAATCATGGCCCCATTTCGAGACGCAATGCGCCTCGTCAAGCACCCAAAGGCCGACTTCGCGCTGCGCCAGAACGGACCGGACCGAGACCGAGCGCAACTGTTCCGGCGCAATCAGAAGAATTGCCGCATCACCCATTCGCACCTTCTCAAGGGCGTCATGGCGCTCGGGCAGTGACAACATTCCGTTCACCGTGACGGCCGAGGCGAT
Organism: Phycisphaeraceae bacterium; assembly: GCA_007693965.1. Taxonomy (GTDB): domain Bacteria; phylum Planctomycetota; class Phycisphaerae; order Phycisphaerales; family UBA1924; genus RECQ01. The sequence continues at coordinate 1,266 of RECQ01000004.1, read as the reverse complement.
CCCCGCCCGGGCCAGCCCCTGGACTTGGTCGGCCATCAGCGCGACCAACGGCGAGATCACCACCGTCAGTGCTCCAGTCCGGGCGAAGCTTGAAAGTGCCGGGATCTGATAGCAGACCGACTTGCCCGTGCCCGTCGGCAAGATACCCAGCACGCTCTGGCCCGCCATGGCCTCAGCCACGATCCGTTCCTGCAGCGGACGGCCGGTTTCGTCGACGGGCTCGGGTCGGAACGAGGGAAAACCGAACCAGCGCTCGAGCGCACGTGCAGGATCGGCCATCTCAGCGCACCAGACGCAGTCTGGAGCGCCGCAACACGTATCGCGCAGGCGCCTGACGATCATCGAGGCCTCGCGGAACTGGGCGCGCACCCAGGGCGGCATCACCGACTCTCCGCCGGCAACCGTGATCCATGAAAGCGCATAGGCCATTGGCCAGCCAAGCTGCGCATCCCCCAGACTGCCGAGGGCTTGGTCAAGCCCCAGCGCGCAGCATCTTCCTGTCAGGAGGCGCCGGACCGCCGCCACGGCGTCAACGGCTGAAGGGGCCGGCGCCGACCGTAAAGCGCGGAATACGGCGTCGAACCCAGCCCCCGCGCTGGATAGAGTGGACAGATAATGGTAGGCCGCCAGCACATCCGGTTGCGCCTGCCCGAGCAGATGAAACGCTTCGAGCTGGTTCCGCAGAACATCCAGTACCAGCCGCGCATCCAGTTCCGGGTCGTTCACATGACCAGCCTGCAGGCGGCCGTCGTGATGATGCTTCACGAGGTGGTGGTAAGGGTTGCGGGGAAACGCCAATGGATTGAGCCAGAGCGTGTCGATCGCAGCGTGACCAAGGTTCTCAAGTCCCGGCCGGTTCGCCAAAAGATGCGGCAAGTCGTGGCGCAGGATGTTGTGCCCCACGACGTGGATGGGACCCGCACAGAACTCCTCGAACCGCTCCAGCGCCTGGCCAAGATCACCCTTCCGGTGGACCAGCGCCTCGCCAGTTCCGCCCCTCACTGCGGCGAAGGCGAACAAGTGCGCTGTTCCGGGGTCCACTTCAAGATCGACGGCAACGCATCGTTCCAGAAGGTGGGGCGATACTGGCAACAGATCCATGCCCTTAGGAGTTACTTTGAACCTCTTCGATCATAGTGCCGGCGAGACACGTGCGGAAGGGATATTCTTCGCGCCCGTGTTGGACGAGGAACTGCACTACGGCTATGGCATCTCCCGAAAACCGCCGGTCGCGAAGCCTGAAGCTGCCGCTTGTGGCCGGCCGTT
>RECQ01000005.1 GCA_007693965.1 Phycisphaeraceae bacterium | reverse complement strand
CTTGAACCCTTGACCTCACCCTTACCAAGGGTGTGCTCTACCACTGAGCTACGGTGGCGACGCCGCCTCCGTAGCCCGGATCGGCGAGCCGCATACTGTAGCCGAGGGGGTCCGCGCCTACAAGTGGCCCGAATCAACCCCGCGCACAACAACTTCCACACGCTTTCCTCGGCCATCCCGGCCCTGCCCTTGCGGCCGGATCCGCCCCACCACTCCTCCCCCGCACCGTGCCCGCAGCCCGGCCCACGCCCTCCCCCGCCGCCGATCCCGTATTCTGACCCCCCATGCGCCCCGCCGTCTTTCTCGACCGCGACGACACACTCATCGCCTGCCGCGGCGTCGCGCCCGGCGGCGATCTCGGCGATCCGGCCCTCGTCCGCCTGCTCCCCGGCGTTCTCGAAGGGTGCCGCCGGCTCGTGTCCGAGGGTGGTTTCGCCCTCGTCGTGGTCTCGAATCAGGGTGGCGTCGCCCGTGGCCGCTACGACGAGGAAGCCGTCCGGACCGTCAACCGCGAGGTCAGCCGCCAGCTCGAAGACCTGATCGACGGCTTCTACTACTGCCCCTACCACCCCGATGGCGCCATCCCCGAATACGCCCGCGAGCACCCCTGGCGCAAGCCCGCCCCCGGCATGCTCCTGGCCGCGGCGGGTGAGCTGGGGCTGGACCTGGCCCGCTCCTGGATGATCGGCGATCAGCCCCGCGACGCCGCCGCCGGGAAGGCCGCCGGCTGCCGCACCGTGCTGATCGACGCTGGCGCCAGCAAGCCCGCCGCCAGCCCCGACGCCGCCGAGTTCGTCGTCCCCGACTTCGCCTCGGCGGTGGAGGTGATCCTCAGGAACGCCGGTCCGGGCGAGGCGGCGCCGGAGCGTGAAGAGCGCGGCGTTTCATGAGCGGCGCCCAGTCCACCCGCCTGATGCTCCGCGCCCTCGACGGGGCGCCGCTGGCGGATGAGTCGGTCCGCGCCACCGTCGTCGCCACCGCCCACGCCATCGCCGAGCGGACCGGCGTCGAGCTGCTCGACATCGCGACCACCGAGTCGAGCGTGATCGTCACGCTGGCGACCAGCCGCATCGCCGCCATCGGCTTCCTCGCCGAGCTGCGCCGGCTGACGGCGAAGTGGCATCACGACCGCACCGGCGAGCCGTCGCTGTGGGGCGAGGCGCCGCACGTCTTCAGCGACGACGACTGGGACGAGGCCGACGAAGACGACGACTTCGAGTTCGATGACGATGACGACGACGACGAGGAAGATGACGGCGCATCATGGGACGACAACTTGTCCGGCTTCGGATCCGACGATGACGACGATGACGAAGAGGAGGACGACGATCCCTCCTACGACACCGGGGAGCCGTGGAGATGAGCGGCGCCGACCCCGTCACCGATTACGCGGCGCATGACAGCGCCGACTCGCCGCGGCGACTGCTGATCGTGCTGCCTTCCTGGGTGGGCGATGCGGTGATGGCCACGCCGACGCTGCGCATCCTGCGCGAGCGCCTGCCCGGCGCCTTCATCGGAGCGCTGGCGAGGCCGGGCGTGGATGAAGTGCTGGCGGGGACCGATTTCTTCGATGAAATCCACGTGGCGCCGCGGTCGGGGATGATGGGCGTCAAGCTCGCCGCCGCAAGAGTGCGCACCCGCCGCTACGACACCGCGCTGCTGCTCACCAACTCGTTCTCCAGCGCGCTGGTGGCGCGCATGGCGTGGATCCGACGCCGCGTCGGCTACGAGCGCGACGCCCGCACCGTCCTGCTTTCCAAAAAACTCCGCCCCCCCATCCGGCGCGACACGCCCCCTTACTCGCGCTCCAGCACAAACCCGCGCGACTGGGCGCCCATCCCCGCGTGCGAGTACTACCTGCGCCTCGCCCGACTGCTGCTCGACGATCCGTCCATCACGCCGGGCCCGCTCGAACTCGTCACAACACCCGAAGAAGAAGCCGCGGCGAATGCGATTCTTTCCCGCGCCGGGCTCGACGGCGATACCCCCGACGCCGTCATCCTCAACCCCGGCGGCAACAACCCCGCCAAGCGCTGGCCCGCCGCCCGCTTCGCCGAGATCGGCGCCCGGCTCATCGACCGCGCCGGCGTGAACATCCTCGTCAGCGGCGCCCCCGCGGAGCTCGAACTCACGCAGGAGATCACGCGCCTGATCTGCGATCGCGTGCGCCGCGACGGCGCCCGGGCCGCGGCCCTGCCCGAACTCGGCCTCTCGCTCGGCGCCCTCAAGTCGATCACACGCCGCTGCCGCCTCATGCTCACCAACGACACCGGCCCCCGCCACATCGCCGCGGCGTTCGAGGTTCCCGTCGTCACACTCTTCGGCCCCACCGACCACCGCTGGACGACGATCCCCTTCGAGCATGAAGCGATCATCCTCGCCGACCCGCGCCTGCCCGAGGAAGAAGTCGCCAACGACCACCCGGAACGCTGCGCCATCGACAACATCACCGTCGAGAGAGTGTGGGACGATGTGGGGAGAATGATGGGGGTGGAGTGAGAGGGGTTGTGGAAGGTGGAATATGGAATGTGGAATGTGCGCGCCGCACGACGGCGCCCGGACCGGGACATTCCACATTCCCTCCCCTTCCCCCTACCATCTCTCCCATGCACGACGAATCAGCCGAAGGCAACGAATTCTTCAAGTGCGACTTCTGCCGCAAGCCCTGGGCGGAGGATCGCCCGATGGTGGAAGGCCACCAGGGAAGCCTGGTCTGCGCCTCGTGCCTGACAGTGGCGTACACCCAGCTTGTGCTGAACGGCGATGCGTCAACGATCAAGCAGCAGTGCACCATGTGCCTCGAAGAGCGCGACCAGCCCGAATGGCGCAGCCCGATGTACGAGGAATCGCTGATCTGCCTGCGCTGCATCAAACAGTCGGCCACGACGCTTGAGAAAGACCCCGAAAGCGGCTGGAAGCGCCCGGGCAAGGACTGAACCGCGATCCCGAATTCGAGCCCGAAGCGCAAGCGAGGCGCCCCCGCCTCTCCCCCTGGGAGAGGCTGTCCGCGCAGCGGACTGGTGAGGGCTCCTTCTTCTCAATCTTCTCCATCGCTCGATCAACAACCGATCTTCGCGCTACACTCGAACCGACAAATCGTGAACATCCGGTGTTCGAGCGTTGGAGGAAATGGAGAAGAAGGAGCCCTCACCCTGCCCTCTCCCAGAGGAGGATTATGCAGCATTGGCGGTGCGGAGATTGATTCGCGCTGCGTGGATGCAGACCTTGGCATGGACCCATGCCCGGACGCGGTGTATGC
>RECQ01000015.1 GCA_007693965.1 Phycisphaeraceae bacterium | reverse complement strand
CCCCGAGCAGCTCCACACCGCCCGGATCCTCGCACAGCCCCGCCGCGGCGCCGCGACCGAGGAACGCACGGATCGCCCCCGCGCCCCGCTCGCCCGCGTCGATCGTCAGGTCGTTCACGTACATCGAGATGAAGCGGTCGGCCCGCTCGCGCGAGATGCCGCGGGCGTGGGCCATGGCCAGCTCCACCCCCTCGGCCCGCTGCGCCATGGCGTGCTCGATCGACGCCCGCAGGACCGCCTCCAGCCGGCGCCCCGCTCCGTCGCCCAGCCGCTCATCCAGATCGCGCCGGGCCGCGTTGCCGCCCAGCGGCAGGGGAAGGCCGGTCTCGCCTTTCCACCAGGCGCCGAGGTCGACCACCAGCTCGAGCCCCGAATCCTCGTAGGTGAGCTGCCCCTCGTGGATCACCAGCCCCGCCTCGATCTGCCCCGAGGCCACCTCGTCGATGATGCGCTCGAAGGGCGTCTCGACGTGGCGCAGCGAGGTCCCGGCGCACAGACGCAGCGCCAGCCACGCGCTGGTTCGCACGCCGGGGATGGCGATGCGGACATCGTCCCGCGTCAGCCACGCCACGCCGTCGGACTCGCCCCTGCGGGCGACGACCTTGGGCCCGTAGCCATCGCCCATGCTGGCGCCGCAGGCGGTGAGGATGTAGCGATCGCGCACCGAGGGATAGTTCCGGATCGAGATGGCGGTGAAGTCGAGGTCGCCCCGCTCCGCGGCCCGGCGGTTGAGCGACTCGATGTCCTCGGCGACGGGGGTGAAGAGGAAACCACCCGTGTCGATCACCGGCGGGCGCCCCTGCGAGGCGTCGCCGAGAGGCCACCACATGAAGGCGTCGTCGGGGTCGGGGGAGTGGCCGATGGTCAGGACTGGTCGATCGTTCGCATCTGTGCGCATGGGCCGATCATACGGTGGGAGACGGGGGAGGAGAATGTGGAATATGGAATGTGGAATGTGCCGGTGACGCCGGCCGCTCCACACATTCCATATTCCACATTCCCCCCTCCCCGGTCGGGCGCCCTCCGAAACACCATCTCCTCTCTCCCCGATACCATCTACCGTTTCACTCCCCCATGGCCAAAGGAAAAGGCAAAACCAACGAGCCCGAGATCGTGAACCGCAAGGCGCGGCACGACTACACCATCGACCGCACGCTCGAAGTCGGCATCGTGCTGCAGGGCTCGGAGGTGAAGAGCATCCGCGCCGCCCAGGCGTCGCTGGCGGAGGGCTACGTCCGCGCCGAGGCGGCGCCGGCGCGGCTGACGCTGCACAGCGTCCACATCAACGAGTACCCCCCCGCCGCCGGAGTCAACCAGCACGAGCCGACGCGCACGCGCCGCCTGCTGGCCCACAAACGCGAGATCATCAAGCTCGCGACCGACACGCTGAGCAAGGGCGTGACGATCGTGCCGCTGAAGATGTACTTCAAGGACGGGCGCGTGAAGCTGCTGATCGGCGTGGGCACGGGAAAGAAGAAGGGCGACCGGCGCGAGGACATGCGCGAGCGCGAAGCGAAGCGCGACATCGAGCGGGCGATGTCGAAGAAGATGCGGTGAGGGTGGGGGGGGGGAGAACCACAAAGACACAGAGACGCAGAGAGGAGTCGAGCCCGTTACGAGCCCGAAGCGCAAGCGAGGGTTCCCACACTCACCCACTCACCGAACTACACCTCCAGCGACTCCGGCGTCATCGCGCTCTTGCCGTCCGGGCCGCAGACCATGATGCGCGATCTTCCCGACATCTTGGCGCGGTAGAGGGCGTTGTCGGCGTGGGCGATGAGCTGGTGGGGGTCGAGGGGGCGGCTGAGGGTGAGGCTGGCGATGCCGATGGACATGCCGCAGCGGGCGCCGTCACCGAGCAGGGCTTCGCTCTGGCGTCGGAACTCGCCGATGAGGCGCTGGCCCAGGGCGACGGCGGTGTCGCAGGTGGTCTGCGGCAGCGCGATGACGAACTCGTCGCCGCCGTAGCGGGCGCCGACGTCGCTGGTGCGAACCTGGTCGGTGATGATGCGCCCAGTCATGACCAGCAGATCGTCGCCGCGCTGGTGGCCCAGCGTGTCGTTGGTGGCCTTGAAGCCGTCCAGGTCGATCATGAGGCAGGTCAGCTCGGTTCCGTAGCGCAGGGCCTCGGAGAACATGACCGCCAGTCGCTGCTCAAGCACGCGCCGGTTGGCGAGGTTGGTGAGCAGATCGGTGGAGGCGAGCAGCTCGAAACGGGCGGCGGCCTCCTCCAGCTCGCGGTTCTTCCGCTTCAGCTCGGCAAGCGAGTTCGAGAGGGCCGCCTGCAGGCGCAGGTTGTCGCGCCGGATGCGGGCCACCTCGAGGTTCTTCTCGATCACGATGGGGATCGTGCGCAGGTAGTCGTTGAACTTGATCAGGTAATCGGCGGCGCCATGACGGATCGCCTCAACGGCGGTCACGATTTCGCGCTCGCCCGTCACCAGGATGACGGGGACATCCTCCCGGTGATCGAGGATGATCTGCATCGCCTTGATGCCGGTGCCGTCGGGCAGGTGGTAATCGCACAGGGCCAGGTCGATGTGTTCGAAATCGACCCGCCTCACCTCCTCGACGGATGCGCAGGTGATGGTGCAGGGGCATCCGAAGTGCCCGTTCACTGTGGCTGTGATGAGTTCGGACGTGTCAGGATCGTCCTCGATCACAAGCACCTTTGGGGAGTCAGGCCTCATCATGATCGGCAGAGCTGCCTTCCTGTGCGACCGCGCCTCCGCGCGGCGATCTCTCAATCCTGCGCTGCCGCAGCCCGATCGGCTCCGGGCGGCGTGGCGTCCCGCTCCGGGGATCGTCGACGCGCTTGCCCCCATGAATCGGACCACCGAAGCCCCGACTGGACTCATTGCCTCGGCGAAGGCTGCACAAATCCCCCTGATCCAGTGCTTTCAGCGTCCCGGCGCTGTTTCCCGGACGTTGGCGATCTCACCGCCCTCGCCCAGCGCCGCGGGCGCGGTGAAGACGAAGCGGCTGCCCCCGTCCGACGACGGCTGCACCTCGATCCGGCCTCCCCAGCTCTCGACGATGGATCGCACCGCCGCCAGCCCCACGCCCTTTCCCTCCACCTTCGAGGACGCCGTCCCGCGCCGGAAGAGCTGGAAGATGCGATCCCGATCCTCCTCGGGCACGCCGGGGCCGCTGTCGGAGACGAAAAAGAGCACGCGCCCGTCGCGCCGCTCGGCGCCCACGGTGATCTGTCGCGCCGGTGAATCGCCCATGTACTTGATGGCGTTGTCGATCAGGTTCTGAAAGACGGTGCGCAGGCGCGACGCGTCCACATGCGCGGAGGCCATGCCATCTTCGATCTTGAGCAGGATCGACTTGTTCCGCAGCTCATGCTCGAAGACGTACGCCGCCTCCCGGGCCACGCGCTCGCTCTTCACATCGCTCGATCGGGCCGGCGTCGACATGGTGCGGCTCAGCTCAAGCAGGTCGTTGAGCATCTCCGTCTCGATTTCGACGTTGGCGGCGATGCGCTCCAGGCGGTGCACGGCGTCTTCTGGCAGTTGCTCACCGTGGGCATCGATCAAGAGCGCGGTCATGCCTGCGATGTTCCGCAGTGGCGCCCCCAGATCGTGGCTGACGATGCGCAGAAAGTCATTCTTGTCGCGGATCTGGGCCTCGAGAATCTGGTTCACGCGGCGCAACTCCTTGGTGCGCTCATACACTGTCTCCTCCAGCCCCTTGTTCACTCGCATCAGCGCCAGGTGCGCCTCGGAGAGCTGGTTGATCATGAGGTTCAGCGACCGGCTGAGAGACGCAATTTCCGCCGGCCCCGTCTCCGGCAATGTCTCGGGCACTTCACCTTTCGCGAACTGCTCGGCGGCCCGCGTCATCCGCGACAGCGGACGGATCAGCCCCGCCGCCACCAGCAGCGCCAGCGGCGTCACGACCAGCGCCACCGCCGCCGCCGTGAGGGCGCCGGCGCGGCGGAGTTTCACAATCAGCGCCAGCAGCTCCGGCTCGGTGTAGCCGATCACGATCCGCACGCCGGCGCGCCCCGGCGCCTCCATGATCGGGACGCGCTCCTCGGCGTAGGCGCCGATCACGCCGCGGCCCTGCCGCAGTGCGCCGACGATCGGCGTTTCGGTCCATGACGCGCCCACCTCGCCGACCGCCCTGTTGTATGCAAGCCACAGCCGCTCGTTCTCGACCCCCGTCGCGATCGTTCCTCCACTGGCGCGCTCGATCGTGATGAACCCGACGCGCGGATCCTCCAACGCCATCGTCATCGCCTCGCGCGTGTGCGTATCGGCGCCGTACTCGAAGTCGACGCCAAACTTCGCGGCGATCGACTCCACGTGCGTTTGGGCGCGTTCTTGCAACGCCTCGCCAATGCGCGCCTGCACGATCTTCGTCATCACCGTCGCGCACAGCGTCACCGCCACCACGACGGTCAGGGATGCGGAAAGCGCGGTCCTGGTCCGCATGCTGCGCGGCGCCATCAGCGATCGAAGCCGCCAGAGTCCGTGTTGCCCTCGCTTCCTGATCATCGAACTCCCCGGACGCCGGCGCTGCGCCGTCTGCGCAGTGACACAGACGCCCCGGAGGAAGTCGGACCGAATAATCAGCGTCTTGATGAAAAACCTCAGCGTGTCCCCGGAGCGCGTCGAGCCTCCCAGCTCCGACGCAGGCCCGCATCGAAGATCGTCACCCGCGCCCCCTCCAGCAGCCGCTCGGCCAGCCGATCCATCAGCAGCCGCTCCTGGCGCCGCCGTACTTCGCTTTCCAGCGCAGGGCGGACATGCTCGAAATCGGCCCTGTCCGGCGCCGTAACGCTGTCCAGCAGCAGAATCGCGAAGCCATCCCCGATCGCCACAGGCGGACTCACCTCACCCGGCGTCAACCGCTCCAGCGCGCTGCGGATCGCGGCCGGATAACTCGGATCGGCCGGACTGATCTCCTCGATCAACCCGCCGCGGGCGGCGCTGACATCCGTCGACATCCGGGCCGCCACTTCTCCGAATGATGCGCCCGCGTTCAACCGCCGGCGCGCCTCCGCAGCCTCGCCGGCCGTCGGAACCGTGATGAGCCTGGCCCGGTAGCGCACGCCGTGGCGCAACTCGTAGGACTGGCGGACCGCCGCTTCGCTCACGCTCACATCATCGGCGACCAGGGCGCGCATGAGCGCGGTTCTACGCAGCAGCGCCCGGAAGCGCTCGGCGCCGAGCCCGCGGGCCCGACGCATCTCGCGCAGCAGGCGCTCGCCCCGCTCGGCGTCCGCCGCCTCGTCAGCGCGGGCCAGGGAAGCCACCAGCCGCTCGCGCTCGCGGTCGATGTCGGCCTCCGTAATGCGCACGCCGCGGCGCTCCGCCTCACGCGCCAGCATCATGTCGATCACGATCTCTTCCAGCGCCGCGGCGCCTGCCACTTCAAGGAGCGCCGGCGCCAATTGCTCCATCGTGATCGGAGAGCCATCGATCATCGCCAGCCGCGCCTGTTCGCGCTGCTGCCCGATCCGCGTCGACTGTCCCTCGACGTAGGCCTCCGCCGTCTCGATGCCGCGCGTGGCGGATGAGGCGGAATCGCCGGCGCAGCCGCCGGTCGACGCCAGCCACACCGCAGCGCAGAGAGGAGAGATCGCCGCCATGACCTCGCGGAAGTGGAGGCAGCGCAGGAGGTTCTGTTTCGGGTGTGCTTCGGACATGCACATCGATCACACCTGCGAAGGGGCCCGGTGTCAAACGAACTGGCCCGGTCCGGGAACCGCAGTGTCGATCCGTGCGAAGAACAGGAAGTTCGCGGCCCGGCGGCGCCGATGCACGCCGTCCGGCCGCGGCCCACGGCGCCCCCCCTCACACGATCGAGAAATGACGGCTCGCAATCAAGAGAAAGAATTCGCGCCTTCATTCTAAAATCGCGCCTTCCTTGAGAAACACTGTCATTCGTCAACACGGGCTTTTTTAGACACTCGGCACGCTCGGCGCCCTCCAGGCGCACCTGGCGCTGCCCGAGCTCATCGTCGAGGAGATCGACCAAGACGCGATGGTCGGCGCCCGTTCCGCCGCGCTGCACTGGGATGTCTACCTGCAGGACTACCACACGCGACCGATGTTCATCGCGCGCGGGCCGCGATTCAACATCGCGGACGGATCCCCGTTGACGAGCACCCAGAACTCCGTCGCCGGCGTCCGGCTCGGCGGCCCGACCGTTGCGAATGAGGATTTCGACGATGGTGAGATCGCCGTGCTGGTCGGCGTCCACACGAATCTTGTCTGGGAAGGCGTCGGCGTCACAGCGCCGACGGGATCTTGGGTGCGCATCCGGCCTCGTCGGCGGCCCCGGCGGCCCTGTCGAGTTCGGCGGCGACGGCATGGGCGACCGGCCCGGTCACTTCGATCACACACTGCCCGGCGCCCATCCCGACGCTTTGCGCCTCGCCACCGGCAGCGCCGCTGTCTTGCCCACGCAGACGCTCACCCACCCGCTCGGCGTGAACGCACTCGAATTCCGCCAGGGATTCGACGCCTCCGGCGCCCCCGGCAATCCCAACAACCCCGGCGGCGCCCCGTCGCGCTGGTGGGTCGACCAGATCCATCTCGAAGAGGTTCTGGGCGATCCCCCCCCGCCGCCATGCCCCTGGGATCTCACCAGCTCCGGAACCATCGGCAGCGGGGATGTCGGCTGGGTCCTCGGATGCTGGGGCGTGGTCATCGCGCCAGCGTGCGCCCCCGCCGACTTCACCAACAGCGGCTCTGTCGGCTCCGCCGATCTCGCCCAGATTCTCGGCAACTGGGGACCCTGCCCCTGAGCCAGTGACGGACCGCCTCGCAGCGTATCCCCTCGTGCATACGCCCCTTTCATGATCCGCCGAGAACAGACACCCGATGGTGGACGTATCCTTTGGTTGGTCGCGAACGGTTTTCTTCGTCGCGGAGGGCGCCTCTCACTTCGGATCCACACCGCCCCATGACGACAACGGGTTCAAACAGCGTCACGGCGGAGCAGAGGGAGGCCCTGTGTCCTTACTGCGGCCACACGCAGGCGGGCGGGGACCGCTGCGAGTCGTGCAGGGGGTTGTTTGAGCCTCTTTCCCGACAGGCCAGCCAGAACGCCATGGGCCCGTGGTTCATCCGCGACGAGGAGAACCCATTCCGGCCCGGCTGCTCCTACCAGACCATCCAGCGGCTCGCGGCCCGGGGGCGGCTGCGCCCCGACACCATCATCCGCGGCCCCACAACCCGGCAGTTCTGGGCCGCCGCCCGCGATGTGCCGGGCGTCGCCAATCTGCTGGGCGAGTGCCACAATTGCCACGGCGAAGCCACGCGGGATGAATACATGTGCCGCACCTGCGGCGCCGTCTTCGTCGCCCCCACGGACCGGCAGCAGCTCGGCCTGGCGCCCGTCCGTCTCCTCCCCGGCGAGGCCAGCCCAGAGGCGATCGCCCAAGCCGCAGTGGCCGCGACTCCGAAGCCCGCGCTCGAGAGCACGATGAACGGCCCGGGTGTCGCTCCGCAGACGCCACGGCCGGTTCGTTCTCCGGCGCCCCCCACACACACCACAGCCTCCACACCGCCCGGCGCCGCGGCGAAGGCGGCGAATCCTCAGGCCTCCGGCATGCGTCGGCTGCGGCGACAGCTCTCCAACATGCGGGCCCTGGCGACCCTGCTGGCCATCGTGGTGTGCATCCAGCTCGGGGCCATCGTCCTGCTGGCCGCCCTCGCGGGCGAACGGCTGGGTGGCGAGCAAACACCCGACGCCGCGCTGACGCCGGAGGACGGCTCCGACACCCAGAACGGCCTTCCGACGCCCGAAGCGACCCCGCAAGAGTCTCCGACGGCCCCGGACGCGACGTCCCCACCCGACGCGGCGCCTTCTCCGGCGCCGGATTCGACCGTCAGCCCCGACGAGATCCGCAGCGCCATCGAGAAGGCCATCGAGACCGCGTCGGGGGACACGATCGACGACCTCGAACGGGCGGTCCGCTCACTGGAGCAGCTCCGCAGCCGCATTCCTGAGGAGCAGCGGCCTGCCGAGCTGGATGAGCAGATCCGGCGACTTACTGATCGCATCCGCGAACTGAGCCTCAGCCGCTTCAATCTTGATGGGCGCGATGCTCCTCCTCCGCCTCCGGGGGCGGGGTCTTCCCGCTGAGCAGAGCGGCCAGGCGCTCGATGATGGGCAGGTTGGCGGGCAGCAGCCCGATCGAGCCGAGGTCCGCCGCGGCGGTCCAGCGGTGCTCGGCCACCAGCAGGTTGGCCGGGGGGGCCGAATCGGGAGTGAGCTCACAGAGCCGGGCGTGGAGGCGGACGGTCCCGTGGGGGTAGGTGTGGACGAGGGCGTCGACGCCGGGGAGAGGTCCGAGAACCCGCACCTCGACCCCCAGCTCCTCGCGCAGCTCGCGGACGACGCACGCCTCCACCGACTCCCCGGGCTCGACCTTGCCGCCGGGGAACTCCCACCACCCTTCGAAGACGGCGCCAGGGGCCCGACGGGTGAGCAGCGCCTCGCGCCAAGCACCCTGACAGACACCTGATATACTACCAGGACGAAGGAGGAGACCGAGGCCCACCTCGATCACCCCGGTCACGGATTCTGCGGACATGTCCGATTTCATAACCATATATTCTACAGGTACTTACGCGTTTTTCTGTGAGAATCAGGAGTTTCGTTGACGGCCCCGGACGGCCGGCTACGCTAGCGTATCCGGCTGGACGATACTCGTCTGAGCAGGTTTGCACAGCGGAACAATTCAGACCAACTGCGGCGCTTGCCGTAGCACGCCGTCGGACGGGGATCGGAGCCTCCGTCCGACGGTTTTTTCATGGCTGCGCGCGCATGCGCACCGCATCAGCGCCTGTTTGCGACCCTTCAGCGCAAGCGGAGCGCCTGAAACTGTTTATGTCAGAGCGAGCGTGAAGCGCGCTGCGTGTCCGAGAACATTCCTGTGCGCCGAGAACGGCGTGTTGCGCCGCGCGTGGGGCGCGCCGGTGGCTTGCGGATCGAGATGTCTCTACACTCCCGCCGCATGGCGATTGAAACCAGCCATTACCAGCCCGGCAAGCGTGTTCGCGTGATGCAACAGATCCCGCGCACGCGTCAGGATCCGTGGACCATCACGGTCGAAGGCGAGGTTGTCTCCTTCGAGCAGTCCAAGACCGGCTCATGGTTCGCGCACTCCAAAGATGACAAGTTGTGGCTGGAGCGTCTGACCATCCGCAAGGATGATGGCGAGATCGTGGTCTGCAATCTGGACCAGTACAGCCACATCGAGGCCATGGACGACGCCGCGCCCGCGGCGTGAGGCCTTACGGCGCCGTATTCACCACTTCCGCGATCCACACCTGGCTGGAGGGGCGCTCGTCGTCCGCATGGAGGCCGCCGCGCTGGCTGGTCCACATCATCAGGTCGCCGTCAGTGTTGAAGACAGGCAGGCCGTCGAAGCCGGGGGCGTGGGTGATGCGCCGCGGGGTGAGCCTGGTATGCAACTCTGAATCCGCTTCGGCGCCGTACGCGGGCGCCTCGATCGAAAAGACCTCGTAGTTGTCGTGTCCGGCTTCGCTTGAGGCGTAGACGAGGTGCTCGCCATCCGGATGCCAGAAGGGCGCCCAGTTCACATGCCTGTTGTTCGTGAGCTGGTGCTCGGTCTTCACCCGGATGGGAACGCCATCCGCATCGAACTCGAGATCGGCGACGAAGAGCTGGAGCAGATTGTTTCCCTTGCGATCGGAGCGGTAACAGATTCGCCGGCCGCAGGGCGAGAAGAACGGGCCGCCGTCGTAGCCGGAGGCGGTGACGACGGGCCAGGAGCGATCGGTCTTCGTGTCGTAGATGCGGATGCTTCCGTCGCCGGTTTCTTCGTCTATGGCGGTGTAGACGATGAAGCGGCCGTCGGGTGAGTAGGCGCATTCGGCGTCGTAGCCGTGGCGCGTCCACAGGGGCTGAGGCGCCTTCGCGTCTTCGCCCCAGCCGACCGTGAAATCGCCTTCCTGCGGCTCGCCGTGCAGATCGTGGAAGATGGGCAGGACGGTGCGCGTGACGATCTGCATCTCGGGGGGGAACTGCCAGACGTAGCGGCTGGCGCCGCGCTGGTAGCCGGCGCGGGCCTGCTCTTCCGGCGGCGTGAGCGTGGAGCCGAAGATGACGCGGTGGTGATGCTTGGGGTGAAAGAAGCCGCAGGTGTTGGCGGAGCCGGGGGGACTGATCAGGATCGGCTCTTCAATCCCGGTGATGCGCCCCGCGTCGTTGCGCTCGAGCTTGGCGACGTACATCGAGAAGTGCGGATTCGGCGGCGCCTGGTCGTCGCCCGCCCGGGGCGTGGCCTGGAAGATGATCCAGCGCGTGTCCGGGCTGAAGTAGGCCTCGCCGGCGCGGCTGAATCGGTCGGGGAAGGTGATCTGGACGTGGTTGCGGAGGTTGTCCGCCTCGGGGGCGCGCCAGGAGGGGGCGTCGGCGAAGGCGGGCTGGGCGAAGTGCGCCGCTGCCAGCGCGGCGATCGGCGCGAGGCGCAAGGCGCGATGGTGGAAGCTGGTACGCATGGGACGAATTGGACTCATGTGGCTCATGGTGTGGCTGGGGGTGTCGCGGGCGCGTGATGGGCGTCGTGGATCCGGAGATCGTAGCGGCTCGCCGGGGCCCGGGACATGCGGGGGACAACGCCGGCGCCTTCCGGCGCCGCGGCGCCCCGCATCCACGCAGTGGTGGTTAGACTGATGGGCGTACGGAGACCACCTCTCACGGGAGACCACGACGATGCACACGGATGCGCCTCGACTGCTCGGACTGCTCGCCTGCCTTCTGTCCTTCGCCATGGGCGTCGGATGCGTGGGCTACGCCAACTACCCGCCCATCGAGGGGGCGGTGGCTCGCACCGATCCCAACTCGGCGCCGATGAGCGACCTGATGATCGAGTCCATCAAATGGACGGTGCAGCGCTTCCCTGTAAAGGGTGAGTACGCCATCAACTTCCCCGACGGCATGCTGCGCAAGCGCACGCTGCAGCTCATGGAGCGCATCGACGATCCGCGGGCCCATGCGCTCACTGAAGAAACCGCCCACCTGCCCATCTACCACGTCTCGCGCCTGCGCATCCGCGGCAACACGGCGGACGTCGACATCCATCGACCCGTCGGCGACCTGCGCGGTCCCTCGGACCAGCATGTGCACCAGGCGATCACGCTGCGCCTCCGCGGCGGGATGCGGGCGTGGCGCGTCGAGTCGAGCCGGGCGTGGACCATCGGCGCCATCGAACCGCCCGCGCTCTCCTTCATGCCGGAATACGACACAGGCCCGCTCGGCCCGGGTTCGGAGACTGTGTCGCGCCCGCGACGAACGACTGACGCGACCACCGAGGAAACACCCGAGACGATCGCAGCGCCGGATGCTGAGCAGGATCGTCTGGATCCGGATGAGCAGGGATAATGCGCACGGCGCTCGGGGTTAAAGAAGCACGATCGAGCGGCGCAGTGTGCGACCAGGATCGACTGCCTGTTCCCGAGGCTTCGTCGAAGACTCCTCAGCCTCGGCGTCTGTTCTTCTGGTTTGCGCTGGATCACGGCTCGGAGAGCCGTGCCACAAAGGCGCTGTGCCACCTGTGAGCCGTGTCACCAGAGTGAGCCATGCCACCCGAGAGCTTGTCGACTGTTGATCGTCAGGCTTCGCCGTTGCGTTTGCGACCCATCCGCTGCGCGATCCGCAGGGCGAGCTCGAGCGACTGCTGGTAATTCAGCCGGGGATCGCAGGGGCTGGTCAGCCGGGGATCGCAGGGGCTGGTGTAGTTGCGGTCGAGGTCGTCCTCACCGACGCCGGCGGCGCTGCAGCGCCGCTTCAGAATCCTCCGGTCGAATCGTCCAGCCCGACAGAGCCGTCGAAGAAAAGCGATTGGCGAGGATTATGCCATTCGAATCGGTCGGTCAGCAAGCGCTTGCGGCGTGGAGGAGTATCGTAAACGATTTCTGTGACCCATTTCGCGACTCTCCGGCGCTGTTGGGGAGTCTCGGCGACGAATGTGGACATGAAGTTCGCCGGCACGTAGCCATAGCTCAGCCCGGTCAGGTCCGCGTAGCTCTGGTCAAGTGGGCAGACGTATGGTTGCGCCCTCAGTCCCAGGACTTTTCCGGGCGGCTCGATATCGCCCAGGTACGGCATGAGGGCGTCGATCGGATCCGTCCACCCGATGCTCACATCGTATTGTCTGCTCGAGTAGGGAAGAATGCCCTCGTGGTCATCCTTATACATTTGAAGCGCGTAGCCGAACGTCCGAAGATTTGAGAGGCAGACGACGCGCTGCGCGCTTTCGCGACTTGAGCGGAGCACGGGGAGCAGAACTCCGATCAGGACCGCGATAATCCCGATGCTGACCAGGAGTTCGAGCAGTGTGAAGGCTCTGGGGCTACGGGCCACGCCATTTTCCCTCAGCGCGCAAGGCTTCAATCCTATCGTAGTGCTCCAACTGGAGGTACGCGTTGGTCGCGACCTGGTCGTTCTCGTCGGAGAACATTGACTCGATCTTTGTCCGAATGTCTGGGTCCGCAACAAGTCGGGCATAGCACACATCCTGCACGGCGCCCTGACGGATACGCCAATGCGGATGATCGAGATTTGAGATCAAGACACCCTTCAGAATGTCCGGAATCGGTTTTCCTCGCCGCAGCGCTTCGGAGACGACTCCCGTCGCCAGCCAGAATTTCATCATGCGTTCTTGCTCTCGATGCAAATCGCTGCGTTCAAACTGTTCGACTTCTTCGAGCGAGGGCGGCTGGATTACATCCATGAGTCGTTGAATATTGTCTTCGTCAGTCCATGCATTGAGCGAGTTCGATCTTCCGAGATCGTTCATCAACCATGAAACGTATGCATTGTGCTCATCTGACCATTTTGAGTCAGGCTCGTATTTGGGAACACCATGTCGAGCGAGCTGAACGCGCTCGCGAACCTCTCTCACCCCCGATCCAATCCACAGTCCGGCGGTGATCAGGATGACCGCAGAAGCGACGATGAGAATGATGCGTTTCGTATTCATCAGAAGAGTGGAGTCAACACTCTGCAAGCTAATCCCCATATCCCACCGCCGCAGTGGTCACCCTGATTACAGGGAAAATCAGCTTGCAGACAGAACGCAATGCACCCCGGACCAAAGCCCTGAGGAGCGCCGCCGCAACAGTTGCGACAACCGATTGTGTTCTGCTGCCCGTTGGGCGCTACAGAGGCGCACCCACAATTCGCGCCTCCCCAATGCCATCCAGGCGGAGCGGCTGCGGGCTGGGCAATAGCGCCGGTTACGACCGAAGCAGCGAACACCGCCGCGCCGATACAGAGCCATTGACGGGTCTTCTTCGTGACATTCATTTGTGTCGCTCCCACAAGCGGATTGTGAAAATCCCGGGCGACCTCACTTCACCCTAACCGCCACACTACATTTAGTTTACCCCCCCTCATACATGTGTCAAGAACAATCCCGGATATGCAACCTGCGAACACATTGCAAACATCGCAGTCGCGGGATCGCGCAAGTGGACAATTTCGCCGGCGTTCATGAGCGCGGGTAAATTGAACACGGCTCGGAGAGCCGTGCCACCAAAGCGTCGTTCGTCACCCTTCGCCGTTGCGTGTGCGACCCATCCGCTGCGCGATTCGCAGGGCGAGCTCGAGCGACTGCTGGTAATTCAGCCGGGGATCGCAGGGGCTGGTGTAGTTGCGGTCGAGGTCGTCTTCACCGACGCCGGCGGCGCCGCCGATGCATTCTGTCACATCGTCGCCGGTCAGTTCGAAATGGATGCCGCCGAGGTGCGTGCCCATCTTCTCGTGGACGTCGAACGAACGTTCGATCTCGGTGAGGATGGCGTCGAAGCTGCGTGTCTTCACGCCGGCGCGGGTGGTGACTCCGTTGCCGTGCATGGGGTCGCAGACCCACAGGACGCGCCGACCCGCCCGCTGCACGGCCTCGATGATGGGCGGGAGCTTTTCGGCCACATTGTCGGCGCCCATGCGCACGATGAAGGTGAGTCGGCCGGGCTCGTCGTCGGGATTCAGGATCTCGGCGAGCTCGACGGCTTCACCGGTGGTGGTCTTGGCGCCGAGCTTGACGCCGATGGGGTTGCGCACGCCGCGGAAGAACTCGATGTGGGCGCCATCGAGGGTTCGTGTGCGTTCGCCGATCCAGGGCATGTGGGTGGTGAGGTTGTAGTGGCCCTCGCGTCGGGGGACGGTGCGCGTCTGGGCGGATTCATAGAGAAGGTTCAGCCCCTCGTGGCTGGTGAAGAAGTGGACTCGGTTCAGCTCTTCGACGCCGGTCTCGCCCAGCGCCTCCATGAAGCGGAGGGCCTCGGCGAGATGCGAGGTCATCGTCTGGTATTCGGCCTTGATCTCGGGGGGCAGGTCGGCGTGTTCGAAGAAGCTGAGATCCCAGTATTCGGGATGGTGAAGGTCGGCGAAGCCGCCGTCCACAAGGGCGCGGATGAAGTTGAGCGTCATGGCGGCGTGCTGGTAGCCGCGGACCATGAGGTGGGGGTCGGAGCGCCGCGCCTCGGGGGTGAACTCGGCGCGGTTGACGAGGTCGCCGAAGTAGCTGGGCAGCTCGACCTCGGCGCCGTTCTCGTCGGTGCGGCGTTCGACATCGCTGGAGCGGGGCTTGGCGTACTGGCCGGCGAAGCGGCCCACGCGGATGACGGGCTTGTGGCCTCCGTGGACGAGCACGAGCGACATCTGCAGCAGGATCTTGAGCTTGTTGGTGATGACCTCGGGGCGGCAGTCGGCGAGGGTTTCGGCGCAGTCGCCGCCCTGGAGGAGGAAGCGCTTGCCCTCCTGGGCTTCTGCGAGCTGGCTCTTGAGCAGCTCGATCTCCCAGCTCGTGACCAGCGGCGGAAGGGCGCGTAGCTTGGCGACGGCGGCGTCGACGGCGGCGCGATCGGCGTACACCACCTGGTGGGCGGCGAGGCGCGACTTCCATGATTCGGGCGTCCATTCGGTCGCGTTTGGGCGCACGAGCTGTGCTCCTGTGTGAGCGATGTGAGGCTGGTGAGTCATCTTCGGCGCGCTGCGAGCGCGAAGCGCAAGTGTGCATGATGAAGTGTGAGAGTCAAGCAGCCAGGTCCGAGAACCGCTTCTGGAAGGGACCTTGACATGTTTTTTGGGCTTTTACACCCACCGTTCTTTAGATGCGGGAAATGGAGCGCCGATGGCCTGATCCGTTGGGGAGGTGTCCCGCCGGGTTGCGGGCCCCGGTGAACCCCGATGGCGCGCGTCAGGGGACGTGGCCGAGTTTCAGGCGCCAGACCGCTGGATCGGTGAACACACCGAGGCGGCAGGCTCGACCCATATGGAGTTGCAAGTAATGCCCACGAAGAGGACCACCTCGCGCCGCACCGGCGCCAAGAAGACAGCCAGCGGCGCCAGACGCCACACGGCTCGCAAGCGCACCGCCACCGCCGGCACGACGGCCACCCGCCGCCGCACGACGAAATCGAAGACCAAGCGGGCCGCCACGCCCCGCAAGCGGACCACCGCCAAGCGCGCCACCACGGCCCGCAAGAGCACGCCACGCAAGCGCACGACGACGGCGAAGCGCGCCACCGCCAAGCGGTCGCCCGCCAAGCGGACCACTGCGAAGCGCACCACTGCTCGCAAGAGCACGACTGCCAAGCGGACCACGGCCCGCAAGCCCGCCACCCGCCGCAGCACGACCGCCAAGCGCACGACGACCGCTCGCAAGAGCGCACCCCGCAAGCGCACCACCACGGCGAAGCGTCGCACCACGGCTCGCAAGCCCGCGACCCGCCGCACGACCACTGCGAAGCGTCGCACCACGGCACGCAAGCCCGCGACCCGCCGCACCACCACTGCCAAGC
>RECQ01000023.1 GCA_007693965.1 Phycisphaeraceae bacterium | reverse complement strand
GGGGGTGGGGGGGGGGGGGGGGGGGGGGGGGGGGGGGGGGGGGGGGGGGGGGGGGCGCTGTCGCGGGCGGATGGCGGGGCCGGGTCATCCCGCCGCGGGGCGGCGAGCGTACATGAGCGCGTTGAAGTCGAGGTCGTCGAACTCGACGCCAAGATTGCGCAGCATGTTCAGCGCCTGGGCCCGGTGGGGAACTCGCGCGACCACGACTCCGGGGGAAGCGTGCGGACTTTGTCGAACATCAACCGCCGCACGGTTGTGAGATAGTCGTAGATCCGCAGCGGGTCCATACGGAATCCTCCCCGGGGCGTCGCGCCCATCGACAGGATGATACCGTGCGCGACGATGAATCGGGTATGGCCCGGTCGGTCACAGCCGCTTGGCGACAACGAACGTGATGTCATCCAATTGTCTGGCTTCGCCGCAGAAGCTTCGCAGCGCATCGCGGAGCGCCTCGGCGATGCCGCCGGCGCTGAGATGGGCGTTTTCTCGCAGCACTGTTCGCACACGCTCTTTTTTAAACTGCTCGCCGGCTTCGTTCCAGGATTCCCAGACGCCGTCGGTTGACGCGAGGATGATGCTTCCGGGAGGCAACGGGCCGTATGACGCCTCGGGATACTCCTCATGCTCCATGATTCCCAGCGGCAGTCCTCCTGCATCGAGCTCGATGAACTGGTCGGCCGCGGGGTCGTAGACAAATGGCGGATCATGGCCGGCCGATGACAGCCGCAGCTCGCCGTTGTCGGCGTTGATTGTCACGATCACCATCGTCATGAATCGCTCGCCGCCCGTCACCTCGACGAGCAGCGTATTCAGATGTTTGAGCAGCTCGCCGAGCGAACCTCCGTCGGCGCAGCGGCTGCGCAGGATTCCGCGCGCAGTCGCCATCAACATCGCCGCGGCGATCCCGTGTCCGACCACGTCCCCGACGACCAGCGCAGCGGTGTTCCCCGTCAGATCGGCGATGTCCAGATAGTCGTAGTAATCGCCTCCGGTTTCATCGCAGTAGGTGCTGTGCCCGGCGATGTCGAGCCCCTTGACGACCGGCGTTGTCGACGGGAGCAGACTCTGCTGGACCTCCATCGCCAGCGCCAACGATCGGCGCAGAGCCATGCGGTCTCGCAGGTCCCCCGCCATGCAATTGATGTCGTCTGACAGATTCGACAACTCGCGCGCGTACGGAAGGCTGATCTCCCGGTCGAGTTCGCCCTCACCGAGGAGCCGCATGTGTCGGGAGAGGTTGAGGATCGGGCGCACCAGCGCCGAGGCCAGCAGGGCGCCGAGTCCGAGCGTGACCAGGACGGCCCCGATTGCGAACCAGGCGCTGCGGCGTCGCCCGGCGGCGATCTCCGCCATGAAGTCCGACTCCGGAACCACCGTCACGATCACCCAGCGCAGCCCGGATTCGTGCGTAAACGGCGATGCGAACAGCCACTCGCGGCCGCCGTTGATAGTCAGTCTTTCTTCGTGATCACGATCAACCGCGCCGACCGATGCGAAGGTTTTCTCCAGCCGCCGTGTCGAGGCGCTGATCCACGCCTGCTCGCTTGCGTCCGCGCGCAGCCGCTCGCCCGATGCGTCCGCCACCGCCGCGCCGGTCGAGCTCGCCAGCAGCATCCCTCCGTGATCCACCAGATACGCCCGGCCCGTGCGCCCGATTTGCAGCCCGGACAGGTATCGTGAGATGTCCTGAAGGCTCAGGTCAGCATTGACGACGCCGACAAGTCTTCCATCTTTCTTGTGCGGCCACCCGTAGGCGATGCCGAGGGTCGCCTGTTCCAGGTCATCACCGCCGATCCAGAGATACGGCTCGCTCCACGTCGGGACTCCGGCATCCCGCGCCGAGGTGTACCACGGTCGGATCCGAGGATCGAACGCGTATGTACGCACCGGCTCGTCTTCGACGCGTCCGTCATGACCAACACGAAACTCGAACATGACTTCGTCCGTATGCTCGTCGAGAATTGTGTAGTAGACGCTCTCATCGTCCCCTCCGTACCTCGCCACCCACGTGCTCCGGCCGTCTTCGCCGCCCCAGACGATCGAGCTGAGCGCCCCGAAGGCGCTGAACTGCTCGATGAGGTTCGGCCGCCATGTCCGCGGCCTGTCGGTGTCAAGCAGTCCGTTTTCAATGAGCGCGATGTTGATGCGCGTCACCTTGGTCGGAAGAATGACCAGTGAACTCACGTGCTGGCCGATCTGGTCATGAATCTGCGCAAGCTGTTGCGATGCGAGCCGATCCACGGACGCCCGACCCTGGATGACGCCGATCGCGATCAGGACGCCCGCCACCACCAGCACAGGCAACGCCAGCAACGCCGGCGCGATCAGACGGATCGAAATCCGGCGCATGAGTTCTCGTTTCATAGGATCAGTGTACTGCCGGGGCTCGCGGAACAGGCCAGAGCCTTCTGGAAGCGGTCAGCGGGGCTCGCGCGGCGCCATGCGTCAGAGTGGTGTGACCAAGTCGGAAATCACAGTTCACCGCGAAGTCGTCGTTGGAGGCCGAGTCGATCGACACTGACGGCTCCAAGCGCAGACTACACGGTGGGCGCCGCCATCGGTGTCAGGCGCCCCTCGAGCGCCTGCGCGGGATCGGATTCGAGGCGGACCCGCACATCGGGATCGAGCCGCTCCAGCAGGCCGAGGGCGCCGAATGTATCGACCAGCGCCCTGGCGCTGCGCCCGCGGTAGCGCCGATCGGCGTCGACCACAGGGCGACCGATGATCGCCTCGAAGGCGGACTGCGCCGGAGCACTGGTGCGGGCGCGATCAGACCTGAGCCCCGACTGATTCAGGTTCGACGCGAAGATGCCCGCGGCGGAGACGGGGAGAAAGTCCTCGTAGCGCAATCCCTCCAGACGGATGTGCCCCTGCGCGTGCAGCTCGAGCAGATCGGTGGTGTCGATGGCGCCATCTCGTGCCGCGGCGAGGCCCTGCGCGGTGGGTTCGCAGCTCGCGTAGACAAGCCCGGCGCCGATCAGCTCGGTGAGCGTCTTGGGGAAGGCGCTGAAGGCGCGCGCGTACGCGGCTTCGCGGGCTTCGAAATCGCTGTGCTCGCCCGCCGCGGCTTCGGCTTCGCAGAGGCAGCGGTCGTACAGCTCGCGCCCCGCGGGGGTGACGGCGTAGAAGCGCTCCTCGATCTCGCCGAAGCGGGCCGTGTGAGCGCCGCGGGTCTCGGTGCCGTCGGGATTGATGAAGACGACCGGCTCGGTGAGGGCGCGATACGAATCCTGCCGCAGCAGGATGGGCGTGTCGGCGGGCGGGCCCTCGGTCGTCTTCTTGAACCCCGCGTGCGGCAACGCCGTCAGCTCGAGCTCCGGGCGCCGAAGCTCTTCGGCGAGGCGGTCGATAATGCGCTCGATGTCCGCAGACTCGGCGCTGCCGGTGCGGAACGATTCGATCTCTTCCCACGTGAGGTGGCGGAAGTGGAGGCGCATGAAGTGGATGTCGGCGCGCTGCGCCAGCGTCATGGCGGCGGAGACGGAGCGCCGGCGCCACGTCGCCTCGTCGATCTCGCCCAGGCGCCATTTCATGGCCGCGGTGTAGAGGTCCATGCAGAAGGTGTTGGGCGTGAGGTGGTTGAGGTGGTG